>NZ_DASUVO010000086.1:0-145080 GCF_036378875.1 Actinophytocola sp.
ACCTCGCGCTGTGCGACAACCTCGACGTCGTCCACAACATGTTCCTCGGGCGCGAGCTCAAGGCGGGCATCACGCTGAGCGAGACGGCGATGGAGAAACGCGCCGGCGACACCCTCCGCAGCCTGTCCGTGCGAACCCTGCGCTCGCTGCGCCAGCAGGTCTCCAGCCTGTCCGGCGGCCAGCGCCAGACGGTGGCGATCGCCAGGTCACTCCTGGGTGATCCCAAGGTCATCATCCTGGACGAGCCGACGGCCGCCCTCGGCGTGGAACAGACGGCCGAGGTGCTGAACCTGATCGAGCGCCTGCGCGAACGAGGCCTCGGCGTGATCATGATCAGCCACAACATGGAGGACGTGCGCGCGGTCGCCGACCGCATCGCGGTACTGCGCCTTGGCCGCAACAACGGCGTCTTCACCACGTCAGAGGTGTCCACGGAGGACCTGGTAGCGGCGATCACGGGCGCGAAAGACAACGCGGCCACCCGCCGATCCCGCGAAAGGAAGAACCCATGACCGCGCGAGTCTCGCGTTCAGCCCCGGCGAGTCTCGCGTTCAGCACCCCCGAGTTACGTTTTCAGGTACACCCCAGCGGACACGAAAACGCAACTCGCGGGGGCCGAAAGCGCGACTCGCGGGGGCCGGAAGCGCGACTCGCGCGTTGGAGGGGGTTATGACCCAGATGAAAGCCGCGCCGGCGTTGGATCTGCTTGACGAGCGGCTTCGGCGCGGGGAAGGGCTGCGGCCCGCGCTCTCGGCCGTCGCCGACCGGGTTCGGTCCGGGGACCTCGGGGTGCTGCCGATCATCGTCGGGCTCGTCGTGATCTGGACCGTCTTCCAGATACTGAACCCGGTCTTCCTGTCCAGCGCCAACCTCGTGAACCTGCTGATGGAGAGCGTCTCGGTCGGGATCATCGCGCTCGGCATCGTGTGCGTGCTGCTCATCGGGCAGATCGACCTCTCGGTCGGCTCGGTGAGCGGGCTCTCGGCGGCGCTCACGGCCGTCACGTTCGTCAGTGGCGGCTGGCCCGTCTGGCTGTCGATCCTCGCCGCGATCGCCGGCGGCGCGCTGATCGGCTGGGTGTACGCGCAGATGGTCACGCGGCTCGGCGTGCCCAGCTTCGTCGCCACCCTCGCCGGGCTGCTCGCCTTCCTCGGGTTGCAGCTGTGGCTGCTCGGCAGCAAGGGTGCCATCAACCTGCCGTTCGACTCCGGGCTCGTGCACTTCGCGCAGCTCGCGTTCGTGCCGGCCTGGTTGTCCTACGTGCTGGTCGTCGCGGCCGCGGCCGGGATTTTCCTCACCGGTTACTCGCTGGCCCGCGCACGCCGTGCCGCCGGCCTTTCCGCCCGCTCCACGCCGTTGCTGGTCGCCCGCAGCGTTGCCGTCCTCATTGGACTCGGCTTCGCGGTCTGGTATCTCAACCAGGGCCGAGGGGTCGGCTGGATGTTCGTCAGCTTCGTGGCGCTCGTGCTCGTGTTGCACTACGTCCTGACCCGCACCGCGTGGGGCCGGGCCGTGTTCGCGATCGGTGGCAACGTGGAGGCCGCCCGCCGCGCCGGGATCAACGTGAAACGCATGTACACCACCGTGTTCATGCTGTGCAGTGCGCTCGCCGCGCTCGGCGGCCTGATCGCCGCGGCCCGGCTCGCCGCCGCCAACCAGGCCAGCGGCGCGGGTGACGTCAACCTCAACGCGATCGCGGCAGCGGTCATCGGCGGCACCAGCCTCTTCGGCGGGCGGGGCAGCGCGTTCTCGGCACTGCTCGGCATCGTGGTGATCCAGTCCATCTCAAGTGGACTGACGCTGCTGGACCTCGACTCGTCGTTCCGCTTCATGGTGACAGGATTCGTGCTGGCGCTGGCCGTGACGCTCGACTCGGTGGCCCGCCGCTCGCGAGCCGCGCACGGGCGGGCCTAGCCGGACTCGTCCGTGACGACATGCGCGGCTCCAACGGGTTTCGACTCGGGGGAGCCGCGCTGTCGCAAGTAGACGGAGAAGACGGCCATCGACCCGATGGCGAGGAACTCCGACTGCCAGTTCTGCAGCGAGCGGTTCCAGAAGTCGGCGGTACCCAGGTATTCCGGCCAGCTGACCGGATCGGACAACTGGGCGATCTGTTCGGCGTTGTACGCGGCGACCCCGGCGACCGACTGAGCGAGCCACGACAGCACGAACAGCCCGGCCATGATCAGCCCGAGCGACTGGGAGAACACAGCCGTACGCCATCCGCCGGCACGAGCCCACCTGGGCGAGTCCTCCGTGGCGTGCGCGCCGACCTGCTGGTCCTCGTCGGACTCCCGTCCGATCCGCTTGGGCGGCTTGGACTCCGGCGATCCGCGCTGGACCAGCCACACCGTCGCGAAGATGAACAGGAAGAACTGCAGGTACTCGGACTGCCAGTTCTCGGCGACGTCCACGGCGAAGCTCGCCGAGACCACGTAGGACCAGAACGTCACCTCGGCGGCACCGTCGGCTATCTGCTGGTTGTTGTAGTCGGCGTGCCCGGCGACGGCCTGTCCGATCAGTGCCCCGAGAAACAAGAGCCCAAACGTGAGACTTAGCCCGTTGTCGCGCAGAAACCGCCTCACGTCACCCGCCCCCGCTCAGCGCCCCGACCGCGATGAAGAACAACAGTCCACCAATGACGATGGTCAGGTACACCACGAAGATCGTGCGCCTCATGCGCGATGAGTTTCCCCCGACGGGAAAGTCAAACCACCATTGAACCTGCCACGCAGGCGGGCAGCCCGGACCTCCGCTTCCGCGACGAGTACTGAATGGACCGAGGGGCGGGCCGGGTCGCTCGACCCGGCCCGCAAGAAACGTCGGTCAGAACGGGTTGCGCTTCGGCTCCATGCCCGACTGCCCACGCGGCACGGACTCGTCAGGGCCCTCGGGGGCGGGCTCGTCGGCGTAGGTCGACTTCGAGTGTTCGCCCGCGAAGTCCGGGTCGCCCATCGGCGGGATGCTCTGCGAGGGGCTGCCGCCGCGGTCGCCCATTCGGGGTTCGCCCTGCTGCGGGGAACGGTCGACCTCGCCCCGCCACGCGCCGGTCTCGCTGCCGCGGTGTTCGATGAAGTCCTTGAACCGGCTCAGGTCACCCTGGATACGGTGGCCCACCATGCCCAGAGCGGCGCCGGCCTTCTCGGTGAGCGACTCCGGCGTGTACTCCATCTGCAGGTGGACCCTGGTGGTCCGGTCATCGAGGCGGTGGAAGGTCACGACGCCGGAGTGTTCCGGGCCGTTCACCGAGTGCCACGCGATCCGCTCGTCCGGGTTCTGTTCGGTGATCTCGGCGTCGAACTCACGGGTGACACCGCCGATCGTCGTACGCCAGTGCGTTCTGGTCGGCGTCGTCTGCTCGATCCGCTCCACGCCTTCCATGAACTTCGGGAAGGACTCGAACTGGGTCCACTGGTTGTAAGCGGTCCGCACCGGCGTCTCGACGTCAACAGACTTCTCGATGGTGGTCACTCCTGTCACTCCTTTCCTGTCGCTTTCGTGGTCTCCCCACGGGTACCCGGGTTAGCCGATGGCATGCGGCGGGTAGGCCTACCAGCGAAAAAGTATTCAGCGAACGGGAAAGGGAAGTCATGACCGAGACCGTTGGCGACTACCTGCTGACACGGTTGCGGGACTGGGACGTCGACCACGTGTTCGCCTATCCGGGCGACGGGATCAACGGCATCGTGACCGCGTTCGGCCGCGCGGACAACCGACCGAAGTTCGTGCAGACCAGGCACGAGGAGATGGCCGCGATGGCCGCGGTTGGTTACGCGAAGTTCAGCGGCCGGGCCGGGGTCTGCCTCGCCACCTCGGGGCCCGGCGCCATCCACCTGCTCAACGGTCTCTACGACGCGAAGCTCGACCACGTGCCGGTCGTCGCCATCGTCGGGCAGACCGCACGCACCGCGATCGGCGGCCACTACCAGCAGGAAGTCGACCTGCACGCGTTGTTCGCCGACGTGGCGAGCGAGTACCTGGTCGAGGTGACGGTGGCCGAGCAACTGCCGAACGCGCTGGACCGGGCCATGCGGGTGGCGTACGCGGCACGCACGCCAACGGCGCTGATCATCCCGGCGGACCTGCAGGAAGAGCCGTACGAACCGCCGCAGCACGCTTTCCGGCACGTGCCGTCGTCCCCGCCGTCCCGGCCGGCGACGGTCGTGACCGCGGCCCAACCGGAGGTCGTCCGTGCCGCCGAGGTGTTGAACGCCGGGGAGAAGGTGGCGATCCTCGTGGGGCAGGGCGCACGGGGCGCGGCCGACGAGGTGCGTGACGTTGCGGACCTGCTCGGTGCCGGCGTCGCGAAAGCTTTGCTGGGCAAGGACGCACTGCCCGACACGGAGTCCTATGTGACCGGTTCGATTGGACTATTGGGTACGCGGCCGAGCTACGACATGATGACCGGCTGCGACACACTGCTGATCGTCGGGTCCAACTTCCCGTACTCGCAGTTCCTGCCGAAGCCGGGCGCGGCCCGCGGGGTGCAGATCGACCTGGACGGCAAGCTCATCGGCATGCGGTACCCGACCGAGGTCAACCTCGTCGGCGACGCGGCGGAGACCCTGCGCGCGTTGATCCCCTTGCTGCGGCGCAAGACCGACCGCGCCTGGCGGGAGAAGATCGAGGAGGACGTGGCGTCGTGGTGGCAGTCCATGGAGCGACAGGCCATGGTCGATGCCGACCCGGTCAACCCGATGCGGGTGGCGTGGGAGCTGTCGGAACGGGCGCCGGACGATGCGATCATCACCGCCGACTCGGGTTCGGCCGCCAACTGGTACGCCCGGCACCTGCGCATGCGGGAAGGCATGCGCGGCTCGCTGTCCGGCACGCTCGCCACGATGGGGGCCGGGGTGCCGTACGCGGTCGGCGCGAAGTTCGCGTGGCCGAACCGCCCGGTGATCGCCCTCGTCGGCGACGGCGCCATGCAGATGAACGGGCTCACCGAGCTGATCACCATTCGCCGCTACCACGAGGAGTGGGCCGACCAGCGGTGTGTGATCTGCGTGCTCCACAACAACGACCTGAACCAGGTCACGTGGGAACTGCGTGCCCTCGGCGGCGCACCGAAGTTCGAGGAGTCGCAGACGCTGCCCGACGTGTCCTACGCCGACTTCGCGCGGTCCATCGGACTCGGCGGGATCACGGTCACCTCGCCGGACCAACTCGGCGACGCGTGGGACATCGCACTGCGCGCCGACCGCCCGACGGTCGTCGACGTCCACTGCGACCCGAACATCCCACCGATCCCGCCACACGCGACCGCCGACCAGCTCAAGGCGGTCACCCAGGCCGTGCTCAAGGGTGACCCGGACGCGTGGGACCTGGTGAAGGAAGGCCTGAAGGCGAAGGTCGCCGAACTGCTGCCCTGACGGGAACCGCGATGCCGTGAAGGTGCCCCTCGGGACGCTCAACCGGATCCACCGATGATCTTGTTGGGTGTTCACACCGTGGGCGGGATGTGGCCTGGCAGGTCCGCTTCGCGGGCGCCGGAGGCTGCGCGCTCGGCGCGCATTCGCCCGAAGACGCGTTCGGGGCATCGCCGATGTCTCGAAAGACGCGCTGATGACGTTCAACGACCTGAAAGCGTCTTTCGAGACAGTGCCGATGGCGTCGTGGCCGCCTCAGCTCATGCTGGCCAGTGCGGAGACGACGCCGTCGACCACCTCGGGGTGGCCGAGTGGCATCGGGGCCTCGACGCGGTCAGATGGTCCGTGGTGGCTGCGGGCGACGACTCGTACCTCGATGCCGGTGTCGGCGAGGGTGCCGGTGTTGTCGTCGTCCACCGGGTCGACGAGTAGGACCGAGCTGACGATGTCGGCGAACTGACGGGCGATGGCGATCGCCGCCGGGCAGGCCTCACCGCTGGCCACCAGGTTGGCGGAGGCGCGGCGTTCGGTCAGTGTCTCGAGTACGTCCTCGACGTCCTCGAGTGAGCGTTCGCTCGCGGGGATCCGGCACCAGGCGATCTGGAAGTGGCTCGCCAGCTGGTCCCACGTCGGGGGCAGTTCGTTGTGCTTCGCGGCGCCGGACGGGTCTACGACCACCAGTGCGGGGCCGTCGTCTCGCCCCGCCCACACCACTGGCGCCCCCTCGGCACGCGGGCCTTCCTTATGGAACTCACGCACGGGATATCACCTCGTGGGTGGGGATACCGCCGGTACGAAGCGGGCAAACGCCACTCCTGGGCGAACCTCACTCGCGGACGACCTCGGCCGGTGGTTTGTCCGTGCGTAGCCCGCCGAACCGGGGGTGGCGCAGTCGTCCCTCGCGGGTCCACTCGCTGAACCCGACCTGCACGACGAGCTCCGGCCGGATCCAGTGCGCGGTCGGCTCCGGCACCTGGTCGGCGAACGGCGACTCCTCCTGGGCCATCGTGTCCATGCGGGCCCGCAGTGCGCGGAGCGTCGCGTGGTCGTAGCCGGTGCCGACCTTGCCGGCGTAACGGAGCAGGCCGTCCTGGTGGTAGCCGACGATCAGCGCGCCGAACCCGGCCCGCGAACCCTGCGGCTCGGTGAACCCGCCCACCACGAACTCCTGACCGCGCAGGCATTTGAACTTGAGCCAGTCGCCGGACCGGCCGCCCCGGTAAGGGGAGTCGGCACGCTTGGCGATGAGGCCCTCCCAGCCGTGGTCGCAGGCGTACTTGTAGTAGGCCTCGCCGTCGGCTTCGCGGTGTTCGGCGTAGCGCAGCGGGCCGCGGAAGCGGAACGCCGTGCGGAGGATGGCTTTGCGCTCACGTAACGGCCGTCCGGTGAGGTCGATCCCGCCGAGTGACAGCAGGTCGAACAGGTGGTACTGGACGGTGTCGCCGTCGCGGACGACCTCACCATCGGTGATGAAGTGGGTCCCTCCCGCCGCGGCGAGCAGCTCGATGAGCTCGGGATAGGTGTCGTCCAGCCGTTTGTGGTTGCGGGACCACAGTTGTGGCCGCCACCCATCACGGATGGACAGGGCGCGCACGCCGTCCAGCTTTCGTTCGAAGACCCAGGCGTCGTCGGAGAACCGGCGATCGGTCGGCGTGGCGAGCATCAACTCGGGCGGATCGATCATCTCTCGTCTCGGTGATCGGCTTATATGCAATTTGCATACCCAGAGTTGCGGATTGTAGACCGTCGATGTCAAGTCCGTGTGCGGACCCACCGAGAAAAAGGGTCCAGACCTTTACGTTTCGGACAGATGTTCGTTACACGCCGGGGATCTGGCCGCCTCGGAACGCGTCGACGAACAGGCGGTGATCTTCGCGGGTCTGCTGCGCGTAACCCATCGCGAAGGTCGTCAACGAACCGACGAAATCGTCGGTGTCGGTGATCACCGTCGAGATCGCGTCCTCGACCTGGAAGTCCACCAGCGTCTGCTCCGAGTCCGAATCCGAGACGCAGTGCATCTTGGCCGTCGCGCGGCCGAGGTAGGCCAGCACCGGGTCCATTTCGGACGGTTCGGTGAGCTCCGACCAGTCGAGGTCGCTGACGTACGGGGACAGCTCGCTCACCACGAAGCCCTTGCCGTCGATGGCCGTGTGGCCCAGCCACGGGTCCGCGTGCGCCTGCAGCGCCCGCTGCGACACCGCCGTGCGGTGACCCTCGTTGTGGAAGTACGTCCGGATCCGCTGCTCGTCGACGACCCGGCTCGGTGCCGGCACGTTGCCCTGCTTCATCGACAGCAGCACGTCGTTCTCGAGTGCCTGGGTCTGGCCCTCCACCAGCACCGTGTAGGCGGGCAGCCCGGCCGAGCCGATGCCGAAACCACTGCGGCCGACGATGTCCTTCACGAAGTAGGTGTTGCCGCCGAACCGCTTGCCGGACGGAATGGTGTCCAAATAGGACTCGAAGGCGGCGCGGACGACCTCCTGCTCGGCGGGTTCCAGCAGCCGTACCCCCGGGCCGTGCGCGAACCGCCGCTCGTACTCGTCCACGGTCGTCATCGAGTCGAGCAACTCGATCCGCGTCCGCAGCCGGGCCCGCAGCAGCACCTCGTGCAGCACGCCCTCGGTGCTGTCCAGCCGCAGGCGAACGCCCTCGTCACCGGGGTTCTCGGCGAACGACCGCACCTGCCGCACGTAGCCACGCAGGTACGTGCCGATCAGGTGCGCGATGTCGTCGTCGGAGATGGCCTTGCTCCACGCCATCAGCGCCACGCTCGCCGCGAGCCGCTTCAGGTCCCACGTGAAACAGCCGAGGTAGGCCTCGTCGAAGTCGTTCACGTCGAACACCAGCGTGCCCGACGAGTCCATGTAGGTCCCGAAGTTCTCCGCGTGCAGGTCGCCCTGGATCCACACGCGGCTGGTCCGCTCGTCCGCCCACGGGTCGGCGTCCTCGGCCATGTCCGCGTAGAACAGGCACGCCGTGCCCCGGTAGAACGCGAACGGCGCGGACGCCATCTTCCGGAACTTGCGCCGGAACGCGATCGGATCGGCCCGCATGAGCTCGTCGAACGCGTCGACCAGCACGTCCACGATCTGCGCCTGACGCGCGTCGTCGCCCCGCTCGGCGATCAGTCCGATGACACCATCCACGACGCCAACTCTGCCACAGAAGATCAGTCGGAAGCGTCGCCCAGAAGGGCATTGATCGCCGTCTTCGCGGCCACTGTCGTGTCGCCGGTCGCCGCGCGCCAGGTCCTGACCGCCGCCAGCCGGTCACCGGCCCTGGCCTGTGCGACGGCCAGCCGCGCGTAAAGCGGCTGGCCGGGCAGCCGAGCCGGCACGGGACGACCACGCGGCTCGCCGTGCCGGCCGCTCGGATCGTGCTCGTCGAGCGACGAGTGCAGCTCGTCGACCGGGTCGCCGTCCACGGTCAGCGTCCAGCGCCGCTCGCCGCGGATACCGAGCATGCGCGGGTCGTCCAACAGCTGGCAGACGTTGTGGATGATCTCGTGCTGCATGGTCCGGACGACGTCGGTGAGGTCGTCGGGGTCCACGCCGGCGGCGAGGACGCGGTGCAGCGCCGCGGACGTGGGCCCGGCCGGGATCTCGCCGGCCGGCGTGCCGCGGAAGAACGACTCGATCCAGGACGGCTGCCCGTCGACCAGTTCGTCCTCGTCGACCACCAGGGACCACAGGTCGGTCAGGAACAGCTCGCGCTGATCGTCGGTCATGCGCGCATCCTGTCACCCGAGTGTCGCAGGATCTCGGTGATCAGCCGACCGCGTCCCCTGTCCTCGCGGTCCAGGTGCACGTGGTGGGTGGCGCCGGTCAGGGTGACCGTCCTGACCTCCTTCGCCTGGGTCAGGTCGGCGGCCAGCGTCGTCACGTCCGCCGGGCGGGACCAGAAGTCGTACTCGCCGCGCAGGATGAGCGTGCGGGCCTGGATCCGGCTGGCGTCCCACAACTGGCGGCCGGTGGCCAGGTGGTAACTGTCCGCCATGGCGCCGTTCGGCGCGCGGAAGCTGGGCGGTTCGCGGTCGTGCGTGGTCGGGTCGCTCGCCAATGCTTCATCCACATAGGACTGCGCGACTCGCGGGTCGCGCCACTCCGCCTTGTCCGGCACGGGAATGCTCGCGTCCCAGGCCGGCAGCAACTCGGCTGCCGTGCTCTCCCGGTAGGCGCCGTACCGGTCGTCGTCGAAGTGGCCGGGACGCGCCGGGTCCCC
Organism: Actinophytocola sp.; assembly: GCF_036378875.1. Taxonomy (GTDB): domain Bacteria; phylum Actinomycetota; class Actinomycetes; order Mycobacteriales; family Pseudonocardiaceae; genus Actinophytocola. The sequence goes on from NZ_DASUVO010000086.1 coordinate 9,591, forward strand.
GAACCGCTCCAGCATCGGATGTCCGGTGACCGCGCCGTACAGGCTGTTCACCATCACCAGGTTCTCGACGCGGTGCGAGTGCTCGCTGGCGTACCACGCGGCCCAGTGCCCGCCGGTGGCCCAGCCGACCAGGTCGACCCGTTCGGCACCCAGCCAGCGGACCACCGCGTCGATGTCCCGCACGACCTGCTCCCCGGGCACGATCGGCGGGTTGTCCGTGGCGGGCACGAACATCTCCGGCGGCCGCGACGACCGCCCGTACCCACGAGCGTCCATGACGAGCACGCGGTGCCCGGCCCGAGCGAGGTCCTCGGCCAGTGACCCGCCGGGCACCGGCAGGTCGAACGAGGCGATGCCGGGCACCCGTGCCCCGTGAAGCAGCAGCACCGGCCGCTTCCTGGCCGCCGGCGGCTGTACCTCACGTACTCCGAGCGTTCCCTCCTCGCCAGGGACATCCCAGTCGGTGCGTTGCATGCCGCCAGAATGCCGTCCGCCCGACCGGGATAGACGATTCTGTACACAATCGGCCTCGATTGAGAGCATCAGGATATGGATCTCAGGCACCTGCGAGCCGCGGTGGCCGTGGCCGACCACCTGCACTTCGGGCACGCGGCCTCCGCGCTCGGCGTCGCGCAGCCGCCGTTGAGCCAGCAGGTGAGGGCGCTCGAGGCCGAGCTGGGCGTGACCCTCTTCGAGCGGACCACCCGCGCGGTGCGGTTGACCCCGGCCGGCGAGTCGTTCGTCGCCGACGCGCGGAACGCACTGTCCATGGTGGACACGGCGGTGCGCCGGGCACGAGCCGCCGGTCGTGGCGAGACCGGTGAGCTGGCGATCGGCATGGTCGGCTCGGCCGTGAGCCAGCCGTTGCCGGCGATCATCCGGGCGTTTCGCGCGAAGTACCCGGCGGTGACGTTGAGCTTCCACGTGCTGCCGACCGTCACGCAGGTCGAGCGGCTGCGGGCCGCGGTGCTGGATCTCGGCCTGCTGCGCCCGCCGCTGCCCGGGCCGGCCGACGACCTGGAGCTGGTGTCGATCTCGCGCGAGCCACTGGTGGCGGTGCTGCCAAGCGATCATCGCATGGCGGGCCGGCGGCGCCTCGCCGTGAGCACGCTCGCGAACGAGCCGTTCGTGATGTTCCCCCGAGCACTGGGGCCCGGACTGTACGACGAGATCACCGCACTGTGCCGGCGAGGTGGCTTCACGCCGACCGTCGCGCAGGAGGCCGTTCAGCTGCCGACGATCGTGGGGCTGGTGGCGGCCGGGTGCGGAGTGAGCATCCTTCCCGGCTCGGCGGCGCAGCCGCGGCCGGAGGTGGTGTTCGTGCCGCTCAGCCCGGTGGTCCGGTTGGTGGACCTCGCGATCGCGCTGCCGAAGGGGAACCGTTCCGCGGTGGCAGCGAACTTCACCGCGCTGGCCAGAGATCTGACCAGTTAGCCCAGTGCACTTCGGACATCCGGTCTGACCGACAGCTCGCCGAGCAGTCCCATGACGCTGAGTGGGCGCAGTACGACGTTACGCGCGGCGACGATCCGCAGCCGCGCGCCTCGGGTCATGAGAGCCGCCTTCGCCGCGAGCAGGACGGAAACCGCGCCGCAGCCGAAGAACGACACTTCGGACAGATCGCACACCAGCAGTCGTACCCGCACGTCCGAGGAGAGGGGCGTCAGCGTGGTCCGCAGGCGCCCGACGGTCGCGATGTCGATCTCGCCGGCGACCGACACCAGCACGACACCCTCACCGAGGGGCCGAACGTCAACTTTGAACGGCAGGTCGAACGGCCACGTCGCAGCCATGGTGCCTCCACCCGAGGGGACACACGGCTGACTTCGTAACCGTGAAAAAGAGCTTGAAGCCAGCCTATCAAGCGGACTTGCCACCGCCTGCGGGCACGCCCAGACTCCGTAGGTGCGTAACGACATCCTGACCGTGGCGAGCGAACTCGCCGAGATCACCCGCCTCGTCGCCGCCGACGACTTCGGGGCGACCACCGAGCGGTTCGTCAAGCGGATCGTGCGGACGATCCCCGGCTGCGACGACGCGCTCATCACGGTCCGGTCGGACAGCGGCGTGGAGACCGCGCAGTCCAGCCGCGATCTCGGGTTCGATCCGTTGGCGCCAGGTCCGATCGTCGAGGCGGTGACGTTCCGGGAACCCCGCAGGCTCAGCGACACGGTGACCGACCAGCGCTGGCCGTCCTTCGGCACGCAGCTCGTCAACGCGGGCTACCGCAGCTGCCTGTGCCTGCCGCTGTCCACCAACGGCGACGACTCGGCCGTGCTGACGTTGCTGTCCCAGTCGGCCGACCAGTTCGGCGAGTCCGCCTACGACGTCGTGCTCCTGCTCACCCTCCACGCCGGCGTGGTCTTCGACAACGCGACGCTCTACCACGACAACCTCGAACTCGTGCACCAGTTGCGCACCGCGCTGCGTACCCGCTCACTCGTCGGCCGTGCCCAGGGCCTTCTCATGCGGCACTTCGGCTACGACTCGCAGGAGGCGTTCGCGGCACTGAGACGTGTGTCGCAGAACACCAACGCGAAGCTACGTGACCTGGCGGACGAACTCGTGTCGGCCCACGAGAAGGACGACTTCGAAACGGCCGTCAAGCGGTACGTGCCAGAAGACTGATCACGCGGCCTGTGTGAGCGGGGTCGCTCCGAGCAGGTCCTCGATCCGGGCGGCCGCGACCTCCCGTGCGCCAATGGCCGCCACCTGTCTCCCGATCTGACGCGCGACGGCCAGTGTCGGCTCGTCCACCCGCAGGTGCTCGACCAGCCGGCGCAGGTTCTCGGCGGGCAGCTCCTCCAGCGTCGCGATCGTGCCAACCCCCAGGTCGACGACCTGCCTGGCGTTGCCGGTCTCCTGGGCGGTCCTGGGTGCGAGCACCATCGGCACCCCGGCCCGCAGCGCGGCGCTCACCTGGGGTAGCCCGCCGTCGGTCAGGAACACGTCCGCGTGCGGCAGACCAGCGAAGCGGGTCGAGTCGCCCACCACGACCTGCCAGTCGGTGTCGCCGAACGCGCGGACCAGCGGCTTGATCGACGGCCCGTCGACCAGCAACACCGGGCGCCGCCCACCGGGCCGCCACGGGTCACGCACCGCGCCGCGCTTGCCCGGCAGCGAGAACACGTACTGCTCGTACGCCTGCTCACCAGGCCATTCGTGTCCCGGCGGCAGGTTGGTCCCGGCGACCACGACCGGGACATCCCAGGTGGCGCGTGCCGCCTCGACCGTGCGCGGGTCGCCGACAACGGCGTCGACCGGGCCGCGGGACCGGAACGCGGGTTGGTCCAGCAGGCTTCGCTCATGCTGGCCGAAGGTCAGGATCCGCACAGCCGAACTGGCCGGGCCGGCGGCGCTGGACGCGAACGTGACCCGGTGCCCGCGGCGGCCGAGCTCCTCAGCGAGCCACAGCGTCGGGTATGTGTGCCCCCGGTCGGGCCGGCTGAGGAACAGGAGATGCATGCCACCAAGGTAGGAGCGGCGGGTCGAGCAGGTGTCGAGACGCGGTGGAGGCCAGGGAATGTGACCAACCGGACATAACCGGCCGGTGGTCGCCACCTCCGGGCCGATCGCTGCTTAGGGTCGAGGCGTGCGGACCGCCTGGCTGTCCTGGACCGTCCTCGTGCCCGTCCTCGGCCTGCTCGCGCTCGCGCTGACCTGGGGGCGTGACCTCGGCACGGTGTTCGTGGTCCTGGTCGCCGTCGTGCTCGCCGGTGCCGTGCTCGCGGCCGTGCACCACGCGGAGGTCGTCGCGCACCGGGTGGGGGAGCCGTTCGGGTCGTTGGTGCTGGCCGTGGCGGTGACGGTGATCGAGGTGGCGTTGATCGTCACGCTCATGATCTCCGGCGGGCCGGGGTCCGCGTCACTGGCGCGGGACACCGTGTTCGCCGCGATCATGCTCAGCACGACCGGGATCGTCGGGCTGGCCCTGCTCGTGGGGGCGCGGCGGTTCCACGTCACCCTGTTCAACGCGGAAGGCAGCGGCGCCGCGCTCGCGACCGTGACCACTCTCGCCACGCTCAGCCTCGTACTGCCCACGTTCACCACCAGCCAGCCAGGGCCCGAGTTCTCGCCGGCGCAGCTCACCTTCGCGGCGCTGGCGTCCCTCACGCTCTACGTGACCTTCGTCCTCACACAGACCGTGCGGCACCGCGACTTCTTCCTGCCCGTGGCACAGACCGAGGAGAGCGAGGACGACCACGCGCCGCCGCCCACCACACGCGCCGCGCTTATCAGCCTCGGCATGCTGCTCGTGTCGCTGGTCGTCGTGGTCGGGCTGGCCAAGGTCGAGTCGCCGGCCATCGAGGACGCGGTCGCGGCGGTCGGGTTCCCGCCCTCGTTCGTCGGTGTCGTCATCGCCGTGCTGGTGCTGCTGCCGGAGACCCTCGCCGCCGTCCGGGCCGCCGCCCGCGGTCGCATCCAGACCAGCCTCAACCTCGCCTACGGTTCGGCCATGGCCAGCATCGGCCTCACGATTCCCACCATCGCGCTGGCGTCCACCTGGCTCGACGGGCCACTCGTGCTCGGCCTCGGCGCGACCCAGCTGGTGCTGTTCGCGTTGACGGTCGTCGTGAGCGTGCTGACCGTCGTCCCGGGACGGGCCACCCGCCTCCAGGGTGGCGTGCACCTGGTGCTGCTCGCCGCGTTCGTGTTCCTGGCGGTCAACCCTTAGGGTTCCCCCGTGATACACGTGGGACTGTTGCGCGGCATCAACCTCGCCTCGAAACGGCGTGTCGCGATGGCCGACCTGCGGGCGTGGCTGACCGAGCTGGGGTACGAGGACGTGCGCACGTTGCTGCAGAGCGGAAACGTGGTGTTCCGCACGAGCAAGCGGCCGAGCACGGTGCGCAAGGAGATGGAGGCGGCGCTCGCCAAGGGGGCCGGCTTCCACGTCGACTGCGTGCTGCGGACCGCGGCGGAGTTGCGTGCCGTCGTCGACGCGAACCCGCTCGGGGACGTCGCCACGGATCCGTCGCGTTACCTGGTGTCCTTTCTCGACGGCCCGGGTAAGTGGCCGGAGGTGGACCCCGCCGAGTTCGAGCCGGAGCGGGTCCATCTCGCCAAGCGTGAGGCCTACTTCTGGGTGCCTGGCGGTATACAGAAGTCGAAGCTTCTCGCCGCGTTTCCCGCACGCAAAGGTGAGGTGGCGACCGTCCGGAACTGGAACACGGTGACGAAGCTTCTCGCGATGACAGAACAGCTGTAACGGTCCATTGGGGACGGCACGCGTTGCTCGATAGTGGTAAGTCCAGTGTGAGTGGCGGGCGGGATTCTTCCGGAAAGAACTGCTCTCTACCATCACGTCTCATGTCCGGTCTCAGCTTGCTGACCCTCAACATCGGCAGCCCGTCAGCCGAGCGTGCGCACCGCCAGCTGGCCTGGCTCGCCACGCGGCACGAGGACGTCCTTGTGCTGACCGAGACCAGGACGAGCGACGGTTGCAAGCACCTCGCCGACGCCTTCCGCTGCGCCGGATACGCGGTGCTGTACCCGAAGCCGGAACCGGCCGAGTACGGCGTGATGGTCGTCAGCAAGGTGCCGGTCCAGGTCGACCCGATCGGCAAAACCCTGTCGTATCTACCCAATCGGGTGACAGGTGTCATGATTTCCACCCAGATGGGTCTGATTCGCGTGCTGGGTGCCTACGTACCGACGCGAGACGCGACGGCCGAGCGGACGGAACGCAAGCGGCGCTGGCTTTCCCAGTTCTCCGCCGCGCTCAGCACGCCCGGCCTCACCGACGCGGGCGCGCAGACGGTGGTGCTCGGGGATCTCAACGTGATCGAGCCCGACCACGAGCCGCCGCACCCGTCGTTCCGGTGGTTCGAGTACGACTTCTACCGTTGTCTCACGGACAAACACGGGCTCGTCGACGCCTACCGTCACCTCAACCCGGACCGGGTCGAGCACAGTTGGTTCGGTCGCACCGGCGACGGTTTCCGGTACGACCACGCGCACTGCACCAAGGAACTCGCCGAGGAGCTCGTCGGGTGCGAGTACGTCCACGAGCCGCGCACGATCCGGCTGACTGACCACTCAGGACTGTCGGTTCAGTTTTCTTGTGGTGTGGGCACTCGGCTCGACACGTGTGATCCGTTCGAAGCGGCGACGCCGCCAACTCTGTTCTAGTTGAGGGCAAGTAGCTCGGCCGCGTGCTGGCGTGCGAGATCGGCCTGTGTGTGCATGCGCACCGCTTCCTTGCCCGCGGCGTCCTGCGCCAGCCGGTCGAGAAGGTGTGCCTTGCGGGTGTACCAGTCGGCGACCTCGTCGACGCCGGCGTCTGGGCCGGGCATCGCCCGAATTAAGTCGCCCATTTCTTCCAGCGTGCTCATGAGAAAAGTGTGAGCGCGATCACCTTGACGGCACTAGTTTGTAGGCAACGTCGAGTGGATTACGTGCACACGGTCGGGGTATGACGGATTCATCGTCCACTTCAATACGGTGGGGGGGTACGGTAGCATTGCGGGCATGACTACGAACACGTACACCGTCACCGGCATGACCTGCGGACACTGCGTCGGCTCGGTGCGTTCCGAGGTCTCCCAGATCCCCGGCGTGACGGACGTCCAGGTCGAACTCGAGACCGGCCAGGTCACGGTCACCAGCGAGGCCCCCATCGACGTCGAGGCCATCCGCGCCTCGATCGACGAGGCCGGCTACGAACTGGTGAGCTGATCGCGCGTACGACCATGAGTGACGTCGAGCTGATCATCGGTGGCATGACCTGCGCGTCGTGCGCCGCGCGGATCGAGAAGAAGCTCAACCGCATCGACGGCGTCGCGGCCACTGTCAACTACGCCACCGAGAAGGCGCTGGTCAGGGCCGCCGAGGCGGTGCCGGTCGAGGACCTGGTGGCCACCGTCGAGAAGCTCGGCTACACGGCACGCGTACCGGCGCCGGAGCCGGAGCCGGAGGCCGAGGACGAGCCTGAGGACGCCGAGGTGCGGTCGCTGCGCGACCGGCTGCTGGTGTGCCTGGTGCTGACCGCGCCGGTGGTCGTGCTCGCGATGGTGCCGGCGCTGCAGTTCGAGTACTGGCAGTGGGCGTCGCTGGCGCTCGCCGCCCCGGTCGTCGTGTGGGGCGCGTTGCCGTTCCACCGCGCCGCGTGGCTGAACCTGCGGCACGGGGCGGCGACCATGGACACGCTGATCTCGATGGGCACGATCGCCGCGTTCGGATGGTCGTTGTACGCGCTTTTCCTTGGTACCGCAGGGATTCCCGGCATGTCGCATCCGTTCCGGCTCACGGTTGAGCGGACCGGTGGGTCGGGCAACATCTACCTGGAGGTCGCGGCCGGGGTCACCACGTTCATCCTGGCGGGACGGTACTTCGAGGCCCGCGCGAAGAGCCGGGCGGGCTCCGCGCTGCGTGCGTTGCTGTCGTTGGGGGTCAAGGACGTCGCGGTGCTGCGGGACGGGTCGGAGACCCGGGTCCCGGTCGAGCGGCTCGCGGTCGGCGACCGGTTCGTGGTGCGGCCGGGCGAGAAGATCGCGACCGACGGGGTCGTCGAGGAAGGCGCCTCCGCGGTCGACGCCAGCATGCTGACCGGCGAGTCCGTGCCGGTCGAGGTGTCGGTGGGGGACGCCGTGGTTGGCGCGACCGTGAACGTGGGCGGCAGGCTCGTCGTGCGTGCCACGCGGGTCGGCGCGGACACGCAGCTCGCGCAGATGGCGCGGCTGGTCGAACAGGCGCAGACCGGCAAGGCCGCGGTGCAACGGCTCGCGGACCGGGTCTCGGCGGTGTTCGTGCCGGTCGTGATCGTGCTGGCGTTCGGCACGCTGGGCTTCTGGCTCGGTGCGGGCGCGACGCCGTCGGCGGCCTTCACCGCGGCGGTGGCCGTGCTGATCATCGCGTGCCCGTGCGCGCTCGGTTTGGCGACCCCGACAGCGTTGCTGGTCGGCACGGGCCGGGGCGCGCAGCTGGGCATCCTGATCAAGGGGCCGGAGGTCCTGGAGTCGACGCGGCGAGTGGACACGGTGGTGCTGGACAAGACCGGCACCGTGACGACCGGCCGGATGTCGTTGGTGTCCTCTGCGGTCGTCGACGGCGTGACGGAAGACCAGTTGCTGCGCCTGGCCGCGGCGGTCGAGGACGCCTCGGCGCACCCGATCGCCCGCGCGATCGCCGAGGCGGGCCGCGACCGGCTGGGCGCGTTGCCGTCGGTGTCGTCGTTCGCGGCGCTGGACGGCCTTGGCGTCCGCGGCACGGTCGAAGGGCACGAGGTCGCGGCCGGCCGGGTGGTGGACGACGAGTGGCTGCCGCCGCTGCCGGAGTCGCTGTCCGAGGCGAGGTCGAAGGCGGAGGCGGCGGGCCACACCGTCGTGACGGTCGCGTGGGACGGTGCGGCCCGCGGCCTGTTGATGGTGGCGGACACGGTGAAGCCGACCAGTGCCGAGGCGGTGACGAGGCTCCGCGCGCTGGGCCTGACCCCGATCATGCTGACCGGTGACAACGAGGCGGTGGCCCGTTCGGTGGCGGCCGACGTGGGCGTCGACGAGGTGATCGCCGGGGTGCTGCCGGCCGGCAAGGTCGAGGCGATCAAGCGTTTGCAGTCGTCCGGCCGTGTGGTGGCGATGGTGGGCGACGGCGTGAACGACGCACCAGCCCTCGCGCAGGCCGACCTGGGTCTGGCCATGGGCACGGGCACGGACGTCGCGATCGAGGCGAGCGACCTGACCCTGGTCCGCGGCGACCTCCGCACGGCCGCCGACGCGATCCGCCTCTCCCGCCGCACCCTGGCCGTGATCAAGGGCAACCTGTTCTGGGCCTTCGCCTACAACGTCGCCGCGATCCCCCTGGCGGCGGCCGGCCTCCTGAACCCCATGCTGGCAGGCCTGACCATGGCGGCAAGCTCGGTCTTCGTCGTGACGAACAGCCTGCGCCTACGCCGCTTCACCGCGAGTCCAACACCAGAGACCCGCGTGTCCAACACACTCGACCCCTGAGTTCAACAAATCGCGTTTGTTCGAATTGTTGAACTCACCGGTCCAATACGTTGGACACGCGGGTTATGGGGCCGGGGCGCTCTCGCGGATCACCAGTGAGGTCGGGAGTATCAGCGGTTGCTCGGGTGCGGGTTCGCCGTCGAGGTGTGCGAGCAGCATCGTCGCGGCCGCCTCGCCCATCTCCCGGGACGGCTGACGCACGGTGGTGAGGGCCGGTCGCGTGTGGGCGGCGATGGCGATGTCGTCGAAGCCGATCACCGCGACGTCGTCCGGCACCGTACGGCCGGCCGCACGCAGGCCGTCGAGCACGCCGACCGCCATCAGGTCGTTCTGCGTGAACACGGCATCGAATCGCACCCCGGCGTCGAGCAGGGAAGCGATCGCGGCCTGACCGCTGTCGCGGGTGAAGTCGCCCTCGACCGCCGGCACCTCACCGACCACCGAGTGGAAACCGGCGGAACGGTGGTGCGTACAGCCGAAATCGGCGGGCCCGGTCACCATCACCGGCCGGGTTCGGCCCAGCGCGAGCAGGTGCGTGGCCGCGGCCGCGCCGCCGGCCGTGTTGCTCGTGGCCACGGAAGGAAAACCGGGATGGTGGCCGCGGTCGTCGATCATCACGACCGGCAGGCCGGACTCGTGCAGACCCGTGACGTACGGCAGCGCGTCGGGCGGCACCACCAGCAGCAACCCGTCGAACGCGCTCGCGGACACGTGCCGGGCGAACCGTTCCAGCGACTCCTGGCCGCGGTTCACGGTGTGCAGCAGCAGCCCGTAGCCCCGCGACTCGAGCACGTCCGCGACACCCTGCAGTACATCGCCCATCCACGGCCAGGTCAGGCCGGGCACCAGCATCCCGACCGTCTGCGCCCGGCCCCGCGCCAGGCCGACCGCCCGCGCGCTCGGCGTGTAGCCGGTCGCCGCGATGACCTCGCGTACCCGGATCGCGGTGGCCGCGTCCACCTCGCCCTTGTTGTTGAGCACACGCGACACGGTCGTCTTGCTCACCCGTGCCCGTCTGGCGACCTCCGCGATCGTCACGCGCATGCCCGCCAGGATACGGTCGGGAGGTGATCGCTCAGGTAGTGCTCGCGGCGCAGGCACAACTCGGCGAGGGACCGGTGTGGGACGCGCGGAGTTCGACCCTGCGCTGGGTGGACATCGAGCGCGGCGAGGTCCACCGGTTCGACCCGGCGTCGGGCACGGACACGTTCTTCGAGGTCGGCGAGGCCGTCGGCACCGTCGCGGTACGCGCGGCCGGCGGTCTCGTGCTCGCCACCAGGACCGGGCTGTGCACGTGCCTCGACGACGGCGGCCGGCGCACACTCCTGCACGAGGTCGACACCGACCCGCCGGGCGGCCGGTTCAACGACGGCAAGGCCGACCCGTGGGGCCGGTTCTGGGCGGGCACGATGGGGGAGGACGGCGTCGACGGCGCTGGCGCGCTGTACCGGCTGGACCCGGACCACACACTGCACCAGGTGGTCACCGGCGTGTCGATCTCCAACGGCCTCGGCTGGTCCCCGGACGGCACGACCATGTACTACGCCGACACCGAGACCGGCGGTGTCGACGCGTTCGACCACGACCCGTCCTCCGGCACGCTCACCAGACGCCGCCGCCTGATCGACATCGACCGCGGCTGGCCGGACGGCCTCACCGTCGACGCGGAGGGCTGCCTGTGGGTCGCCCTCTGGGACGGGTGGGGCGTGCGGCGCCACACCCCGGACGGCACCCTGCTCACGACGGTCGACGTCCCGGCCCAACGGGTGACGTCCTGCGCGTTCGGCGGCTCGACCCTGTACATCACCACGGCACGGACGGGCCTGCACGACTTCGCTGACCAGCCGAACGCGGGCTCGCTGTTCGCCTGCCAGCCCGGGGTGGCGGGGCTGCCGGCAGGGGAGTGGGCGGGATGACCTGGCCGGCACGGCTTCGTGAGCAGGGCTCGGACCCCGACCCCCGCTTCAGCTTCGCGAACGAGCGGACCTTCCTGGCCTGGATCAGGACCGCACTCGCCCTGCTCGCCGCGGGGATCGGGTTGGAGGCGTTCGCGCCGCCGCTCGCGGTGCCGGGGTTGCGGCAGGTGCTGGCCTCGCTGCTGGTGCTGGCCGGCGTGGCGACGAGCGCGCTGGCGTTCCGCCGCTGGCTGCGCGCGGAGCAGGCCCTCCGTGAGCGCAAATCGCTCCCCGTGCCGCGGCTGGCGCCGTGGCTGTCCTACGGCGTGGCGGTGGCCGCACTGGCGATCTTCATCCTGCTGGTGGTGGCCAACCTACGATGACGCGCCCCACCGCCGCGCGAACGGCCATCGCACCAGCGGCAGTGGCTCGTGTGCCTGCACCAACGGGCCACTCACCTGCACGAATGGTCCTTTCGTGCGTCCGGGGGGCCCCCGGTTTTCACGCTACCAGTGGGCACCGACAGTTTCGGGTTTCGCGTGGATGAGCCGCCTGGCGTGCAGAACGAGCGGACCTCACTCGCCTGGGTGCGGACCGCGTTGGGGTTCGCTGCCTGTGCCCTTCTCGCCGGGCGGCTTGCCGTCGTGCGGGAAGCGGGTTGGGCCGTTGGCGCCGCGATCGCCGCCGCCGTCCTGGCGGTCGGTGTGCTCGGCTGGTCGCACGATCGCTACCGCCGCGCCGCACGTCGTCTTCAGCGGGAACGGTCCGTCGACTTCGGCCTGCCGGCGCTCGGGCTCACGGTCGCGGTGGTCGCCATCGGGCTGCTCGCCCTGCTGCTCATCGCACTGTGACAAAAGGTTCGGTCAGGTGCGGGGTCGCCAGCTCCGCGCCCGTCGCGGCCGCGCGGGCCAGCAGGTCCTCCCGCGTCGCCCTCGCCAGGGCCGGGTCCTCCTCGTACACGTACTCCACGGCTGGCGACACCAGCTGCACGGCGTGCACCAGCACGTCCCCGGTCACCATCACCTGCGCGCCGTCGCCGTCGACGATCACCGACTGGTGACCCGGCGTGTGACCCGGCGTCGGCACCACCGTCACCGTCTCGCCCGTCGGCAGCGCCGTCAGCACGGTCGCCGCGCCGACCTCCGACAGCACCCCGGCCGCGCGCAGCGGTTTCACCACGTAGGACGCGACCGCGCCGTTCACCCACGCCATCTCGTCGCGGTGCACCACGTACCGGGCGTTCGGGAACAGCGGCTCGCCTGCCGGGGTCACCGCCCAGCCACAGTGGTCCGCGTGCAGGTGCGTTAGCACCACGGTGTCCACATCGGACAACGCGATGCCCTGGGCCGACAGCACCGCGGGCAGTGCGCCCGGCACCGGCGCCCACCCCTCCGCAGGCGCGCCGACCGCGCCGACGCCGACGTCCACCAGCGTCACCTCCGACTCGGACCGGATGGCGAACGCGCGGAAGTCGAGCATCCACCGGCCATCCGGGCCGAACGCACGCGGGTCACGCGCCCGCGCCAGCGCCCAGTCCCGCGGGGTCGCCGCGGGGAACGCCGTCTCCCACGACATGAACGGCCCGCGCGCGTCCCGCAGCGTCGACACGGTCAGCCGGCCGAGGGTACGAGTGCTCACGCGGCTGAGCGTAAGCCGAATTGCCACACGTCCAAATACTGGGAACGGAACCCCGCTTCCGCGTACGCCAGGTAAAACTCCCACATCCGCTCGAACACCGGGTCGAATCCGAGCGACGTGACCTCGTCCCACGCCGCCAGGAACCCGGACCGCCACAGCGACAGGGTCCGCGCGTAGTGCGCGCCCAGGCTTCGCCTCCTGCCGATCACGAGGCCCGCACGCGCCGCCTGCTCCTCGATCACGGGCACGGACAGCAGGAGCCCGCCGGGAAAAATGTACTTCTGGATCCAGTTGTGCGTGTGCCGGGTCGCGAGCAGCTGACCGTGCGGCATGGTGATCGCCTGCAGGCCGACCCGCCCGCCCGGCGCCAGCGTCCGCGCGAGCGTCGCGAAGTACTCCGGCCAGAACTCCTCGCCGACCGCCTCGACCATCTCGACCGACACCACCGCGTCGTACGTGCCCGTCGCCGAGCGGTAGTCCTCCAGTTCGATCGACACGCGGTCCGCGACCCCGGCCGCCGCCACCCGCTCACCGGCCAACTCCCGCTGTTCGGCCGAGATCGTCAGCGAGGTCACCCGCGCGCCGCGGTGTGCCGCGCGGATCGCGAGCGCGCCCCATCCCGTGCCGATCTCCAGCACGCGGCTGCCGGCGGTCACCCCGGCGTAGTCCAGGATCCCGTCGATCTTGCGCAGTTGTGCGGTGTGCAGGTCGTCACCCGACCTGAACCACGCCGACGAGTACGTCATCGACTCGTCCAGGAACAGCTCGAACAGCTCGTTCGACAGGTCGTAGTGCCGGTGGATGTTCGACCGGGCGCCGTCCGGCGTGTTGCGCTCGGTGACGGGGCGGCGGGTGTCCACGAGGCGGCGCAACGCCCGCAGTGGCGCCGGCACCAGTGTCGTCAGCCGTGCGGCGAACGGCGTCAGCACCCCGGTCAGGTCCGGGCTCTCCCAGTCACCTGCCATGTAGGCCTCACCGAAGCCGACGTTGCCGTGTGTGCCGAGCCGATGGAAGAACGACACCGGCCGCACGATCCGCATCTCCGGCCCGCCCCTGCCCAGGCATGTGCCGTCCGGAAAGGACACGGTGACCGGCAGGTCCCGCACCGCGTGCCGGAAGATCCGTTCGGCGAGCCACGCGCGCGTCATCGCACACCGTCCCGCGGCACGACCCGCAGACGTCGTAACCACAGTGCGACCCCGTGCCGCTGGATCAGGACGCGAACCCGGTGTGGCAGCAGGGAGAACGCGTAGCCGAGCTCGAGCGCGCGCGTCGCCGGGCCGTGCCGGCGGCCGACGAGGGTCGCCGTGAACGCGGGCGCCCCGTCCTGGCGCAGGGCGACCGTCAGCGCGAGTCGCTCGTCCGGTGGCGGCAGCCGCATCCGGTAGTGCCCGGACACCTCGAAGAACGGCGAAACGTAGAATTCCTTGTCCACGACCGCCCGCCACTGTTCATCGGGTTTCAGCAGGTAGCAGTGCCGCTCGCCGTACGTGTTGTGCACCTCCGCCACCACGCACAACGGCGTTCCGTTCGCGTCGAAGCACCAGTACACGGTGAGTGGGTTGAACACGTACCCGAATGATCTGGGTGCCGTCAGCATCTGCACCCGCGCCGGTGCGGTAATCCCGGCCGAGTCGAGCCACGCCGTCAGGTTCGCGCGAATCGAACGATTTGGCGAACCGAGATGGTCCGCCGCGCGGAACGACAGATAATTTGACTTTGGCAAATGATCCAGATCAACCAGCCACAGCCGTACGCGGTGAGTGAAACGGCGGACCACAATTTGATGGCGGACATGTGTCAACCGCGCGGTGTAAAGGATCACCACTCCACTCCGAAAGCCGCCGCCGCGCGCACTCCGGACGCACAGCCGTCCTCGTGGAAGCCCCATCCGTGGTATGCGCCGGCGAACGCCGTGCGCGCCGTGTTCAGACCGGACAACTCCCGTTGTGCCGCAATGGATTCCGTTGTGTACACCGGGTGCTCGTAGGTCATCGTCGCGAGCACCTTCGCCGGGGCGACCCGGTCGGTCGCGTTCAGCGTCACCACGTACGGCGTTGGCCCGGGCAGCCGCATCAGCCGGTTCATGTCGTAGCTGACCAGCACCCGGTCCGTGCCGGCGCAGGCCGGCTTGAGGTAGTTCCACGACGCGCGGGCGCCGCGTGCCGCCGGCAGGAGCGAGGTGTCGGTGTGCAGCCAGGTCTCGTTGCGGGAGTAGGAGAACGCGCCCAGCACCCGCTTCTCCTTCGGCGTCGGGTCGGCGAGCAGGGCCAGCGCCTGGTCGGCGTGCGTGGCCAGCACGACCCGGTCGACGGTGTGCACCTCGTCGGCGTCGTCACGCACCTCGACCCCGCCGGTTCGCCGGAGGACCGACCACACCGGTGTGCCGGCGTGCACGGCGGTCAGCCCCTTCGCCGCACGTTCGACGTACTCGCGGGACCCGCCCACGACAGTCCGCCAGGTCGGCGACCCGCCCACCGACAGCAACCCGTGGTGGGCAAGGAACTCGAACAGGTAACGCACCGGGTAGGCACGGCTGACCTCCTCCGGAGCCGACCAGACCGCGGACACCATCGGCAGCAGGAAGTGCTCGGTGAAGTAACGGGAGTAGTCGGCGGCGAACTCGCCCAGCGTCACGTCGTCCCCGCCGGCAAGCAGCATCCGGCGCGCCCGCCGGTGGAACTGCGGGATCTCGCCGAGCAGGCGCAGGTAGCGGCCCCGGAACAGGTAGCCGGCGCGCGGGAACAGCCCGGGCAGCCGGCGTGCGCCCGCGTACTCCAGCCCGCAGCCGAGACAACGCACGCTCATCGACATCTCCGAGTCCTGAGTGGCGACGCCGAGCTCGGCGAACAGCCGCAGCAGGTTCGGGTAGGTGCGCTCGTTGTGGACGATGAACCCGCTGTCGACCGCGACCGAGCCGGTGGTGCCCGGCACGTCGTGGGTGTGCGCGTGCCCACCGAGGCGGGGTGCCGCCTCGAACAGGTGCACCTCGTAGCGGCGCTGCAGGAGGTACGCGGCGGTGAGTCCGGCAACGCCGGCGCCGACCACCGCCACTGTCTCAGAGGTCATGCCCGTTGTTCGGCGCCGACCAGTCCGCGGATGGGTCCAATCCGTACCGGCGCCGGTGGCAAACCAGGCGTGGATGTGGTGTGGGGCCTGGGTTTCGTGCTGATCGCCGGGGTGACCTCGGTGATCGCGGACGGGCCGGCGTGGCGGCGTGGCGGCGTGGCGGCGAATTCTGGTCACGACGCTTACCGCGGTGTGGGGGCTGCGGCTCGCGTGGCACATCTGGCGGCGCAACCGGGGCAAGCCGCAGGATCGGCGCTACGTGGCGCTGCTCGCGAGGGCTCCGGGAAATCCCAACCTCTACGCACTGTATTCGGTATACCTCTTACAGGGCGTGGTCATGTGGGTCGTGTCGCTGCCCGTGCAGGTGGCCCAGTACGGTGATGGCACCTGGGTGGTCGTGCCGTTCGGCGTCGCGTTGTGGCTGGTCGGCTACGGCTTCGAGGCGATCGGGGACGCGCAGCTGGCCCGGTTCAGTGCCGATTCCTCCAATCGGAGGAATGTGCTGGACTCCGGGCTGTGGCGGTACACCCGCCATCCCAACTATTTCGGCGACGCCTGCGTCTGGTGGGGATTTTTTGTGCTCGCGTGCCATGAGTGGGTGGGGCTGGGAACGGTCGTGGCTCCGCTGGCGATGACGTACCTTCTGACCCGGGTCACCGGTAAACCCCTGCTGGAGAAGTCCATTCGGGACCGCCGGCCGGGCTATGCCGAATATCTGGCGCGCACGAGCGGATTCTTCCCCCGGCCGCCACGGAAAAAAGCTTGACCGAAATGGCAGACAATCAGTCGAATGTCGCTAACATGTCCGAGTGGCAGCAACAGGCGCGGGGACGCCGAGAAGGCCGGTCAGACGCAGCGACAAGGTGTCAGAGGCGATTGCGCGCGACATCGTCCGTCGGATCGGCGCCGAGGAACTCGCACCTGGCACGCAGCTGCCACCGGAAGCCAAGATGTTGGAGGAGTACCGGGTCGGTCGTGGCTCGCTCCGGGAGGCGCTGCGGATTCTCGAGGTGCACGGCCTGATCTCGATCAAGCCCGGTCCGCGCGGCGGTCCCACGGTGGACCAGGTCCATACCGAGAACTTCGGCCGGATGGCGACGCTGTACTTTCAGATGGACGGCGTGACCTTCGCCGACCTCGTCGAAGCCCGGGTGATCATGGAACCGACGATCGCGGCGCTCGCCGCGCAGCGCCACGACCCGCAGTTGTTGTCGGAGCTCGGCAGGTTCGCCGGCTCGTCCAGTACGGACGACGACGAGTACGCGCGGGACGCGGACGAGTTCCACCGGCTCGTGGCCGCGATGTCGGGCAACCCGGTGATGACGCTGTTCGCGCAGTCGCTCACCGACATCCTCCGCGACCGGCTCTCGCCGCCCCTGTTTCCCAAGTCGCGGCGCGCCGCGGTGCTGAGCGTCCACGATGCGATCGCGAAGGCCGTCACCGACGGCGACGCGAGCCGCGCCGAAGAACTCATGCGTGAGCACATGACGGAGTACGCGGCGTATGTTCGGCGCCGTCACCCCGGTCTCATGCGTGAAGTCGTCGACTGGCGTTGACCGAAAAGTCCACAACGGAGTAGGTAAGTAGCGGTGAGCCTCGACCTCGACCGGAAGTCCGACGCCGAACTGATCGCCGCCGTGCGCGGCGGCGACTCGGAGGCGTACGGCGTGCTGTACGAGCGGCATCTGCACGCCGCGAAACGAGCCGCGTCCTGCCTGTCCAACACCGCCGCGGAACGGGAAGACCTGGTCGCCGACGCGTTCACGCGCGTCCTGCGCGTGCTGCGCGACGGCCGGGGTCCGAACGAGGAGTTCCGCGCGTACCTGTTGGTCACCATGCGTAACGCCGCGATCAGCGGGTCGCGAGGGGCGTCGGTGTCGCTGTATGCGGACGTGCCGGAGACGTACCTGCCGAACCCCGGCGGCGACCCGGTGGAGAACCGCTGGAACGCGAGCACCGCCGCGACGGCGTTCGCGAGCCTCCCGGAGCGGTGGCGCACCGTGCTGTGGCACACCGAGGTGGAGGAGGAGTCCCCCGCCGAGATCGCCCCGCTGCTCGGCATGTCGGCGAACGGCGTGGCGGCGCTGGCCTACCGCGCGCGGGAGGGGCTGCGGCAGGCGTACCTGCGTGCACACCTGCGCGACGTCGACGGCCGGGAGTGCCAGGCGACGGTGTCCAAGCTGGCCGGTTGGGTGCGTCGCAGCGTGCCGGTCCCGCTCGGCCGCAAGATCAGCCGGCACCTGGCCGTCTGCGCGGACTGCCAGGCCCGCGCCGAAACGCTGACCCGCGTGAACCAGGAGTTGCGTGCCTCGGTGGCGCCGTTGCTGCTGGGCGCGGCCTTCGCCGCGGCGTACGTCCCGGTGGTGGCCGCCCCTGTCTCGGGCGCCGCGGGCGCGGTGGTCGCGAAGACACTGTTCGCCAAGGTCGCGGTGGCGACGGCCATCGCGGCAACGGCCGTGACCACGGTCGCGTCGGCCCCCAACTTCGCCGAGGGTGACCCTCGGACCCTTCCGGTCATCGCCGAGCCGACCCAGTCGACGGACTCGATCCAGGGCCCGGGCGGCACGAAGGGCAAGGGCACCCCGGTGAACGACCCGGCCCTCGACCCCAGCGTGACGACCACCCCCACCACCCTGACCACGTCGACCGAGGTCGCCCCGGAGTCGGGAACGGGGGAGTCGGAAGAGGACACGGAAGCCACCGACACGGCGACCACCACGTCCGACAAGAAGGCCGAGAAGGAAGCGGCCAAGGAAGAGAAGAAGGCCGACAAGGAAGAGGCCAAGGCCTCCCGAGAAGCCGAAAAAGAGGAAAAAAAGGCCGAAAAGGGCAAGTAACCGCCCTCTCAAGGCACACCCCGACACGAAGCCCCAGGTAGCGCGCGAGTCGCGCGTTGGGCCCCCGCGAGTCGCGCTTTCGGCCCCCGCGAGTTGCGTTTTCGTGTACACCGGCCCGGCCCCCGCGCGTGTCCAACGCCAGGAACTCGCGTGTTCAACAGCAGGGACCCGCGTGTCCAACGGCACAGACCGGTGAGTTCAACCGCAGAGACCGGTGAGTTCAACGATGCCGATCGTAGGGCCGGGTTGCCCCGCGGACGCTTCGGCTCGAGCCCGCCCAGCCGGCCCGGCGGCGTCGGGCCGGCCACGAAAGCGCAACTCGCAGGGGCTGAACGCGCAACTCACCGGGGCCGAACGCGAATCGCGGGGGCTGAACGCGCGACTCGCGAGTCTTGGATGTTGAACTCGCGGGTTCTGAGTGTTGGACTCGCGGGGCCCTGGTGTTGGGTGCTCGCGGGTTACTGGAGGTTTTTGGCTCGTTTTTGCAGGTAGTGGCGTTCTGGGAGGCTTAGGGTTGCTCTCGCTGCTCTTTGGTAGTGGTCGCGGGCCGCTTCGCGGTCGCCGGACTCCTCCAGTAGGTGGGCGCGTAGGGCCTCCACGCGGTAGTGGCCGGTCAGGCGGTTGTCCGCGGCTGCTTGGTTCAGTACTGCCAGGGCCGCATCCGGGCCGTTGACCTTCAGCTCCGCCACCGACTGGTTCAGGGTGATCATCGGGTTGTCGGTGACGCCCGCCAACAGGCGGTACAGCGCGAGGATCTGTGGCCAGTCCGTCTCGGCGTCGCTCGGGGCCTCGTCGTGTACGGCCGCGATCGCCGCCTGCAGCATGTACGGACCAAACCGGTCGGTCGCCGACAGCGCGTGCGTCACCAGCGACACACCCTCCGCGATCGCGGCACGGTCCCACAAACCGCGGTCCTGCGCGGCCATCGGCACCAGCTCGCCGGACGGGGACGTGCGGGCCGCGCGTCGGGCGTGGGTCAGCAGCATCAGCGCCAGCAGGCCCGCGACCTCGTGGTCGTCCGGCAGCAGCCGGTGCAGCTCACGCGTCAGCCGGATCGCCTCCACCGCCAGCTCCACCCGCTGCAGCGACGCACCCGAGGTCGACGTGTAGCCCTCGTTGAAGATCAGGTACAGCACGTGCAGCACCGCGCCGAGCCGGTCCGGTCCGGCGGGCACGCGGAAGCCGAACTCCTTGATCTTCTGCTTCGCCCTGGTCACCCGCTTCGCCATGGTGGCTTCCGGCACCAGGAACGCGCTCGCGATCTCCGCCGTCGTCAGGCCGCCGACCGCGCGCAGCGTCAGCGGGACCTGCGCGGACGGCGAGAGCGCCGGGTGGCAGCACATGAACAGCAAGGTCAGCGTGTCGTCCGCCTCGACCGGCGGCGTGTCGGCGGCAGGGGAGAGGAAGTGGTCACGCGGGATCCGCGTGCCCGCGGTCTCCTCCCGGCGCCGCCGGGCGATCTCGCTGCGCAGGTGATCGGTCATCCGCCGGTGCGCCACCCGGATCAGCCACCCGCGTGGGCTTTCCGGCAACCCTTCCACCGGCCACTGCCGCACCGCGTCGAGCAGCGCCTCCTGCACCGCGTCCTCGGCCGCGCCGAAGTCACCGAACCGGCGGACGAGCGCGCCGAGGACCTGCGGCGCGAGCGTGCGCAGCAGGTCCTCGATGCCGGTCCGTGAGCGGAGCTTGCGGAGCGAACCATCAGACACGATGACCGACGACCGTCCTCTCGGAGCCTGCGAAGAGAGGGCGAGGCGCGGTCATCAGAATGGGCCCGACGGGATCGGCCGCACCTCGACTGTGTCCCCGACCTCGTCGACCACGCGCGCCGCGATCTCCATCGCACGTTCGTGCGAAGCGCAGTCCACGATCGCGTAGCTCACCAGAACCTCCTTGACCTCGGCGTACGGCCCGTCGGTGGCCTCGACGCCATCGGACGTCTTACGCACGGTCTTGGTGTGGGACGGGTCCGCGAGACCCTCGGTCGCCACGAATTCGCCGGACTCGGTCAGCTCCTTGCCCAGCTGCTCGTAGAAGTCGCAGGCGGCCTGGACCTCCGGCGGCATCGGCGCGTTGGGGTCCCAGTTGGCCAGCATCTCCTCCCACGCCTTGACGTTGGTGTAGGCCAGCAGCATGTACTTCATCGTCGACTCCTGAACTTGTCGGGCACTTCCGGGGAGACGTCGGAGCCACCGGACCGCCCAGGACATGGTCCCCCCGGGAAAACCAACTGTCTTTCTGAACGCTTCTGCTTCGACGTACGGGCATGAGACTGCTACTGCTCGTCACACTGATGACCGCGTTGCTCACCGCACCGGCCGCCGCGGCGACGGAGCCGCGCACCTACGAGGGCACCATCGACGGCGCCAGGTACCTGGTCAAGGTGCCGGACGACTGGAACGGCACGCTCGTGCTCTTCAGCCACGGCTACTACCCCGAGCGCTGGGAGATCCCGGAGGGCTACGTCGCGCTGTCGACAGCCGAGCAGACGGAGGGCTGGCTGCTCGACCATGGCTACGCGCTGGCCGCGTCGAACTTCCGAGGAACCTACGGCCTCGCCGTCGAGCCCGCCTTGAAGGACCAGATCCGGCTGCTCGACTGGTTCGCCGACAACGTCGGGGAGCCGCGCCGCACGATTTCCAGCGGCATGTCCATGGGCGGTGGCATCGCGGTGCTCCTCGCCGAGCGCAACCCGCGCCGGTTCGACGGCGTGCTCGCCCAGTGCGGCGAGTTCGACATGCAAGGCACCTGGAACGTCGCGCTGGACATCAACTTCGCGGTCCGCACCCTGCTGACCGACGGCACCGCCGAGCTGGTGCGCATCCAGAACCCGCAGGCCAGCGTCGACGCGTTGAGTGCCGGCATCGCGCGTGCCCGCACCAGCGAGGCGGGTCTCGCCAGGCTCGCGCTCGTCGCCGCGCTCGGTGACATCCCCGGCTGGATGTCGGCGCACGACCCGGCACCGACCGGCTTGTGGAACACGATCAGTGCGCAGGCCGACTGGGTCGACGCCGCATACGTGCAGGGCGTCGGCCCGTTCGGCCGGGTCGACCTCGAGCGGCGTGCGGGCGGCAACCCGTCGTGGAACACCAGGGTCGACTACCGCCACCAGCTCGCGATCTCCGGTCAGCTGGAGACCGTGCGACAGGCCTACCGGCAGGCGGGCGCCGACCTGGACGCCGACCTCGCCGCGCTGAACGCCGCCCCGCGCATCGCGCCAGACCCGAGAGCGGTCGCCTACATGTACCGGTACACCGTCACGCGCGGCACGACCCCGGCGCCGGTCGTGACACTGCACAACCCGGCCGACGGCGGCGCGGTCGCCGACCAGGTCGGCTGGTACGCCGAGCACACCGATGACCGTCAGGTCCGGCACCTGTGGTCCGATCGGGGCAACCACTGCGCGTTCAGCGCCGCAGATGAGATCACCGCGCTACGCACACTCGAACAGCGGATTGACACACACCGTTGGCCCGACACCAGCCCGGCCGCGCTGAACACGGCCGCCAACCGCTTCGCGCCGGAGTTTCAGGTCGTCAAGGACATCGTCACCCGTGAGGACAAGGTGATGCCGCCGGCGTTCGTCCGCTTCGCGCCGGCGACCTTCCAGCGCCCGTCCCGGTAGGCCAACAACCGAAATTTTCGGCCATGACCACCGAGGAAAGCCTTTTCCTCGGTGGTCATGGCCGCTACGCTCCCAAGCATGGATCGGCGTGGATTCTTACGTTCGGCCGGAACTACGGTGGCAAGCGGTTACCTGCTCGCCGCGACCGGTGGCCTCGCGTCCGCCACCGAAAGTCCACAGTGGAGTCAACACTGGCGGGACTATCTCGCGAACCCCGACGCACATCCCTTGATTCCCAACGTTTCCTATGCCGGCTATCGCCGCGGCGAGTGTCCTCTGCCGCGCCCGAGAGTTCGTGCGAGCGTGACCTCCTTCGGCGCGGTCGGCGACGGCGTGACCGACTGCACCGCCGCCTTCAACGAGGCGGTGGAGCGGGTCGGCGCGGCAGGCGGCGGTGCCGTCTTCGTCCCGCCCGGCACGTACCGGCTGACCGGCATCGTGTGGGTCCACCGCAGCAACGTGGTCATCCGCGGCGCGGGCCGGGGCCGCACGAGGCTGTTCTTCGAACGCTCGCTCACCGAGTCGTACCGACCAGGGGTACGCAACGAGTGGTCGTGGTCCGGCGGCATGGTCTGGTTCATGCCCCGCGAGCTGCGCACGCAGCTGGAGGCGGTCAACTTCCAGGGCAACGAAGGCTGGCTCGACAACACCGACCTCGCCGAGGTCACCGCCGACGTGCCCCGCGGCCGCCGCCGTATCCCGGTCTCCGACCCCTCCAGGTTCCGCGCGGGGCAGCACGTGTTGCTGCTGGCGGAGAACACGACCGACAACACGTTGCTGGCGCACCTCTGCGGTGACATCCCCGCCACTGCCACCTATGCGTGGGAGACCGCCGCGCGCCGGCTGCGTCCCGAACTGACCGACTGGCCGCTGCGGATGAACTTCGAGCGGTTGCGGTTCCCCGTCCAGGTACAGAAGGTCGACCGGAACGGCATCGTGCTCGCGCAGCCACTCAAGATCGACCTGCGTGCGGGCTGGTCGCCGAGGTTCGCCACGCTCGGCCCCGCCGTCAGCGAGTCGGGCATCGAGGACCTGACCATCGAGATGCGGCAGCTCCCACAGACCACGCACCACGCCGATCCGGGTTTCAACGGCCCGCACTTCCAGGCGGCGTTGAACTGCTGGGCCCGGAACATCGATCTGTGGCACAGCGACAACGGGTTCGGCTCGACGACCACGAAGGGCCTCACGCTCACCGGTGTCCGGGTCGGCGGCCGCGCCCGCCACCACACGTTCATCTGCCGCGTGCAGACCAACGACATGCTGGTCGAACACTTCGAGATCCCGGCCGCCACCACCCCGGTCGCGGCGGGTGCCATCCACCACGGCATCAACACCGAAGGGTTCACCGGCGGCAACGTGTGGTCGAACGGGGTCATGGAGGGCACGTTCGACTCGCACCGCGCGATCCCGTACGAGAGCGTGCGCACCGCGATCACCGTGACCAACAACGGGTTCACGGGTGGTGCCGGTGACGCGGGACCTCGTTGGGGCGCCCGGTTCTGCCACTGGAACATCGACGTGCTCGGCGGCCGCTCGCACGGCGTCCGGCTGGAGGAGCACTCGCCGCACAGTCTCATGGTCGGCGTCCGCGGCACGACCGGTCCCACCGACCACCCCAAGGACTTCACCGGCGATGTGGGTTCGGTCGTGGACGCGCTCGACGAGTCGGTGTACCCGACCAACCTGTACGAAGCCCAGCTGCGCCACCGGTTGCGCGGTACGCGGTAACACACCAAGGCGGAGGGAACGCATGCGCAGGACAACGAGGTCGGCCTTCGGGTTGGCGTTGGTGCTGGTCGCCGCGCTGGCATGCGGGGCACCGGAGACCACCAAGGCCCCGGCGACGGTCGAGACCAGCAACGTGCCGGACAAGCCGTCGCAGCCGGTCGAGCTGAACATCCTCGACGTGGCCGGCAACCTGCAGCTGACACAGGGCATGATCGACGAGTTCGTCGCCGAGAACCCCGACATCGTCAGCAAGGTCAACTACACCAAGGCGACCGCGCCGGAGATGCCGGGCAAGCTGCAGGCCGAGCAGCAGGGTGGTCAGTCGCAGACGCACCTCGTGCTCACCGGCACCGACGGCCTCTCGGCGGTGATCGAGCAGGAGCTGGTGCTGAAGCTGTTGCCGGACTTCGGGTCCAAGTTCCCCAAGTTGGAGGAGAACTACCTGCCGGCCGCCGCCAAGATGCAGGAGTTGGCGCAGGGGCAGGGAGTCACGGTCACCTTCTACCCGTCGGGCCCGTTGCTCGAGTACGACCCGAACGTCGTCAAGGACGTGCCGAAGACCACCGACGACCTGTTGGAGTGGGCGAAGGCCAACCCGGGCAAGTTCCAGTACGCGGTGCCGGCGAACTCCGGTCCCGGTCGGACGTTCCTCATGGGACTGCCGTACCTGTTGAAGGACAAGGATCCCAAGGACCCGGTGAACGGCTGGGACAAGACGTGGGCGTTCCTCAAGGAACTGGGCCAGTACATCGACTACTACCCGACTGGCACGACCGCGACCATGACCAACCTGGCCAACGGCACGGCCAACATGATCGCCTCGACCACGGGGTGGTACATCAACCCTCGGGTGCTTGGCACGGTGCCGGAGCACATGAAGACCACCACGCTCAAGGGTTTCCACTGGGTCACCGACGCGCACTACGCCGTGATCCCGCGCGGCGTCTCGGAGGACGTGCTGTCGGCGAACCTCGCGCTGATCAAGTGGATGCTGCGGCCCGAGCAGCAGGCGAAGGCTTACGACAACGGCTACTTCTACCCTGGCCCGGCGGTCAAGGACGTGACGCTGGACATGGCGCCGCAGGCGTCGCAGGACGTCATCGAGAAGTTCCGCCCCAAGGAGTTCGACAAGCTGATCGAGGACAACCCGCAGGAGACGTCGCTCCCGGCGGAGCAGCAGGTGGCCGCGTTCCAGATGTGGGACCGGGAGATCGGTAGCGGGAAGACACAGTGAATTTTGCGGAACTGCACATTGATCGGGTGCGCAGGGCGTTCGGTGACACCGTCGCCCTGCGCGACCTGGACCTGACGATCAAGGGCGGCGAGTTCGTCGCCCTGCTCGGCCCGTCCGGGTGCGGGAAGTCGACCGCGCTGAACTGCCTCGCCGGACTGCTCCCGCTGACCGGTGGGCAGATCCTCATGGATGGCAAGCGGATCGACACGCTTCCGCCCGAGCGGCGTGGGTTCGGCATGGTGTTCCAGAACTACGCGTTGTTCCCGCACATGTCCGTGCGCCGCAACGTCGCGTTCGGACTGTCCATGCGGAAGATCGCCAGGGCCGAGCGGGAGCGGCGGGTCGACGAGGCGCTGAGTCTCGTCCAGTTGACCGACCACGCGCGGAAGTTCCCCGCGCAGCTGTCGGGCGGGCAACAGCAGCGGGTGGCGATCGCGCGGGCGATCGTGCTGGAACCGCCGCTGGTGCTGATGGACGAGCCGCTGTCCAACCTGGATGCCGCGTTGCGCATCGAGATGCGGACCGAGATCCGCCGACTGCACCAGTCGCTCGGGCTCACCACCGTCTACGTGACACACGACCAGGAGGAGGCGCTCGCGCTCGCCGACCGGCTCGTGGTGTTGCGGGACGGGTTGGTGCAGCAGATCGGCTCGCCGGAGGAGGTGTACGCGCACCCGGCGAACCGGTACGTCGCCGGGTTCATGGGCTACCGCAACCTGCTGCCGGTCACGGTGTCCTCTTCGGCCGACTCGTCGGTTTCGGTTGACGGGGAAGGGTTCTCGCTGACCGGGGTGAACCGGGACGAGCTCTCGTCCGGTGCGGCGGTGGCGGCGTTCCGGCCGACCGACGTCCACGTGGCGACCGAGGAGGGCGAGAACACACTGCGAGCGTCGGTGGAGGTCGTGGAGTACCACGGCCGCGAGCAGGCGGTGGAAGCCCGACTACCCAACGGGGAGGCACTTCACGTGCGAACCGAGAGCCGGCTCGCGCCGGGCGACTCGGTGCTGTTCCGCGTGCCACGCGAGCGGGTCCTGGTGTTCGAGCCATGACGGCGACACTGGAGAAGCCCGTTGCCACCCCTGAGAAGCCCAGCCTCAAGCATCGGCTTGCCGAGCGTGGGCTCGACCGGACCCTGCTCCTGCTCGTCCCTGCTCTGCTGTTCGTCGTCGTGCTGTTCGTCTACCCGGTCCTCTATGGACTGCAGCTGTCGTTCCAGCCGACCGAGGGCGGCGGTCCGTTCGCGAACTACGCCAAGTTCTTCTCCGACTCCTACCTGTTCGACACGATCTGGATCACGTTGCGACTCGCGCTGCCCGCGGCGCTGATCAACGTGCTGGCGTCGGTCCCGATCGCGTACCGGATGCGCGGGCGAGTCCGCGGCAAGCGGTTCCTCACCACCGCGTTCGTGCTCCCGATCACCCTCGGGACGGTGCTCACCGCCGAGGGCCTGATCCGCTACCTCGACCCGACCGGCTGGTTCAACAAGGTCCTGTCGCTGTTCGGCGCGGACGAGCCCGCCAGTCTCGTGCACAACTACACCGGCGTGCTGCTCTCGCTGATCATCAGCGGGTTCCCGTTCGCGTTCCTGCTCACGCTGTCGTACCTGTCCGGCATCGACCCGACGCTCGAGCAGGCGGCGGCCACGCTGGGCGCGGACTGGCGCAAACGCTTCCGCCACATCACTCTTCCGCTGCTCGCGCCTGGCCTCGCGATCACGTTCTGCCTGACCTTCGTGCTCGCGTTCTCGGTGTTCCCGTCGGCGTACCTCGTCGGGCTGCCGCAGGGGGAGACCCGGGTGATGTCGATCGCCGCGTACGAGGCCGCGTTCCGCGACCTCGACTACCCGCTCGGCTCGGCCATCGCGATGCTCATGGCACTCGTCATGCTCGTGGTGATCGGTCTCGTGCTGGTCTGGCGGTCCACTTTGTACCGGGGCGCGACGGGAGGCAAGGGATGAAGTTGTCCCTCGGGAAGTGGCTCGTGTGGGGTGCGGTCGCGTTCTTCCTGATCAATGTGTTCGCCATGGTCGTCGCGGTGGTGGTGAACTCCTTCTCCACACAGTGGTTCGGCACGTGGTGGCCGGCCGGGTTGACCACGTCGTGGTATGCCACGGCATGGCGGGAGATGAACCTGCTCGACGTGCTCCTGGTGACGTTGCAGGTGTCGCTCGCGGTCGTGGTGCTGTCCGTGCTGATCGGTGTGCCGGCAGCGTACGCGTTGGCACGGCGCAGGTTTCCCGGCAAACCGCTCGTGAACGTGCTGTTCCTGCTGCCGATCCTGTTGCCGCCCATGACGTACGGCATTCCACTCGCGACCGTGCTGTACAAGTTCGGCCTCGCGGGCAGTATCACCGGGGTGGTCCTCGCGAACCTGGTGCCGTCGGTGCCGTTCGTGATCCTCACGATGACCCCGTTCATCGAACAGATCGACCCGAAGATCGAGGCGGCGGCGCGGATGTGCGGTGCGCGGACGACCGCCGTGTTCGGCCGGGTGCTCGCGCCGCTGCTCGTGCCCGGCATCCTCGCCGCGTCGATCCTGGTGCTGGTGCGCACGGTCGGCATGTTCGAACTGACGTTCCTCACGGCTGGACCGGGCAGCCAGACGCTGGTCGTGTCCCTGTACGAGGCCATGTTCTCCGCGGGCATCCGCGCCCAGCAGGCGGTGGACGCGATGGCCGTGATCTACACCGGATCAATGGCAGTCCTCCTGGTGATCGCGCTACGGTTCGTGAACCCGACCCAGCTCGTCACCAGACTGAAGGAGCCGACAAGGTGATTGTCCTGATCACCGGTGCCGCCGGCGGCATGGGCACATTGCTGCGCCCACGACTCGCCCGGCCGGGACGGGTGCTGCGGCTGCTGGACGTTGTCGAGGTGCCGCCGGGCGAGGGCGTCGAGGTGATCACGGCGTCGGTCACCGATCCCGAGGCCATGCTCGCTGCCTGTGACGGGGTCGACGCGATCGTCCACCTCGGCGGCCACAGCCGCGAGGCGCCGTGGGCGGACATGCTCGAGACCAACATCAACGGCACGTACTGCGTGCTGGAGGCGGCCCGCCAGGCCGGTGTGCCACGCGTGGTCTTCGCGAGCAGCAACCACGCGGTCGGCTTCCACCCGGTTTCCGGGGCGACGGACTACCTGTTCCCGCGCCCGGACACGTTCTACGGGGTCAGCAAGGTGGCGGGGGAGGCACTGGGCAGCCTGTACCACGACCGGTTCGGGCTGGGCGTGGTGTGTGTCCGCATTGGAACGTGCCTGGAACGGCCGTTGACGGAGCGGCACCTCGGCACGTGGCTGTCCCCGGACGACTGCGCCCGCCTGCTGGAGGTCGCCTTCACGACAAAGGGTTTCCACGTGGTGTGGGGCGCGTCGGCCAACACGCGCGGCGTGTACTCGCTCGACGCGGCGCGTGCGCTGGGCTATGAACCGGAGGATGACTCGGAGAAGTACGCCGACGATGTCACGCCAGCGTCCGAAGTGGACCGCACATACCTCGGTGGTCAGGAGTTCTGTGCCGGGGAGTTGGGCGGCTGATGCGACTCACCGGTCACGCCTACCCGTGGGATGTGTTGGGGGATCCGGGTTTCCTCGCGCGCACCGAGGGGCTGGCGACCGTGGCGCTGGCCGCCGCCTATCACTCGACGCGTGCCGCGACCCCGCTGCACCCGTCGCACCAGCTCGTGGAAGCACGGTACGCGGCGCTGTACCGGCCGGTGCGGGAGTCCGTGTGGCGGCGCAGGCGCCTGCGGCCAGGCACACCCGACTGGGTGTCCACACCGGACTCCTTCGGCGAGGCGGCCGCGGTCCTGCGTGCGGCGGGACTGGAGGTGTCGGCGTGGGTCGTGCTGACCCACAACACCAGGCTGGGCACGGAGTTCCCGGACGTGGCGGTGGTGAACTGCTTCGGCGATCGATACCCGTACGCGCTGTGCCCGTCGCGGCCGGAGGTCCGCGAGTACGCCGCGACCCTGGCCGCGGAGGCGGCGGAGGGCGCCGACGCGGTGTCGCTGGAGGCGTGCGGGCAGCTGGGCCTCACCCACCTGTCACACCACGAGAAGACCGACGGCGCGTGGACCCCGACGGCGCAGCGGTGGCTTTCCGTGTGTTGCTGTGACGCCTGCCAGCAGGCCTGGTCCGCACGCGGCCTCGACCCGGCGTGGGTGCTGTCCACGTTGCGTGAGGCAGTGCGTACGTCCGGCGACGTCCCGTTCGCGGACGAGCTGCTGGCGGTCCGCCACGCGGCCACCGACCTGCTTCGCGCGGAGGTCCTGGCCGGCCTGTCGGTGCCGGTGACGCTGCACGCGCACCCCGATCCGTGGGTGACGGGCGCGTCCCCCGGCCTGACTCCGACCACCGGCCCGGACGTGTCGGCCCTGGTGGTGCCGGCGTGGCCGCTGAACAGCGCCCCTGTGGTGGAGGCGGCGGTGGCGACCGGTCGCCCGGTGGACGCGTACGTGACCGTCCTGCAGGCGGACGAGGGGCTGGCGGACTATGTCCAGCGCCTGACGGCGGTGGGTGCCACCGGCCTGGCGATCTATCACCTGGGGTTGGCGCCGAGCTGGCGCCAGACGTTCGTCGGGGAGATGGTCCGCGCCGCCGGAGGTGGCTGAACTGGTTGACTGGGCACTGACACCGGAGACCCCGAGGAGTGTTCATGGCCTTCCCGACCGATCTGGAGATCGCGCGCGGCGCGAAGCTCAAGCCCATCGAGGACATCGCAGGCGACATGGGGTTGCCGCCGCACCTCCTCGAGCCGTACGGGCGGGACGTCATGAAGATCGGGTTGGCGGCGGTCGAGGAGCTCTCCGGCGCGCCGCGAGCCAAGTACGTCCTGGTCAGCGCCATCACGCCGACACCGCTCGGCGAGGGGAAGACCACGACGACGGTCGGGCTCGGGCAGGGTTTCAAGCACATCGGCAAGCAGGCGACCGTCGCCGTCCGGCAGCCGTCGATGGGTCCGACGCTCGGCATCAAGGGCGGCGCGGCGGGCGGCGGGTACAGCCAGGTCGTGCCGATGGAGTTGCTGAACCTGCACCTCACCGGCGACATGCACGCCGTCACCTCGGCCCACAACCTGCTCGCGGCGATGGTCGACAACCACCTCCACCAGGGCAACGCGCTCGGGCTCGACGACATCTCCTGGCGTCGCGTGCTCGACATGAACGACCGCGCCCTGCGCAACATCGTGATCGGGCTCGGCGGCAAGGCCGACGGGGTCACCCGGCAGACCGGGTTCGACATCACGGCGGCGTCCGAGGTGATGGCCGCGCTTGCGCTGACCACCGGCATCGAGGACCTGCGTGAGCGGCTGGGCCGGATCGTGGTCGGCTACACCTCGGGTGGTGAGCCCGTCACCGCGGAGGAACTGGAGACCGCCGGCGCGATGACCGTGCTCCTGCGCGAGGCGATCAAGCCGAACCTCATGCAGACACTGGAGAACACACCCGTTCTCGTCCACTGTGGACCATTCGGGAACATCGCGACCGGCAACTCGTCCGTGGTCGCGGACCTGATCGGGCTGCGCACCGGCGACTACCTCATCACGGAGGCCGGGTTCGGCGCGGACATGGGCGCCGAGCGGTTCTTCAACATCAAGTGCCGGGTCTCCGGCGAGGCGCCGGACGCGGCGGTGCTGGTGGCGACCGTGCGTGCGTTGAAGGCGCACTCGGGCAAGTTCAAGATCGTCGCCGGTAAGCCGCTGCCGCCGGAGCTGCTCGCGGAGAACCCGGACGACGTGCACGCCGGCGCGGCGAACCTGCGCAAGCAGATCGAGAACATCCGCATGCACGGCGTCTCGCCGGTCGTCGCGATCAACGCCTTCCCCGGTGATTTCGCCTCGGAGCACGAGGTGATCAGGGAGATCGCGGAGTCGCTCGGGGCGAGGGTCGCGGTGAGCAACCACTTCTCCGAGGGCGGCGCGGGCGCGGTCGAACTGGCCGAGGCGGTCGCCGAGGCCGCCGAGGAGAAGAGCGAGTTCCAGCTGCTGTACCCGTCGTCGGCGCCGCTGCGCGAGAAGATCGAGACGATCGCGACGCGCGTGTACGGCGCGGACGGCGTCTCGTACACGCCGGCGGCGCGGCGGCAGCTGGACCGCTTCGAACGCAACGGTTTCGGCGAGCTGCCGATCTGCATGGCGAAGACCCACCTGTCGATCTCGTCAGACCCGAAGCTGCTGGGTGCCCCGACCGGCTGGACACTGCCGGTGCGGGAGGTGCGTGCGTCCGTGGGCGCCGGTTTCGTGTACCCGATCTGCGGCGACATGCGGACGATGCCCGGCCTCGGCGCGTCCCCGGCCGCGACCCGGATCGACCTGGACCCGAACGGCGAGATCGTCGGCCTGTCGTGAAGTCCTTTTTGGACGAGGTGGCGGCACGCACCCCGGCTCCGGGCGGCGGTGCGGTGGCCGCGATGACCGCGGCGTCGGCCGCCGCACTGGTGTCGATGGCGGCCCGGTTCAGCGCGTCGGAGGACGTGGCCACGGCGGGCGACGAGCTCCGTGCCCGCCTGGTCCAACTGGCGTCCGACGACGCGAAGGCCTACCGGGCCGTGCTCGCGGCCCGGGGTGCCGCCCGACAGGAGGCCATGCGGGTCGCGACGGAGGTGCCCCGCGAGATCGCGTCGGTCGCGGCGGAGGTCGCGGTGCTGGCGCACGGCTTGGTGGAGAACGGCAACCCACGCCTCGTCGGCGACGCACGCGTGGCCGAGCTGGTCGCGGAAGCCGCCGGCCGCGCCGCCGGGGTGCTCGTGGAGATCAACACTAGCCCCAGGTGAGCGGGTCGAGATGAAGGTAGAACCGCTGCCGACCGGCGTCGAGCGTAATGCCGTAGCCGCGGGCGAACGCCTCGTCCGCGGCGGTGTCGTCACCCCAGGTTTCCCTGGCGTTGGCGAGAAGTAGGGCGATGTCGGCGTACCGGTCCGCCGTGCCGAGCCGGCCGAGGTCGACGAAACCGGCGAAGTCCACTGTGTCCGGATCGAGGATGATGTTGGGCAGGCAGAGATCGCCGTGGCAGACAACGGTGTCTTCCTGCTCCAGCCGCTCGCCGACCTGCGCGGCGAGCCGAGCGAGCAGCTCCTCCGGCGGCGTTTCCTGCTGCTCGGCCGGCAAGAACTCCGGGTTGACCGCGCCACGGCCGACGACATCCTCGGCGAGGGCGAGCATCCGGGCCAGGTCCCGGCTGAACGGGCATTGTTCCGGGGGAAGCGCGTGCAAGGCGCGCACGGCCTCCGTGATGGACGGCCATGCCTTGTGGAGCGCTGACGCCGACACGGTGTCGGCGGGCGTGCCGCGCACGGCGCTGGTCACCAGGTACGCGCCGTCGTCGTCGGCGTGCCAGTCGAGCACGGTGGGGCCGGGGATACCGGTGGCACCGAGCCACTCGACGCGGTTCCGTTCCTGCGCCAGGAGATCTTGCCGTCCGGCCGGCACGTGTTTGGCGTAGCGGGAACCATCGGCACTGCGAAAGACGAGAGCGCCCGACTCGCCGCTGGTCACCGCCTCCCACCCGACCCGGCCATATCCCGACATGAAGATCATTCTAGGGCCGGCGGGGCACACCCGCTCGAATCGTTCCGCATGCCATCCTTGTGACTCATGCGGCCTTTGGGGGAGCAGGACCCGCGCACAGCAGGACAGTTTCGGCTGCTCGCGGAACTGGGCGAGGACGAGACCGGGCGGGTGATGCTCGGCCAGCGGGACACCGACGTGTTTCTGATCAAGCTGGTGCACACGCACGTCGCCGAGGGAGACGGTTTCCGCGACCGGCTGCGGAAGGACCTCGCAGAACGAGACCCCCGCGTTCGACCAGTGGTGGAAGGAGACGCGGACGCGCCGGTGCCGTGGGCAGCCGTCGAGTATGTCCCCAGTGCGTCACTGCGGGAGTTTCTGGCCAAGCGCCGTCCGTTCTCGGCATACCACCTGCTCTGGCTGGCAACCGGACTGGCGCGGGCGCTCAAGAAGCTGCATGGGAACGGGCTGGCGCACGGTGAGCTCACCCCGGCTGTCGTGCGCCTCACCGGGACCGGCACGCTGCTGATCGACGTCGGTACCGCCCGTGCCGCGGGCGCGTGCACGCCGGCTGACGACGTGCACGCGCTCGGTGTTCTGCTGGAGAGCGCCAGCGAACGCCCACTTCCAGGCCCCGTCCGCCGGATAGTGGCGGCGTGTACGGCACCGGCTGCCAAGCGGCCGAGTGCGGCAGAGCTGTTGAAAATGATCAAGGGATCGGTCGCCACGTGCTGGCATTCCGAAGTGCACAACGTTGCGCGTGACGAGGTCGATGAGATTGCGGATCTCATCACACAGATCGATGCCGCGCCCGCGATGGACGGGTGGTTGCGGCGGGCTCGCGACAGCATCAATGGCTGGCCGGGCTACCGAACGTCGAAGCATAACGAACCGAGCGAGCCAAGGTTCATCCGGAAGAGGCCGAGAAGTAGGGCCGAACTCGCCGAGGAAGCCGAACAGCGTGCCGATGACGCCAACCAACGCCGAGCCCAGCGGCGCAAACGGCTCGGGGACGGCGCTCTGATCCTCGCCACTGCCGCGTTCGCTGGCTGGGTGGCCGGAAAACTGGCGTTCGGCGGCGTGGACGTCGCCGGGCTCCCGAACTACCTGACGCTTGGCGCAACGGTTGGGTCAGAGCAGGACGCCCGGTTCTACGGACCGATCGTATGGGCGACCATCGGCCCCACCATGGGTGTTGTCTGCGCCGTGCTACTGCTGTTCATCGGGCGCCCGCGCACCAGGGCGCCCGTGTGGACTGTCCTCGCGCTCCTCTCAGCCTCACCGGTCGTGCTCTGGGCACTGAACACCCTGATTGGGCTGGACATCGACGTCATCACCGTTTCCAGTGGCCACATCAGCGATGTTGGCGAACTGTTGGGGATCATCCTGGGAGCAGGGGCGCTGGCAGCGGCCCGAAAACTGTTTCCCGACGCGAAGACCTTCACAGCGCTCTTCTGTTTCCTGACTGTGGTGGTCGCCGCCATCAGTATGCGTGGTTGTCTGGCCTTCGGCTGGATGGGAATCGTCATCGCCGGGGTCATCCGCGTCGATGTCGCCACGTTGCTGGTGGCGACCATCGCCGGCAGCGTCGCATATCGCAACCTACGTCCTGCCGCGTGACTTCCGAAGATCAACCTTCGAGCGTGCCACGCACGTGCCAGGTTTCCCGTGGTGAGTCCCGAGGTGGTTCCTCGACGGACTTCTGCTCGTCGTTCAGCAGCGCCTGTTGGTCACGGTAACCTTGCTCAGCCTTCGCGGCCCGCTGGTCCTGGTTACTGCCCTGGACGATGAATTCCTTCCCAAACTTCGTTCCCCCGTGCCCCGCTGCCGCCGTGATCTTGTCCGCGGCCACCTTCTTGTGCAGCTGGTCGACGTCGTCGGCGAGCTTCTGTGCTTGGTGGGCGATGTCCACCAACGCGCCGGTGTTCTGGTCGACCCTGGCTTGTGCCGAGGTGTGCCGCCGCTTGGCTTGGCCGTGCGCGGCGTTCTTCTGGGGTTGGGTGCCCGGTGCTCCCCGTTCGCTGATCTTCTTCCCGGTCGTGGCGCGTTGCGCGGCGGCTGTACCCACGTCCGTCTGGGCGTCGGCCAGGTCGTCGACGTGCTTCCTGGCCGTGCCGCCGAGGTCCTGGGTCCGGCGGGCCAACGCGCCCTCGTCGGCGAAACGGGACGCCTTCGTCATGCCCGGCGCGTTGGCGATCTGCCTGGTCACCCAGGAGATTCCCTGCCCACCCGCCGCGTCGTCGAGGGCCCGCGCTGCCTGCTTGAGAGCATCACCAGACGAAGCCGCTCCTGCAGCCAACTCATCCAGTTGCCGGGCAAGGGTGCGCAGCTCGCCCGATGCACGGCTGGCCAACCGTGCGCTGGAGATGACGGAGTCGGTGATGAACGCTGCCTGCGCGCCGCCAAACGTCACCGGCGTCAGCGCGGACGCGGCGATCCACTTCGTCACCCGGTCAACCGACCACTCGGCGAACCAGTCACGCAACAAAGCTCGAGTCGTTCCGACGAGTGTCCCAGCGGCATGGGCGGCGTTCGCGGCCGAGTACGCATGAAACGCGCTGTCCGCCACCACTGCGGCGAACTGTTCGACCGCGTTGTTGTACGCCGTCACAGCACCGCCCTGCTGCCCGGCAGCCATACGGCTGACCGACTGACGCAGCTCTTCCACCCGGGCCGTGACCTGATCACCGATGTTGGTCCAGGTCTGCGCCTGGTCAGCCACCATTCCCGGATCGCCGGCCAAGGCGGACAGGAAGTCGTTGAGAAAGCCGACGTGCTCCAACAGCCAACCGATACCGGCGGCGCCCAAGCTCTTCCACGGGCTGGCGATGACTCCCAGGGAGTCGAGACCGACTCCGGCGGCTTCGATCAGGACACCAGAGGCGTCGCCTCGTTGCCAGTTCTCGATGGCGTTCGCCGCACCGCCGGTCAGCCCCGCACCCTCGAACCAACTGGCACCCTCGTGATTGCGGAAGCCGTCGTTCTCGCGATTCTGAGCTTCGATCGGGTTGCTCATGACAGGTCACCGGTGATCTGTTGCATGTTGCTTGTCGCTGTCTGGTTCGCCTGTTCGTACTCCCGGGCCATGTTGGCGAGTTCGTCGCCCACTCGGTCGGCGGCGTTCGCTGCGCTGTCGGCGAACCCGTTGGCGTCGTGGTACCAGTTGTTCAGCGCCCATGACCACGTCACACCGATGAGCCCGAACGCTCTCGTCGTGTCGCCGGCGGTTGCCCTCGCGCCCCGGATCTGTTCGGCGAAGTCGTGGAGGTCCTTCGAGTGCTTGTTCAGGCTGTCGGGATCGACGTCGAATCCGTCGGGCACGACGGTCACCTCCGGCCCTTCTTGAGCACGGTGCGTTGGTCGTAGTCGCTTTCCTCCGTCGCGGACCGGGGTGTGGGACGGGACGGCCGCGCTACTGCCTCTCGCTCCTCGTTGTAGACCGTCACCGGGCGGTGTTTCTGTGGCGCGGACGGTTCATCTGGCGAGGGCAGTTGCTCGCGGAGCATCCGCATGGCCTCGCTGTCTGTGCCTATCAGCGGGGTCATCACCTCGGTGACGCGCTTCGCGGCGGTCGCCTGTGCTCGTCGTGCCGCTGACATGATCGCCTCGGCCAGGCGTTCCTTTGGCAGGCTGTCCGCTGCTCGGCCGAACGACACGTTGACCAGGGCGCCCGTCGCGTTGACGGTTACCGTTTGCCGCGCCGTCCTCGCTGGTCGCCGTGCCGGCCAGTGCTGCTATCTCGGCTTTGGCGGTCTCCGCCTGTCGCAGGGCCTCGGCGGCGCGGCGGTCCAGGTCGTCGATCAGGCTGTGTGGGTCGGTCACTAGGGCCCTCCTCTCCCGTAGGGAGATTAGCCGAGGGTGTTACCGTCCGCTGTCGTTCGTGTGGGTTACGTGATGCGTGGCTGGTCCTCGCCGACCAGGCCGTCTATCGACTCGCGGATCAGTTCCGCGTGTCCTACATGGCGCGCGGCCTCGGGCGCGCGGGTGGTCTGTCCACAAAGGTCATCCACAGGTTTTCCTCCGGATTCTCACATCTGCGGTTCCTACGGTCCGCGTTCGGAGTTGTTCCCCGAACTGAGGAGACCACATGCACGACGACGACGAACCGGTAGGCCGCGTGCTCGGCCGCCGGCAGGCACTCGCCATTCTTGGCATGTCGGGGATGGCGCTGACCGTCGCCGGCGTCGGGGTGGCCGGCGCGGCGAGCGCGTCCTCGACGACCAACGCCGACACGGTCGACATTGTCGTCAAACCGGAGATGACCGAGGGTCCGTACTTCGTGGACGAGAACCTCAACCGCTCCGACATCCGGGTCGACACATCGGACGGGTCGGTTGTCGACGGCACCGCGCTCCGCCTGAACCTGCGGATCATGTCGGTCGCCAGCACCGGTGCGGTGCCGATCAAGGGTGCGCAGGTCGACGTCTGGCACTGCGACGCGTTCGGGGTCTACTCGGACGTCGCCGCGGAGGGGACCGTCGGGAAGAAGTACCTGCGCGGCTACCAGTTGACCAACGGCGACGGGAAGGTGCAGTTCCTCACCATCCTGCCCGGCTGGTACCAGGGCCGGGCGATCCACATCCACGTCAAGGTCCGCACCACGGGCACCGACGGCAACCCGTACGAGTTCACCTCACAGTTGTTCTTCACCGAGGAGTTCAAAACCGCCTACCTGGCCACCCAGCCGTACGCGAGCAAGGGCACGCCGGACACCACGAACAGCACCGACATGTGGTACGCGACCGGCGGTGACCAGATGGTGCTCTCGCCCAAGACGACGGACGAGGGACTGAAGGCGGACTTCACCATCGGGATGGACCTGTCGGACACCGCGGTCGGCGCGTCCGACAGCTTCAGCGCCGGTGGCGGTGGCGGCGGTACTCCACCGGGAGACGGGGTTCCACCTGGCGACGGGACCCCGCCACCCGCCTGAACACAGCCCGGTGCCGCCCAACCGTTGGGCGGCACCGGGTTCCTGTCTCAGGCCGGTTGGCGGAGTTGCGTGGTCGCGGCCAGTGCCAGCGGGTCCAGGTCTGTGCCGCCGGCGTCGGCGTGGGCCAGCAGTGCCCTGGTCATCCTCGGCTCCCAGAACTCGTGGATGTGTTTCGCGACCCGGGCTGCGCCGTCGGCCGGGGGTAGATGTGCGAACTGGATCGCGATCTCGTTCGCCAGACGCACATGTGGGGGGACGCCGCTGCTCATGCCGCCCCCTCGCCCGCTCCGCGGCGCCGGAACGCTCCGCAGGCTCCGCTCCTCCGGCGCCCTCCGCGGTCGAGGTGCCGGCCTGGATATCGATGATTCGCTCCGCAAGCTCCGCTCATGATCCTGCCACCGGCACTGCCACCTGTTCCTTTTCGGACGATGCGCCTGAGGTCGCCAGACCCACCTGGACCGCCGTCACCTTGTACTCAGGGCAGTTCGTCGCCCAGTCGGAGTGTTCCGTCGTCACCACGTTGGCGCCGGTCACCGGGTGGTGGAACGTCGTGTACACCACGCCCACCGGCATGCGGTCGGAGATCTTGGCATGCAAGGAAGTCTGGCCCACCCGGGACGCCAGTGTGACCTTGTCGCCGTCGTTGACACCGCGGACCTCCGCGTCGTGCGGATGGATCTCCAGTATGTCCTCCGGGTGCCACGCGACGTTCGCGGTCCGGCGTGTCTGGGCGCCCACGTTGTACTGCGACAGGATCCGGCCCGTCGTCAGGATCAGCGGGTACTTGCGGGTGCTGCGTTCCTTTGTGGGCACATAAGCCGTCGGCATGAAGCGGCCCTTGCCCCGGACGAACGCGCCCTCGTGCATGATCGGCGTGCCGAGCGGGGCGTTCGCGTTGCACGGCCACTGCACGCTGCCAACGCGGTCGAGCAGTTCGAACGACACGCCCTCGAACGTCGGGGTGGTCATCGCGATCTCGTCCATGATCTGGCTCGTCGAGTCGTAGTGCATCGGGTAGCCCATCGCCTGCGCGATCTCCGCGACGATCTCCCACTCGTGCTTGCCCGTCTTCGGCTTCATGACCGGGCGTACGCGGTTGATGCGGCGCTCGGCGTTGGTGAACGTGCCGTCCTTCTCCAGGAACGACGTGCCGGGCAGGAACACGTGCGCGAACTTCGAGGTCTCGTTCAGGAACAGGTCCTGCACGACCACCAGCTCCATTGCGGACAGTGCCGCGAACACGTGCTTCGTGTTCGGGTCGGACTGTGCGATGTCCTCACCCTGCACGTACAGCGCCCGGAACGAGCCGTCGATCGCCGCGTCGAACATGTTCGGGATGCGCAGACCCGGTTCCGGCAGGATCGGGGTGCCCCACAGCTGCGAGTAGATGTCCCTGACGTTCTCGTCCGACACGTGGCGGTAGCCCGGCAGCTCGTGTGGGAACGAGCCCATGTCGCACGAGCCCTGCACGTTGTTCTGGCCTCGCAACGGGTTCACGCCGACCCCGTCACGGCCGATGTTGCCCGTCGCCATGGCCAGGTTGGCCATGCCCATGACCATTGTCGAGCCCTGGCTGTGTTCCGTGACGCCGAGGCCGTAGTAGATCGCCGAGTTCGGGCCCGCCGCGTACAGGCGAGCCGCCGCCCGTACGTCCGCCGCCGGGACGCCCGTGATCTCCTCCAGAGACTCCGGCGAGTTCTCGGGACGGGCCACAAAGGACGCCCACTCGTCGAAGTCCTCGCAGCGGTCGGCCACGAACTCCTGGTCCACCAGGCCTTCCGTGACGATCACGTGCGCGAAGGAGTTCACCATGGCGACGTTCGTGCCCGGGGCGAGCGGGAGGTGGTACTCCGCCTGGATGTGGGGTGAGCGCACCAGGTCGATCCGGCGCGGGTCCATGACGATCAGTTTCGCGCCCTGGCGTAGCCGGCGCTTCATCCTGGACGCGAACACCGGGTGCCCGTCGGTCGGGTTGGCGCCGATCACGATGATCACGTCCGCCGACTCAACGGACTTGAAGTCCTGCGTGCCCGCCGAGGTGCCGAACGTCTGCTTCAGACCGTAGCCGGTGGGGGAGTGGCACACCCGCGCGCACGTGTCGACGTTGTTGTTGCCGAACGCGGCCCGCACCATCTTCTGCACCACGTACACCTCTTCGTTGGTGCAGCGGGAAGAGGTGATGCCGCCGATCGCGCCGACGCCGTGCCGGCTCTGGATGTCCCGCATCTTCGTGGCGACCGCCTGGATGGCCTCCTCCCACGAGACCGGGCGCCACTCGTCGGTGATCCTCTCCCGCACCATCGGCGAGAGTTGCCGGTCCGGGTGCGTGGCGTAGCCGAAGGCGAAGCGACCCTTCACGCAACTGTGTCCCTCGTTGGCGCCGCCGTCCTTGTACGGCACCATCCTGACCAGCTCGTCGCCCTTCAGTTCGGCCTTGAACGAGCAGCCGACACCGCAGTACGCACACGTCGTGACCACCGAACGGTTCGGCATGCCGAGGTCCACAACGGACCGTTCCTCGAGCGTCGCGGTCGGGCACGCCTGCACGCACGCGCCGCACGAAACGCACTCGGAGCTGAGGAAGTCCAGCCCACCGGGGGAGACCTTCGAGTCGAAGCCACGGCCCTCGATCGTCAGCGCGAACGTGCCCTGCACCTCGTCACAGGCACGCACACAACGCGAGCACACGATGCACTTGCTCGCGTCGAAGTCGAAGTACGGGTTGGAGGTGTCCTTCGGCGCGTCCAGGTGGTTCTCACCCTCGCCGACGCCGTAGCGGACCTCGCGCAGACCGACCACACCGGACATGTCCTGCAGCTCGCAGTCGCCGTTCGCCGAGCACGTCAGGCAGTCCAGCGGGTGGTCCGAAATGTACAGTTCCATGACGCCGCGGCGCAGCTTCTCGAGACGCGGCGTCTGGGTCTTCACGGTCATCCCCGGCCGCACCGGCGTGGTGCAGGACGCCGGAGTGCCCTTCACCCCGTCGATCTCAACAAGACACAGGCGGCAGGAACCGAACGCCTCCAACGAGTCCGTGGCGCACAACTTCGGCACGTCCACGCCAGCGAGCGCGGCGGCACGCATCACCGACGTGCCCTCCGGGACCTTCACGGACAGGCCGTCGATCTCGACGTCGACGGTCGCGTCGCCCTTGCGTGCCGGCGTGCCAAGGTCGGGTTCTTTGAGCAGGCTCATGACGTGGCTCCGAACGTTGGCATGGGCAGCGGTGTACTTCGGCGGAAGTCGGCCGGGAAATGCTTGACGGCGCTGCGCACGGGCATGGGGGTCAGCCCACCCATCGCGCACAGCGAGCCGTCGGTCATCAGCTCGCACAGGTCGTCGAGCAGGACGAGGTTCTCGTCGACGTCCGTGCCGGCGATGATCTTGTCGATGGTTTCCTTGCCACGGACCGCGCCGACGCGGCACGGCGTGCACTTGCCGCACGACTCCACCGCGCAGAACTCCATCGCGAACCGGGCCATCTTCGCCATGTCCACGGTGTCGTCGAAGACGACGATGCCGCCGTGACCGACCATCGCGCCAGCGGCGGCGAACTCCTCGTAGTCCAGCCTGAGGTCGAACCGCTCGGTCGGCAGGTACGCGCCGAGCGGGCCGCCGACCTGCACGGCGCGGACGGGCCGGCCGGTGCGGGTGCCGCCGCCGTAGCCGTTGACCAACTCGCCGAGGGTGATGCCGAACGGTGCCTCGACGATGCCGCCGCGTGCCACGTTGCCGCCGAGCTGGAACACCTGCGTGCCGCGGGACCGGCCGACGCCGAAACCCTGGTACTGAGCGGGGCCGTCGGCGAGGATCATCGGCACCGAGCCGAGCGTGAGCACGTTGTTGACCACGGTCGGGCGGCCGAACAGACCCTCCAGCGCGGGGATCGGCGGCTTCGCGCGGACCATGCCGCGCTTGCCCTCGAGACTCTCCAACATGGAGGTCTCCTCGCCGCAGATGTACGCGCCGGCGCCGACCCGGACGTCCATGTCGAACCTCAGACCGCTGCCGAGGACCGACTGGCCAAGCCAGTTGTGGGCATAAGCGATTTCTATCGCGCGGCGGAGCGTGGCGACGGCGTCCGGGTACTCGGAGCGCACGTAGATGAAGCCCTCGGTGGCCCCGGACGCGTAGGCCGCGATCGTCATGCCCTCGATGAGCGTGAACGGGTCGCCCTCCATCAGCATGCGGTCGGCGAACGTGCCCGAGTCGCCCTCGTCGGCGTTGCAGCAGACGAACTTCACGTCCGCTTCGGCGCCCAGCACGGTCTTCCACTTGATCCCGGCTGGGAAGCCGGCGCCGCCACGGCCACGCAGTCCGGACTCGATGACCTCGTCGACGACCTGCGCCGGGGTCTTCGCCAGCGCGTTGCGCAGGCCGCGCATGCCGCCGTGTGCCTCGTAGTCGCGTGCGGACAGCGGGTCGGTCACGCCGACGCGGGCGAAGGTGACGCGCTTCTGGTCGCGCAGCCACTCGTGCTCCTCGGTGAGGCCGAGGCTGTGGTCGGTGTCGGCGCCGTCGAGCATGCCGTTGCGGATCAGGTCGTCCACCTCGTCCGGGGCGACCGGGCCGTAGGCGACGCGGCCCCGTTCGGTCTCGACCTCGACCAGGGGTTCCAGCCACAGCAGGCCGCGGGATCCGTTGCGCACCAGGTTGATCTCGCGGCCGGCGGCGGCCGAGGAGGACGCGATGGCCAGCGCGACCTCGTCCGCGCCGACCGAGATGGCGGCGGAGTCACGGGGGACGTACACGGTGGTCACATCGTTCATACTGTATACACCTGCCGGTCGGAGTCTGCCCGCATGCTCATGCTTTCTCGAGGAGGGCGTCGAACCGCTGTGGGGTGACGCGGCCGGAGATCCTGCCGTTGATCTCGACCGTGGGGCCGAGTGCGCAGTTGCCGAAGCAGAAAACCTGATCGAGTGTGGCCGAACGCTCCGGCGAAGTGCCGCCGATGTCCGTGCCGAGCCGTTCCCTGGCGTGCGTCACGAGCTCCTCCGCGCCCGCGGCCTGACAGGCCTCCGCGCGGCAGACGCGTACGTGCGTGCCGGCGGCCGGAGCCTTGCGGAAGTCGTGGTAGAAGCTGATCACGCCGTGCACGTCCGCGCGGGAGAGGTTCAGCTCGTCGGCGAGTATCGGCACGACCGCCTGGTCGACGTAGCCGAACGTGGACTGGATGTCGTGCAGGATCGGCAGCAGCGCACCCCGGTCGTCACGATGCGCGGCGACCGCCGAACGCACGTACTGCTCCAGGGGCGACCCGCCCGTCGTTGCGCCGGGTGTCATGCCCCAGACTCTCTCAACCGTTCCGGTGCTGGTCAAAGCACTGATGGTTATCTGTTGAGAGATATCATTTATGACGGCTGGCGAGTGTTGTCCAGAAGTCGATGTAGGCCTGCTCGTGCAGGATGCCGAGTTCGAGTAGGCGAGTCCGGGCGAGCGTGTCGGCGCTGGACGGGTCGAGTTCGGCGCGCCGTTTCCTGTACTGCTCGAGCCAATTCCTGTGCTGGTCAGCTGCGCGCGGGCGAGCGCGGCGGCCTGTTCCGGCGGACCGAGATCGGCGAAGGTCAGCTTGAGCAGCGACGGGTTCCTCGTTTCCGGCGGCGGGGTGTTCGGGGCGGCGAGCCAGCGCGCCAGGACTGGTCCGCAAGGCTGAGCGTGCGGGATCGGTGCGGATCGCGGTGATGACACCTCGCCCTACGCCGCACCCGCGCGAGCCACGGATCTGTCCGGTTTGCCGCCGGCGTACATCCTCACCTGCGGTCTCGATCCCATGCGCGACGACGGCCACGACTACGCAATGCGCCTGATGCGTGCCGATGTTCCCGTGGAGCTCAAGGACGTGCCCGGCGCATGGCACTTCTTCGAGGCCTTCGCCCCGCAACGGCGATCGCACGCGAGACCACCGCGCACTGGCTACGCGCACTCCGAGCCGCATTGAGCGGCTCCTGATCGCCGGCTCGTATCACTCGAAACGCGCTCGGCCCACCTCGCGCTCGACTAGTCTTACGTTCCGTAAGCGATTGATCGCAAAGGGGGATAAGTGACGGATCAGTTCTACGTGCAGCTGGACAGGCTGGACGACATAGCGAACAACCGGCTGCCGGCCATCGCCGAGTCAATCGCGAACGCTCACGGCCAGCTCAAAGAGGCCGTCGGGTGGATAACGCGCACGTTCGATACCGAGGGTCGGTCGTTCGACGACGGGCCCTGGAACGCGGA
The DNA here is from genome assembly GCF_036378875.1 of Actinophytocola sp. Taxonomy (GTDB): domain Bacteria; phylum Actinomycetota; class Actinomycetes; order Mycobacteriales; family Pseudonocardiaceae; genus Actinophytocola. The sequence goes on from NZ_DASUVO010000086.1 coordinate 53,226, forward strand.
GCAGCCATACCAGTTCTATCTTTTCTGGCGCCCGGGGAACGAGTGTTACTACGCGATGGACTTCATGCGCCAGATATTCGAGGACAACCACGAGAACGTCAATCTGGCCGCGCAGGCGGTACGAGAGATAGCGCTCCGGTACCGACAGGCCGACGGCCAGGCTTGATCTGGGGGATCAGTGGATATCGAGTGGGCTGCGCGCATGAGTGACATCAGCCAGAACCTTCAGGCGATTCTTCGCGAGCACGACGACGACGGGATCGGAGACGCTGCGCGGCTCTACGAGCGAATCGAGCGTGCATTCAACCTCTTCAGCTGCGGTGAGGGCTATGGCGCGTCGCGGATGAGTGAGTATCTGGCTGGCGCCAAGGAAGAGTTGACGAAGGACAGAGAGCGGGACTTCGGTGGCATCCAAAGAGATATGGATGATTGGCTGGGGGAGGCGGCGAATCAGTTCGCCGACTACATGAATGATCTTTACGACGGCACGGAGATAATGCTCGACCGGATCAACACCCTGCAGATGATTCTGCAGGCGCACGCCCTTCTCGTGAAGGGGATGCGTGAGGACGTCTGTGATCTGATCCAGAAGACGTTGGACGGGATCGCCGCGGCTGAGACGGACGGGTGGAAGGTCGCCGTGACGGTTGCCGGCGTCGTGGCGGGCTTTGCCGCTGGCGTAGCCGGGTCAACAGTCGGGCTCCCGGTATGGGCAGTGATCGGCACGGTCGCGGGGGCCATGGCTGATGGCGCCGCGAGTATCGCAGTCGAGGCGGCGGGGGCCGAGGACGAACTGGGTGTCATTGTGCAGTTTGTCGACTCCGCCGAGAGCATGCTCCATGTGATCGACATCGAGAGGCTGAGGATCGAGAAGGGTTTTCGGGCACTGGCTGATTCGATCACTGACGCAAAACTGATCGAAGTACGGCCAAACCGCCCTGACATCGTCACGGCACCGGACTTCCGGCCGGAATCGTTCGGCATGGCACCCGGTGCCCAAGCAGGACATCCGGTGCCCACCGATACCAGGGATCTCGTGCCTGAACCGCAAAAGCGAGCTGACGGACCTTTCGACCGCGCCACAACCCCAGACGGTCAGTCACATGACCGCTATCCAGAGCAGGGGCCAGCATGACCGACCACGATCCCAGCTTCGATCAACTCGACGAGCGCGCCCGTCAGTTGAGCGCCGATGCCGAACACCTGTACGGCGTGACCAAACGCCGCAAGGAGGCCCTCCGCGCCGCGAACGAACAAGCGCTCCAGGTCACCGGTGAGGCGACGGCACGTGATGGATCGGTGCGTGCCACAGTGGACGCCGGTGGAATGCTGACCGATCTGGCGCTCTCGGCTGAGACACTGCGGTCGGACCCGACGGACCTAGCCCGTCTCGTCACCGCCGTCACCCAGCAGGCGGCCGCCCGTGCCAGAGCGGCAGTGCGTGATGTGTACGAGTCGCTGCGGGACGAGAGAGTCGTGCGAGGCATACCGGTGCTGCTGCCAGAGCCCGTCGTTCAGGAGGAACGGGCCAACTTGCCACGGCGGGTGGAGTTCGATGAGGAAGCTTCCTACGAGGAGCGGACGATAACGCGGCGATCGGGGCGGCGGTGAACCTGGGGCGAAAGATCACGGTGCTCGCCCTGCTCGTGGTGTTGGCCGCCTGCACGTCGCCAGATGAACGTCCTCCCACGGGCAGCACGTCGACGAAAGCCGTTCTTGCCGACCAGCGCCTCCGGCCGGTTCGGATGACCAGTGGTCGTGCGCTCACCTATGTTCAGCCGGAGACAGCGTCACAGATTCTGTGCAACCTGCTGGACAAGGAAGGTTGGGAGCGACTTCTCGACAGCCGGATCGGCCGCACACCCATGGACTACCCGTACGCCGGGTGTGTGATCGCCACCGAACGGGGCCGGCTGAGGATTCAGATGCGCGAATCGGAGGACGCGTTCGAGCCCAGGACCACCATCGCCGGCCGGCCGGCGACGACTTATGAACGACTCCGAGGTGACGTCGTGTTCATCCTCGCGCTCACCGACGAGGCCCTCCGGCCTGTTCCACCGGGGCGGAAACTCACCCTGCGGACGCTGGAAGTCGAGGCATCGGGCGAGCAACCCGAATCCGAGCGCGAGGTCGTCACCCGTGTCCTCACCGAGATCGTCCCGCTGCTCGTGAAGGAGGCGGACCCGCTGCCCGACATGGACGACCAGGGCAACGTCTCCTATGTCAACACGCTCCTGTCCGGCGGCGGCCAGTTCGTCGACCTACCACTACCGGTACAGGCGCTTCAGCTCTGCACGTTCCTGTTGGAAGACGCCGGGTTTCGCGCGGTGGTCAACGAATTCTCCGTGTCCGACACGGGCAGGTGCACAGTCCTGACCGAGCAGGGGGCGGCTGTCGCGGAGACGAAGCACGCGGTTGGTTCCTCGGACACCTACCCGGACACGATTGCCGGTCGGCCCGCTTCTGCCAAGCCACCAGTGGTCAACGTGCGGCTGCGTGACGATGTCGCCGTCGACCTGTACGTGTCCGCCCCGGACTCGGTCGCTGTCGTGGAGAAGCTTGTGCCGTTGTTGCTCAACTAAGAGCCGGCCGCGCGTAGGCGTTCTGCCACGTCCTCCGGGAGGACGTCCGTGATGAAGGCGCCCATGCCGGTTTCCGAGCCGGCCAGGTACTTCAGCTTGTCGGCGGATCGTTGGATCGAGGACACCTGCAGGTGCAGATATGCGTGGTCCCGCAACGGGTCCGACACCGGGGCCTGGTGCCACGCCGCCACGTACGGCAGCGGCATGTCGTACAGCGCGTCCAGTCGTTGCAGCACGTCCAGGTACAGCACGGCAAAATCGTCGCGTTCGGCGTCGGTCAGTGACGGGATGTCCAGTACGCGTCGGTTCGGGTACAGCTGCACCTCCACCGGCCAGCGCGACGCCGCCGGCACGAACGCCGTCCAGTGCTCTGAGGACACCACCACCCTGGCGCCGGACTCGCGTTCACCCGCCAGCACGTCGGCGAACAGGTTGCGGCCGGTTCGCTCGTGGTAGCGGGACGCGTTGCCCAGCATCTGCCGGCTCTTCGGTGTGACGTACGGGTACGCGTAGATCTGGCCGTGCGGGTGGCCGAGCGTCACGCCGATCGCGGCGCCGCGGTTCTCGAACGGGAACACCTGTGCCACACCGGGAAGTTCGCCGAGTGCGGTGGTTCGGTCCGCCCACGTGTCCACCACGAGCCGTGCGTGTTCTGGCTTCAGTGTCGCGAACGCGGCGTCGTGGTCGCTCGTGAAGCACACGACCTCGCACCGGCCGACGCCGGCTCGGGACTCGACCAGTGGGGGCAGGCTCGGAACCTCGTCGCCGACGGCATTCATTGACAGGGAAGGGAAGCGGTTCTCGAACACCACCACGTCGTAGTCGCTGGACGGGATCTCCGTGTGGCGCTCTGATGTGGACGGACACAGTGGGCAGTCCGTTGTGGGCGGGTGGTAGATGCGGTGCTGGCGGTGTGACGCCATGATCACCCACTCGTCGAGCACGGGATCGTGGCGCATCTGGGACGCCGTGGACACCGGGTCGAGTGTCCTCGGGTCGTGGAGCTCGCGTTGCGGCGCGGAGTCGTGGTCGAAGTAGATGATCTCCCGGCCGTCCGCGAGACTCGAGACAGTGCGCTTCATCGTGCCGCCTCCACCTTGACCAGCCGCACGTCGTCGACGTGCTCGGCCAGTGCCGCCCTGCCGTCCGATGGCAGTCCCTCGTCGGAGATCACGACGTCCGCGTCGCTGAGCCGGGCGATCGTCGACAGCCCGACCATGCCCCACTTCGTGTGGTCGGCGAGCACCACGAGTCTCCTGCCGGCGCCGACGAGCGCGCGGTCGGTGTCGGCCTCCAGCAGGTTCGGTGTCGTGTACCCCGCGGTCTCCGCCATGCCGTGCACGCCGAGGAAGACGATGTCCAGGTGCAGCTGTGCCAGCGCGGACACCGCGATCGGGCCGACGAGCGCGTCCGACGGTGTGCGCACCCCGCCTACCACCACCACGTTCTGGTCGGCACGCGGCGACGCGTGCAGCACGTCCGCGATCCGCATGGAGTTCGTGACGATCGTGAGCCCGTCGACCGCGCGTAGCGCGTGCGCGAGTGCCCATGTCGTGGTGCCGGCGGACAAACCGACCGCGGTGCCGGGGGAGACCAGTTCGACCGCTGCTTTCGCGATCGCCTCCTTCTCCGGCTGCTGCTGCAACGACTTCGCCTCGAACCCGGGCTCCTCGGTGCTGGCCGACCTGGCGCGGGTCGCGCCGCCGTGCACCTTGTCGACCAAACCCTGCTGTGCGAGCGCGTCCAGATCGCGACGGATGGTCATGTCGGAGACGCCAAGCATCTGCGCGAACTCGATGACGCGGACCGCGCCCCGCCGGTGGATCTCCTCCACGATGCGGGCTTGCCTCTCCGCTGCCAGCATTGCCTCTCCAAACCGGTAGGGCACCCCAGAGCCGGATCCAATCATAAACCGACTGATTCGAACAGTCCCAGACGTCGGCATTGGTCTACTTCCGATCGCAGCGCTTGGTTTAGGCCATCCACGCGGCGCTGTGAGTAACGCGCGTGTTCATCCGATGTTTCGGGGGATCCTAACCAAAGTGGCAGCTGAACAGCGCTCAGAGATCGGATCTATACGCAGGGTAGTGAAGATATCGTCCGGGTGAACTCGGTATGTCACGAAAGTACCACGGCCTCTTGACAGGCTAACTCTCGGCGACCAAGGTTTCGATTCTGTCAGGTCTCGTTCGCAAGTGTTGAGTTCTCGCCGGTCTCTAGAGGAGGCGCACAATGATGAGCCCTCGTTCGTTCGGTGCTGGCGGAGTGCCCGCCATCGGGCGGCGCACGTTGTTGAAGGGGATGATGGGCGCTGGCGCCCTCGCCGGCCTCGCCGCCTGCGGCGACGGTTCCGGCGGCGGTGGCGGTGGCGACCAGGTCACCCTCGGCTCGAACTGGTCGGACGAGGTGCCGAAGAAAGCCATCGCCCAGGTCATGAGCGGGTTCTCCGGGCCGTCGGTCAAGATCAACACGATCGACCACAACTCGTTCCAGGAGAACATCAACAGCTACCTGCAGGGTGGCCCGGACGACGTCTTCGGCTGGTTCGCCGGTTACCGCATGCAGTTCTTCGCCGAGCAGGGTCTGGTCGGCGACATCAGCGACGTGTGGTCCGACATCGGCAGCGGCTTCTCCGACGCGCTCAAGCAGCAGTCCACCGGCGCGGACGGCAAGCAGTACTTCGTGCCGCTCTACTACTACCCGTGGGCGGTCTTCTACCGGAAGAGCGTCTGGCAGGAGAAGGGTTACACCGCGCCCAAGACGCTCGACGAGTTCACCGCGCTGTCCACCAAGATGCAGGCGGACGGCCTCGCCCCGATCGCGTTCGGCGACTCGGACGGCTGGCCCGCGATGGGCACGTTCGACTACCTGAACATGCGGATCAACGGCTACGACTTCCACAAGCAGTTGATGGCCGGCGAAGAGGCATGGGACTCGAGCAAGGTCAAGACCGTCTTCGACACCTGGAAGGGTCTGCTGCCTTTCCACCAGGCGGACTCGCTCGGCCGGACGTGGCAGGAGGCGGCGCAGTCGCTCCTCAACAAGGAGTCCGGGATGTACCTGCTCGGCCTGTTCGTCGGCCAGCAGTTCCCGGAGGGCGCGGACCGCGACGACCTGGACTTCTTCCCGTTCCCGGAGATCGACTCGAACGTCGGCGCCGACGCGGTCGAGGCGCCCATCGACGGGTTCATGATGGCGGCGCGGCCACGCAACGAGTCCGGCGCCAAGGACCTGCTCAAGTACCTGGGCACGGCGAAGGCCGAGGACACCTACCTCAAGTCCGACCCGAACAACATCGGCACGCACAACGACGCCGACACCAGCGGGTACTCGGAGCTGCAGAAGAAGGCGCAGACGCTCGTGAGCAGCGCCAAGTCGATCTCGCAGTTCCTCGACCGCGACACCCGTCCCGACTTCGCCTCGACGGTGATGATCCCGTCGCTGCAGGAGTTCATCAAGAACCCCAACGACATCGACAGTCTCCTCAAGAACATCGAGAGCCAGAAGAAGTCGATCTTCGGTGGCTGACGTGATGACCCGACCGGGGCACGTAGCGAAGCAGCATCGCCGCGTGCCTCGGTCGACCCATCCGCGCACTTTGTCCACGATGGACAAGGTGGTCATAGTTCTGATGGTCACCATCCCGGCACTCGTCGTCGCCGGGCTGGTGTGGGGGCCCGCGCTCGCGTCCATCGTGCTGTCGTTCACGGACTGGAACGGCATCGGCAAGATCGGCGACATCAACTTCATCGGCGCGGAGAACTACGACAACGTCTTCAACAACTATCCGCCGTTCCCGCCGGCGATGGAGCACAACCTCATCTGGCTGGTTGTGTTCTTCCTCGGGCCGACGCTGCTGGGCATCTTCCTTGCCGTGTTGCTGGACAAGGAGATTCGCGGCTCCAGGATCTACCAGAGCATCTTCTTCCTGCCAGTGGTCCTTTCGCTCGCGCTGATCGCCTTCATCTGGCAGCTGATCTACTCCCGCGACCAGGGCCTGCTGAACGAGCTGTTCGGCACGCAGACGGACTGGTACGGCGATCCGGACGTCAACCTGTGGGCCGTGCTCGTCGCGGCGAGTTGGCGGCACACCGGGTACATCATGCTGCTGTACCTGGCGGGGCTGAAGTCGGTGGACCCGGCGCTGCGTGAGGCCGCCGCCGTGGACGGCTCCGGTGAGGTGCGCACGTTCTTCCAGGTGGTTTTTCCGGTGATGCGGCCGGTGAACCTCGTGGTCCTGGTGATCACGGTAGTGGAGTCGCTGCGTGCGTTCGACATCGTCTGGGTGATCAACAAGGGCAGGAACGGGCTCGAACTGATCTCCGCCTTGGTGACACAGAACGTGATCGGTGAGGCGAGCCGGATCGGGTTCGGGTCGGCGCTGGCCACGATCATGATCCTGATCTCGACGGTGTACATCGTGGTCTACATGATCCAGGTCGTGCGGGAGCGGCGATGACGACGGCAATAGTGGGGCGTAACAAGAAGCGCCCGGCGCGTGTTGTCCTGCAGGTGTTCCTGATCGTGATGGCCGTCGGCTGGCTCTTCCCGGTCGCCTGGGCGGTCTACAACTCGTTGCGGGACTACAACTTCACGTCCACGCACGGGTACTTCTCGGTCGGCGGCTTCACGCTGAAGAACTACGTCAACGCATGGGCGCAGGGCAACTTCGGCCAGACCTTCTTCAACTCGGCGGTCATCACCATCCCCGCCGTGATCCTGACGCTGCTGCTCGCGTCGTCGGCCGCGTTCGTGCTGGCCCGCTTCAACTTCAAGTTCAACCTGGTGATGCTGACGTTCTTCACCGCGGCGAACATGCTGCCACAGCAGGCACTGCTGGTGCCGTTGTTCCGGCTGTTCCTCAACGTCGAGGTGCCGTACTCGATCAGTGACTCCGGCACGCTGTACGACACGTACTACGCGGTGATCGCGGTGAACGTGGCGTTCCAGACCGGCTTCTGCACGTTCGTGCTGAGCAACTACATGCGCACGATCCCGAAGGAGCTGCAGGAGGCCGCGTACGTCGACGGCGCCGGGGTGTTCCGCCAGTTCTGGCAGGTCGTGCTGCCGCTGTGCCGGCCGGCGCTGGCCGCGCTCGCGGTACTGCAGGTCACCTGGGTGTACAACGACTTCTTCTGGGCGGTCGCCTTCATGCGCTCCGGGGACAAGTTCCCGGTGACCAGCTCGCTGCAGAACCTCAAGGGCCAGTTCTTCACCGACTACAACCTGCTGTCGGCTGGCTCGGTGATCGTCGCCATCCCGACGCTCATCGTCTTCTTCTTGCTGCAACGTCACCTTCGTGCGGGTCTAACACTGGGAGCAACCAAGGGATGAGCGGAGCTTGCGGAGCGAATCATCGATTTCCAGGACGCCACCGAGCCTGCGGAGGCCGCCGATGGAGCGGAGCCTGCGGAGCGTTTCGGCGGCACGGAGCTGGTGAGGGGGCGTCATGATCGTCCACCTTCGGGCAGACACCGTCAGCCTCGTCATCGACGCACGCGAACTCCCAACAGTCGTTCACTGGGGCGCACCGCTCGGTGATCTGTCCGAAGGGGACCTGGTCACCCTGGCGGACGGCGCCGTCTCACCGGTCTCGATGAACGCGCCCGGTGTGCCGGTGCCGATCGCGCTGCTGCCGTCGGCTCGCGCCGGCTATCCGGGCCGGCCGGGCCTGCGTGGTCATCGGTCTGGTGTGGACTGGTTGCCGTCGTTGACGCTCACCTCGGTCAAGCAGTTCGGCACCACGGCGACGTTCGAGTACTCCGGCACCGTCCGCGTGGTGTCCACGGTGGAGCTGACCACGTCCGGTGTGGTCCGCGTCCGGCACACGGTGAGCAACGACGGCGCCGAACCGTACGTCGTGGACGGTGTCGAGACGGCGCTTCCGGTGCCCGCGCAGGCGACCGAGCTGCTGGACTTCACCGGCCGCTGGTCAAGGGAGAAGCACCCGCAGCGCCGGTCGTTCGACATGGGTTCGTGGGTACGGGAGAACCGGCGCGGCCGCACCGGACACGACGCGACGCTCGCGCTGCTCGCGGGGACCGCGGGTTTCGGGTTCCGCACCGGCGAGGTGTGGGCCGTGCACGTCGCGTGGAGTGGAAACCACGTGACCTACGCGGAACGCGTGCACGAGGCGCGGGGTGTGCTCGGCGGCGGCGAGTTGCTGACCAGCGGCGAGGTGATCCTGGCGCAGGGCGAGACGTACGAGTCGCCATGGCTGTACGCGGCCTACTCGGCCACCGGGATCGACGGCATCTCGGCCGCGTTCCACACGTGGATGCGTTCCCGCGCAACACATCCGACGCGCTCGCGGCCGGTCGTGCTGAACACGTGGGAGGCCGTCTACTTCGACCACGACCTGAACCGCCTGCAGGGCCTCGCGGACGTCGCGGCCCGCGTCGGCGTGGAACGGTTCGTCCTGGACGACGGCTGGTTCCGGCACCGCAGGGACGACACCGCGGGCCTTGGCGACTGGTATGTGGACGAGGGCGTGTGGCCCGCCGGCCTGACCCCGCTGATCAAGCACGTCACGGGCCTGGGCATGGAGTTCGGCATCTGGGTCGAGCCGGAGATGGTGAACCCGGACTCGGACCTCTACCGCGCGCACCCGGACTGGGTGCTGGCGCCGGGGGATGGCTCACTCCCGCCGCCGTCCCGTCAGCAGCAGGTCGTCGACCTCGCGAATCCGGACGCCTTCGCGTACATTCTGGACCGACTGGACGAGTTGTTGCGGGACAACGACATCGCGTTCCTCAAGTGGGACCACAACCGCGACCTGATCGCCGCGGGTCACGGCGACCACCCCGGTGTCCGCGCGCAAACGCTTGCCGCGTACCGGTTGTTCGACGAACTCCGCGCCCGCCACCCGAACGTCGAGATCGAGAGCTGCTCCAGCGGTGGCGGCCGCACGGACCTCGAGATCCTGGCGCGTACCGACCGCGTCTGGGCCAGCGACTGCAACGACGCACTGGAACGCCAGACAATTCAGCGGTGGACGGCGTTGCTGCTGCCGCTGGAGCTGATCGGCGCCCACGTCGGTCCGGCACACAGCCACACGACCGGCCGGACACAGGACCTGTCGTTCCGCGTGGCCACCGCGCTGTTCGGGCACTTCGGCATCGAGTGGGACATCGCCTCGGAGTCACCGGAAGAACAGGCGGCACTGGCGGAAGCGGTGGCCTTCGTCAAGGAGGTCCGCCGGTTGCTGCACACGGGCGAACTGGTGCGGGGCGACCACCCGGACCCGTCGGCGTCCGTCACCGGCGTCGTCGCGGAGGACGGCGCGCTGTTCAGCTACGCGCAGCTGACGACGTCCGAGCGCACCGTGCCCCCGTTGGTGCGACTGCCCGGACTCGACCCGGACCGCCGCTACACGGTGACCCCGGTCTTCCCCGGCGGCAGGCCGAAGACACAGCAGCTGAACCAGGTGGACGAGTCGGCGAAGGTGCTCACCGGCCGCGTGCTGGGCGAGGTGGGCGTCCGCCTGCCGAACCTCATGCCGGAACAGGCCTGGCTGCTTCGTGTGACGCCGAGCTAGCCGGAAATCCCTTCACGACGAGCAGCAGGCCGAGGCCGACCTCGAAGAGACCGCCCGGGATCGACAGCACGAGACCGACGGGTTGGCCGACGACTTCGAGCATGGACCCAGCGAGGAAGACGACGTAGCCGACCAGGCCCCAGATCGCCATGAACCGCGGCACCAGCCGTGCCCGCAGCAGGACGCGGCAGAACAGCACTCCCGCGACCGCCGCGGCGATCATGGCGATCTGGTAGGCGTAGTCGTTGCCCTCCCTGGCGATCCGGCCCAGTGCGGGGAAGATCGTGTCGTCCGGCCCGGCGGATCGGTGCTCCTCTGCGATCGGCACCAGCAGGAGCAGGAAGACGACACCCACGGCCAGCGAGACCGCCTCGATCGCCCTGCCCGTCACGTACGCGTAGGCGGAGACCTCGTGGTGTCGTCTCAGCACGGGTAACGCGAGCACGCCGATGCCGACGACGGCGGCCGAGTTGACCAGCATCAGCAGCGCGCCCGTCGAGACGTGCCGGGCGGCTTCGACCATGGCGCCGCCCGTCAGGTAGGCGACGAACGCCAGCAGGAACAGGGCGCCCATGACGCGCCCGATGCTTTTCGGTGACATGTGTTCCTCCGGAGTGTCGGTGCGTCGTACTAAGTACGAAACGCTACCGTACTAAGTACGACGCCACCAGAGTCCCGGGAGGTTCCTGTGTCGCCGCTCAGTCGGGAACGAGTGCTGCGTGCCGCCGTCGCGGTCGCCGACGAGCGTGGACTGAACGCGCTGACCATCCGGTCACTTGCCCAGGAGCTCGGCGTCAAACCGATGACCGTCTACCACTACGTCGCCACCAAGGAGGAAATTCTCGACGGCATCGTCGAGTCGGTGTTCGGCGAGATCGAGCTACCGGTGCCCGGCCGCGACTGGCGGGAGGAGCTGCGCAAGCGGGCGGTCTCGGCCCGTGCCGTGTTCCGGCGGCACCCCTGGGCGCTCGCGCTGCTCGAGTCACGCACCCAACCCGGCCCGGCGTCGCTGCGCCACCACGACGCGACCATCGGCACGTTGCGCCTGGCCGGGTTCTCCGTGGTGATGACCGCCCACGCCTACGCCCTGCTGGACAGCTATGTGTACGGGTTCGCGCTCCAGGAGGCCGCGTTGCCGTTCGAGGGCCCGGACGCCGCGGCATCCGTCGCAGAGCCGATCATGGAGACGTTCCCGGACGACGAGTACTCCCATCTGGCCGAGCTCGCCCGCGAGCACATCATGCGCCCCGGCTACGACTTCGCCGACGAGTTCGAGTTCGGTTTGGACGCCGTACTCGACGCACTCGCGAGAATGCGCCATGGTTCACCCTGACGTGTCCCAGTGGAACTCGTCGGCCAACTCGCCCCTCTCGGCATAGCGGGTTGCCGCGACGAGTGCTTCCTCGATGGTCGCCACGTAGTGGCTGTCGTAGTCGCCTGGCTGACCGCCGGCAAAGAGGGAAATGGTTCCCGCAGGACGAGGGGAGCCCGTGCGTAGACGGTGGAAGACCAGGTTGTCGGAAGTGGTGTAGACAACCAGTCCGGTGTCCGCGCCACCTCCGATGGCCATGTGGGCCTCCCCGCCAGGGCTGAGGGTCACGAGCGTGTGCCGGTCGCCGTCGAGCATCCTCACCAGGCCGGCGACCCGGTCGCTGGTCAGGTCGTCCGCACCGTACGCCCGGTCCACGAAGGTCAGGTTGTCATCGACGACCGCCGAGTTGACGTACACCTCGGATCACCCAACTTCCTTTGCGTGCGGCAAGCATCTCGCTGAGCTGGCCCGACCATCAGATGGGGTGCCAACAAACGAGAACGCGTTCCTTTCAATAGGATCTGCGGTTGTGCGGAGTGACGACGTCATCGCGGATCGTTACCGGCTCGTGGAGCTGGTCGGATCCGGTGGCATGGGAATTGTCTGGCTTGCGGACGACCTGCGGAGCAACCGCCAGGTCGCGCTCAAGCGCCCGCACGTCACGGCCCCCGGTGTCCGGTCAGGTCTCGAGCGTGAGGCGGAGATCGCCCAGCGGGTCGTGCATCCGGGCGTCGTCAAGGTGTTCGGTGTCGCGGGTGACACGGACGACTGCTGGCTGGTCATGGAGTACTTTCCCGGTGACAGCCTTGCGGGCCAACGGCTTGCGCCGCCGCGTGAGGTCGCCGCGATCGGGGCCCAGGTCGCCGGGGCGCTCGCGGCCGCCCACGCCGCCGACGTCGTGCACCGTGATGTCACACCCGGCAACATCATGGTCGACGCGGACGGGGTCGTGAAGGTCACCGACTTCGGCATCTCCGCGTGGCGCGCCGCCACGATCACCATTTCCGGCAAGGTTTCCGGGACCCCCGCGTACGTCTCGCCCGAGGTCGCGAACGGTAACGCGGCCACCGCCTCGTCCGACGTCTTCTCGCTCGGCGCGACGCTGTTCGCCCTGGTCGAGGGTGAACCTCCCTTCGGGACAGGTGATGCGGACGCCGTGCTGAGTCGCGTTCGGACCGGTCGCGTTGACATCGCGGCCAGGGCCGGTGCGCTGAGACCGGTGCTCGACGCGCTCCTCCAGCGCGACCCGGACGCGCGGCCGACCGCCGCGCAGGCCAAGGGAATGCTCGAGAAGGTCGCGTCTGGACAGTCGGTGCCCTGCTGGCCCGGCGTGCGGAGTCGACCGAGCGTGGTGCTGGTCGCGGCGGCCGTGATCGCCGTCGTCGCGGTCCTCGTGCTCGGGTTGGTCCGGCCGTGGGAGTCGGAGACCGCCGGGCCCGTACGCACGGCGCTCGGCGACCCGAGGAGCGCCGACCCCTGCTCGGTCGCCGACGCCGACGTGCTTGGCCGGTTCGGTGAGGCCAAGATGGACCCCAACTACGGTGGCCTCAACCGTTGTGACGTGCTGATCGCGGTGGCCGGCGACGACGAGATCGACGTTGTGTTCGAGTTCGGCGAGGCGGTGACCGAGGCGCCGACCAGCGAGCCGTCGACGGTGACGCGGCACGCGCCCGAACGGAACGACGACGGCTGCGACATCGCGCTCACGCTCGCTGACCAGGCGGTGCTGGAGGTCGTCGCCAAGTCCTATGACGACGTCGACACCGACTTCTGCCAGGTGGCGGACGTGGCCGCCGATCACGCGGAGAGCGTGTTGTCCCAGCACGAGCAGGTCCCGCGCCGGCCGCCGCTCGACCCGAGGTCGCTCGCCAACGTCGACGCGTGCGGGCTGCTCGGCGCCGCCGATCTCGCCGCCGTGCCCGCCTACGCGGGCGTCACACCACAGCCTGGTTTCGCGGACTGGAGCTGCCGGTGGCAGTCGCCGCGGGGTGCCCTTCGGGTGATCTTCGACCGCAACGACCTGGAGGACGCCGCGCGGGGCACCGAACTCGCGCTGTCCGGCCGGGACGTCCACGTCGAGCCGGAGGGCTACGGCGACTTCACCTGTGCCGCCAAGGTTTCCCACCTGCGCTACCAGGACGACTTCGGCGACACGCGCACGGAGTTGGCGCTGGTGGTGGCCGAGGGCGGGGTCGCGATGACCGAGCTGTGCGGGGTCGTGCGGACCTTCGCCGTCCCCATCGCGGCACGGCTGCCCCAGCTGTGAGGCAATAATGGCCGGGTGGGCGCGAAGATCAGGAATTACCAACCGGGCGAGGAGCGGGCGCTGTACGACATCTGCCTGCTGACGGGGGACAGCGGTGTGGATGCCAGCGGTCTCTACCAGGACCCGGCACTGCTCGGCGAGGTGTACGTCGGCCCGTACCTGCGGTTCGCGCCGGACCATGCGCTGGTCGGCGTCGACGACGAGGGCGTCGCGGGGTACGTGCTGGGCGTGCCGGACACGGTCGCGTTCGAGGCGACGTGCGAACGGTCGTGGTGGCCGGACCTGCGTGCGCGCTACCCGCTGGACAGCTTCCCGCCGGACAGCCCGGACGGCCGGATCGTGCGGCTGATCCACAACCCGCCGGTGGCGAGCCCGGACGTGGTCGAACGCTATCCGGCGCACCTGCACATCGACCTGCTGCCTCGCCTCCAGGGACAAGGTGCCGGCCGCCGCCTGCTGACCGCGTTGCTGGACGGTCTGGCGGCAGCCGGCGCACCGGGCATCCACCTGGGTGTGAGCACGGCCAACCAACGCGCGATCGGCTTCTACCGGCGAATGGGTTTCACCGAGGTGCAGACCTACACCCATTCACTCGTCATGGCTCGCGCGCTCTAGATGTGTGGCCCCGGATGTCCTGAAGGGCACCCGCAGGGTGCCGCGTCGCGAACGACGCGTTGGGGACGTGGCCGGTGTCCTGAAAGACGCGATCGGGACGTTCAACGACACGAGCGCGTCCTTCGGGACACCGCCCGCAGCGTGAACACGCCATTCGTGCTGCCGGGTGCGCGGCCGGCACGCTGGAGCGGTGTGGTGAAGGACGCCTTCCTCACACAGCTACCGGCCCAAGTCGCCACCGGCCCCGTGACCTCAGGCGGTTTCGGGGCGCGGAGTGCCCGAAACCGCACAGCGAGTCCACCGGGCCGCACCCTGAGCCATCAAGACCATCGGTGGATCCGGGTTCAACGACACGAAAGCGTCGCCGATGGCACAAACACGCCGTTCGCAGCGCCGAGCTTCGCCCGCCGGATCCACAGAACCACGCGCGGGCAGCATGATCATCGGTGGATCTGGGCTCAACGTCTTCAGGGGCACCCCTGGGACGTCGGCCACCAGCGCTAGGCGTTCGCACGGTGGAGGCGTTCGGTTGCCTGTGCGCGGACGGCGTCGAGGGAGACCGGGGCGGTGCCGTGCAGTGCTTCCCAGCGGGCGTTGTGTGCCGCCGTCCACAGGCTGGACGCCCACGCGATCTCCTGTTCCTCTTCGGTGAACGGGCGCCCGCGGTATTCCTGGTAAGCCGCCAGGAACGCGTCGGAGCTCTCGATCGGGGCGAGGGTCGTCGGTGAGGCGTTGGCGAACGTCGCGCTCGCCGCACCCGCCAGCGCCGACTCTGGTTGCCACGCCAGGCTGTCCCAGTCGTGCACGACCCACACGTCCCCGTTCTGCCAGCGGAGGTTCTGCGCTTCGTAGTCGCCGTGACCCAGCACGCACGGCAGGTCGGCGGCCAGCAGCCGCTTGCGTGCCCGGTAGGCCGCGTCGACGACATATTCGGGCACGAGGCTCTGGTCCTTCTCGTCGAGGAACCCGATCGCTGGCCACAACCCGGGATCCGTGTGGCCCCACCGTATCCAGCGCGGGTTCGGCAGCGGCGGCGCGACGGTCACCTCGGCCAGTTCGGCCATCAGCCGGGCGAACACGCCCGCGTACCGCACTGCGACGTCCGGCGAGTCGCCGCGCAGCAGTTCACCGCCGGGAAGGGACTCCTCAGCGTGCACGGCCAGCGCACCGACGCGAACCACAGGCGTGACCGGCCGGGCGCACGGAAACCCCCGCTCCGCCAACCGGACCTGCGCGGCAACACACGACGCGGCCCGGCCGTCGTCCTCGCGCGCCTTCACCACGACGTCTCGCCCACCCGCCAACCGCAGCCCGAACACCGCCGATATCGACCGCCGTTCGAACAGCACACCGACCGGCTCGTCGCCCAACTGGTCCACACACCACCCGGGCAGCCAGTCCGGCAGGTCGTCCATCAGATCCCCAGGAGTGTTGCCAGCCGGTCGGTGTGGGTGTCGGCGTCGCCGAAGGACAGTGCCGCGCTCATGGCGTGGCGGGTGTAGTGGTGGAGGTCGTGTTCGGCGGTGAAGCCTATTGCGCCGTGGACCTGGTGGGCCAGTGCGCACACGCGTTCGTACGCCTCGCTCACCCAGGACTTCGCCACCGACACCTCCGTGGCCGCCTCTCTGCCCTGGTCCAGGTGCCAGATCGCCTCGTACGCGATGAAGCGGGCGCCCAGCACGTCCATCGCCATGTTGGCGCAATGGTGTTGTACTGCCTGGAAAGTGCCGATCGGTTTGCCGAACTGTTCCCGGGTCTTCGCGTACTCGACCGTCATGTCCAGCACCGCCTGTGCGCCGCCCACCATCTCCGCGCACGTGGCCGCCGCGCCGAACGACTCGATCGACTCCACCGACGCCGGCAGCGGTTGGCCGGTCGGCGAGGTGAACTCCACCCGGTACGTGGGTGCTGGGCCCACCACCTCCACCGGAGTGCACGAGACCTCGTCCGTCACCACGACACCGGAAGGACCTGCCACCAGCAGGCGGTCCGCCTCGGCCGCCCACGGGACCAGGGCGCCCGAGAACGGCACGTACGCGCACACCGCGCCTTCGCGGATCTCGTCCAACAAGGACGGTGCGACCATCCCGCAGACCACTGTGGACAGATGCGGGGTCACCACCCTGGCGCGGCCCATCTCCTCGATCAGCAGGCATGCCTCCAGGAAGCCGAAGTCCTCGAACGGCAGCACCTGCCAGCCGAGTCCGGTGATCTCCTTCCACACGTCCTCGCCCGCGCGGCCGGTCAGGAACTCGCGGGCCGTGCGTTGGACCAGCGCCTGGTCCTCGGTCAGCGTCAGGTCCATCAGCGCCGCCGGCCCGGGATCTTGTCCGAGCGCACCCACACGCCCGGTCGTTCCTCCCAGAACAGCTGCACCAGCACGCCGCCCGTGTGTTTCGGGTGGATGAAGACGTGCCGCCAGCGAGCGCCGTCCGTCACACCCTCCTCCTCGTCGAACAGCGGTATCCCGTGGAAGTGCGCGGCATCGGTGACCGCCTCCCACGACGACACCTGGAACGTCACGTGGTGGGCGGCCGGGCCGTTGCGGGACAGGAACTTCTCGATGAACGAGTCCTCGCCACGAGGCTGGATCACCTCCCAGCAGATGCTCGACCCCGGCACGTTCAACACCAGGTCCGCCATGTCCGGGTGCTCGTCGTCCGCGGTGCGCCACACCTCGACCAACCCCAGCAGGCTGGTGTACCAGTCGGCCAGCTCGTCGCGGTCCGGGAAAGCCTGGCAGATGTGGTCCAGGTCCGTCACGCCAAGGGTAGGTCCGTCCACAGTGGATGACGGCACCGGGACCGCGGCCTCGTCGCCCGTCATGGTCAGCGTGCCCGGGCCGCGCAGGCGGAACAGGACGCCGGGACCGTGTGTGGGTGGCGACAGCGACGCCTCCACCCACCTGCCCGGCACCCCGTCCGTGATCTTGATGCCATGGCTGTCCATTTCGGACATCGCGGCATCCAGGTCGGGGACCTCGAGGCCCACATGATGCAGGCCGGGCCGGCCGCCGTGGTCGTCCAGCCACGTCTGGAGCGGGCCCGCGCCGGCAGGAGCCAGTACCTGCCAGACATGACCGCCGGGCACCTCCAGGCTGGCGCCGCGCACCCCAGCACCCTGGTTGTCCCACCGGTGTGTCAGCCGGAAGCCGAACACCTTCTGCAGCAACGTGACCTGCGGCTCCAGAGCCGGCACCGCCTGCGCGACATGGTCTACTCGATAAATCTGCACGGCAGCCTCTCAGCTCGGGTGGGGCTCGATCCAGTCGTACTCGTTGTCCACCAGTTCCTTGACCAGCCGCAGGTTGTAGCGGTTCATGGCGGCGATCCGCTCGGCGAGCGCGGCCACGCGCTTGTCGAACTCCTCGGCCGGGAACACGTCGTTCACCAGTCCCAGCGACAGTGCCCGCGCGGCGTCCAGCTGGATGCCCGTGAACAGCATCTCCTTCGCCCTCGCCTTGCCGATGCGGCGCGGCAGCCGCTTCACCCCGCCCCACCCCGGCGCGGAGCCGCCGACCTCGGGCTGGTCCGGGTCCTCGCCGCCGTTCATGTACTTGGGTTGGTACGGCGGCCGCGCCGACAGCGTGATCTCGACCAGGCCCATCTTCGCGTTGTCCGAGCAGACGATGAAGTCCGCGGCGAGCGCCAGTTCCAGCCCGCCGCCGACCGCGTAGCCGTGCACCGCCGCGATCACCGGCACGGACAGCCGCTCGATCATCGCGAACGTCTTCTCACCGAGCCTGCCCTGCTCGACGCGTTCCTTCTTCGTCAGCCCTTCTGACCACGAGAGGTCCATGCCGGCGCAGAAAGCGCGGTCACCAGCGCCCCGCAGCACCGCGACATGCACGTTCTCGTCGTCGTCCAGCTCCGTGCACACCTGGCGCAGCTCCCGCATCGACGCCGGGGTCAGCGCGTTCAGCTTCGCCGGTCGGTTCAGCGTGAGCCACGCGATACGGTCTTCGACACGTACGTCCAGGGTTTCGTAGGTCATGCGTTCCTTTCCTTTGGTAGTCCGAGTCCTCTGGTTGCGATGACGTTGCGCTGGATTTCCGTGGTGCCGCCGAGGAAAGTGGCCGCCACGGAGTCCAGTCGCAGGTGGGTGAACGCCGCGCCGAGTGGCGCGTCGTCGCGTTGCCACAGTTCCGCGAGCCGGCCGAACGCCTTCGCGCCGGTGCGGGCGAGTCGCTGGTGCAGTTCCGAGCCGAACAGGTGGTTCACCGACGCCTCGTAACCCGGTTCCGGCACCGACGCGGAGTAGCGTGCCAGGTTGTACAGCACGCGGATCTCCGCGTACCGCCGTGCGATCTCCAGTCGGAGGCCCTCGGTGTTCGGTCGCACGGTCGCGCTGCTCTCCGGCGACTTCAGATACTCGACCAATGTGGACAGCGCCTGCTCGAACTTGACGGTGGCACCGATACCGGCCCGTTCGAAGCTGAGCGCGGCCATCGCCACGTACCAGCCGCGGTTCTCGTCGCCGACGCGGTTCGCGACCGGGACACGGGCATCGTCGAAGAACACCTCCGCGAACGGTGTGTCACCGCGGATGTCGGTGATCGGCCGGACCGTCACCCCCGGTGTTTCCTTGTCCACCAGCAGGAACGTGATGCCCTTGTGCTTCTGCGCCGAAGGGTCGGTGCGCACCAGTACGAACAGCCAGTCGGCCTGGACGCCGAGCGAGGTCCACACCTTCTGCCCGTTGACCACGTAGTGATCACCGTCCAGCACCGCTCTCGTACGCAGAGATGCCAGGTCCGAGCCGGCGCCCGGTTCGGAGAACCCCTGTGCCCACGTGGTTTCGCCGCGCGCGATCCTCGGCAGGTGGAACGCCTTCTGCTCGGCCGTGCCGTACGTGAGCAGTGTGGGACCGAGCAGGAACGCGCCGATGCCGTTCACCGTCGGCACACGCGCCCGCATCATCTCCTCCTGCAGGATGAACTCCTGCTTCGTCGACAGGGCCGCGCCGCCGTACTCGACCGGCCAGTGTGGAGTGATCCACCCGCGTTCGGCCAGTGCCGCCGCCCAGCGTCGCGCACCGTCCCGCCGGGCCGGGTCGGAGGAGAGCCGGTCGGCGGCCCAGTTGTAGCCCCAGACGTCCTCGGGTTCGAGGCTGTGCTCGGCATCCGGGTCGGGGACGTAGGTGTCGGGGAAGTGGGCGGCGACGAATTCGCGGACTTCGGTGCGGAACGCGGCCTCTTCGGGAGTGTCCTCCCAGTTCATGCGCGGTTCTCCTAGTTCGCGGCGGCCTCACTGGCCGGGGCGGGCACTGGACGGATGGTGAGCGTGGTCGGCGACACTCCGCCACTCTCTCTGTCCCACGTTCCTGCCGTGATCCCATGGTCGCCCTGCGCACGCAGCTTGTACTTCGCCACCTTGTCGGTCGGGGTGCGGGGGAGCGCGTCCAGGAACTCGAGGTAGCGCGGCACCATGAACCTCGGCAGTCGCTCCAGGCAGAACTCCACCAGTTCCTCCGGGGCCAGCGACATGCCGGGGCGCAGCACGACCGCCAGCTTCACGTCCTCGTCCTCCAGTTCGGACGGGACGCCGATCGCCGCGCATTCGAGCACCGCCGGATGGGTGTTGATCTCGCACTCGAGGTCGAACGCCGAGATGTTCTCGCCGCGGCGGCGAATCGAGTCCTTCATCCGGTCCAGGAAGTAGAAGTAGCCGTCCTCGTCGCGCCAGACCCGGTCACCGGTGTGGAACCAGAGGTTGCGGAAGACGTCGGCCGTCGCCTCCGGTGTGCCGTAGTAACCGGTGGTGAGCACGTACGGCTGCTTCGGTCGCAGCACCAGCTCGCCGGGCTCGCCGGCGACGAGCTGGCGGTCGTGCTCGTCCACCACCGCCGCGTCGAACCGTTCCGAATGGACGGTGCCGCAGGAGCCGACCCGCCACTCGCCGTACGGACTGCCCGTCGCGATCCCGGCTTCCGTCGACGTGTACGTCTCCACCGAACGCACGCCGAACCGCGTACGCAACGGTTCGTCCAACGCGGACTTACCCATGTAGAACATCTCGAGTGGATGGTCGTGGTCTCGTGGCGACGGCGGCGCGCTCATCAGGATCGGGATCATCGAGAACACGCTCATCGCGACCTGCGCCCCGAAGTACCGCACGTCGTCCCAGAAACGGGACGCGCTGAACTTCTCGACCACCGCGATCGAGGCACCCGACAGCAGTGCCGAGAACACCCCGTCCCACAACCCCGCCGCGTGGAACAGGGGTAGCGGGCAGTACGTCGTCTTTCCCCACCGGTCAAGGAAGTTCAGCGAGTCGTACGCGCAGGTCAGTGCGAGCGCGTGGGAGACCATCGCGCCCTTGGACGGGCCCGTGGTCCCGGACGTGTACATGATCGCCTGCAGGTCGGAGAACACCACACCGGCGCGGGGTTCGGCGGCGTCCCTGCCACGCAGGCTCGAGAAGGTGACCGCGCGGTCGGGCAGCGCGGACGCGTCGCCGCGCACGACGATCCGCGCGAGGCCGGGCAGCCGGTCGACCGGAAGCCGGTCGACGTACTCGGCGTCGACGACCAGCGCCGTCGAGTCCGAGCTGAACAGTACGTGTCTGAGCACCTCGCCGCGGTGCGCCGTGTTGACCGGCACCGCGACCGCGCCGAGCCGCGCCAGCGCGAAGATCACCGACACCAGCTCGGGGCAGTTCGGCAGCATCACGGCCACGTGCTCGCCCTTGCTGATGCCGAGACCGATCAACCCCTGTGCCACCCGGTTGGCCTCGGCGTCGATGTCGCGGTACGTGAGCTCGCCGTCACGGAATCTGAGGAAGATTTCGGTCCCATGGCTCTCCGCGCGGGACCGCAGGACGTCGCCGAGAACGAGGTTTTCCACGAGCCCATCCGAACACGATCGCTTCGCAGATGCACAAACATCGGATGTATGCGCGTACATTCCGCTTTGGATGATCCAGATAACCCTATGATCACGCTTACGTCGGATGTGTGTCGCCGCCAGAACGCAATAGGGTTACCTGCGGGGACGGCAACGGGACTCCGACGGACTGACGGAAGGACTGCCTTGCGGCTCATGCGGGTGGGCGCCCTCGGCGCCGAACGGCCGATCGTGCTCGACGACAATGACAGCGCATACAGCCTGTCGGGGCTGACCAGCGACATCGACGGCGCTTTCCTGGGCGGCGGCGGTATCACGCGGGTCGCCGAAGCGCTCGCCGCAGGCCAGCTTCCTCCGGACAGCATCGACGGCGAGCGGATCGGCGCGCCGATCACCCGCCCACCCGCCGTGGTCTGCGTCGGGATGAACTACGCAGCACACGCCGCCGAGTCAGGTGCGGCACCGCCGGAGCGGCCGGTGATCTTCTTCAAACATCCGAACACTGTGGTCGGCCCGAACGACGACGTGCTCCTGCCCCGAGGTGCGGAGAAGGTCGACTGGGAGGTCGAGCTGGGTGTGGTGATCGGTAAACGCGCTCGCTACCTGGACTCACCGGACGAGGCGCTCGACCACGTCGCCGGCTACGTGCTGTCCAACGACGTCTCGGAGCGGGCTCTACAGCTGGAGATGTCCGGCGGCCAGTGGTCCAAGGGCAAGTGCTGCGAGACGTTCAACCCGCTTGGCCCGTGGCTCGTGCCCGCGGACGAGATCGCCGACCCGCAGGCGCTCGGCCTGCGCTCGTGGGTCAACGGCGAGGCCCGGCAGGACTCGAGCACCTCGGACATGCTGTTCAGCGTCGCCACGCTGATCCACGACCTGTCCCAGTACATGGTGCTGGAGCCGGGTGACCTCGTGAACACCGGAACGCCGCAGGGGGTCGCGCTCTCGGGCCGCTTCCCATACCTTTCGGTCGATGACGTGATGGAGATCGAGATCGACGGGCTCGGCCGGCAGCGCCAGGTGCTCGTCAAGCCGTAGGGAGCTCAGGTGGGTACCCGGGTCGCGCTGTTCGCCACGTGTCTCACCGACACGTTCTTCCCGGACACCGCGCGTGCGGTGGTCCGTTTGCTGGAGCGGCTCGGCTGCGAGGTCGACTTCCCGCCGGCGCAGACCTGCTGCGGTCAGATGCACTACAACACCGGATACCGGGCACACGCGACCAAGCTCGCGAAACGGCACGCGAAGGCGTTCGACGGCTACGACGCCGTGGTCGCGCCGTCCGGCTCGTGCGCCGGGATGGTGCGCGAGGTGTACCCGGACCTGCACCGAAGTGCCGCCGCGGTGGCGGTACGCACCTACGAGCTGTCCGAGTTCCTCGTCGACGTGCTCGGCGTCACCGACGTCGGCGCGTACTTCCCGCACCGGGTCACCTACCACCCGACCTGCCACTCGCTGCGCATGCTCGGCGTGGATGACCGGCCTCTACGGTTGTTGAGGGCGGTGCGTGGACTGGACCTCGTCGAACTGGCGGCCGCCGACTCGTGCTGCGGGTTCGGTGGCACGTTCGCGCTCAAGAACGCCGAGACCTCGACCGCGATGCTCGCCGACAAGATGACCCACGTCCTCGAGACGCGGGCGCAGGTCGTGACGGCCGGCGACAACTCGTGTCTCATGCACATCGGTGGCGGACTGTCCCGGCTGCGGACCGGCGTGCGGGCGCTGCACCTCGCGGAGATCCTGGCGAGCACGGAGGAGGAGCCATGGGCCGCAACCCCGTGACGTGGCTGGGCAGCCCGACGTTCCCGACGGCTGCCCGGGACGCGCTCGCCGACGTCCAGCTGCGCGGCAACCTCGCGCACGCCACCAGCACGATCCGCACGAAGCGGGCGGCCGCGGTGGCGGAACTGCCGGACTGGCAACGACTTCGGCGTGCCGGCGAGGCGATCAAGGACGACGTGCTGTCCAACTTGGACGTCTATCTGACACAGTTGGAGGAGTCGGTCACCGCACGTGGCGGCGTCGTGCACTGGGCCAGGGACGCTGCCGAGGCCAACGAGATCGTGCTGAACCTCGTCCGGGAGAAGGGCGCCGACGAGGTGGTCAAGGTGAAATCCATGGCCACCGCGGAGATCGGCCTCAACGAGGCACTCGAGGCAGGCGGCGTCGACGCCATCGAAACGGACCTCGCCGAGCTGATCGTGCAGCTCGGCGACGACCGGCCCTCACACATCCTCGTGCCCGCGATCCACCGGAACCGTTCGGAGATCAGGGACATCTTCCGCCGGACGATGCCGGGCGCTCCCGCCGACCTGTCCGACCGGCCACGTGAGCTTGCCGAGGCGGCGCGGAGCCACCTGCGGCGCAAGTTCCTCTCCGCGAAGGTGGCGATCTCGGGCGCGAACTTCGCGGTCGCGGACACGGGTTCCGTCGTCGTGGTGGAGTCCGAGGGCAACGGGCGGATGTGCCTCACCCTGCCCGAGACGCTGATCACCGTGATGGGCATCGAGAAACTCGTGCCGACGTGGGCCGACCTCGAGGTGTTCCTGCAGCTGCTCCCGCGTTCGTCCACAGCGGAACGGATGAACCCGTACACGTCGGTGTGGACGGGCGTCACGCCGGGCGACGGTCCACGCGAGTTCCACCTGGTACTGCTGGACAACGGCCGTACGAAGACACTCGCCGACCGGGTCGGTCGGCAGGCGCTGCGCTGCATCCGGTGCTCGGCGTGCCTCAACGTGTGCCCCGTGTACGAGCGGACCGGCGGCCAGGCGTACGGCTCGGTGTACCCGGGCCCGATCGGCGCGATCCTCACCCCACAACTCGGCGCCGGCACAGACGATCCGGAGACGGCCGCGTTGCTCAAGTCGCTGCCGTTCGCGTCCTCGTTGTGCGGCGCCTGTTACGAGGTGTGCCCGGTGCGCATCGACATCCCGGCCGTGCTGGTTCACCTGCGGGGCAAGGCGAACGAGAATGCGCATACACCGGAGGCGGTCGCGATGGCGGCGACGTCGTGGGTGATGGCGTCCCCGTCGCGGTTCCGGCTGGCGCAGAAGGCGGCGACAGTACTGCGGCTCCTCGCCAGGGGAGGCCAGGTGAAGCGACTGCCGTGGCCGGGTTCCAAGTGGACGGACTCGCGGGACCTGCCGGCACCGGCGAAGGAGACGTTCTCGGCGTGGTGGCGGAGGACTCGTGGCTTACGGTAACGCGCGGTCCGAGATGCTCGGCCGGATCAGGAAGGCGTTGGCCGACCGACCCGGCCCGGTCACCGTGCCGCGCGACTACGACAAGACCCGCGACCTGGGCGACGTACTGACGTTGTTCGAGAAGCAGGTCGCCGACTACCGCGCGGTGGTGCGTCGCGTGCGGGAACAGGACCTGGCGGCGGAGATCGAGTCCTCACTGACCGCCCGCAGGGTGCGGGTCATGGTCTCCCCAGCCGACCTGCCGTCGTGGTGGCGGGTCGGCGAGGTCGTGTGGTCGCTCGACGCGCCGATGTCACCCCTGTCGAACGCGGCACTGGATCGGGCGGACGGCGTGCTCACCGGCTGCGCGGTCGCGATCGCGCAGACCGGCACGATCGTCCTCGACGCCAGCCACGCCCAGGGCCGGCGGGTGCTGACGCTGCTGCCCGACTACCACCTGTGCGTCGTGCACGCCGACCAGGTCGTGGGCACTGTCCCGGAAGCCCTTGCCCGCCTGGAGTCGACCCGCCCGCTCACCTTCATCTCGGGCCCGTCCGCGACGAGCGACATCGAGCTGGACCGGGTGGAGGGCGTGCACGGCCCACGCAACCTCGAAGTGCTCATCGTGACCTGAACGCCTTGACCAGCACGCCGGCTCCGATCAGCATCGCGCCGACGAACGTGATGACGAACCAGAGGCCCTGGGGGGCGAACAGGGTGGGGAACGTGTAGTTGACGAGGGCACGTGCGGCGAGCCAAGCGGCTGCCGGCACCCAGATCACGTAGATCAGAACCACGCCGGGCTCGTTCAGATCGACGAACTCGAAGGAGATCCCGAGGCCGTAGCACACGGTCAAACCGACGATCAACCACCAGGGAAGGTCCGGACCGCCGCCCAGCGTCGGCACCAGCCACCAGCCGAGCAACGCCAGTCCGGCACAGACCACGATGACGCCGAGCAGGCCGCTCAGCCCGCTCCTGGACGAGAAACGACGGGACCGTCCGACCACGGGTGGTTGGGTCGGATACGGCATGCCGGGGCGGTGAGGCTGAGATGCCGGATCTTGCCGGCCGGGCCGGGTATGCGGGCCTTGTTGGGGAAAGGTTGGCGGTGGGTAGGTCTCGCGCTCGGAGAAGACCGGCGGCTGTGGTGCGGTCCTACGCTCGTGAATGGGCCGTGTGTCCGACCGGTGGTCGGAAAAGGGCGCGACCGGCCCCTGGTCCGGAAAGGGCGGGAACCGCGCGGCTTCCGTCGCGGCCACGTCGCGAGGCGGGGTGGCCGGCGCGGAACCCGGGGCGTCGCGGCGGGAGTTGGCCCGGATCGTGAGGACCAGCGCCGTCAACCCGGCCGCCGCCCCCACGATCGAGGCCACTTTGTCCGCTGTGTCAAGCCAGTCCGCCACGCCACACCTCCCGCCGTATTCTGTCGTCAGGCGGGCACGATGCGCTACCGCGGACTCACAACGACAGTCCGATGACCGTCTCGGGCACCACCCGCACCCGCACGCGCTTCACCCCCGGCGGGTCGGCGGGTGGGTCCTCGCCCACGTACTTGTGCGACAGCCGGCGGCCCACCTCGCGGGTCGGGTCGTCGATGACCTCGGCCTTGCCGCGGATCTCGACCGTCCGGTACGGATTGGCCGAGTCGATCACGGTCACGCTCACTCGGGGATCCCGCACGATGTTGCGGGTCTTCTTCCTGGCGGTCGTACTGGAGAAGACCACGGCGTCGCCCTCCAGCCCGACCCAGATGACCGAGGTCTGTGGGGAGCCGTCGGGGTTCACGGTGGCCAGCACGGCGAAGTTCGCGCCGTCGACCAGTTGTCTCGTCGTGTCGTCAAGGGTCACCAACTCATGATCGACCTGTGCGGATATCGGTGGAAGGTGCACAATCGTGATCGGATCAATCTAGCCACGGCGTGAGACAAGCTCTGGATTCCGCGATCCGCTTCGGGTATACATCGGATGTCTGTTCGATGTTGAGAGAAGGGGAACGCGGCTGATGGCGCGCATCACGGGCATGGATGTGCTCGACATCCGGTTCCCCACGTCCCGTGAGCTCGACGGCTCGGACGCGATGAACCCCGATCCCGACTACTCCGCCGCCTACGTCGTCCTGCGAACCGACGACGGGCCCGAAGGGTACGGGCTCGCGTTCACCATCGGCCGTGGCAACGACGTCCAGGCCGCCGCCATCGCCGCCCTGGACCACATCGTGGTCGGCCGGCGCGTGCCCGAGACGGCCGCCGAGCTGGCCGCGCTCAACAAGGACCTGGTCGGCGACTCCCAGCTGCGCTGGCTCGGCCCGGAGAAGGGCGTCGTCCACATGGCGATCGGCGCGGTCGTCAATGCCGCGTGGGACCTGGCCGCCCGCCGTGCCGATCGTCCACTGTGGAAGTTCCTGTCGGAGATGACGCCGGAGGAACTGGTCGCCCAGGTCGACTTCCGCTACCTCTCCGACGCGCTCACCGAGCAGGAAGCCCTGGAAATACTGGGCAAGCCTGGTCGGCAGGAGCGGATCGCGCACATCGAGGCCCACGGCTACCCCGCCTACAGCACCGGCGCGGGCTGGCTCGGCTACTCCGACGAGAAGATGGTCCGCCTCGCCGAACAGGCCGTAGCCGACGGGTTCGAGATGCTCAAGCTGAAGGTCGGCGGCGATCTCGACGACGACATCCGGCGCATGGCGCTGGCCCGTGAGGCCGTCGGCCCGGACATCCGGCTGGCCGTCGACGCCAACCAGCGTTGGGACGTCGAGCCCGCGATCAAGTGGATGCAGGCGCTTGCTCGCTTCGACCCGTACTGGATCGAGGAGCCGACCTCGCCGGACGACATCCTCGCCCACCGCGCCATCGCCGAGGCCATCGCCCCGATCCGCGTCGCCACCGGCGAGCACGTCCAGAACCGGGTCATGTTCAAGCAGTTCCTGCAGGCCGGCGCGCTGTCCGTGCTGCAGATCGACGCGGCCAGGGTCGGCGGGGTCAACGAGAACATCGCGATCCTGTTGCTGGCCGCGAAGTTCGGGGTGCCGGTGTGCCCGCACGCGGGTGGCGTCGGCCTGTGCGAGCTGGTCCGCCACCTGTCGATGTTCGACTACGTCGCCGTGTCCGGCACCGAGGAGGACCGCGCGATCGAATGGGTGGATCAGCTGCACGAGCACTTCACCGACCCCGCTATCGTGCAGGACGGACGCTACCTCGCGCCCACGGCCCCGGGCTTCTCCGCGCGGATCCACGACGAGGCGCTCGCCCGGTACGCCTTCCCGGACGGTCCTGAGTGGAGGAATGCGTGAGCGGCGTGAGTGAGTTCGCCGGGTTGACCGCGGTTGTCACCGGTGGTGCTTCCGGTATCGGGGCGGCCGCCGCGGCGATCATGGCCGACCGGGGTGCTGAGGTCGCGGTGCTCGACCTGAACCCCGAAGGCGCCAAGCACGGGTTTCGTTGCGACGTCTCGAACGACGACGAGGTGCGTGCCGCGATCGAGGGGGTCGGCGAGCGGTTCGGCGGGATCGACGTGCTGGTCAACAACGCGGGCATCGGCGCGCAGGGCGACGTGGCCGCCAACGGCGACGCCGAGTGGCACCGGGTGCTCGACGTGAACGTGGTCGGCATGGCACGCGTGACCCGTGCCGCCCTGCCGTACCTGCGCCGGTCGAATACAGCGGCCGTGGTCAACACCTGCTCGATCGCGGCGTGGGCCGGGCTGCCCAGCAGGGTGCTGTACTCGGCGAGCAAGGGCGCGGTGCTCGCGTTGACGCTCGCGATGGCCGCCGACCACCTCGACGACGGCATCAGGATCAACTGCGTGTGTCCCGGCACCGCGGACACCCCGTGGGTCGGCCGGCTGCTCGACTCCGCCGCCGACCCGGCCGCTGAACGCGCGGCGCTGCAGGCCCGTCAACCCATGGGCCGGCTCGTGACCGCGGAGGAGGTCGGTCACGCGATCGCCTACCTCGCAAGCCCTCTGTCCGGATCGACGACCGGGACCGCGCTCGCGGTCGACGGTGGCATGTTCGGCCTGCGTCCTCGACCGCGGGCCACCAGCTGAGACTCTCCCCTGACGAGCATCAAGGAGGATGCGATGCGCAAGACCATCGGCGTGGTCGCGACGGTAGCCGCGTTAGCGGTCGCGGTCGGCGGTTGTGGCTCCACACAGGACACGGCGGGCGGTGGTGGGGGCGGTGGGGACGGCAAGATCGGCGCGACCGTGCCGCTGTTGACCTCGCCGTTCTGGCAGGCGTACAACAACTACGTGCCGCAGATGGCGAAGGCGGAGGGCCTCGATGTCCTGCCGACCGTCAACGCGGACAACAACACCCAGAAGCAGATCACCGACATCAACAACCTCCTCAACCAGGGCGTCAAGGGTCTGGTGTTGACCCCGCTCGACTCCGCCGCGATCGTCGCGGGCCTCAACCAGGCCGAGCGCAAGGGCGTGCCGGTCGTGTCTGTCGACGTCCGGCCGGAGTCCGGCAAGGTCGCGATGGTCGTGCGGGCCGACAACAGGGCGTACGGCAGCAAGGCGTGTGAGGTCATCGGCGAGAAGGTCCAGCAGGGCAAGGTCATCCAGATCATGGGCGACCTCGCGTCGATCAACGGCCGGGACCGGTCCGAGGCCTTCCGCGACTGCATGAAGTCCAAGTACCCGGGGATCACGGTGCTGGAGATCCCCGCGGAGTGGAAGGCGGAGAAGGCCGCGTCCGGCCTGGAGAGCCTCCTGACCGCCAACCCGGACGTCAGGGGCATCTACATGCAGGCCGGCGGCGTCTACCTCGCACCGACCCTGCAGGCGTTGGAGCGCAAGGGACTCAAGTTCCCGGTCGACGACCCGAAGCACATCGTGACGGTGTCCAACGACGGCATCCCGCAGGAGCTGGAGGCGATCCGCAACGGTGAGCTGGACGCGACCGTCTCGCAGCCGGCCGACAGCTACGCCAAGTACGGCATGTACTGGCTGAAGAAGGCGATGGCGGGGGAGACCTTCAAGGAGGGCCCGACCGACCACGACAGCACCGTCGTCGAGGCGTCCCCGGGCATCCTCGAGGACCAGCTGCCGGCACCGGTCGTCACCGCGGAGAACGTGGACGACGACGCGTTGTGGGGCAACACGCTGTGAGCGGAGCTTGCGGAGCGAACCGTCGCCACGAAGCGGTCGAGGGGGCGGCGTGACGACGGTCGTCGAGGCTGTTGACGTCGGCAGGCGCTACGGGCCGACCGTGGCGCTCGCCGACGTCAGCCTCACCGTGGCAGCCGGCGAGTCGCACGCGCTCGTCGGCCGCAACGGGGCGGGCAAGTCGACCCTCGTGACCATCCTCACCGGACTGTCCAAACCAGACACGGGAGTGGTGACGTTCGGCGGTGAGCCGGCACCTCCGCTCGGTGACCGGGAGGGCTGGCGGAGCAAGGTCGCCTGCGTCTACCAGCACTCGACGGTCATCCCGCACCTGACGGTCGCGGAGAACCTGTTCATCAACCGGCAACCCACCCGGCGCGGCGTGATCTCCTGGTCCCGCCTGCGCCGCGACGCCCGTGAGCTGCTGGACTCCTGGCGGGTCGCGGTCGAGGTGGACCAGCCGGCCGGCGAGTTGTCCGTCGAGGACCGTCAGCTCGTCGAGATCGCGCGTGCGCTGTCCTACGGCGCCCGGTTCATCGTGCTCGACGAGCCGACCGCGCAGCTGGACTCCGACGCGATCGGCCGGTTGTTCGTGCGCATGCGGGAACTGCAGGACGCCGGGGTCACGTTCCTGTTCATCTCGCACCACCTCCAGGAGGTGTACGAGGTCTGCCAGGCCGTGACGGTGCTGCGGGACGCCCGGCAGGTGCTCACCGCACCGGTCGCGGAGGTCACCCGCACGCAGCTGATCGACGCGATGACCGGCGAGAGCGGCGGTCTCACGGTGGTCGACGCCGCCTCGCGGGACCGGGTGGCGGCCGACGCGGCGGACGTGCTGACCGTCGCCGGGCTGTCCGGCGACGCGTTCACCGACATCTCGTTCGGCCTGCGGCGCGGCGAGGTGCTCGGCATCGCCGGCTCGAACGCGAGCGGCAAGCACCAGGTCGCGGAGACCATCTACGGGCTACGGGCGCCGACCGCGGGTGTCGTCGAGGTCGGCGGCCGCTCCTTGCCGCGCGGCGACGTGAAGGCGGCGCTGCGTGCCGGCATCGGTTGTGTGCCACGGGACCGGCACCACCAGGGTCTCGTGCTGGGTATGTCCATCGCGGACAACTCCGCCATGTCCATTCTGGACCGTATGGGCTCGGCGGGGCTCGCCGCGCCGGGCGCTCGGGCCGCGGTCGCCACCAAGGCGATCGCCGAGTACGACATCGTCGCCGCCGGCGCGGATCAGCCGACCGACGCGCTGTCCGGCGGAAACCAGCAGAAAGTGGTGCTGGCGCGGGCCTTGGCGAGTGACCCGTCGGTGCTGGTGCTGATCAACCCGACCGCCGGCGTCGACGTGAAGTCGAAGGAGGCGCTGCTCGGCCAGGTCGAGCGGGTACGCGCCGAGGGCAAGGCGGTCCTGATCGTGAGCGACGAGCTCGACGATCTCCGGCCATGTGACCGGGTGCTGGTGCTGCGTGCCGGCACGCTGGTCGCGGAGCACGAGGCCGGCTGGTCGGTGGGCGACCTGGTGGCCGACATCGAAGGAGTCGCATCGGATGACTGACGTCCTGCCGGGGGAGCGCAGAGCCACCCTCTCGGCGGCGAAGAAGAGCTCACGTATCCCGCGCCTGCGCGAGCTGGCACTGCTGCCGGCGCTCGCGGTGCTGTTGATCATCGGCGCGGTCGTCAACGAGAGCTTCCTGACCGCCAGCAACCTGATCAGCATCCTCGGTGCGTCCGCCGCGCTCGCGCTGGTCGTGCTGGGCGAGTCGCTCGTGCTGATCTCCGGCAAGTTCGACCTGTCGCTGGAGTCCACTGTGGGCATCGCGCCGGCCGTTGGCGCGCTGCTGGTGATCCCGTCCGGGTTCGGCACCGAGTGGCCTGCCTTCGCCGGCATCGCGGTCATCCTCGTGGTGGGCGCGGTGATCGGCGTGTTCAACGGGTTCCTCATCGTGAAGCTCAAGCTGAACGCGTTCATCGTGACGCTCGCGATGCTGATCATCCTCAGAGGACTCCTGGTCGGCGCCACCGAGGGCAAGACCCTGTTCGACATGCCGGAGGCGTTCTTCACGCTCGCCACCGCCACGTTCATCGGGCTGCCGATCTCGGTGTGGCTGGCCCTGATCCTGTACGGGCTGGTCGGCTTCGGCCTGCGCTACCACCGGGTCGGCCGCTCTCTGTACGCGATCGGCGGCAACCGGGAGGCCGCACGGGCCGCCGGTATCAACACCGACCGCATCTCGTGGCTGGTGTTCGTCGTGGCCGGCGTACTGGCCGCGCTCGGCGGACTGGTACTGACCGGCTACGTCGGCGCGATCAACGCGAGCCAGGGCGACGGGATGATCTTCCAGGTGTTCGCGGCCGCGGTCATCGGTGGCATCTCGCTCGACGGTGGACGCGGCACGATGTTCGGTGCGCTCACCGGTGTGCTGCTGCTGGCCGTGGTGGAGAACCTGCTGACGCTGGCCCAGGTGCCGTCGTTCTGGACACAGGCCGTGTTCGGCGGGATCATCCTGGTCTCGCTGATGCTCGCCCGGTTCACCGGGGGCAAGCCGCAAACCTAGAGAGGGCGGTCATGGTCGGCCGAGCCGAGTGCGTTGCGCAGCCACTGTTCGACGCCGGCGACGTGCACGGTCGCCCACGACCGCGCCAGTTCCGGCTCGCGGCTGGCGATGGCGTCGAAGATCGCGCGGTGCTGCTCTCGGGTCTTCGCGACCGCGCCCTCCTGTGTCAGGCCGCGCCAGATGCGGGCACGGGTCGTCGGCCCGGACAGGCTGTCGATCAGCGAGCACAGCACCGGGTTGCCGCTGCCGAGCGCGATGCGGCGGTGGAACTCCAGGTCGTTGGTGACGAGGGCCTCCACGGTGGGCGACTCCTCGAGTCCTTCGAGGAGCTTGCCCAGCTCCACGATGTCCTCTTCGCTCATCCGGCTCGCGGCCATCGCCGTGGCGGCCGGCTCGAGGATCCTGCGCACGGCGAGGAAGTCGAGCACGGTGTCGTCGCGGTGGAAGTCCACCACGAACGTCATGGCGTCGAGCAGCAGCTTCGGTTCCAGGCTGGTGACGTACGTGCCGTCGCCCTGCCGCACGTCGAGGACGCGGATCAGGCACAGCGCCTTCACCGCCTCCCGCAACGAGCTGCGCGACAGACCGAGGCGCTGGGCGAGGTCGGCCTCCTTGGGGAGCCGGTCGCCCGGCGCGAGCTCACCCGAGATGATCATGCCCTTGATCTTGTCGATCGCTTCGTCGGTGACCGGCATGGCATGACCTTTCAAAAGCTTGGATGTGTCTTCCTAGAGTGCCACGAAAGGTGAACAGATGCGGGTAGCTCTACACACTCGGCTCAAGCCGGGTCGGGAGGCGGAGTACGACGAGGTGCACGCCGTCATCCCGCGTGACCTCGAAGTCGCGTTGCGTGACGCGGGCGTGTCGTCGTGGGCCATCTTCCGGGACGGACAGGACCTGTTCCACGTGCTGGAGGTCGAGGACTACCAGTCCATGCGGCACGCGCTGCGGGACCACCCGGCGAACGTGCCGTGGCAGCGGCGGATGGCGGAGCTGCTCGATGTCGAGGACGACTACTCGGGCAACGACATGGGTCTCAAGCTGGTGTGGGAGTTGCCATGAGCGAGCTGAAACTGGGACTGGGATGCGCGCAGCTCGGCAACCTGTACCGGGCGATGACCGACGAGACCGCGCACGCGATCGTCGAAGAGGCCTGGGCGGGCGGGATCCGGTACTTCGACACCGCGCCGCACTACGGGCTCGGGCTGTCGGAGCGCAGGCTGGGTGCCGCGCTGGCCGGGCGGCCGAGGGACGAGTACCTGATCTCCACGAAGGTCGGCCGCCTGCTGGAGGAGAACCCTTCGTACGCGGGGGAGCGGGACGACGAGGGCTTCGACGTGCCGGCCACAGTGGTCCGCCGCCGTGACTACTCGCGGGACGGCGTGCTCCGCTCGCTGGAGTCCAGCCTGGACCGGCTGGGCGTGGACCGGATCGACATCGCGTTCGTCCACGACTGCGAGGACTACGTCGATGAGGCGCTGGCGGGGGCGATACCCGCGCTCATCGAGCTGCGGGAGCAGGGCGTGGTCCAGCGCGTCGGGCTCGGCATGAACTTCGACACGGTCCTCGCCAGGTTCGTCCGGGAGACCGATGTGGACACCATCATGCTGGCCGGCCGGTACACGTTGTTGGAACAGCCGGCGCTGGACGAGCTGCTTCCGTTGTGCGTCAAGCGTGGTGTGCGGGTGATGGCGGCGGGCGTGTTCAACAGCGGCATCCTGGCCACGCCGACGCCCGGCCACACCTACAACTACGAGGAGGCGCCGCGGCCGCTGGTCGAGCGGGCACAACGGATCGCGGACGTGTGCGGGCGGTTCGGGGTGGAGCTGCCGGCGGCGGCGATCGCGATGGTGGCGGCCCACCCGGCGGTCGACTCGGTCGTGCTCGGGGCGAGCTCGGTCGATCAGGTCACCGCGAACCTGGCACGTGCGTCGGTCGAGGTGCCGCCTGCGCTCTGGCCGGCGCTGGTCGAGGAGGGGCTGTTGCGTGAGGATCGTTGACGCGCACCACCACCTGTGGGATCCGGCCCGCCGCGACTACGAGTGGCTGGCCGGGCTCGACCCGATCAGGCGGGCCTACACGGAGGCGGACCTGCGAGCCGTGACACCCGCGTCGGCGACGGTCCTGGTGCAGACGCTGCCTTCCGTGTCGGAGACCGAGGAGTTCCTCGCGATCGCGGCCTCGTCGCCCCTTGTCGCCGGCGTCGTGGGCTGGGTGGACCTGTGCGCCCCGGATGTCGCGGAAAGACTGGCCGCACTCAGCGAGGTCCCCGGCGGCGACCGTCTGGTTGGGATCAGACATCAGGCACAGGACGAGCCGGACCCGGAGTGGCTGGTGCGCCCGGAGGTGGTGCGGGGCATCACCGCCGTGGCGGCGGCCGGCCTGAGCTACGACATCCTGGTGAAACCGGCGCAGCACGCGGCCGCGGTGGCGCTGGCCGACGCCGCGCCCGGTGTTCGGCTGGTGCTGGACCACGCAGGCAAACCAGCCGTGGCGGACGGCGGCTACGAGCCGTGGGCGGCGTTCGTGTCGTCGCTCGCGGCAAGGCCCAACGTGTCCTGCAAGCTGTCCGGTCTGGTCACGGAGGCCGACTGGGCGAAGTGGACGGTCGAGGAACTGCGCCCGTACGCGGCACACGTGCTGTCCGAGTTCGGCCCCGACCGCGTGATGTTCGGCTCCGACTGGCCGGTGTGCGAGCTGGCGGCCACCTACGAACAGGTGTACGAGGCCACGCGGACGTTCACCGGCGAACTGTCCACTTCGGAGCAGGAGGAGGTGTTCGCCGGCACCGCGACCCGCGCCTACCCGCTCACAGGTGCGTCCTGAACACCGGCCCCGGCGCTCGAAGAATTCCGCTAGACCGCGCGGCCGAACTCGCCGGTCACGTTCTCCAGTACGGCGCCCAGGTGCCAGCCGCCGCGTAGCCAGCCGCTCAGCGTCGGGTCGGCCTCCACGTGTACGCGAACCAGCGCGGGGCGGGCCTTTCCGGCCATGCTGACCCGCGCGTGCCGTGTTCCGCTGCCCGGCCAAGGCTGCACCAACCGGCCGCGCGTCCGGAACGGGATCGAGAAACCGAGCGCGTGCACGGAGACCCGCACCGACCAGTCCCGACCCTCGGCCGTCATCTTGGTCGCGGGGGTGCCGGTGAAGTGCGCCAACGTCTTGGGCAGCGCCCAGTTCACCCGCCCGCCGACCACGCTGGCGGGCGAGTCCACGGCGATGAAAGGAACCGTTGCCGCCACACCGCGCCCGGACAGCAGCCCCACCACACCGACGATCTCGTCGTAGGGCCCGACCGGTGTGTCGTCGTAGCTGATCAGCCCGCCGACCACCGTCGCGACCCGCCCGGCCACCGGGCCGGCCGCCTGTCGCGCCGCACGACTCGGCGATCCCTGCCACACGACGGCCCGCATCGACGTGCGCCACGGCGCGGGCGGCGCTTCCCCAGGCAGGTCAACATCACCGGCGAGGGCGGTCTGGGGCACACCCCGCAGGTTGAGCATGTCGTCCCGGTCCACCCGCCCGATCGTACTCACGCGCGCCCTACCGAACACCGACCGCGTCGGCCATGTGGTCCGGTTCGTCGAAGTCGCGGCCGCGCACGGAGTTGGCGGTCTCCAGCCCGGCCGCCACTCGCTTGGCGTGCCGGTCGTAGAGGACGGTGTAGACCGCGGCCGACAGGTTGGTGCAATGCCGGGTGGGGATGACCACGAAACGGTGGCACACCTCCAGCACAGCACGGTCCAGCGAGCCGTCCTCCGGGCCGAACACGTACACCGCGTTGTCCGGATGCGTGAACTCGATCAACGACTCCGCGTTGCGTCGGAGCTCGACCGCGACCGGCACGGCCGTCGAGTCGAAGGCGTCGAACGGTCGGTCCGCGTGGCGCAGCTCGACGTCCTGGTAGCCCCGCATGCGCTCTTCCCGCGGCAGCCGAGACCGCCGCTCGCCGACCAGCCGCACGCGATCCCCGGTGAACCAGACCTGCCCGATCCCGTAGCAGGACGCAGCGCGAACCGCCGCTCCCACGTTGTGCGGGAACTTCGGATCGATCAACGCGACGGCCGGTGTGCGGCCGTCGCCGCGCCGCACCGGTCCGGTGTGTATGCCCACCGCCTCATTGTCGACATTCGTCGCTGATCGCTCCACACATTTGCGGTAGCGGTACGCGTGCACCGCGAGCGGGTGGGCTACTGGAACCGGTTCGGCACAGGGCTGGAGGTGGACCTGACTCGCGAGCAGTTCCGCCAGGAGGAGACCGTGGTCGGTGGCCAGGTGGTCCAGCGACCACCTGGCCGGCCACGACGGTGCCTCGAACAGTACGACCTGCTGCGCGGCCGCGTGCTGGACCGTCTCAGCTCACGGTGATCAGGTCCACGTCGAGAAGGCTTGCCACGGCGCGGAGTTCCGCCAGTCGGTGTCCCGTGCCGAGTGCCCAGTGGTGTCCGACGCCGCTCGCCGACCAGTCGTCGGTCCACTCGCCGGGGTCGCGGCCGAAGTCGACGCGGCTCGTCGTGTTACCGATCTTCATGTGGGGGCCGTCGGCGACCACGCCTTCCGCGGCGACGAGGGTGTAGCGGCCGTCGCGGGTCTGGCCGACGCCCAACAGCGTGACCGGGCCGGTCGCGACGTCGAACTCCACCGACACACCCCAGCCGCGTTTGCCGTGGAACACGCCCAACCCGCGCAGCAGCGGCTTCTTCGCCGAGATGGCCAGGTGCGCCGGTCCGTCGTGACCCATCTCCACGTGGCCACGCGTGAAGTCGAGCGCCTGGAACTCGGTGAAGGAGCCGCCGGCACCCAGTACGTCCATGATCAGCATGGCGAGGCTGGTACGCAGTTCGTACTCGCCGGCCGCCGGCACGCCTCGCGCGGTCAGCAGACTCGCGCCGAGAATCATGCCGGCGCCCAGCCGTTCGTGCTGCTCGCCGTTCAGGCCCCGGTGGTAGTAGGCGATGCTGTCGAGGTCGAAGTCGGCCACCAGCCGATCAAGACCGACCGACACCCGGGCGCCCCACGCGAAGTCCTCCTCGTTGACCGAGTCGGTCACCTCGAAGATCTCCGAGGCCTCGGCTACCCGGGCGTCTACTTCGGACTGCGTGACCTCCTCCACGCGCACGCGGAGGTCGTCGAACTCCAGCACCTCGACATGCCCGCCGAAGTGCGCGTTGACCATGGCGAGGTCCGTCGACACGTCGTACATGCCGGGGTACAGGTGCCCCATCAGCCCGTGTCGGCCGTGCCGCAACACCTTTCGCACGCCGGCGGCCCGGATCCACGCGCCGATGCGTGCCCACGCCCGCTCGTCCCGCAGGTACCCGGACACGCTGCGGAACTCGACGCCCGCGCGGGTGAACGCGTTCGCCATCTCCGGCAGCGGGCAGGCGCCGCAGTACGCCAGCCACTGTCCTGTGTCGAACGTGGCGTGGTCCATGGACTCGGTGGGCTGCAGGTTGATCAGCAGCACCGGCGCGCCACTGCGTTGCGCCACCGGCATCAGCATCGTCGCGGTCAGGTAGGTGGTGAGGAAGCCGACGATCAGGTCACAGCCGGCCGCCCGCAGCTTCTCCGCGGCCACGGCGCCTTCCTGGGCGTCGGAGATGAACCCGACGTCCACGATGTCGGCGTCGTAACCGGTGATCCGCTCGCTCACGTACCGCGAGGACTCCTGCAAGGTCGGCAGCAGATCCGGGAACTGCGGCCAGTACGCCCCGAGCCCACCAGCGATCAGCCCGATCTTCGGTCGCCGCTTCACCTTGTACCTCCTTTAACCGATCCGGAAATCTGCCACCCGAATCGGCGACGGTGTCGTGCCGGACGATCGCTGCTGGTACAGAACGGAAAGCGCGCCGTTCACGTGGTCCACATTGACCTCACCGAACACGTTCATGCCCGGCCGGTCGAACAGCGTCGTCCAGTCGGTCCAGCCACTTGCCTTGGACGCGGCCACGATCTTGCCGAACGGCATGATCAGGTACGCGTTGTCACTCCCGTCGAACACGATCCGCGTGCGACCCGTCGCGTTCGGCGGGATCGGCACCTCACGCTTGGTCCACGAGCCGGTGGCCGTCCGTGTCAGGTGGAACGTGCGACCCCACCGGGCGCGGTCGGCGGCATAGCCCGTGACGCACTGGGTGAACCGGCCAGGCACGTAGCTGATGATCACGTGCGGAGTGCCCGTCGAGTCGATGGCCTGGCTCTCCTGGTTCATCAGACCGTGGTTGGGGTCCAGCGGATCCACGACCAGTGACTGGTTGACCGCGATCGGCGTGGCGACGGAGGCGCCGCTGTTCGAGCGCCAGGTGCGGCCCATGTCGTCGCTGTACACGTAACCCGTGTCGTGGTTGGTGAGCCCACCCTGGTTGCACAGCACACCCGTGTTGCCTTCCCGCCACGTGAACGCGGCGTGCAACCGGCCACGCGAGTCGTAGGTGAGCCCGTGCAGGTACATGTTGCGGGTCGTGCTCACCACACCGTTCGGGGCGGTCCAACTGCCGGTCGCGGAGGTCCACTTGCCGAGCTTGCGCCACGTCCCGTCGTACTCCGCCAACTCGTTGGTGCCGTTGCCGGAGCCCCCGGTCCGGAAGCTCAGCTGCAGACGTCGGTCCGGGGTGACGACGAACTGCGGGTAGCTGATGTTGCCGAGGTCGACGCCGTCCAGGTTTCGTTGCACCGCACCGAAGTCCGCGAGCGACCAGCTGGCAGGTGGCGCGGACACCAGACCGGCCCTGGACTTCACGTAGAAGACCGGCGTGTTGTGGGTGTCCATCGCGATGTGCAGCCGGCCGTCCCGCGGCGAGATCCCCAGGGAGATCACGTTGTGGGAGTCGTTAGTGGACAGTTGGTGCGGGAGAACCACCTTCTGCCACGTGGTCGACGCCACCCGACGGCGGGCGACGACCGCGCTGCGGTCCGCCGTGTACCAGGTCGCGTACTGGTAGCCGGCATAGGTCACGATCGCGTCCTGTTGGTACGACTCGTTGTTCACCAGGCCGTCGAAGGACACGAAGTACAGCGCGGTCGGGTCGAGTTGGGTGTCACGCAGTAACGTGACGGCGGGCGCCGCCGCCGGCGCGGCGACTGCGGTGACGGTAGGTCCGGTAAGAAGCAGGCAGGTGAGCAGGACACCCAGCCGTCTCATTTCATGCCCCCCAACCAGCCGCGGCGCCGTCCGCTCGCTCGGTGCGGATCTTCTCGAAGTAACCCGACCGGCGGTACGCGCCGAGCGGGTCGGGATCGATGCCGAGGTCCGCGCGAACCTCGGCGAGCAGCGGTCGCACGTCGGTGGCGAACGCGTCGGTCAACGCCGCGTTGGCCTCCAGCACGTCACCGTTCGCCTGTGCCGTGCGCAGCGCGTCCTGGTCGACGAGCAGTGCCTTCGCCGTCGCCTCCTGTACATTGAGGACGGAACGGATCAGCGCGGGGATCTTCGGTTCGATGTTGTGGCACTGGTCGAGCATGAACGCGACGCCCGCGCTCGCGTCCAGCCCACCGCCCAGCACGATCTCCACCATGATCCGGAACAGCTGGTACGGGTCCGCCGCGCCCACCATCAGGTCGTCGTCTGCGTAGAACCGCGAGTTGAAGTGGAACCCGCCGAGCCGGTCGCGGTGCAGCAGGAACGCCACGATGAACTCGATGTTGGTGCCCGGCGCGTGGTGGCCGGTGTCCACCAGCACATTCGCCTTCGGCCCGAGGTCGACGCAGTGCGCGTAGCTCGTGCCCCAGTCCGGCACGTCCATCGTGTAGAACGCCGGCTCGAACAGCTTGTACTCCAACAGCATCCGCTGGTGGTCGCCGAGCCGGTCGTAGACCCGGTGCAGTGCTTCGGAAAGCCGTTCCTGCCGGCCGCGGATCGAGTCCTGGCCTGGATAGTTGGTGCCGTCGGCGAACCACAGCGACAGGTCCGCCGACCCGGTCACGTCCATGACGTCGACGCACTCCAGGAGGTGGTCGAGTGCCTTGCGGCGCACGGCCTCGTCCGGGTTGCAGACGCTGCCGAGCTTGTACTCGTTCTCCTGGAACACGTTCGGGTTGATCGCACCGAGCGCGACGCCCTGTTCCTTGGCGTGGCGCGCGAGGTCACCGTAGTCGTCGACCCGGTCCCAGGGAATGTGCAGCGCGACCGACGGTGCCACCCCGGTGAAGCGGTGCACCGTGGCCGCGTCGTCGACCTTCTCGTACGCGTTGCGCGGCACTCCCTCCTGCGCGAACACCTTGAACCGGGTGCCGGAGTTCCCGTACGCCCACGAGGGTGTCTCGATGTGCTGGTTCCGCAGGGCCGCCTTGACGGCTGAGTGGTCGGTCATCAGATCTCCTAGTCGAGGTGGAAGACCTCCTGCAGCGGCGTGATGCCCTCGTCGGGCGCGCCGCCACCAAGCCCTTCGAAGAAGGGCGCCATCTCGTTCTGCCAGCGGGCGTTCACGTCCCGCTCGGCCATGCCGGCCAGCGCCGCTTCGAGATCGTCCGTCTCGAAGTAGCCGACCAGCAGGCCGTCCGGCCGGAGGAACAGCGAGTAGTTCCGCCAGCCGGTTTCCCGCAGCGCGGCGAGCATCTCCGGCCAGACCTCGCCGTGCCGCAGGGTGTACTCCTCGAGTCGGTCAGCCTTGACCTTCAGGAGGAAACAGACTCGTTGCAACGGAGACATGACTCGCTCCGCAAGCTCCGTTCGGTCAGAAGTCGAAGTCGTCGATGTTGTCCGCGTTGAACTCGGTCGGCGGGCCGAGGATGATCTCGCCGTCCTTGCCGATCGTGTACTCGCCGAGCTTGCCGGCCTCGAACTTCTCGCCTTCCTTGCCGCTGATCTTTCCGGAGGCGAGCGAGGCGGCCGCGTAGCCGGCCAGGTAGCCGAGCTCGGTCGGGTTCCACAGCGCGAACGCGGTGACCGTGCCGTCCTTCACGAACTCCCGCATCTGGTTCGGCGTGCCGAGACCGGTCAGCTTCACCTTGCCCTTGTACGGCGAGGAGGACAGGTA
This sequence comes from Actinophytocola sp., assembly GCF_036378875.1. Lineage (GTDB taxonomy): Bacteria > Actinomycetota > Actinomycetes > Mycobacteriales > Pseudonocardiaceae > Actinophytocola. The sequence continues at coordinate 94,203 of NZ_DASUVO010000086.1, forward strand.
CCGCGCGGCCGCCGAGATACCGACGGTGGTCGGCGCGATGATGCCCTTCAGGTTGGGGTAGGTCTGCAGCAGAGCCTGCGCCTCCTGGAACGACTTCTGGTCGTCGTCGTCGCCGTAGGCGATCTTCACCAGCTTGACGTTGGCGTACTCCGGCTTCTTCAGTTCGTCTTCCATGAACTTGATCCAGGTGTTCTGGTTCGTCGCGTTCGGCGTGGCCGACAGGATCGCGATCTCGCCGCTGCCACCGATCTGCTCGGAGACCATCCGTACCTGGGAGCGGCCGATCTCCTCGGAGTCGGCCTGGTTGACGAAGATCTGCCGGGCGTCGACCGCGGCGTCGGAGTCGTAGGTGACGACCGCGATGCCCTTGCTCATGGCGTCCTTGAGCGCGGGCGCGACCGCGTTGGGGTCGTTGGCGGCGATGACGATGGCGTCCTGCCGCTGCTGGATGAGCGTGTTGATGTAGGAAACCTGGGAGGACGCGGACGCGTCGGACGGGCCGACCTCCTTGCCCTCGCCCTTCAGCTCGCTCACCGCGTCGACGCCGCCCTTGTCGACCATCACCTCGTACGGGTTGTCGATCTCCTTGGGCAGGAAGGCGATCTTCAGTCCTTCCTTGATCGGCGCGTCCGGGTTGGCCGTGCCCTGGGTCGCGGTGCCGCCGTCGCCGGCGGCCTCGTCAGACCCCTTCGTGGTCCCGCCGCAGCCGGCCACCAGAGTCAGCGCCAGACCGGCGCTCAGCGTCCACAACAGACGGTTTGAGCGGAACATCCTTGGTCCTCCTCGGTTTGAACACGACCGGGACGAGTACCGAGAGAATCAGTAGCAGGCCCGTGATGACGTTCTGGATCTCGTTGCTGACATCGTCGAGGAACAGCACGTTGCGAAGTCCGGCCATGGCGAGCAGCGCGGTCGCCACGCCGAGCACGGTGCCGCGCCCACCGAAGATCGACACCCCGCCGAGCAGCACGGCGGCCACCGCGACCAGTTCCAGGCCGTTGCCGTTGTCCGCGCGGGCACTGTTGTAGCGCAGGGTGTAGATCAGCGAGGCCACGGCGGCGAGCCCGCCGGACAGTAGGTAGAACGAGAACGTGATGCGGTTGACCCGTATGCCGGAAAACCGCGCGGTCTCCTTACCAAGGCCGATTGCGTAGAGCGACCGGCCGACGGTCGTCATGTGCACGCCGACCGCGATCAGGGCACCGACGACGAGCACGAGCAGGGTCGCGTACGGCAGGAACGTCCCGCCGATCGAGTCGGTCGCGAATGGACGGTAGTTCTCGGGGAAGCCCGTCACCGCCCGGTCGCCGAGCAGCACGTACGCGAGCCCTCGGTAGAGCCCGAGCGTGCCGATGGTGACCGCGAGAGACGGCAGTCCGAACCGGACGATGAGGACCGCGTTCACCGAGCCGAGCGCGACACCGGCGAGGAGCACCAGGGGAATGATGGTCTCGAAGGACATGCCCACGTCCCAGAGGGTTCCGGTCAGCGCGGAGCAGAACCCGAGCGTGGAGGCGACGGACAGGTCGATCTCTCCGGTGAGGACGATCGGCAGCAACGCGAACGCGAGCAGCGCCACCTCGCTGTAGTCCAGCAGAAGGAAGCTGATGTTGCCCTGCTCGGCGAACCCGTCGCTCGCGGACCCGACCACGAACACGACGACGCAGAGCACGAGAAGCACGGTTTCCCAGCGCAGCAACCTAGCCAGCACGACGCACCGCCCTCTCTCTGCGCAGGCGTTCGGCGAGCCGCACCATGAACGCCCGGTCCAGCGAGATGGCGACCAGCAGCGCGGCACCGTCGACCGCCCGCTGCCAGAACGCCGGCACACCCAGGATGGGCAGCGCGCTGGTGATAGTGGTGAGCAGCAGCGCCCCGAGCGCAGCGCCCACCACGGTGCCGCTGCCACCGAAGATGGCGATCCCGCCGACGACGACCGCCGCGACCACGGCCAGCTCGCGCCCGGTGCCGACGGAGGCGTTGATGGTGCCGAAGTAGGCGGCGTGCATGACCCCGCCGAGCCCGACGAGCGCGCCGGAGATCACGAACGCCCCGAACACCCGCCGCCCGGTGGGGATACCGGCGAGCCGCGCGGCGTCCGGGTTCGACCCGATCGCGTAGAGTTCCCGTCCCGCGCGGAAGTTGTGCAGGCCGTAAGCCGTGATGGCGAGGACAACCAGCGTGATCAACGTGAGATTGGGGATGCCGAGCAGCGAGCCGCTCCCGAGGCTCAGGAACCCTTGCGGCATCTGGTAGGCGTTGATCTGGGTGGTGTCGGTGCCGGACGCCCAGGCATAGTCGATGCCGCGGAAGACGTAGAGCGTGCCGAGCGTGACGACGAGCGCGGGCACCTTGGCGATCGCGACCAGCGCGCCGTTGATGGCCCCGCACACAGCACCGAGCGCGATCCCGGCGAGCACGACCACGATGACCGGAAGATCCTTGTCCAGCAGGAAGAGCTGCCCGCTGAGGTAGGCGGACAACCCCATGACCGAACCGACGGACAGGTCGATGTTCCGCGTGATCACGAGCAACGCCTGCCCGATCGCGAGCAACCCGATGATCGACGCGTTGAGGAAGAGGTCGTGGATCCCCTGCCCGGAAAGGAAGCTGGGCCGAGCCACCGTGGCCGCCACCACAACAGCGACAAGCGCGACGACGATCCCAAGCTCCCGCCCGGCAAAGGCGGACTCACGCGCGGAGGGCTTGATCACCGCGCACCCCCGCTTGACGGAGCAACCGCGCCCGGGCCGTTGCGTATACAGCCCCCACCCGATCCCGGGGGCCGGCCCCGGGTCCATTCTACTGGTAGGGACCGACAAAACCGCTGGTCAGCCTGGGCTGTGGACAACTTTTCCCGACGAGCCCGAGCGAATGGGACTCTCGTCCGGGTTGGGCGGGTGAACCTGTTCACCGTTACCGGTCGGGGCCCCAAAATTGTCAGTGCCGGCCGGTAATGTGGAAACCGGGGGGCCCCCGGGCGCCTCAGCCCGATGATCTTGCTGTCCGCGCACGCTGCGGGTGTTGCTGCCGTGGGCGGTGTCCGGTGCTGTGTCTGTGCCAGTGTCTTGAAGGACGCTTTCCTGTCGTTGAGTGTCGTGAGCGCGTCTTTCAGGACGTGGGTGGTGTCGTGAACGCGTCTTTCAGGACAGTGCGTCTCGCCATGCAGCGCCTGCCGAGCCCGCAAAGGTGACGATTCCCGGGAAGCGCTCGCGTGCCTGAGTCCGATGACTTTGCTGTCCGCGCACGCTGCGGGTGAAGTGGGCAGCGCCCGGCGGCGTGTCTGTGGCGGTGTCTTGAAGGACGCTTTCCTGTCGTTAAGTGTCGTGAGCGCGTCTTTCAGGACATGGGTGATGCCGTGAAGGCGTCTTTCAGGACAGTGCGTCTCGCCATGCAGCGCCTGACGAGCCCGCGACGACACCCGGCAAACCCTCGCTGCACCGAGACTGAATAAGACTTTCGCTCGGGTTGGGCGGGTGAACCTGTTCACCGTTGCCGTTCGCGCGACCAGAAGTGTCGGTGCCGGCCGGTAGAGTTGAAACCGGGGGGCCCCCGGGCGCATGAGTGGGACTTTCGTGTGCTCGCGTGCGGAAGGAGTCGTCACTTTCCGCCTCCCGTCGCCGCCTGCAGCACCGTCTCTTCCGTTGCTTCCTCTTTGGACAGTTCGGCCGTGAGTCGGCCCTCGTGCATCACCAGGACCCGGTCCGCCATGCCCAGTACCTCGGACAGCTCCGACGAGATCATCAGCACCGCGATCCCCGACGCTGCCAGCTCCGACAGCAGCGCGTGCACCTCGACCTTCGCGCCGATGTCGATGCCTCTGGTCGGCTCGTCCACGATCAGGACGACAGGTTCCGTGGCGAGCCACTTGCCCAGCACCACCTTCTGCTGGTTCCCGCCGGACAGCGTGGCCACCGGGTCGGCGAGCCGCGCCCGCTTCACGCCCAACCGGTCCGCCCACCGCGCCGCCTGCGCGCGCTCCCGCGACCGGCTCATCACACCCCACCGCGACACCGCCCCCAGCCGCGGCAGCGTGGCGTTCCGCTCGATCGACAGGTCGAGGATCAGCCCCTGCTCACGCCGGTCCTCCGGCACCATGGCCACCCCGGCCTCGATCGCCGCCCTGGGGTTGCCGAGCGGTAGAGGCCGTCCGGTGATCGTGACCTCGCCCGCGTCGACCGCGTCGACACCGAAGATCGCCCGCGCGACCTCCGAGCGGCCCGAGCCCACCAGCCCGGCGAGCCCGACGATCTCCCCGCGCCGCACCGAGAACGACACGTCCGCGAACACCCCGGCCCGCGTCAGCCCCGACACCGCCAGCGCCTCGTCGCCCGCGGAGTCGTCGCGGGACGGGTAGAGCTGCTCGACTGACCGCCCGACCATGCTGCGCACGAGTTCGTCCCGGCTCAGTGACGACATCGGCGCCGACGTCACGAGCGAGCCGTCCCGCAGCACGGTCACCCGTTGACAGATCTCGTACATCTCCTCCAGTCGGTGCGAGATGAACAGCAGTGCCGCACCCGTGGCAGCCAGCCGCGACGCCACCCGGAACAGCCGCTCCGCCTCCACAGTGGACAGAGCGGCGGTCGGCTCGTCCATCACGATGATCCGCGCGTCCGCCGACAGCGCCTTGCCGATCTCGATGATCTGCTGGTCGGCGATGGACAACCCGCGGGTGACCCGGTTGGGGTCGATCGGCACGCCGAGCGAGTCGAACAGCTCCGCGGCACGCTGGTTCATCGTCGCGCGGTCGATGCGGCGGAACGACCGCAGTGGCTGCCGGCCCATGAACACGTTCTCCGCGACTGTGAGGTCGGGGAACTGCGTCGGCTCCTGGTGGATCACCGCGATGCCGTGCTGCTGTGCCTCACGCGGGCCGGCGAACTCGACCGCGGTCCCGTCCACCAGCACCTCGCCCGCGTCGGGTCGGTGCTCGCCGCCGATCACCCGCACGACCGTGGACTTGCCCGCCCCGTTCTCCCCGGCTAGGCCGTGGACCTCGCCGGCGTGCAGCTCGATGGAGACGCCACGGAGCGCGCGCACAGCGGCGAACGACTTGTGGACGTCGCGCAACTCCAAGAGCGGAGGCACCAATGCCGTCACGAGCGCTCACCGCCTGCACCGTCCGTGAAACGTTTCAGGCAACCTAGCCGAGCGTCGGCGAGCCCGTCAAGACACCCGTTTAGTCTCGATCCGTGGCACCCTTTCCCATCACGATCGACGAGCTGACCGCCGACCCGCACCCGGCGCTCGCGCGGCTGCGGGCAATCGAACCGGTGTCGTGGGTGCCGGTTCTCGATGGCTGGTTGGTAACCAGTTACTCGTTGGCGCAGCAGGTGATGCGGGACGCCGAGACGTTCACAGTGGACGATCCCCGGTTCTCGACGGCGACGGTCGTCGGGCCAAGCATGCTGTCGCTCGACGGCACGGAGCACGCGCGGCACCGCGAGCCGTTCGTGGCGCCGTTCCGCCCGACGCCGATCCGGGACCGGTTCGCCGGGGTCGTCGAGGTCACGGTGACACGGCTGCTCGACGGACTGGCGCCGGCCGGCCACGCCGAGGTGCGGGCGGACTTCGCCGGCCCGCTGGCAGTGGCGGTGATGGCCACCGCGCTGGGGCTCGCCGAGCCGGACGCCGACGCGGTGCGGTCGTGGTACGCGGCACTCGTCGAGTCGGTGTCCGAGGTGACGGCCGGGCGTCCACCCACCGCGGCGGGCGCGGCGGCGGTTCGTGCCCTGCGGGAGAGCGTCTCCCTCCACGTGGACGGGCTCACCCCGGACGAGGTGGTGTCGAACGCGGCCGTGTTGATGTTCGGGGGCATCGACACCACCGAAAGCATGATCGCGAACCTGGTGTTGCACCTGCTCGAGCGACCCACACTGCTCGCCGAGGTTCGGGCCGACCGGTCACTGCTGCCCGGCGCTATCGAGGAGTCGCTGCGACTGGAGCCGGCGGCCGCGGTGGTTGACCGGTACGCCACCCGGGACGTCGAAATTGGTAGCGCATACATCGCCTCGGGTGACCTCGTCCGGGTGTCGATAGCCGGCGCGAACCGGGATCCGGCTGTGTTTCCCGACCCGGACATCTTCGACGTGCGACGCCGCAACGCGAGGGCCAATCTCGCGTTCGCGTTGGGGCCACATTTCTGCCTCGGCGCGAGGCTGGCCCGCGCCGAGGCAGAAATCGCGGTCAACGGGTTGTTGGACCGCTTTCCGGCGCTGCGGATGGCAGCGCCGGCCTCCCCCTCTCCAGCAGGTCTGGTGTTCCGCAAACCGCCGGCGCTCTTCGTACGCTGGGATTAGTGGACCGTCTCCCCCCGTGTGAAATCGGATTCACCCTTCGTTCCTCCCCACCTCGGTTGACGTCAGGTTTACGGTGGTTCGACGTTGTTCGACAGCGTCAACGGGGGCGGACAAAGTGGGGGAGCGGCCATGCCGCGTCCGGAACGACCGGTTGATCCGGCTGAGGGTGCGATACAGGAATTCGCCGTCACGCTGCGTGAGTTACGTGAGCGCGCGGGCGGGCCGACCTACCGGTCGCTGGCGGACCGCACCGGTCTCTCGGTGTCGACGCTGGCCGACGCGGCAGGCGGTCGGCGGCTGCCGACGCTCGCCGTCGCGGTCGCGTACGCGGTGGCCTGCGGCGGCGACGAGCACGAGTGGGCAGCGCGGTGGCGGGCGGTCGCCGCCGGGCAGGCGTCACCCGAACGTGCGCCCTATCGGGGGATGGCGGGGTTCCGCGGCGAGGACGCAGACCTGTTCTTCGGGCGCGAGCGCCTGGTGGCCGAACTCGCCGACCGGGTGCGACGGTTTCCGGTGACGGTGGTGCTCGGCGCGTCCGGCGCGGGAAAGACGTCGCTGCTTGCCGCCGGGCTGGTGCCAGCACTGGCCGAACTCCGTCCGGTGATCATGACTCCCGGCGCGTGCCCGGTGGCGCCGGAAGACCCGGAGTTGCTGATCGTCGACCAGTTCGAGGAGCTGTACACGCTGTGCGCCGAGGCGGACCGGGTCCGCTTCCTCGACGATCTGCTGTCGCGGTCCGACCTGCGCCTGGTGGTGAGCGTGCGGGCCGACTACTACGGCCGCCTCGCCGAGCATCCCGCGCTCGCGGACGCATTACGCACCAACCAGATGTTGGTCGGGCCGATGGACGCGGACGAGCTGCGTGACGCGGTGACCCGACCCGCCGCCGCGGTCGGCCTGTCCGTGGAACGGGCGCTGGTCGCGACCGTGTTGCAGGAAGCGAAGGGGCGGGCCGGGGTGTTGCCGCTGCTCTCGCACGCGATGCTGGAGACCTGGCGGCGACGGCGCGGCGCGGTGCTCACGCTCGCGGGGTTCGAGGCGGCCGGTGGCATCGACGGCGCGGTGGTGCGCACCGCCGAGGAGGTGTACGGCGCGCTCGACCCGGTGCGGCGGAAGCTCGCCGCCGAGGTGCTGCTGCGCCTGCTCGCCATCGACGACACGATCACCCGGCGCCGTGTCGACCTGGGCGACGTGGTCAGCGTCGACCCCGGGGCGGGCGCGGTGCTCGACCGGCTCGCCGACGCACGGCTGGTCACCATCGACAGCGGCACGGTCGAGATCGCGCACGACGCGATGCTCACCGCGTGGCCGCGGTTACGTGCGTGGATCGACGACCATCGCGACGCGGTCCGCGCTCACCGCAAGATCAGTGAGGCGGCGCGGATCTGGGTCGAGAGCGACCGGGATCCGTCCGCGCTCGCGACCGGCGCCCGACTCACCCTGATGAAAGCGCATACATCCGCGTTGGCGGGGATCCTGCGGCTCAACCGCGTGGAGAAGGACTTCCTGGGGCAGAGCGACACGCAGGCCCAGCGGGCCAGGCACGCGGCGCGACGACGCACGCTGCGGCAGCGGCTGCTGGTCCTGGCCTCGGTGTTGGCGGTCGTGGCGGCGGCCGTGTTCGCGACGGTGGCCGATGAGGCTCGGCGCGACGCCGTCGCCGCTCGCGACGTCATGCTGTCCCAGCGGATCGCGTCGACCGCGCAGCAGGTTCGGGTCACCGATCCGGCGGTCGCGGCCCAGCTCTCGATCGCCGCGTACCGGCTCGCCCCGACCAGCGAGGCGCGGTCCGCGCTGCTCGAATCCTCGGCCACGCCGCTTCCGGCCCGATACCCCGGTGGCGGGTCGGCCGCACTGGCCGCGTCGTCCGAAGGCGTGGTCGCGGTGGGAGACAGCAACGGCTGGGTCCTCCTGCTCGCGCGGTCCGGTGCAGCGATGAGCCGTCTCGGCTCCGTGCCGCCCACCCGCGAGAACTCACGCGTGAATGCGCTTACATTCTTTCCGGGCGGACGAATTCTCGCGGTCGGCTACGACTGGGGCGAGGTCAGGCTGTGGGACGTCTCGTCTCCCACCGGTCCCAGGCCTCTCGCCTCGTTGGCATCCGGCGATGCCGCGCCAGAAGACATCGCCGTCAGTCCGTCGGGGACGGAGATCGCGGTCGCCAGGGCTGGCGAGGTCGCGCGTTGGGCCGTTGACACACCCAAGCGGCTACGTGAACTGCCCAGCCTGCTCGCGCCCGCACGGGTTCGGTCCGTCGCCTACTCGCCGTCCGGCGACCGCCTGGCGTTCGGCAGCGAGTCGGGCGCGGTGCACGTGTGGTCGGTCGCCGATCCGCCGGCCGAGGTCGCGGTACTGCCGTCGGCCGACCGGCCGGCGCCGGTGGTGTGGTTCTCGCCGGACGGGCAACTGCCTGTCCGGGCCCCGAAGGACGCCACGGTGCCGGAGGAGGACACGATCAAGCTGTGGGACGTCTCGTCGTCCCCGCCGCGACCGGGCCGCCCGCTCGGCGGGCTGTTCGAGTTCCTCGTCACGACGGCGTCGCTCAGCCCCGATGGCCGGTACCTGCTCGCCGGGAGCACGGACTCGACGATCTACCTGCTGGAGACGGCGACGTGGACGGTCGTGCGGAGCCTGCCGCACCCGGAGATCGTCAACGGCGCGACGTTCACCGGGGACGGGAGCGCGGTCGTCACGGTGACGTCCGACGGGACGGTGCGCCGGTGGGACATGCGAAACGTGGCCCCCATCCGGGGGCCGGCGTCGATCGGCGGCACGCGGTTCAGCGCGGACGGCACCCGGCTCGCCGTGTTCGCCGGTGGTGACGTCTCGGTGTGGGACACGTCGGACCTGGGTGCCCCGGTGCTCCTGACCCGCGGATTGACGGGACCGTTCAGCGGCGCGGGCGACATCTCCCGTGACGGACGCTTGCTCGCGGCCGGCACGCTCGACGGTGACGTGCTGCTGTACGACCTCGCGGATCCGGTGCGGCCACGCCGGATCGACGTTCTCGGCGGTCAGGCGAGGAAGGTCGACAAGGTCGTCTTCAGCCCGGACGGCACGACACTCGCCGCAGGTGGTGAGGACACGTCGGTCCGCATCTGGGCGCTCACCCCGGGCGGCGCTCGGCTCGCCTCGGTGTTCGCGGTGCCGGGCGAGGCGGTGCTCGACCTGAGTTGGCGGCCGTCCGGCGGTGATCTCGCGGTCGCGAGCGCGGACGGTCACGTGTACCTGCTCGATGTCGCCGACCCGGAATCACCCCGCCAGATGGCCAGGATCGACGCGGCGAACAACGCGGTGTTCAGCCGCGACGGCACGTTGTTGGCCACCGGCGGTCCCAGCGGCGGCGTGCAGATCTGGGACGTACGTGATCCCGCCGCGCCACGCCGGCTCGGCGCCACCGCCGCCGGTGCGACGGGGCGAATCCTCGAGCTTTCCTTCCACCCGCACGAAAACCTGCTCGCGGCAAGCGTCATCGACGGCACGGTGTCGTTGTGGGACATCAGTGATCCGACGCGTCCGACGCGTACCGCCGTGCTGGCGAACGCGGGATCTCCGCTCAACACCGCGGTTTTCCATCCGGCAGCGGACCTGCTGGCGGCCGGGGGCGACGACCGGGTCGTGCGCACGTGGCACACGGATGAAAGCGCTGTCATCGCGGACATCTGCGCAAGCATCGGCGACCCGATCACACAGCGGGAATGGCGCACGCACGTGCCGGACGTGCCGTATACCCCGCCCTGTCGCTAATTACCCCAGATGTAGAGGCCAATGCCGCACAGCAGGAGGGAAACGGCGCTTGTCACCGTCCGCACCGCGTTCCACCGCCGCCAACGCGGGGAGAAGTCGGCCCAGCGCTGTCGCCAGTCGGTGGAGGTGCTGTTCTCGAGGGCGTTGTTGAGGGGAATGTTGATCCGGCCGGTGATGACGTGACTGCCGACGAGATAGACGACGGCCGCGGCGAGGGTGAGGTAGGCCGAGGTGTTCTCGTCCAGCCCCAGCAGCAGGAAACCGGTCGCCGCACTCGTGATCAGCGGCCCGATGAAGATCGTGAGAAAAGCAGGGTTGATGATCGCGACGTTCATTTTCCGCATGGCCTCGACGGCTTTTTCCGGATCGGCCTTATCGAGCCCGGGAACGACCGAGTTCGAGTAGGCGAAGTAGACACCGAACACCGCGGCGAGCAACACGAGGTTCAGGAAGGCGGCGATGAGGGTCAGGGTCAGCAAGGCCAGCTCCAGGCGTCGATCCCGTTTCGGTGAAATGTGAGGCTACGCGGCCCGATCCGCCCGCGAACGCCGAAATGTACGAGGTGGACGGCCGAGCATGTTCCCCGGACGATCCGCACCGGGCCGCCGGATTGCCGCCCTTGGGCGGGCCAGTTCAACCCTCGGCCCACGTCGGTAGGCGCACGAGTGTCCCATTCGCTCGGACTGGCCACCGAAAGTTGTCCACAGGGGCTCGCGACCTGGGGTTTTGTCTGTGTCGGTTGGTACGATGGCCTCGGGGTGGCCCCCCGGGTATGGGTGGGGGATGCCTACGCAACCATCTGTGTTGGCGTTGATCATGAAACCGCTCACGTGATGTCGGGGCGTTGAACCCGGGCGGTGTTTCGCGGGCTGACGGCGGGCAGTGCCCGTTTCGCGGGTGGTTCGAGTCGGTGGCGGTGCGAGCGTCCTTCATAACGCCCGGCGTGAGGAGGGCTCCCTTCACCACCGCCCTTGCCTCAGGCCGGTTCCGCGGATGTCCTGAAGGCACCTTCGGGGCGGTCAGCGTCCTCAAGGGCACCCTCAAGACATCAGCCACCATCGGGCGGTGCGACCCAGCTCGCCCGCCCGGAGAAACAAGACGTTGACGAGCTCCTCCGGGTATGGGTTGGGGATGCCTACGCAACCATCTGCGTTGGCGTTGATCATGAACGCGATCTTCGCCCGCGAGTCCTGAAAGGGTGAGGCTGCCCGCTCGGGCCCTCGTTACGGTGCCGCTCAGGGTTCCTCGTTCGGGTTCCAGTTCAGGAGGCGGACCTTGCTGACCGTCTGCACGTGCCGGCGCATCGCGGCCGCGGCGGCCTTGGGGTCGCTCATGCGGATGGCCTGGGCGATCTTGTGGTGCTGCGTCAGCGACCTCGTCGGTCGGCCGGGTTGGCGGAGCGACTCGTTGCGGCTTTCCGCGATCTGCGTGGCGATCGAGCGCATGAACTCGGCGAGCAGCCCACTCCGCGCCGCCGCGGTGATGGCCTCGTGGAAGCGGCGGTCACCCTCGATGCCCGGTTCGCCGCGCTTGATCTCCGCGCCCATGTAGGCGAGCGCGTCGTCGATGGCGTCGAGGTCGTCCTTGGTGCGGCGCTCAGCGGCCAGCTCGGCCAGTTTGGTCTCGATCGCCTCGCGCGCTTCGAGTACCTCCGGCAACCGGCGCCGCCGCTCGACGAGTTCCTCGACAGGCGCGGCCTCGAGCCTGTTGGTGGTCAGGTACGCGCCGCCACCATGCCGGATGTCGATCAGACCCTGGGCCTCCAACACCACGAGCGCCTGCTTGACCGAGGCCCTGCTCACCCCAAGCCGGTCCGCCAGCTCGCGTTCCGACGGGAGGCGGTCGCCGGCGCCCAGATCCTTCTCGGCCACGTGCGCGCGGATGCGTTCGAGCACCTGCTCGTACAGCTTCGATCGGTTCATCCGGCCGAGCGCTTCGGTCATCCGGCCACGTTACCGCCACCAAAGTGGCTCAGCCACTAGACCACTCACCCACTTGACAGTCGCCCTCGCCGCGAGCAAAAGTGGCTCATCCACTAGTCCACTCATCCACTAGACCACTAGTCCACTTTTGGGCATCGGGGATCGATCGAGTCGCCCGGGGACGCTGGGGCGATAGTGGGTGGCAACAGTCGCCATTGAGGCCCGGCTGGGGATAGGAGAGCCATGTTTCCCGAACTGGTGTCCGGTAGCGATCGCGAAGCGTTGCGTTTCGGCGCGAAAACGCTCACCTACCGGGAACTGGCCAACCTGGCCGGCCAGCTCGCGGGTGACCTCCGTGGCCGCACCCGGGTCGCGGTGTGGGCGACGCCGACGATGGAGACGTGCGTCGCGGTGGTGAGCGCGCTGGTTGCGGGGGTGCCGGTGGTGCCCGTCAACCCGAAGATCGGCGAACGCGAGCTGGCGCACATCGTCGCCGACAGCGCGCCGGACCTGCTGCTCGCCGCCCCGGACGCGGACCTGCCACCCGGCCTCGCCGCGCTGCCGCGGATGCCGGTGCCGCTCGACGCGCCGGGTTCGTCGGTCCTCCCGCCCGAGCCCACTCCGGAGACACCGGCATTCATCGTCTACACCTCTGGCACCACGGGGCCGCCAAAGGGAGTCGTGCTGCCGCGCCGCGCGGTGACGTCGAACCTCGACGCGCTCGCCGAGGTGTGGGAGTGGACCGCGGACGACGTGCTCGTGCACGGGTTGCCGCTGTTCCACGTGCACGGCTTGATCATCGGTGTGATTGGCCCTCTCCGCCGCGGCGGCACGGTGTGGCACCTCGGCCGGTTCTCGTCGACGGCCGCCGGCGAGGCACTGGACGCGGGCGCGACGATGATGTTCGGCGTCCCGACCATGTACCACCGCCTGGCGATGGACTGCGCGGCCGACCCGGCGCTGGCAAAGACGATCGGCGGCGCGCGGCTACTGGTGTCCGGCTCGGCGGCGCTGCCGGCCACTGACCACCAGAAACTTGCCGACACGACGGGCCAGCGGGTGGTGGAGCGTTACGGCATGACCGAAACGCTGATGAACTGCAGCGTCCACGCGTCAGGCGACCGGCGACCAGGCGCGGTGGGGCTGCCGCTGCCGGGCGTGTCGCTGCGACTCGTGGACGACGCCGGCGAGACAATCGAAGCCCAGGACGGCGAAACCGTCGGCGAGATCGAGGTAAGCGGTGAGAACCTGTTCCTGGGCTACCTGAACCGCCCGGACGCGACGAGGTCGGTCATGCGCGACGGCTGGTTCCGCACCGGCGACATGGCCGTACGCGACCCCGACGGCTACGTCCGAATCGTCGGCCGCCGAGCCACGGACCTGATCAAGAGCGGTGGCTACAAGATCGGTGCCGGCGAGATCGAGAACGCACTGCTGGAACACCCAGCGGTGGCAGAGGCAGCGGTAACGGGCGAGCCGGACGACGACCTGGGCGAACGCATCGTTGCGTGGGTCGTGGCGTCGGGCGACGAGCCGACACCCGAGGAACTGGCCGACCACGTAGCCCGGTTGCTCGCACCACACAAGCGTCCGAGAGTGGTGCGGTTCCTGAAGTCCTTGCCACGCAACGAGATGGGCAAGGTCATGAAGCGAGCGCTGGATGGCTGACCGCCTCGACAGCCGACCCCCACCACGTGACGGCGCTCGGCTCCTGCTCGGTGCTTCCTCGATCGCCCGGAACAGGCCGACTCGAAACGATGGTCCGCCGAGCCGCATGCGCGATCTGGATCGGCTCGCGCGGACCGCTGGCGTCGCCGCCCAGCCCACGGCACCGCGACCCGCGCGCGACGAGGAACAAAAGAAAGCGGTAGTGGCGGGGAACGGCGGCCTGCAGGTCACGCGGAACGGCCCGCGGCAAGAGGCTGGATGGCGGCGTATTCCGCACGGTCTGGCGGACATACGAAACCACGGTCTGGCGGACATACGAAACCACGGTCTGGCGGACACACGAAACCACGGTCTGGCGGACACACGAAACCACGGCCTCCGGCCCCCGATATCCAGCCTAGCGGTGAGCACCGACATTGCTGCGGTCGGCGAGCGGGTTGTCCACAACTCCGCACCTGTGAACCCGAGCGAATGGTCCTTTCGTATCCCCGGGGGTCCCCCGATTTCAATTCTACCGGTGGGCACCGACAGTTTTGGGGTCTGCGATGTGGGCGTGTGGCCTTGGCGTTCGGGCATGGTGGGTGGTCGCGGTGGGGTTGGCCGAGGGGGACGTCGTGGTTGACGGGGCTCGCGGGATTCTCGCTGCCGTGGCTACGGGGTTTGCCGAGTTTCCTGCTCCGGCTGGGCGCTCGTCCGCCGGCCAGGGTGCGTCAGCGCTTTCGTTGGGGCGGGGTGGGTTCGGTGCTGTCGACGGCGACGGGCCTCTTGGGTGGGACGGTTACGGTCTCGCGCGCAAGCGGGCCGCTGAGCGGACCGGGGTCGACGAGTCCGTTGTTTGTGGACGTGGGGTTGTCGGCGGGCGGGCGGCGGTGTTCGTCGCGTTTGAGTTCGGGTTTCTCGGGGGGTCTGTCGGGACCGGCACCGGTGCGCGGATCGTCGACGCCTTTACCCGTGCTCGGGCCGAGCGGTTGCCTGTCGTCTCTCTGATCGCCACCGGCGGGACTCGCATGCAGGAAGGGGTGCCCGCTCTCCGGCAGCTCCAGCTCATCGCCCGCCAGGCCGTCCTTCTGCGGGAAAGCGGGCTGCCGCACATCGCCGTGCTTCGGGAGCCCACCACCGGTGGGGTTTGGGCTTCGCTCGGGGCAGGCGCCGACGTCGTGCTCGCGGTGCGTGGGGCCCAGGTCGCCTTTGGGGGTCGGCGGACTCGGCCCGTGGCTACCGCTGATGACAGCGCTTACACGGCGGAGGCCCAGTTTGCCGCTGGGTATGTCGACGAGATCGTGGAGAGCGAGGGGGAGTTGAGTGGATTAGTGGGTGAGTGGATGAGCCACTTGGCCACTAGTCCAGTTTCGGCGGCTGACGTGCCGCGGGCGTTGGGTGACCTGAGTCCGGTCGCGGACGGGTGGTCGGCTGTGCTGCGGACCCGGTCGCCGGAGCGGCCTCGTGCCGGCGCCTACCTCGACGACTACTTCGCCTCGCGCCGGGAGCTTCGTGCCGGTCGTGCGGCAGACGGCATGTTGTGTGGCTTCGGTCTGCGCGACGATCGGGCGATCGCTTACGCCGCCCAGACCGGCACCGCCACCCGACCGGCCGGCTTTCGTGCGGCGACGCGGCTGGTCCGCACCGCCGACCGGCTGGGCATACCGGTCCTAACACTGGTGGACACACCCGGTGCGGCGTCGGATCCGGACGCGGAACGGGAGGGGGTCGGGCCCGCGCTCGCCGAACTGTTCGCGACCATCGCGGCCACGCGCGTCCCGGTCACAACACTCGTCATCGGCGAGGGTGGTTCGGGCGGCGCGCTGGCGCTCTGCTCCACCGACCGCGTCTGGATCGCCCCGAACGCGTACTTCTCGGTGATAGCCCCCGAGCTCGCGGCCGGCATCCTCAAGCGCGCACCCGACGATGTGCCGGCCCTGGCCGGTCAGCTGCGCCTGCGACCGCACGACCTGCTCGAACTGGGCGTCGTGGACGGCATCGCGGAGGGCTGACCCGGCGACCATCACCCAGGTGACGTCATCCCCACGAGGTACGTCGACCCGAGGAAGCTACGCCTCAGGGCGGTATCACAGTGCCGGAACCAGGCTCTGACAAGCAGGGGAGATGCCGCCCGCCAGGGGACGTGCCGACCCCCGTCGGAGCGCCAACATAGGTGGTGCAACCGAGAGGGGAGCCACAGATGACCAGGACCGAACGGCACCGGACCGCGCGAAACAGGCGCAGGCCAAGCCGGGCGCCGCTGCGCGGGAGGTCCGGCCAAGGCCCGGCCCGCGCGGTGGCGGCAACGCGCCCGCCGGCGGCCCCGGCCGTCGCCCGGCAACATGCCGCCGCGGCCCGGGAAGGAGCACGCGGGGTACGGATCCACCTCTGCGGCGGGGTCGAGTGAGCCGCAGCCCTCGAACGACAGAAGATCGTCGAGGAGCTGGCCGAGGAGTGCGCGGACGCCATGATCGAACTCGGACGCCGGCCCGACGACGGCGGCTGGTGTTGTCACCTGACCTGTGGTGATGCTCGAGGGTGTCGAACCCGGCACGGTGACGCCTGGTTTCCCCAGCCCCGGGTGACCGTCGAGGACTGCCTGGCGCCGTGTGACCTCCAGCGCGCGAAGGGTCGCTCGTAGCCGAGCGCGCTGGAGTTGAGGGGGAAGAAGGGCCGTGCGCCGGTGGCGAAACCACCGGCGCACGGTCGCGTCCCGGGTGGACTCGCGGAAGTCAGGGAGTTCTCAGCTGGCGGCGCGTTTTTCTCAGGAAAGCGGGGGCACTATGGGGGTTGTGATGAGAGATCTTCTGCGCCGGTCGGCGCTGCTGGCGCCCCTTGGCGCATTGGTCGGGGCCGGCGCGCTCGTGGGCGCCGGGTGGCAGGTGCCCACGGCGATCGGGGGCCAGCCGAAGGGCGCTCGGCTCGAGCGGATGCGCCGGTCGCCGCACTTCCGGGACGGCGCGTTCCACAACACCGAGTCCGCTGTGGTCGGCGCGCCATCGTCCGGTGTCCTGCGTGACCTCGTGTTCGGCAAGGAGGTGCGGCGTCCGACCCGGCCTGTGCCGCTGATCGGGACGCCGGACTTCTCTACGGACGTAGAGGGGGTGCGGGTGTCCTGGCTGGGGCATGCCACCGTACTCGTCGAGGTGGAACGTAAGCGCTTTCTTTTTGATCCGGTGTGGAGCGATCGGGTGTCGCCGTCGCCCGTGTTCGGTCCGAAGCGGCTGCACCCGGTGCCGTGGGCGCTGGACGACCTGCCCGAGCTCGACGCCGTGGTGATCTCCCACGACCACTACGACCACCTCGACATGACGACCATCCGGCGGCTCGCCGCGCGACAGCCGTCGCTGAAGTTCGTCGTGCCGCTCGGGGTCGGGGCGCACCTCGAGCGGTGGCGGGTGCCGGAGGCGAACATCGTCGAGCTGGACTGGGAGGAGCGGGCCACGTTCGACGGCGTCGAGGTCGTCGCCACGGCCGCTCGCCACTTCTCCGGCCGCCTGCGCCCCGGCGGCAACGGCACGCTCTGGGCGTCGTGGGTCCTCGCCGGCAAGGACCGGCGCGTCTTCTACACGGGCGACTCCGGCTACTTCGCCGGCTACCAGCGGATCGGCGCCGAGCACGGGCCGTTCGACGTCACGCTCGTCCAGATCGGTGCGTACTCGCCGTACTGGCCCGACATCCACATGACGCCGGAGGAAGGTGTCGCGACCCACCGCGCCGTGCGGGGCGAACTGCTCGTGCCGGTGCACTGGGCCACGTTCAACCTCGCCATGCACTCCTGGTCGGAGCCGATCGAACGGTTGCTCAAGGACGGCGACGACATCCGGATCGCCGTGCCGAAGCCGGGTCAGGCACTTGACGTCGACGAAGCGCCGGCACCCGACGGCTGGTGGCGCGCCGTCGCCTGAGGCCTCTGGCCGCGGCTATGTCCCGTGGCGACGAACGACGATCCAGAGCAGCGGCAACGCCGTGACGATCAGGACCCCCGCCGCGGTCCACGGAGCCGCGGACAGTCCGAACGCCGCCGCGACGAACCCGCCCGTGGCCGCGCCGAGCACGGCGGAACCGTTGCCCACCACACGAAAACCGGCGATCACCCGACCGAGGAGATGGTCGGGCACCATCGCCTGCCGCGTGGACACGATGCTCACCGTCACCACCGTCTGCCCGACGCCCATGAACAGGAGCATCGCCCCGGCCAGCCACGGTGAGCCCACGAGGACGATCACGGCCCAGCCCAACGCGTGCACGACCGCGCTCGTCAGCATGATCGCGGCCCAGTGGCACCGGGCCAACCACCCGGCCAGCCCGCCCCCGAGTACGTTGCCGACGGCCAGTCCGAGGAGCAGCAACCCGTACGCGGCATCGGAAACGCCCAGCTCCACCCTGGCGAACAGCACGAACACCGCCATCGCCACGGCATCGGCGAAGTTGAGCGCACCGGTGTACAGCGACATCGCCAGCATCGACCGGTCCCGGACCAGGTAGACCAGTCCCGCCCAGATCTCCCTGCGCAACGACCGTCGGTGCGTGACGTCGGGCTCGCCCGCGGCGCGCGGTAGACGGCGAACCGCCTGCGCCGCACCGGTGTGCAGGATCGCCGCGAGCGCGAAGGGCAGCGCCGCCGCGGAGGCGAACGTCGCGGGCCCCAGCGGAATGCCCACCAGCGACCGGCCGGTCGTCTCCACCATGTGCAGCCGACCGTTCTGACGGCTGAGCGTCGCGACCTCCCTGCCGACGAGCCGAGGCAGGATGGCCTGCCCTGACGCGTCGTAGAACGCGGTCCCCGACGTCATGAGAAACGCGACGATCGCGACGATCGCGACACCGGCTCGATCGGTGACGGTCAGCACGGTGAACACGACGAGGCAGCTCGCACGCACGACGTCGGTCCAGATGAGGACTGTGCGCCGGGAAAGGCGATCGGTCAGCGCGCCGGACAGCAGACCCGTGAACCACGCCGCCAGCGCGGCCATGGTGACAGTGGCGACCGCACGCGGATCGGAGGTCAGCGACGCGGCCAGCACCGGCGCCGCGGACTTGACCATGCCGTCCGCCGTCGAGGACATGCCAGCGGACAGCCGCAACGGCAACACCCGCCGCCACAACGGCTCATCACCGGTCATCCTGCCCTCGGCGAAGGGTTCGGTTGTCGGTGCGGGTGGCGTCGATTCGGAACTCGTCGGGGTGGCTGTTTGGCCGGTCCGGTGCGGGTGGGCGGTGCCGCCCGCACCGGGCGCGTGATGGTCAGCCGCCATCATTCGTCACGGTCTTTGTTTCGTCCTTGCTCAGCCTGCGGATCTCGATCGTCACCAGGTGCCACCTCCTTTCCGTGCTGTCGGCCGTTCGTTGAACCCGTTGGCTTGGCGCAGGCGGGACAGTCCGGTCGGCGGGGGTCGGCTATGACGTACTGGCTGTCGGGGACGACGAGGTTCACGCCGTGGATCTGGCCAGGGGACACGGGTGAGATTCCGGTCAGGACGGCGATCGCGGCGTACGAGGCGAGGTGTCCGCACAGGCCCGCCGATGGCGCCGCGACCGCGTTGCCGCCGACCCGGGCCGTGCTGTAGGGCCGGTCGATTCCCAGTTGCCGGAGCCGGTCGAACTCCGCCAGCCACACGCACTCGTAGCAGGGGCCTCGGTTCGGCACGTACACGCCGACCGCCGCTCGTGGACCGTGATAACCACTGTCCACCCACGTCGTCCCGGTCGCGAGGCAGGCGCGGTTGGCCCACGTCCTGATCTCGTCGGGTCTGTCGGCGCACAGCACCAGCAGGTCGCGTTCCCGCACCAGCGGGAGGAAGTCGTCGACACCGCGGATCCGCTTGTGCTCGGCGGTGATCCTGATGTCCGAGTTGAGCTCACGGAGACGGTCGGTGGCCGCGTCGACCTTGCGCCGCCCGATGTCCTTCTCCGTATAGAGAATCTGCCGGTTCAGGTTCGACAGTGCGACCGTGTCGCAGTCCACGCAATGCAGGTGCCCGACTCCGCTCGCGGCGAGTGCGAGTGCGGCGTTTCCGCCTGTGCCGCCAAGTCCGACAATCACCACGCGTGCGTTTCGGAGCTTGATCTGCGCGTGCCATCCCGTTGATCGCGGTGTCAGATCGACCCAACGGTAGAATTGTCGGCTTCGCTCGTAACGTACCTTTTCCCGGTCTGACAGCTCGGCCGGCTCCGGCGCCGCCGCGTCCTCGACATGACCGGCGTCGATGAGCTGCGCCAGCCCTTCCTGCACGCCTGCCGGCGTCAGGTCGGGATGACGCCGGCAGACCTCGGCAACGATGTCGGCGACGGGGCGGCGGCCGTCGAGACAGGCCAGCAGTGTCCAGATGGCACCGGTCGGATCCCTTATCTCCGCGGCGATTCCATGACTGGCGCCGCCAATGCGAATACGGTTGCCGGCGGCTCGGACTGGCATGTGCTCTGGTTTGACCCGCGGCATTCGCCACTCGAGCAACGCCGATTCTCCCGACACCACGGCCGCCTCCCGCCGTGTAGCGAAGCGCCGACACTATTCACGCATTGGCTCTACATCCTTACTCTCAGTGAGCTAAACAGAGCGTTCCGTGTCTGTCAAGGAGGGTCAGTTGGCCTCGCCAGTCAGCGCGAACGACCGCAGGCGCTGCGTCGCGGCGAAGGTGCCGGCCGCGATGAACAGCACGGACATGATCAGGGCCGTGCTCACCGAGACCGAGCCGGAGATGAGCTGGGTGTTGCCGATCGAGTCGGCGATGGCCGTCGCGTGTTGACGGACGCTGAACACCCGCGCCCCGCTGACGAAGCTGACGAGGATGTTCTCCCACAGCACCACGTAGATCAGGCCCACCGCCACCGGGCGCTTCGTCGCGACCGACAGTGCGAGGAACAACGCGCTGTAGGCGAGTCCGCCGATCGCGGCGCCGACCACCAGGCCAACCGCGAGCGAGCCGGAACCCGCGATCAACGCGGCGGCGGCCAGTGGGACACCCGTCGCCACTGTGGTCACCGCCCAGGCCACGGCCAGTTTGGACAGTACGATCTCGCTGCGGGGCAACGGTTTCGTCAGCACGTGGGTGATGGTGCCGTCGTCGATCTCCAGGCCCAGCGCGCTGCTGCCGATGATGAGCGCGGTCAGCGGCAGGATCACGCTCAGCCCGAGGTTCGAGAACACCACCGGACCCCAGTCGGCGTCGTCGGTGCCGGATGTCACGCCGATCAGCGTCAGTCCGATGAGGATGATCGGCATCGGGAGGAGCATCAGCACGCGCTTGCGGCCGAGCATGGCCCGCGCGGTCAGGCTCATGATCGTCAGGTTCATGTCGCCACCAGGTAGGAGAAGACCTTCTCGAGCGACTCGTCGGAAGGCAGGATCTGCGTCAGTCGGATCTTGTGCTCGCGGGCCAGCTTCGCCAGCTCCCGGGTGAACGTGCCGTAGTCGTTGGCCTGCACCAGCACGCCGGTCGGCTCAAGGCTCACCCCGGACACCGACGCGCGTCCCATGAGCACTGTCGCGAGCAGACGGTCGTCGGACGAGGAGATGGTGAACTGGTGCGGGCGGTTGGTCATCAGCCGGCGGATGTGCCGGTAGTCGCCGGACGCGGCAAGGCGGCCGGACACGATCACCTGCACCGTGCCCGACAGCTGCTCGACCTCTTCGAGGATGTGCGAGCTGAACAGGATCGTCCTGCCCTCGTCGGCCATCCTGTTCAGCAACGCCATCATGTGCAGGCGCTGGCGCGGGTCCATGCCGTTGAACGGTTCGTCAAGCAGCAGCACCGTCGGGTCGTGCACCAGGGCCGCCGCCACCCGGCTGCGCTGCCGCATGCCCTTGGAGTATGTGGAAATGCGCCGGTTCTGCGCGTCCTCCAGCTCCACTATGGACAGGGCGCGGCGGGCGGCGTCCTCGGGGTTCGGCAGCTTGTGCAGCTTGGCGCTGGCCAGCACGAACTCCCACGCGGTCAGGAAACCCGGCACGCTCTCGCGTTCGGTGACCAGGCCGAGCTTCCGGTACATGTTCGGGTTGCGCCACGCCGGCTCACCGCCGACCGTGACCTCGCCCTGCGACGGCGCCAGCAGCCCGGCCATCAGGTGTAGAACCGTCGTCTTGCCCGCGCCGTTCGGGCCGAGCAGGCCGGTGAGGCCGGGACCGATCGTCAGCGTGACGTCGTTGACCGCGACGACATTGCCGTACCAACGGGAAACGCCGGTCAACTCGATGTTGCTCACGACTCCCCCTCACCCGCTGCGTGGCGCTGGAACGCTCCGCAGGCTCCGCTCCTCCGGCGCCCTCCGCGGGCTCGGAGGAGTCCTGAATATCGATGGTTCGCTCCGCAAGCTCCGCTCACGATTTCACCTTCTTGTAGCGCAGGACGGAAAGTGCGGTGCCCAGCGCGATCAAGCCGGCGGCGACGATGGCGTACACCGGGCCGTACTCGCCGATCTGGACGATGCCGATGCCCGGGCCGAACAGCCACTGGTCGACGCCGTTCAGCAGGCTCGACGGGTCCAACAACCCACCGAGGTCGTTGCCGAACGCCTGCAGCGCGGCGGAAACCGGTGTGGTCAACAGGAACACCGCGATGATCATTCCGGAGGCGAACACCCGGCGGCCGGACAGCGATGCGAGCGGCAGGGCCAGCGCGGACAGCAACGCCGCGTGGATCACGCCGGCGACCAGACCCTGGACCAGGCCCCCCAGTTCGCCGAACACGCCGGTGATCCCGTCGTCCGTGTTGAACGCCATGCCCAGGAACATGATCAGCATCGGGACGGCGAACAACGCGAACGTGGCGGTCGCGAGCGCGGCGAGCTTCGTCAGCGCGTAGTCCCGCCTGCGCAGCGGCCGCGACAGGTACAGCTGGATCAGGTTGCTCCGCAGGTCCACCGAGACGATCTCCGGCGCCACCACCGCGACGAACACGATCGCGGCGTAGGTGAACGTGGACGCGATGCCCACGTAGTCGATCACCTGGGTCGGCAGCTGAGTGTTGATCACCACCAGGATCAGCGACGCCAGGCTCGCGAAACCCAGCACTGTGAACGGAAGCAGCTTTGCCCACGCGCTGCGGCCGAGCCCGTAGGCGGACCGGACAGTGTGGACGTAGAGCGCGCGCATGGAGTAGCCCCGGCCGAGCCGAGGGCCTTCGTAGCGCTGGTAACCGATGTCGTGGATGACCCCGGTGTTAGGCGTGGACACGGTCGACCCCCTCGGGAACGTCGCGGAACAGGTCGGCCACCTGGTGGCGCTGGCGCTCCAGCCGGTGCAGGGACAGGTCGAGATCCGCGACCGTGTCGCGGATGCGGTCGTAGACGTCCTCGTCGTCCATGCGCACCAACAGCGCCCGCTTGTCCTGGCGAACTTCCAGGCCCTGCTCGGCCAGCGCGGCGGTCAGTGCCTCCGCGTTCTCGTCCACCTCGACCATCAGCACGTCACGGGCCTGGGTCATCGAGTCGAGCGTCGCGGAACGCAGCAGCCGACCGGCGTCGATCGCCACCAGCGACGTGCAGATGCGTTCGATCTCACCCAGCAGGTGCGAGCAGACGACGACCGAGATGCCGAACTCGGTGCCGATGCGGTGCACGAGGTCCAGCATGGCGCGGCGGCCGGCCGGGTCGAGGCCGTTGGTCGGCTCGTCGAGCAGGAGCAGCTCGGGATCGTGCACGAGCGCCTGCGCGAGCTTGACCCGCTGCTTCATGCCAGTGGAGTAGCCGCCGATCCGGCGGTACCGCTCCTCGTACAGGCCGACATGGCGCAGTGTCTCGGACGCTCGTTCCCGCGCCATCGCCCGTGGCAGGCCGCTCACGCGGGCCATGTGCGTGACGAACTCGGCCGCGATCATGTCGGGTGGCAGGCAGTCGTGCTCGGGCATGTAACCGACACGAGCGCGGACCCGGTCACCGTCGGTGATCGGGTCCAGTCCCAGGACACGGATCTGGCCCGCGGTCGGCGCGAGCAACCCCAGTGCGAGCTTGATGAGCGTGCTCTTGCCGGCCCCGTTCACCCCGACCAGGCCCACCACCCCGGGCTCGATGGCCACGGTGAGGTCCGCGAGCGCGGTCACCTTGTTGTCGTAGCGCTTCTCCAGCGCGGTGGTCTCGATGAGTGGCACACAACGGAATGTAAGGGGTGCCGGAACCCTTGACATCCGGTCACAACCCTGAGCTGACCCTGAGGTTCAGTACCCGGGCTTCTCGGCGTACAGCTCCAGGTGGAAGCACCGGGTGCAGCGGTAGGCAGACACCTCGAAGAGCTCCTTGTTGTACACCTTCGCGCCGCCGAAGATGCCGGTCTGCAGCTCGCCGCGGATCCACCGGCCGAAGCCGGGGTGCGCGCCCTCGTCGGACATGAAGCCCGGTTCCAGCTCCTCGTTGCCGCACGCCGTACAACTCTTCACAGCCATGCCGGGGGACGGTAGCCGATCCGCCCCGCGCGCACGGGGGTTTCGGTAGGGCCGGCCGTGTCCCCGGCCGGCCCTACCATTCACAGCTCCGCGAGCCTCGGCACCAGGGGAGCGATGGTTTCCGACACGAACTTCGCCGGTGCGTCACCCGGCGGCATGACGATCATCGTCTCGATGCCGAGCTTGGCGTAGGCGGCCATGTCGTCGACGAAGGTGTCCGTGATCGGGCCGCTGTGGTTGGCGGTCTTCTCGATGGCGTCGTAGTCGCGGCCAACGTCGTCACAGTGGCGGCGCAGCACGTTCAGCTTGTGTGCCACCTCGTCCGGCGTGTTGCCGAACAGGTTGCAGGCGTCGGCGTACTGGGCGACGAGCCGCAGCGTCTTCTTCTCCCCGCCGCCACCGATGAGGATGGGCGGCTTCGAGATCGGCGCCGGGTGGCAGAGGGTCTCGGCCAGCTGGTAGTGCTTGCCCTCGTACGGTCCGTCGTTGCTCTGGTCCCACATCTGGAGGCAGATCTGGAGGGTCTCCTCCAGCCGCTCGAACCGCTCGGCCGTCGGCGGGAACGGAACACCGAGGCCGCGGTGCTCACGCTCGTACCAGGCCGCGCCGATGCCGAGCTCGGCCCGTCCGCCGGACAGGATGTCCAATGTGGACACTATCTTGGCGAGCAGGCCGGGATGGCGGTAGCTGACGCCGGTGACGAGCAGGCGGAGCCGGGCGGTGCTCGTGTGGGCGGCGAGGAACCCGAGGGTCGTGTAACCCTCGAGCATCGGGTCGGTGGCCGGCAGGATCTGTTCCATCTGGAAGTAGTGATCCATCACCGACAGGTGGGTCACCCCGGCTTCCTCGACGGCCGTCGCGAGTCGAACCAGCTCGGGCGCGATAGCCGCGGCGCCCCCAGGGACGGTGAACGCAATCTGGTGCACTCCGATTTTCACGGTGGCCAGGGTATGAGCTGGAGTGCGCTCCAGCTCAAGCCCTGTCGACCGGGATGTGCGCGCCGCTGATCGTGCTTGACTCGTCGCCGGCCAGGAAAACGATGGTTTTCGCGATGTCGGCAGGCGACACCCAGTCGGTACGGTCCGCGCTGGGCATGCTTTCCCGGTTGGCGGGCGTGTCGATCACGCCGGGCACAACCGCGTTCACCCGCACACCGTCCTGCCGGTACTCGACGGCGAGCGCGTCCACCAGCGCGAGAACGGCCGCCTTGGACGTGATGTAGCCCGCCGCCCCGGAGAACGGCCGCAACGCCGCCCGCGACGACAGGCACACGACCGACCCGCCCCCGGCCGCGATGAGGTGCGGCAGGGTGGCCGCGCAGACGAGGTAGGTCGGCCGCAGGTTGGTCCGGAACTGGGCCTCGAACTCGTCGACCGGCGTCTCGTGCACCCGGCCTCCCATGGCGAACCCACCGACCAGGTTCACGACCGCCTTCAGCGGCGCCTCGGGCACCCCGGCAGCCATCGCCGCGACCTCCGCGACCGACGTCGGGTCGGCCAGATCGGCCCTGACGGCGTGCACCCCCTCCGGCGGCTTGGACCGGTACGGCACCACCGTCCGCCATCCCGCCTCGACGAACGCCCTGCTCACGGCGCCGCCCAGGCCACCAGCACCGCCGGTGACGAGCACCGACCGCTTCTCCGTCCCTGGCTGACCCACTGATCCACTCACCGCCCCAGCCTTCCACTCGGAGCGGTGATCAGCCACCAACTGGCCCGCGTCGCCGGCAAGGCCGAGTCCGCGAAGAGCAGCAGGGTGAGTGGCTGAGCCACTGAGTGGCTAGGTGGATGAGTGGATGAGCCAGTTAGTGGTCTGGTGGCTGAGTGGATCAGTGGATGAGCCAGTTAGTGGTCTGGTGGACGAGTGGATGAGTGGATGAGTGGATGAGTGGATGAGTGGATGAGCCACTTGACCAGTCGTCGTGTCCTCGGCGGTGAAAAGTTCTGGAGCTGGTTTGCGGGCGGAAGTGGTTCAGTAGATGAGTGGATCAGCCACTGAACCACTCCCGGGCCGAGTCGCTCAACCGCCGGACCAGTTGGCCAGGTCGGGTCGGCCGTTGCCGCAGCACAGTCCCGGTCGCGCCCGCGCCGGCCGCCGGTCAGCGTTCCAGCAGTTTTGCTTCCAGCAGTTCGACGTCTCGGTCGGTGAAGTCGTGCTTGGCCAGCCAGCCGAGTGGGCCGCCGAAGTCGGTGTCCAGGCGGATCAGGAACCTTTCCATGATCTCCGCGCGTGGGGCGTGTTCGTCGGCCGGGATGTTGTCGATGTCCGCCGCGTAGGTGGGGGACGACCGTAGGCGGTCCAGGATCTGTTCGATGCGTTCGCCGGAGGCCGCGTAGTCGGCGATGACCTCATCGCGGGTGACGCCTACCGCGGACAGGGCCAGCGCCACCACCACGCCCGTTCGGTCCTTGCCCGCCGCGCAGTGGACCAGCGCCGCGCCCTGGGCGTTCGACATCGCTCGCAGTGCCTGCACCACGCTGTCCGGGCGGTCGTCAAGGTAGCCGAGGTAGAAGGCGCCCGCCACGTCGTCCGGGTCGCGCTTGATCGCGCGCTCTCGGTTGATCGCCAGCGCGGCCTTGGCCACGTCGGTCATTTCGCCGGCCTCCGGGATCAGGGAGAAGTGGAGGCGTTCCACCGAGGCAAGCGCTTTCAGAGGGTCTGGCCCCTCCTTCACCACCTCGTCCATGCTTCGCAGGTCGATCACCGTCGTGACGCCCACCTCGTCGACCAGGCGGGTGACGTCCTTCGGGGACAGGTCCTGCAGGTTGTCGGAGCGGACCAGCTGCCCATGCCGCGTCCGCTTTCCCCCGGCCGCGGGTAAGCCGCCCAGGTCTCGGACATTGACTGCGTTCTCTAGTTCGATCCAGCGCACACGGACATAACATCATTGCTGCCCCCGCGTGGCGTGTGAGAGGTTGGCCACCGTGGCGATCGTGAGGAATGCTAACGAGGGCACGGCACGCCGGGTCCTGATGATCGCCGGGTTCCTGCTCATCGCGGCGAACCTGCGGGCCGCGCTGACCTCCGTCGGGCCACTGCTCGGCACCATTCGCGCTGATCTCGGGCTCACCGTCGGCGAGGCCGGGTTCCTCGGGACCCTTCCGCTGCTCACCTTCGCCGCCGTGTCTCCCCAGGTGCCCTGGCTCGCGCGCCGCATCGGCACCGACCAGATGCTGTGGGCAGCGCTCGCGGTGCTCGCCACCGGCATCGTGCTGCGGTCACTGCCGGTGACCGGATTTCTCTGGGTGGGCACGATCCTGCTCGGCGCCGCGATCGCGGTCGGCAACGTGCTGTTGCCCAGTCTGATCAAACGGGACTTTCCCGAGCATGTAAGCGCTGTCACCGGGGTGTACACGACGGTGATCGGCATCGTCGCGTCGACCGCCGCGGGCGTCGCCGTGCCGCTGGCCGGGGCGTTACCGGGTGGGTGGCGTGTCGCGCTCGGCTGCTGGGCCGGGTTCGTGCTGGTGGCGCTCGCGGTGTGGACGCCCCAGATCACCAAGAGACGTGCGGAGCCCGACACCGAGAGAGCGGCCACGCCGTGGCGGTCGCTGCTCGCGTGGGAGTGTGCGGCGTTCATGGCACTGTCGGCGTGCGGGTTCTACACCGTGTTGTCCTGGTACCCGTCCGTTCTGCACAGTTACGGCATGAGCGAGACCGCTGCCGGGTGGTTGCTGTTCGCCTACCAGATCGTGGGCGTGCTCATGAGCCTCGTGGTGCCGCTGCTGCTCACCCGCCTCCGCGACCAGCGGGCGGTGGCGGCCGTGTCCGCGCTGCTCGCGATGGCCGGTTACCTCGGGTTGCTGTTCGCGCCCGGCCTCGCCATCGTGTGGGTGCTGGTCACCGGCGTCGGCGCGGGCGCGTTGTTCTTCCTGGCGCTCGCGTTCTTCAGCCTGCGGGCGGCGGATCCACGGTCGTCCGCGGCACTGTCCGGGATGGGACAGTCGATCGGATATCTCGTCGCGTCGGTCGGCCCGGTGCTGTTCGGGGTGTTGCACGATGCCACCGGCGGGTGGCGGGTGCCGCTCGCGGTGCTCGCCGGGGTGGCCGCGGTGCACGCGCTCGCCGGGCTGCGTGCCGGTCGCGACGCCCACGTCACGGTGTAACGGAGGGGAGCACGATGCGTCTGCTGGTGGTCGGTGGCTGCGGTTTCGTCGGGTCGTTCGTCGTGCCGGTGCTGGCACGCTCGCATCAGGTGCGGGTGCTGGACCTCAAGCCGCCGAGAGCCGCGGCGTCCGGTGTGGACTATCACGTCGGCGACCTGCACGACGTCGACCTGGTCGCCTCGCTGTCGTCCGAAGTGGACTCCATGGTGTTCATGGCCATGGGGTCCGAACAGGACTGGGGGAGTCCCGAGAACGCGAGACAGCACTTCGACGTCGCCGTGTCGGGTCTGTACCTGGCGGTGACCGGGGCGGTGCGGGCCGGTGTGCGGCACGTGGTCTACACCAGCAGCATGTCGGTCTACCGGTACCCGAACTCCGAGATCTTCCCGTTCCCGGACGAGTCGGTGCCACCCGACGCGGCCGACTTCTACGGACTGGCCAAGCGGCTCGGCGAGGAGGTGTGCCGCACCGCCGCGGCCGAGCACGGGATCGACGCGCTGTGCCTGCGGTTGTCGTTCCCAGTGCCGGACGACCAGTGGCCGAGGAGCGGGCGGCCGCGTGAGCGCGCGATCAGCACGTCCGGGCGGGACACCGCC
The DNA here is from genome assembly GCF_036378875.1 of Actinophytocola sp. Taxonomy (GTDB): domain Bacteria; phylum Actinomycetota; class Actinomycetes; order Mycobacteriales; family Pseudonocardiaceae; genus Actinophytocola. Next base: position 122,902 of record NZ_DASUVO010000086.1, read on the forward strand.
ACCGCGATCGAGGCGGCACTGCACAGGCGCGGCCACGGCTTCGACGTGTACGCGATCAGCGGCGACGCGACGGGCAAGATGATGAGCCTGGACAAGGCGCGGCGGGATCTGGGCTGGGCGCCGCAGGACGTGACATAGGCCGGGCTGGAGGTCGGGGAGTGAGCGTCGTGACCGGGCTGGTGTCGGTGACGTTCCGGCAGTTGGCGCCTGAGGAGATCATCGCGCTGGCGGTCGCGTGCGGGATGCGGGCCGTCGAGTGGGGCGGGGACGTGCACGTGCCGGTCGGGGACCTTGCCCGTGCCGAGGAGGTCGCCCGGCAGTGTGCCGATGCGGGGATCGCGGTCGAGGCCTACGGGTCCTACTACCGGGCCACCGGGGACTTCGAGCCCGTTCTCGACACCACGCTCGCTCTTGGGGCGACACGGATTCGGGTCTGGGCCGGGGAGCGTGGCTCGGCCGAGGAACCCGATCGCGCGGCCGTGGTCGACGATCTCCAGCGGGTAGCCGAGATCGCGGGCCGACACGGCGTCGAGATCGCGGTCGAGTACCACGCCAACACGCTCACCGACACCCTGGCGTCCGCGGTCGATCTCTTCGAGAAGGTGCCCGCGCTCAAACCCTACTGGCAGCCGCCGGTCGGCTCCTCGCTCGACGACGCGCTCGAGGCCCTGCCCGCGCTGACCCCCGTCACCGCGCACGTGTTCAGCTGGGACGACCAGGGGGACCGGCTGCCGCTCGCCGCGAAAGCCGAGCTGTGGCGTCCGGTGCTCGGCCAGCTCGCCGGCATGCAGGGGACTCGGTACGCGCTGCTCGAGTTCGTGCGGGACGACGACCCCGCCGTTTTCGCGGAGGACGCCGCCACCTTGCGGGAGTGGGTTTCCGCGCCAGGATAGGGGGATGACACCTGAAGAGCTGCGGGCCGCCGGGGTGACGCTCGTCGAGCTGTCGTTCGTGGACAATGCCGGGATCACGCGGGTGAAGACCGTGCCCCTCGAGCGGATGCCGGCCGCGCCAGGGGTTTCGCCGTGCTTCGACGCGTTCGGGGCCGATGACGTCATGGTCGCCGGGCGTTATCTCGGTGGGCCGGACGGTGACCTGCGGCTCGTGCCCGACACCGCGCGGCTCGTGGCCCTGCGTGCGCAGCCCGGATGGGCGTGGGCGCCGGCGGACCGGTACGAACAGAGCGGCACACCGTTCGTCGCGTGTCAGCGGACGTTCGCCCAGCGGCAGGTCGCCGCGCTGGCCGCACACGGATTGCACGCGTTGGCGGCGTTCGAGCACGAGTGGGTTCTCGGCAAGGCCGACAGCGCCGACTTCGTGCCCGCCTTCGACGGGCCGGCGTACGGGCAGATCCGGCTCGAACAGGTCGCTGCCTACGCCGTCGACCTCGTTGCCGACCTGCAGGCGCAGGGCTTGTCGGTGCAGCAGTTCCACCCGGAGTACGCCACCGCACAGCTGGAGGTCTCCGTCGCCGAGAACGATCCCGTCTCTGCCGCGGACGACGCCGTGCTCACGCGGCACACGATCCGCGCCCGCAGCCTCGCGTACGGCTGGCGCGCCACGTTCGCGCCGAGCGTGGATCCCGACGGCGCGGGGTCCGGTGCGCATCTGCATCTGTCCGTGCACGACGGTGACCACAGCCTCATGTCGGGCGGTGACGGGCCATTCGGCCTGCGCACCCAGGGCGAGGCGTTTCTCGCCGGCGTTCTTCGGGAACTGCCGGCACTGATCGCGATCGGCGCCGGGCACCCGGTGAGCTTCCTGCGGGCACAGCCGTCGCGGTGGGCCGGGATCTGGCAGGCGTGGGGGCACGAGACCCGCGAGACCGCGCTGCGGTTCATCACGGGGCCGTCGGCGAACGCGGAGTTGAAGTGCTTCGACGCCACGGCAAACCCCTACCTGCTGATCGGGTGCGTGATCGCCGCCGGGATTGCCGGCCTGGAAGCCGCCATGCGCCTACCGGAGCCCGTCACCGGCGACCCCGCGACCGGCGACGGCTCGGTGCCTCGGCTGCCGACGTCGGTCGAGGAGGCCGCCGCCGCGTTCGAGGGTTCGTCCGTACTCGAGGCCGCGTTGGGACCCGAGTTGCATGACGCGATACTCACCGTGCGGCGTGCTGAGGCGGAGCGCTGTGCGGCACTGGACCCGGTGGCGCTAACCTCAGCCGTTCGCTGGCGCTGGTAGGCATTTCCGCCGGAGGTGTGGTTTGGGCGTCGCTGATGCCGTGCCCCTGATCGACGAACACTGCCACGGCGTGGCGACCGTGGACGTCGACGTGCGGGCATGGCTGACCGAGGCCAAGAACGCCCGACGGCACCCCTTCCGGTCGCTTCTGGGGTTGTCCGTGCGGCGCTGGTGCGCACCCGTCCTCGGCATGGACGCGCACGCCCCCGCCGAGGAGTACCTGTGGCGGCGGTCCGAGCTGGGCTGGCACGAGGTGTCCCGACGGCTACTGGCGGCGGCCGGGGTCAAGCACTGGTTCGTCGACACGGGTTACACGCCGGGGCCGGTCACCACACCGGCGTTCCTGGCCGAGTTGGGCGGTGGCACCGGGCACGAGGTGATGCGGATCGAAGCCGTCGCCGAAGCGATGGCGCGCAGCGCCGCCTCGGCGGAGGCGTTGCTCAACGGGGTCGGGCAGCAGCTGTACACCGCGCCGGCCATCGCGTTCAAGTCGGTCGTCGGGTACCGGATGGGGTTGCGGCTGCCGGCGAAGCCGCCGCCGAAGGCTCGGGTGGTCGAGGCGGCCGGGAACTGGTTGCGTGCCAGAGAAACCCGGCTCAGCGATCCGGTGCTGCTGACCTGGCTGGTGCACGAGGCCGGACGCGCCGCCTACGAGCGCGGGCTGCCGTTGCAGTTCCACACCGGGTTCGGCGACGCCGATCTCTCACTGTCCTCTGTGGATCCGGCCTGCCTCACCGACTTCCTGCGGGCGGTGCCGGCCACGACCGTGCTCCTGCACTGCTATCCGTTCCACCGCAACGCCGCCTACCTGGCCCACGTGTTCGAACACGTGTACATCGACGTCGGGCTCATGATCCCGTTCGTCGGCCCGAGAACCGGGGCCGTGCTCGCCGAGGTGCTGGAGCTGGCGCCGTTCGACGCGGTGCTGTACTCCTCGGACGGGAACGTGGTGCCAGAGCTGCATTTCCTCGGCGCCGCGCTGTGGCGGAACCACTTCGGCAAGCTCATCGACTCGTGGCTGGCCGACGACGTGCTGACCGTAGCCGATGCCGAGCGGCTCGCACTCAGCATCGGCTACGCCAACGCGGCGCGGCTACACCGCCTTTAGTTCTGCGCTGGTTTCCTTTGTGGTGACGAAATCGACCGCGCGGGTGACCGTGTCGGGGTCGCGGAGGATCGGCCGGTGGCCCACGCCGGTGACGGTGACCAGTTCGGCTTCCGGCCACACCTTGGCGAGGGCGACGCTGTCGGCGTAGCGGGTCGTGCGGTCGGCCGGGTCGTGGAACGCAAGCAGTGGCGGCGGTGCGATGCGGGTGACGAGCGGCGGCAGGTCGAAGTCCTCCCACGGCGCGCCAGCCCGCTGTGCCACGCGCCGGATCATGCCGGTGCGGATGCGTTCGCCGAAGCCCAGCGTCGCGGCGAAGACCATGGTCATCGGGGTGGGTTGTGCCATGGGTGCGAGGAAGACGAGCCTGCCCGGTCGCAGCCCGCCTCTGAGCGCGTAGAAGGTGGAGTTGCAGCCCACCGAGTGCGCGATGAGCGCGTGGGGCTGGCCGTGTTTCTTGACGACCGCCGTGAGCGCGCGGGACATCTCGGTGATGGTGGTCTTGCGTGGCCCCAACTCGCCGGGGTCGGAGGCGCCGTGACTGAGCGCGTCGAAGGTGACGACCCGGTGGCCCGACCGGACGAGCGGGCTGACGAACGGCAGCATCTGCGTGCTCGCGCCGCCCCAGCCGTGGACGAGGTAGACGGTCGGGCCTGAGCCCCACATCGTGCCGCGGACCGTGCGGTCACGCACCGCGACCGTGAAGGACTCGCCGGGTGGGATGTCCGGCTTCGTGCGGCCCTTGAAGCGGGGGACCGAGAGCCACAGGTGCTCGGCCCAGCGGGCGCCCCACTCGGGGGCGACACGCTCCAGCGTGCCGAACGCGGCACGCGTGGCGCCGAGCTGTAAGGGTTGAATAAAACGACCGATCGTGCTTTTTTGTGATGACACGTGTGCCTTCCCCTCGGTTGAGATCAACTAGCGGGCCTTGTTCAGCAGCTCTTCGAACGCGTGACGGGCCCGTTCCGCCGCCTTCGGATCGCCGAGCAGGCGGTTGCTCATGTGGTACGACAGCATCACGCCGTTGGCGTCGAAGGCGAGCTGCTCCGGGTCGACGTCGGCGCGGAAGTACCCCTCGGTCACGGCGGTGCGCAGGACCATGGTCAGCGAGTCGAACCAGTCCTGCTGGCAGCGGACCACGGCGTCGCGGACCGGACCCGGCTGGTCGTCCAGCTCGCTCGACGCGGCGACGAACAGGCAGCCGCCGTCCTGGCTGTCCCACTTCAGCCAGGCGTCGAACAACGCGCGCACGCGTGGCTCACCTCGGGGCGCGGCCAACGCCGGGGCCAGCACTTCGCGGGTGAACCGGCCCCGGCCGTGCTCCAGGACCTGGAGCTGCAGCGACTCCTTCGACTTGAAGTGTGCGTAGAGCCCGCTCTTGGACAGCTCGGCGCTCGCCGCGAGCGTGCCGATGGTGATGCCACCCAGCCCGACCGTCCTGGCCAGGCGGGTGGCGGTGTCCAAAATAGCCTCGCGCGTCTCCGCGCCCTTGCTCATGCTTCGAAGAGTAGCACGATCGTGCTTATTCGCCCCAGACTTCGGCGGCGGTTTCCACGATCAGTGCCAGCTTGGCTACCTGCTGGTCATAGGTCAGCGCGTTGCCCTCCACAGTTGACGAGAAGCCGCACTGCGGGGACAGGCACAGCTGCTCCAGCGGCACGTACTTCGCGGCCTCGTCGATGCGCCGCTTCAGGTCGTCCTTGGACTCCAGCTCGCCACGCTTGGTGGTGACCAGGCCCAGCACGACGTTCTTGCCCGGCGGCACGAACCGTAGCGGAGCGAAACCGCCCGACCGCTCGTCGTCGTACTCCAGGAAGAAGCCGTCCACCGCCAGCTCGGTGAACAGCGCCTCGGCGACGAAGTCGTAGCCACCGGACGCCGCCCAGGACGAGCGGAAGTTGCCCCGGCACATGTGCGTCGTCACGCGCAGGTCCGAGGGCCGGTCGGCGATCGCGGCGTTGATCTGCCTGATGTAGCGCAGGTGCTGGTGCTCGGCGTCGTCCCCGCGCGCGGACAGCTCGGCCCGCTGCGCGGGATCGTTGAGGTAGGCCAGGCTCGTGTCGTCGAGCTGGAGGTAGCGGCAGCCCAGCTCGTAGACGCCACGCACCTGCTCGGCGTACGTCGCCGACAGGTCGGTCCAGAACTGCTCCTCGTCGGGGTAGACGGCGGGATCGAGCGCGGCCGGGCCACCGCGGTAGTGGACCATGCTCGGCGACGGGATCGTGAGCTTCGGGGTCACCGCGTCGCCGGCCACCCCGCGGAGGAACGTGAAGTCGTCCGCGAAGACGGTCTCCCGCAGGCGCACCGGTCCGTCCACATGCAACGCCGCGGAGGTGAACTCGATCACGCCGTCCGGGTTCTCGAACCGCACCTTGATGGACTCGTCGGTGGCCGCGGAGATGCCGCCGAGCCGGTAGATGAAGTCCATGTGCCACGACGTCCTGCGGAACTCGCCGTCGGTGGCCGACTTCAGGCCCACCTCGGCCTGCATGGCGACGACCTGCCGGATCGCCTCGTCCTCGGCGGTCCGCAGTTCCTCTGCCGAGATGCGCCCGTTCTTGTGGTCGTCTCGTGCGGTGAGCAGGACCTCCGGGCGCAGCAGGCTGCCGACGTGGTCAGCGCGGAAAGGGGGAAGCGCCATTGAAATCTCCTCAGAACGGGTACGCGGGGATGTCGCCCCGCAGCGTGATCCACCGCGACTCGGTGAAGGCGTCCAGGTTGGACAGACCGCCGAACCGGGCGCCGGTGCCGGACGCGGCCACGCCGCCGAACGGCGCCACCGCCTCGTCGTTCACCGTCTGGTCGTTGATGTGTGCGATGCCGGTCGGGATTTTCTCGGCAAGCGCGAGCCCGCGCATCACGTCGCTGGTGAGGATCGACAGGGACAGGCCGTACTCGCTGCCGGCGGCGAGCACGGCGGCCTCCTCGTCGCCGCTGAACCGCACGACCGGTGCCACCGGGCCGAACACCTCGTTGGCGTACGCCGGCATGTCCGTGCCGACCCCGTCCAGCACGGTCGGCCGGTAGAACAGGCCATCGTGTGTGCCGCCGGCCGCGCACCGCGCGCCGGCTTCCACAGTGGACGTGACCAGGCTGTGGACCTTGTCCCGCTGGCGCTCGTCGATGAGCGGGCCGAGCGCGACCTGTTCGGTGGCCGGGTTGCCGACGGGCAGCCGGGAGGCGTGCTCGGCCAGTGCCTCCACATAGGAGTCCGCGACGCGCTCGTGCACGAGGTGACGGCCCGCGGTCATGCAGATCTGGCCCTGGTGCAGGAACGAGCCCCACGCGCCGGCGGACACCGCGCGCTCGACGTCCGCGTCGTCCAGCACGATCAGCGCCGAGTTGCCGCCGAGTTCGAGGTGCGCGCGCTTGAGGTGCTTCGCGGCCAGTTCGCCGACTTTCCTGCCGACTTCGGTCGAGCCGGTGAACGAGATGATCCGCACGCGGGGGTCCGCGACGAGGGCGGTGCCCGCGTCAGCGCCGCCGGGGAGCACGTGCAGCAGGCCGTCGGGCAGCCCGGCCTCGGCGAGTACCCGCGCGATCGCGAAGCCGCCGCTCACCGGAGTACGCAGGTCGGGCTTGAGCACCACCGCGTTGCCGAGCGCGAGCGCCGGCGCGACCGAGCGGATCGACAGGATCAGCGGCACGTTGAACGGCGAGATCACGCCGACCACGCCGGCCGGCACCCGCTTCAGCAGTGACAGCCTCGGCTGCGAGCTCTGCAGGATCTGGCCCAGTGGCTGGGACGCGAGCGCCGCCGCCTCGTAGCACTCCTGCGCGGCGACACCGACGGCGAACGCGGCCATGCCCGCCACCGCGCCGGTTTCGCGGATCACCCACGTCTTCAGCTCGTCGAGGTTCTGCTCGATCAGCGCGCCGGCCCGGCGCAGCACGGCCGCCCGCTCGTCGAACGACGCGGCGGCCCACTCCTTCTGCGCGTCCGCCGCCGCGGCACACGCCTTGTCCACATCGGATTCGTCGGCTACCCCGGTGCGACCAAGCTCGTCGCCGGTGGCCGGCTCGATGATGGCGATGTCACCGCCGTGCGCGGCGATCCACCCGCCACTGTAAACAGTTCCGGAAAAGGCATTGGCGTCCAACAACGTTGTCATGACCGCTCCTGCTTGGCTTTCTGTATTTGCTCGTAGACCTGGCCCCGCAGTTCGGTGAACCGGGGGTCGCTCCTGGTGGTCAGCTGGTCGCGTTCGGCCGGCAGGTCGATCCGCAGGTCCTCCGCGACCGTCGTCGGCGACGACGACAGCATGATCACACGCTGTCCAAGGTAGACGGACTCGTCGATGTCGTGCGTGACGAACACGAGTGTCACCCCGAGCCGCTGCCACACCGACCTGATCAGGTCCTCCAGGTCGGCGCGGGTCTGCGCGTCGACGGCCGCGAACGGCTCGTCCATCAGCAGAACCCTTGGCTGGTAGGCGATCGCGCGTGCGATGGCCACCCGCTGCTGCATGCCGCCGGACAGCTGCCACGGGTACGCCGAGTGCGCGTCACCCAGCCCGACCGACTCCAGCGCCTCAGCGGCGAGCACACCGCGTTCGGTCTTCGACATGCCGGCGGCCCGCAGCGGCAGGTCGACGTTGTCGGCGACCCGCAGCCACGGGAACAGGCTCCTGCCGTACTCCTGGAACACCACGGCGAGCCCGTCCGGCGGACCCGTCACCTTCTTGCCCTCGACGAACACCTCACCCGACGTCGGGGCGAGCAGGCCGGCGATGCACCGCAGCAGCGTCGTCTTGCCACACCCGGACGGGCCGACCACGCTCACGAACTCGCCGTCCGCCACGGAGAACGACACATCGCCGATGGCCTCGACCCGGCGCCCCTTGCCGTCGTAGGTCTTGTTCAACGCGTCGACGGTGAGCATCACCGCTCCTTCTGTGCCGCACGGATGCCGTGATACCAACCGAGAACGCGCCGCTCCACCAGCCGGAACAGAAACGCGAGCATGACCCCGAGCAGGCCGAGCAGGATGACGCCGGTCCACATCTGCGGGATGCGGAAGCCGTCCTTGAACTGGATCACCGTGAACCCGATGCCGCTGCTCGCCGCGAACATCTCGCTGATGACCATCAGAATGATGCCGATCGACAGCGCCTGCCGCGCCCCGGCGACGATCTGCGGGCTCGCCGAGCGCAGCGTCAGCTGGTACACGCGCAGGCCACCGCGAATCCGGTAGCTGCGGCACGTGTCCGTGAGCACCTCGTCGACCGCGCGTACTCCCTCGACGGTGTTCAACAGGATCGGCCACACACAGCCGGAGATGATCACCAGGACCTTCATCAGGTCACCGATGCCGGCCAGCAGCATGAGGATCGGCACCAGCACCGGCGGCGGGATCGCCCGCAGGAACTCCAGCACCGGCTCGACGATCGCCCGCAGCGTCGGGTTCGACCCGATCAACATGCCGAGGCCGATGCCGATCAGCAGCGCGGCAAGGTAGCCGATGGCGAGACGGGCAAGGCTCGGCAGGACGTCGTCGACCATGCGCGGGCCGAACCACGTGTCCGGGAAGGCGGCGACGATCTTCTGCAGTGGTGGGAAGTAGAAGTCCTTGCTGCCGGCGCTGGCGAACCACCAGATCGCGACGAGCACGACCGGAAGTCCGATCGCGACACCGATCCGCTTCAGCACGATCAAGCGGGCACCTCCGTCCGAACAGACGGATGCCAGGCCAGCACACGACGCTCGGCCGTCCGGGTCAGTACGTTGGCCGCTACCCCGAACAACCCGGTGACCACGATCAACGCGTACATCACCGGCACCGCACCGGAACTGCGGGCGTTCGCGATCTCCTGCCCGAGGCCGGGGGAGCCGATGACGAGTTCTCCCGTGATGGTCAGGATGAGCGCGACCGTGGCCGCGAGGCGCACGCCCGTGACGACGTAGGGGAGCGCGGTCGGCCAGACCAGGTAACGGATCCGCGCCCACCGGTTGAGGTGGTAGGAGCGGGCGGTGTCGCTCGCGACCGGGTCGATGTCCGCCACACCGGCCAACACCTGGATGAGCACCTGCCAGAAAGCCGCGTACACCACCAGTATCAGTGTGGCGGCCACCGTCGGTCCCTGCAGTACGACCACGAGCGGGATCAACGCCACCGACGGGATCGGCCGCAGGAACTCGATCGTGGACGCGGTCGTCGCCCGTAGCACCGGGATCGAACCGATGACCACGCCGACGGCGACACCGAGGGCGACCGCGATCACCAGGCCCAGCAACCACGTCCGCAGTGTGTCGAGCGCGGCGAGCCAGAACTCGCCGCGCCCGAACTGCTTCGCCAGCGTGGACAGGATCTCACTGGTCGGCGGCGCGTACCTGGCGGGAACGAGGCCGAGCCGGGGCGCCAGTTCCAGCAACGCGCCGAAACCGACGAGACCGGCCAGCCCGTACGTGCCTCTCACGGCAGCAGTGAGTCCAGATCGGCTGGGTTGGTCAGCAGACCGTCCTCACGGGCCAGATCGGCGATGTCCTCAATGGACTTCCGGTTGATCTCGGCCGGCCACTTGGGCAGCGTCACCTTCGCGATGACCGCCGGGTCGATCTGCGTGTAGGTGCCGATGATCTGGCGTGCCTCGTCAGGATGACTGTCCGCATAGGACAGTGATTCCTGCATCGCCTCCGTGAACCGCTTGACCAGGTCCGGGTTCTGCTCGATCAGCTGGGTCGAGGTGAAGTACAGCGCCACCGCGAGGTCCGGCGCCACGTCCACGTAGCTCGACGCGATCTTGCGGGCGCCCTCGGCCAACACGGCCTGCTGGAACGGCTCCACCACGAACACCGCGTCCACCTGGCCGTTGGCCAGCGCCGCCGGCTGCTCGGGGAACGGCAGGGCGGTGAACTCGACCTTCGACGGGTCGCCGCCGTCCTCGCGGATCGACTGGCGGACGCTGGTGTCCACGATGTTCTCCAGCGTGTTCGCCGCGACCTTCTTGCCCTCCAGGTCCTTGGGACTCTTGATTGGACTGTCCGCGCGGACGTAGAGTCCGGCGAAGTCCTCGCCGTCGACGCCGGTCGAGTTGCAGCCGTTGCTCACGACCTTGATCGGCAGCGTCTGCGAGTGGGCGAGCAGCAACGAGACGACGTTGCTGAAACCGAACTGGTACTCGTTGTTGGCGACCGCGGGAACGATCGCCGCGCCGCCCTCGGCTTGTTTCAGCTCGACGTCGATGTTGCGTTTCGCGAAAAAGCCCTTCTCCTTACCTAGGTAGATGGGCGCCACGTCGAGGATGGGAATCACGCCCACCGTGACCTTGGCCGCCTGACCGGGCGGCGCCGTCCCCTGATCGTCGTCAGAACCGCATGCAGTGGCCAGCAGGGAGGTCACAAGCAGGAGCGTGGCGAGTTGTCGTCGCATCGGTGCAACTCCTTGTTCGTATATCGCACGCTCGTTCTCCAGGAGAACCTAGAGCCACGCTATGGTGAGGTCAACAGTTGACCCACGTACTATCGTGCGACTGAAGAACTGTCGTTCGCAATGCGTACCTGGGAGTGGGCGTGGCTGGTCGCGGAGCCGACTTCGTACAGTCACTGGAACGCGGCCTCGCGGTGATCCGCGCCTTCGACCACGCGCACCCGGAGCTGACGCTGTCTGAGGTCGCCGCCAGGACCGGCGTGACACGTGCCGTGGCGCGGCGGTTCCTGCTCACCCTGGCGTCGCTGGGCTACGTACGCAGTGACGGACGGTTCTTCTCGCTCACCGCACGGGTACTGGAGCTCGGATACGCCTACCTGTCGTCGCTGTCCCTGCCCGAGGTGGCCGAGTCGCACCTGGAGGCACTGGTCGCGGAGGTGAACGAGTCGTCGTCGGTCTCCGTGCTGGACGGCCACGACGTCGTCTACGTCGCGCGGGTCCCGGTGTCGCGCATCATGACCGTGTCGATCAGCGTCGGGACCCGGTTCCCCGCGTACGCCACGTCGATGGGCCGCGTGTTGCTGGCCGGCCTGCCAGAGCCGGAGCTGGAGTCCTACCTCGCCTCGGTCTCGATGGCACCACTGACCGCACGAACCGTGACCTCGGTGGACGCCCTGCGCGCGGAGGTCACCAAGACCCGCACGCAGGGCTGGGCGCTGGTGAACCAGGAACTGGAGGAGGGCCTCCGCGCACTGGCGGCACCCGTGCGTGACCGGACAGGTCGCGTCGTCGCCGCGGTGAACGTCTCCGCCCACGCGAGCCGCACCTCGCTGGAAGTCATGCGCCGAGACCTGCTCCCGCCACTGCTGAAGACAGCAGCCCGCATCGAGGCGGACATCCCCGGCTCCCGCCGCCCCTGAACGGACGCCCGCGGGTGGCCGATGTCTCGAGGTGCCCTTGAGGACGCTGAACCCAGATCCACCGATGATCATGCTGCCCGCGCGGTTCTGTGGATCCGGCGGGCGAAGCCCGCTTCGCGGGCGAAGCCCGCTTCGCGGGCGAAGCCCGCTTCGCGGGCGGTGCCCGTAGCGGCGAGCGGCGTGTTTGTGCCGCCGGCGCTGTCCCGAAAGACGCTTTCAGGTCGTTGAACGTCATCAGCGCGTCTTTCGAGGCATAGGCGGTGTCCCGAACGCGTCTTTCGGGACACCGCCGGGCGCGCAGCGCCCGACGCCAGCGAAGCGCCTGACCACCGCAAGGTGCGACGCCCCGACAAGATCATCGGTGGAGCCAGGCTGAACGCCCAGGGGGTGCCCTTCAGGACATCCCGCTTCAGGCGCCTACCACGACTACCTCGTACGTCGGGTTCTGTGGCGGGAAGCCGGTGTCCAGGTGCGAGTTCACTACGGCCAGCCGGTTGCCGAACTTGGCGGCCGTGACCGGTACGCCGAACGCGGGATCGGTGATCACGCCGTCCGCTGTGCCGCTGCTGAAGTCGGCGCTCAGCTGCCACCGGCTGACCCGGTTCCCGAAGGCCTGGCCCGTGAACGCCTCCACCACCCAGAGTCGCCGCCCGTCGAGTACGAGGCCGTCCGCGCCGGGGGCGACGACCCCGGCGACCGGCTGGCTGGCTCCCGTGAGTGGGTCGATCGTGCACAGCTGGCCCTGCGGGGCCACGAGCAGCGTGGCGCCGGACGGGGTGGAGGTGATGCCGTTGAGGTGGAACACCCCGCTCGGCCCGGCTGCCGGTCCGCTCAGGTCCAGGGTGCGCAACTGGCTGGGAACGCCGCGTGACAGGAAGTAGAGCCTCGGCTGCAGCGAGTCGGTGAACCAGGCCCCGTGCGGCGTGACCGTCACGTCGTTGACCAGCGTCACGTCGCCCGTGTCGTACGCGGCGACGAGGGTGCCGGTGCGGGTGTCGTAGACGCGGATGCCGCCCTCTCCAGCCGCGACGTACAGCAGGTCGTGCCGCAGGTCCACGTCCATGCCGACGGCCGAGCTTCCCGCCGGCGCGTCGATGAACAGTTCCGCCGTGCCGCGGCGGAGGTCGCCGCGGTAGATGTCGCCGTCGAACAGTTCGCCGGCGTAGAACGTGCTGCCCCTGCCGGCCGTGATCCCCTCGGCGGACGTGGCTCCGGGTAGGACGATCACCTTGGTCGACGCGGCCGCCGTACTGGCCGCGGCCAGTACGAGGAACGCCGCCAGCGCCCACGCGAGAATCTTTCGCACGAAGTGCCTCCCCAGACATGCGAGCTTCGGGGAGACGATATCGCGGGTCGGCCTACCGCGTGACGATCAGCAGCACGACCAGCAGGGCGACGAGCACACCAAGCACGACGAGCCAGAGCCAGGCACGGGCTCGCGCTGTGGCGGCCGGCCGCCGGGCGATAGCGGCCAGGGCGTCGGCGACCTGAGCCATCGTCGGCCGGGCCGCCGGGTCGGCTTGCAGCATCTCCATGAGCGGCTGCGCGAGCGGTCCCGCGCGTCGCGGTGACCGCACCCGGCCGGCGGCGACCAGCCGGAGTTGGGCCATGGGGTTGTCGACGGCATCGAAGGGCGGCGTTCCTTCCACGGCCGCGTAGAGGGTCGCCCCCAGACTGAACACGTCGGATGCCGGGCTGGGTCGTTCGCCACGGGCGGCCTCCGGCGCGAGGAAGGCCGGAGTACCCATCAGCATGCCGGTCTGGGTGACTCTGACGTCAGTGGCGCCGCGGGCCAGCCCGAAGTCGGTGATCTTGGCCGCGCCGGTGTCGGCGATCAGGATGTTCCCTGGCTTCACGTCGCGGTGCACGATGCCGATGGCGTGTGCGGCGGCCAGGGCCGACGCCGTCTCCGCGCCGATGCGAGCCACCGTCGCGGGCGCCAGCTCACCTTGTTCGACGATGACGGACCCCAGGTCCTGTGCCGGTACGTACTCCATGACCAGCATGGGGTGGCCGTGGTCGTCGGTGGCGACTTCGTAGACCGCCACGGCGTTGGGGTGCACGAGGCGGGCGGCGACCTGAGCCTCCCGGAACACTCGATGCCGTGCTCGTTGGGCCTCGTCCGGTGTGGCCGACGGAGGCAGGCGCAGCTGCTTGACCGCCACGGTCCGGCCCGTGCGCGTGTCGTTCGCCCGCCAGACCACGCCCATCGAGCCGTCACCTATCGGGGACAACAACTCGTAGCGACCGGCGCCAACGCGCCTTGGCCCGAGGTTCCCGGGCAAACCCACCGCATCACCCTCCACTGGAGCACGTGACACCCGTGAACTACGGCGTCCGCTGCTCGTCCAGTGTCACAGGTGTGCGCTAGACATTCTCCTTGCCGACGGTCCACTCCGCGGAGTGGGGGAGCAGTCCTGGCACGTCCTCGGTCAGGCGGGCGAAATCGAGCGCCTGACCGATCAGGCTCGCGGGGTCGTTCTCGATGGTCGCCCAGGCCCGGGCGCGTTCCTGCTCGCTCGCGAAGCGGCCGTGGTCGAAGGCTCGCCGGGCGGCGACACGCAGTGCGTCCAGGTCGTGCACGACCACCTTGACGTGGGCGTCGATCTGGAAGCGCCGGTCCCGCTGCTCGGCGATCGCCAGCACCTCCGACCGACTCAACTCATGGGTCATACCTCCATGGTGCGCCCGCCGAACCGCCATCTACCAGGCAAAACCGGTCATTCCGGGGAAAGACCGGGGTCTCCCTTAGGGGCGATGTCCAGCGCACGCAGCCGGGCGAGCAGGGCGGCCATCGTGCGGGGCTCGTTCGCGTGGAACGCCGACTCGCGGATCCGGTGCAGGTGCCACCCGCACCGTTCCAGGTCCCGCTGGGTGGCCAGGTCGCGTTCGTACGCCGGCCCGCCCTGCCACGTGTCGCCCTCGCACAGCACACCCAGGCGGGACTGGGACCCCACGACCACCAGGTCCAGCCGCAGCCGTTCGGCCGAGAACGCCGGGGCCACCGCGTAGCCCAGGCCGGTCAGGCGGTTCGCCACCCGTTGCTCGAACAGCGAGTTGAACGGCTCCACCCGCACGTCCGGCGGCACGAAACCGGTCAGCAGACCTTCCGAGCGGTCCGCCGACATCACCCCGTAGCAGTGGTCCAGCAGCTGGAACCGCATGTCCTCCGGGTTCGACAGTGCCGCCAGGGGGATCGAGTGGAACACCCACATCTGGTCCCTGGCCCGCGACGCCGCCACGTTGTAGCGCTGCACGAACATCTCGCGGGTCAGCGGCACCACGCGGTCGGCCGCGCCGGCCACCATCGACAGGAACATCACGTCCCGCTCGGCGCCCTGGAAGTCGGCCGAGTCGCCGCACTGCAGCTTCCGTGACGCCCAGTCCTCCGGGGCGATCCGGTCAAGCAGACGACGCTCGATCGCCTTCGCCTGTGCGGTGCCCAGCAACGAGATCACGCCGAACGTCTTCCCGTCGTACCGCGGATCGGTCAGGCACTTCTCCAACTGCTCGACGACGGCCTCGACCTCGGCGGCGTTGACCTTGTTCGTCGTGCCTTCTACGGTGCCGCCGACGTTGACCGCCCTGATCGGCTCCAGGCGGTCCGCGCCGTACTGGCGCACCGGCTGGAGCCGGATCCCGTCCGGCTCGTAGGCGACCCGGTTCGAGAAGCCGATGATCTCCGGGACGCAGCGGCGGTGCTCGGTCAGCGTCAGCAGGCCGCGGTAACGCATCTTCGCCTCGTCGAACAGGCTGCGCTGCGGGTCCTGCCACGCCGAGCGGTACGGGTCGTCCGCCAGGTACTGGCTGGCGAGGTCGCGCAGCTGCTGCTGGTCCACCCCGACGGCCGTCGGCGAGACCTGCTTGTCGTCGCCGATCACGACCATCCTCGGCGCCAGGTACTGCAGGAACGTCGCCTCCAGGCCCGCCTGCGACGCCTCGTCGACGATCACCACGTCGAACATGTCGCGCCGGATCTGCAGCTGCTCCGCGATCCGGTACACCGGCATGATCCACACGGGCACCGCGGACCGGCAGCGGTCCATGGCCTGTCGCACCTCGGCACGCCGTTGCGCCGCGTACTTCCCCGTGCCCTTCCCGAGCCGGCGCACGAGGTACGCGTAGTGCTCGAGGTTCGCCCGTGCCTGCCCGGTGAGCCGGTCGGGGGACACCGCGTGCCGCCAGGCCCGTGTCGCGGCAAGGGTTTCCACCTCGCGGCGGATGCGTTCCTCGGTCAGCGAGATCTCCGCCTGGACCGCGTTGACGTCCGTCGCGCCGCGGGAGGAGACCCACGTGCTGGCCGCCGCCCAGATCCACGCGTCGCCGAAGTTCGCGAGCTTCTCGCCCCACGCCGAGGGGGCCGCCAGCACCGCCGCCCGGAGTCGAGGCGGGACAAGGGAACTGAGCATGTCGCGGCGGGCCACCTGCGCGCGGACGGTGATGAGCCGGCTGAGCCGCTGGTAGGCAGTGGCATAGGCGGAGGTGTCCCGCTCGCCAACGGCCGTCAGCAACGCCGTGACGCACGGTGCCGCGTCCGCCCGGCTGGCCACGGTGGACACCGCGGACTCCAGGCGGCGCAAGGGAAGCGTGGCGGTGGTGAACGCGTCGGCGGCCGCGGCCACGTCGACCAGGTTGGCGTAGCGGCGAACCGCGTCGAGGTCGGTCCAGTCCGCGCGGGGCAGCCCGGCCTCGGCGAACCGGCGCTGTTCCAGGTCGAGCGCCTCGGCGAGCCGCAGCACCCGGTACAGCTGGTCGAGTTCCGTGCCGTGCCACTGCAGGCGCTCGTGTGGTGGGTCGGTCGGCAGCAGCGGCGACCCGCCCGGCCAGGAACGATCCAAAGCGGACAGTACGCGGTTGGCCTCCGCCCACACGAGGAACCCGGAGACCTGTGCGGCCGACGTCGGCGGCAGACCGTCCACAAGCACCTGCTCGAACAGCGGCTGGGCCTGTTTGACCGGTTTCGGGGTGAGCGCGCCGATCTTGGGCAGGCCGCTCGGCCCGACCTTCAGCGTGCCGCCCTCGAGGTGGGCGAGCAGCTGCTTCGCCAGCGGCACCAACGGGGTCACGTTCCCCGACACCTCGACCTGGGTGAGCGGGCCGAGTTGGTCGACCAGCGTGGTCGCCTGCGTGACCAGTTGGCTGATCTGCTGCGCACGGGCGTGCCACAGGCGGGCGCGACCAGTCCGGATGTCGGCGAGTGCCTCGCCCATCCACGTCTCGCGGCGGCGCGCCAGGTCGTCGGCCTCGTCGGCCAGTTCGGACAGTCGCCTGCGCAGCTGGGCCCTGGCGCCGGGCTCGATGCCGCGCACGGCGTCGAAGGCCGGGTGCCGCTTGAGGTCCGCGTGCCTGGACTCGGTCTCGGCGGCATCGCGTTCCGCGCCGACGAACTCGGCGAACACCTGCGGCGCCGGCGCGGTGCCGAGTTCGACAAGTCGTTGTCCCGCTTCGGTTTCGTCCGCGAGCAGCGCGGCGTCGACGAGAAGCTCGTGCCACTCCACGACCTCCGCGGTCGTGAGCGGCGGCTCGCTCTCGGCAGGCACGTCCGCGTGGTCACGCAGCCAGCCGAACCGCTGCTCCTGTTGCCTGAGCCGCAACGCGATCGCGGCCAGTGTGCCCTTGTAGCCGGCGTGCTCGTGCTCCCGGACCTCGTCGCGGCGGGCGGCGACCAGCTCGTCGTGCAGCTCCGCCCTGCGCAGGCCGAGCCGTTCGATGTTCGCGAGGCAGCGGCGGATCGTGTCGGCCGCCGCGTCCTCGTCGTGGTCGGTCGCGGCGGCCGCGATCCGCTCGACCGCGACCTTCAGATCGGACATGTCCTCACGGGACGAACCAACCACGGCCACCGAGAGCGGCTTGATCTCGGTGGGCAGCTTGTCGCGGACCTCGCGGAGCGCCCGGTCGGTGTGAGCGGTGACGAGCACCCGCTTGCCCTGTGCGAGCAGGTGTGACAGCAGTGCGGCCGCCGTGTGGGTCTTACCGGTGCCCGGCGGTCCCTGCACCAGCGTCTGTGCCTGTGTGTCCACCTGCCGGACGATGCGGAGCTGGGTGTCGTTGACCGGCAACGGGAGGAACGCGTTGCCGTCGACGTCGACCAGCGCGCCTTCCTCCAGGTCCCGCGTGTGTGGCCGGGGGCGGTGGTCGGGGTCGACGAGCGGGAGCAGCCCGTCCGGTACGTCCTGTTCCTCCGCCAGCTGGTCCACGATCGTGGTGAAGATCTCGACGAGACCCTGCTGCGAGCGCCTGCGCAGGATGATCGCGGGCGCGTACGCGGCGACCGCGTTCTGTTGCGGCGGCAGTGGTGCGTCGTCGTCGCGGTACTCGCCGTTCGGGTCGAGCGCGTGCACCAGACGGCGGATCAGCGCGCCGGTCTCCTTGTGCTGCAACGGATGCGAGTCGAGATCCCGCGCGTCGGCGCGGATCTCGTTGATGTGTCGGGGGTTTGGCACGAGTCCCGGCTCGAGCATGTCGAGCTCGACGTCCGCGGTGCCGATCGACTCGACGCGGTGGACGGTCAGCCTGCCCGTGTCGTCGTCGAACCGGATGCCGACCGGCGCGGTCAGCAGATGCCGCCGCACACCGGGGGCCGCCCAGGACAGGCAGCCAACGCCGACGACCAGCTCGAGCTCCTCGGGATTGCCGTTGGCGGCGACGTAGGCGGCGAAGAGCTGGGCGTAGCAGGCACGGACCGGCCGCTCGAGCCGCTCGCGCTCGGCCCAGGCACGCCACGCGACCAGCCAGGTGACGAACTGCTCGGTCAGCTCCGGCGGGGCCTCGTCGGCCAGGTTCGGCGTGGTGTTGGGGTCGCGCCAGTCGGCGAGCCATGGCTCCAGCTCGTCGGGTGGCGGCGGGTCGTGCCTGGTGACGCGCTCGATGGTGAGCACGTCCGCCTCCGGCTCCGGGTCCCCGCGGTGCGCGGAGCTGACCGCGGGGTGGTCGGGCAGGCTGTCGAGCCACAGCACGGAACGGTAGCCCTCGACCGTCCGTGGTGGCTGGTTTCTCAGTTGTTGTGCCCGTCCCAGGAACTCGAACAGGCGAACCGCGCGACCAACCAGTGGGTCGGCGGCCGTGGATGCGTCCTCCACCCGGCCCTCCTGTGGCAGTCCGGAACACCACGGTACCGGACCGTCAGGCGAAGGGTCGTGTTGATCAGTAGCTGTTGAGCTTTTCGTCAGCCCGCAACGCGTCGTCGATCGCCTCGGCGGGGGCCTCGACGCCGAGCTGGCTGCGCACGAGCCGTCCCGCGGTCGGCACCGTCCCCTTCGCCGGCCACGTGCTGGTGTCCCACAGCGACGAACGGGCGAAGGCCTTGCCACAGTGCAGGAACAGCTCCTCGACCCGCACCTCGATCGCGAGCTCGGGCACCGTGTTCCGCACGGCGAGTCGCGAGAGGTACGGCGCGTCGGTCACGATCTGTGCCGTTCCGTTGACGCGCAACGTCTCCCGGAGCGTCGGGACGACGAACAACATCCCGACGCGCGGCCGTTGCAGGATGTTCCGCAGGCTGTCGAGTCGTCTGTTCCCCTTGCGGTCGCCGAAGACGAGCGTGTGGTCGTCGAGCACCAGGACGCTGCCGGGCGGGTCGCCACGGGGTGAGACGTCACAGGTGCCGTCGTCGGCCGACGACGCCAGCAGGAACAGCGGGCTGGCCTCGATGAACCGCCGCGACTCCGCGTCGATGTGGTCGATGACCTTCTCGGCGGCGAGACGTTCCGGTTCGCGGACGATCTCGCGCAGCTCGGCCTCGGTCCGCAGTACTCGGGTCACCAGGTCTCCCAACTCATGCGTAGCAGCGCAACGGTTTGCCGCCGTTGAACGCGATCATGTCCCGGATCGCCGCCAGGATGTTCATCGGCGGGCCGCTGTCCAGCTCGGAGTAGGCGCGGTGCAGGTTGCCAACAATGCGCTCGGGGTCCGTGAGGTCCGCGAACTCACCCAGGTCGGTCTCGCGGGCGGCCTCCAGCGGGTCGAGACCGGCGGCCTTGGCCTCGCGCGCGGTGTTCTGCACGAAACGCAGGTACGACAACACGTCCTCGATGACCGCCGGGCCGGACACCGGGCCGTGGCCAGGCACGATCGTCTCCGCGCCAAGGGGTTTCACGACCTCCGTCAGCACCTGGATCGCTCCCGCGACCGAGCCCATGAGCAGGAACGGTGTCCCGCCGTTGAACAGCAGGTCCCCGCTGAACAGCACTTTCCGGTCCGGGACCCACACGATCGAGTCGTTCGTGGTGTGTGCCGCCCTGCCAACATGGGTGACCTCGCACCGCAGGTCGTCGACCCAGAGCGTCACGCCGTCGGTGTAGGTCAGAAACGGCGGCTCCAGTTCGATGTCGCCCCACTCGACCTTGTTCCACACGGGCTCGTCCCACGGCTTGCCCGATTCCTGGACGCCGACGCGGGTTCCCTCGTGGCCCACGATCGTGGCGCCAGCGAACAGGTAGTTGCCGTAGGTGTGGTCCCCGTGGTGGTGGGTGTTGACGACCGTGCGGACCGGCTGCGGCGTGACCGTACCGATGGCGCGCAGGTACGCGCGCGTGCGGCGCTCCGTCGAGCACGCGTCGACACTGACGACCCCCCGACTGCCGACCAGGAACCCGGTGTTGTTGATCCACCAGGTGCCGTCCGGCTGGATGTAGGCGTGGATGCCGTCGCTCACCTCAGTGACGCGAGGCTTGCCCGGGAACTCGATGTCGTCCGTGGTGGTGGTCACGGGTGCGCTCCTCAATTTGGTCCGGACCGCGTACTCTGGGTGGTCAGACGGGTGACCATGATCGAACGTGGAGGGCCTGATGGCCGCGGAAGACCCTCGCTTTGAGGAGTCTCCCAAATTTGGCGGTGGCGATCAGTCCGGCGCGCCGACGGCACGGCGCATCGTGCTCGGCGCCCAGCTGCGCCGCCTGCGGGAGGCTGCCGAGATCACGCGTGCCGAGGCGGGCTACCACATTCGCGGCTCGGACTCGAAGATCAGCCGGATGGAGCTCGGCCGGGTCGGCTTCAAGGAGCGCGACGTCGCGGACCTGCTGTCGATGTACGGCGTCCACGACGAGCAGGAGCGGGCCGTCTTCCTCGACATGGTGCGCAAGTCCAACGAGCGCGGCTGGTGGCACCGCTACTCCAGCACCATGCCGAACTGGTTCCAGGACTTCGTCGGCCTCGAGGAGTCCGCGGCGCTCATCCAGAGCTACGAGCTGCAGTTCATGCCGGGTCTCCTGCAGACGGAGGAGTACATCCGCGCGGTCGTCAGCCACGGCAGGCCCGAGCTGCTCGACCACGAGGGCGAGCGGCGCGTCTCCCTGCGTCTGCAGCGGCAGAAGGTGCTGACCCGGCCCGGCGCGCCGCGGTTGTGGGCCGTCGTCGACGAGTCCGTGTTGCACCGTCCCATCGGCGGTCACCGCGTGCTGCGGGAGCAGATCGAGTACCTGCTCGAGGTGACCCGCCAGCCCAACGTGACACTGCAGATCCTGCCGTACCAGCAGAGTGGGTACGCGGCCGAGAGCGCGTTCTCGCTCCTGCGGTTCGCGGAGCCGTCACTTCCGGACATCGTCTACATCGAGCACCTGAGCGGCGCGTTGTATCTGGACCGTGTGGACGAGCTCGAGGCGTACGGCCGTGTGATCGATCGACTGGCCGTTGACGCCGAGACGCCGGACCGCAGCCGGCAGCTGCTGTCGAAGTTCCGCCAGGACATCTGACTCTTTGTCCACAAAGTCTTTCCTGCATTCGGGTGACTTTGCTCAGACGGTGATTCGTCACCTCACGGCCTTTCCGCAACGCGGGTAACCGTTAGTGGTGGAGGATGTTCACTCGGTCGGGATATCAAGCTGCGCCAATGGGTTGCCTACGGTCACAAGCGCTAGGTTGATGCCGCTTCTGGGGCATACCCTCCGTAGTGGCGCTCGCCGAAATCTGTACTCGCCCGCATGAATGCACGTGCATTTACCGGTGCACCACGCGGTGTTATCGTGCAATCACCAATGCACGTGCAGATGCACCCACAGTTGAGAACTCGGAAGGTGGGGTCATGCCCGAGGTTCGGAACGGCGTGTCAGCGGATGATCTTCCCGGTGCGGCGTGGCGCAAAAGCAGCTACAGCGGCGCGGTCGGCAACTGTGTGGAGTTGAGTTGGCTGGATGAGCGGGCGGGCGTGCGCAACTCGCGCGACCCCCACGGGCCCGTGCTCGTGGTTCCCGCCACCGCACTCATGTCCCTAGTGAGGAATACAGGAGATCGGAGGGCTTGATGTCTTCCACTGGTGTCGCCGCGGCAAGCGTCGATGTCCAGTTGCGGGAACTGGTCGGCCGCGGCTTCCGCTTCGTCGACCCGAGAGACGAGCACGGTGACGTCCTGGCCGTCGTGGGTGTCCGCGCCCACGACGGGGTCGTGGACATCATCGAACTGCACGGCGAGGACGACGCCATTGCCACGCGGATGCCGCCTGACCAGGACATCCTGTCACCGCGGCGGATCTACTGGCGGGAGCAGGGGCCCGCGTCAGTGGTCCTGGCGAAGATGTTGTTCCTCGCCGACGATTATCTCCCCGGCATGCTGTACCTACCGACAACCGTTAGTGCCTAGTACATCGCCCGGCCGCTGCTGATGTCGTAGAC
>NZ_DASUVO010000087.1:0-39186 GCF_036378875.1 Actinophytocola sp.
TGAACGACGCGATCGGGACGTTCAACGACATGAGCGCGTCTTTCGGGACACCGCCTGTGGCGTGAACACGCTGTTCGTGCGCGGCCAGCGCGACGTGAGGGTGCGTTGATGGACGCCGCCCGCGAAGCGGGCTCCGCCCGCCGGATCCACAGAACGGCGCACGGGCAGCATGATCATCGGTGGATCTGGGCTGAATGTTCCCGAAGGGCACCGACCATGCAGGCCCGAACGTCCTGAGGGCACCCTCAAGACGTTGAGCGTCTCGAAGGACACCCGGCCCACAGGTCGGAGCGTCCTGAAGGGCACCTTCGGGGCCGGTCACAGATGGAGGCGGTCGGCCCGCCACTGCGGCCGGATCGCGGGCGCTCGCGGTTCAACGCCCTCAGGGGCACCCTCGGGACATCGGCGCTTCGTGGCCGCCGCCGATGATGGCTCGGTGAGCGTCCTGAGCGCCCCTTTCGGGGCATCGACCTTGGTTGGCTTGGCCTCCGGCCCCCGGTTTCCAGCCTACGGCAGAGCACCGACACCGACGGTCCGCGAAGATCGGTTACGACCTGGTTGTCCACAAGGCACCTGGTTGTCCACAGGTCCTCGCGAACGAGCCCGGGATCGTCGGTGCGGTCCGGTAGCGTGGTGATCGGGGGCCGGCGGCCGACCGGTGGGAGTTCTTGTGGCGCAAGGAATCGCGCTCGCGTTGGCGGTGCTTCTCGGCAGCGCGGGGTTGCCCAAGGTGTGGCGTCCCGGTCATGTGGCCGGGGCGCTTCGGCGTGTCTTCGGTCAGGGTCGGTTCAACACCGTCGTGTTGCGCCGGCTCGGGCGGCTGCTCGGTGTGTGGGAGCTGGTGTTGGCCGCGGCGATCGTCGGGGTCGGTGGCCCGCTGGTCGGGATGGCCGTCGCCGGCACGTTCGTCGGGTTTCTCGGCTTCGTCGTGGTGGCCGTGCGGCGCGGGGCGTCGTGCGGGTGTTGGGCGTCGTTCACCGAAGGGCCCGCCGGTGGTGCGGAACTGGCCCGCACCGGGGTGCTCGCTCTGGGCGCTGGTGGTGCCGCGGCCGCCGGGTGGGTGCCGTTCGGCTTCGGGTGGGTGTCACTCGGGTGGGCGGGGGTGTTCCTGGCCGTCACCTGGCTGGCCACCCTCGTCGGTGGGTGGACGGCACCTGTTCGCTCGGCACGGGTCGCGCGCCGGCTGGCCATGCGTGCCGCGCCGACGCGTCGCGGGCGCGCCGTGGCACGGCTCGCGTTCCTCATGGGGTTCGTGCACGCGGGCACCGACGCCGGGCGACGGCGATACCTGGACGCCCTCACGAAGCAGCACTCAGCCGCGGGCTCCGCCAACAGCGACACTCGCTCCGCAAGCTCCGCTCAGAAAGCCAACGCCTGAGCGCGCCGCTTCACCTCGCGGCCGCCGGTGGCTCGTAGTGCCTCGATCGGGGTGCCGCCCGGCAGGGTCTCGTCCGGCTCGAAGAGCCAGCGGAGCATGTCCTCCGGGGCGAAGCCGGCGTCGTCGAGCACGGTGATCGTGCCCGGCAGGCCCTTGACGATCTGGCCGTCGTCGGTGAGGAACGGCGTCGGCACGGCCAGCTGTCCGTCCCTGCGGACGGCGAGCAGTTGGCCGTCCCGCAACGCCTGCCGCACCTTGTTGACCGGTAGTCCCAACCGGTCAGCCACCAGCGGCAGCGGCAGGACCTCGACCTCGGGACCCAGTACGTCGTCGGCGAAGGGGATCGCGCTCACACGCAAACGATGCCACAGGTGCGGCGTGTCCGTGCACATCAATTTCCGTCACTGGTCATACCTGCGGGGTTGATGTCTCAAATCGACCGCTTCGCCACACGGTCGGGCGAGGCTCCGTACCATCACGGGCGTGGACGAAAGGGGAGTCGGCTTGATCGGGGCGCTGCTGGAGCAGCGGTACCGGGTCGACGCGCTGCTCGCCCGCGGTGGCATGTCCTCGGTCTACCGCGGGTTGGACACCCGGCTCGATCGCCGGGTCGCGATCAAGGTGATGGACGCGCGGTTCGCGGACGACCGCAACTTCGTCGACCGCTTCGAGCGGGAGGCGCGGTCCGCGGCCAAGATCCACCACCCCAACGTGGTCGCCGTGCACGACCAGGGTGTCGACCGGTCAGCGGGCGGCGATCTGGTCTACCTGGTCATGGAGCTGGTCGACGGCGGCACGCTGCGGGACGTGATCAACGAGCGTGGCGCGCTCGACGTGCCGACCACGCTCGCGATCATGGAGCCGGTGCTCGGCGCGCTCGCGGCCGCCCACCGGGCCGGGCTCGTGCACCGCGACGTCAAGCCGGAGAACGTGCTCGTCGGTCACGGCGGCGAGAGCGGCTCGGTCGTCAAGGTCGGCGACTTCGGCCTGGTCAGAGCCGTGCACAGCGCGGGGACCACGAGCGCCAGCGTGATCCTCGGCACCGTCGCGTACCTCTCCCCCGAGCAGGTCACGACCGGTGCAGCGAGCGCGCCGGGCGACGTGTACTCGGCCGGCATCGTGCTGTTCGAGATGCTGACCGGCGCCGCCCCGTACACGGGTGACAGCGCCATCTCGGTCGCCTACCGGCACGTCAACGACGACGTTCCAGCCCCGTCGACGATCGTGCCCGGCATCCCCCGGGAGCTCGACGACCTCGTGGTCCGGGCGACCAGGCGCGACCAGGAGGTGCGCCCGCAGGACGGCGCCGCGTTCCTGTCCGAGGTGCAGAAGCTGCGGATGATGCTCGGCGTCCAGCGCGTGCCCGTGCCGGTGCCCACACCGGCCGTCGCCGACCGCACCATCCCGGTGTCCCCCGTGGAGATGTCAGCGGCGGGCGGCGTGAGCGTCGCCGAGCAGACCATCGCCAACGCACCACCCGCGGCCGCGGCGCCTGCCGTCGCGAACGCCACCATCGTGCGGCCCGCACCGGCCGGATTCCGGCCCATCGGACCGCAGGGCACCCGCGCGATGCTGCGCACCGACCTCGACCGGGCCAACGCCGCTACCGAGTTCGTGGCGCCCGCGGGCCCGCCGTCCGGTGGTCTGCCCACACAACGTCCGCCTGGCCCGTCAGGCCCCCGGCCGAACCGGCCGAGGCCGGCGCCCCCGCCGAAGAACCGGACCGCCCGCATCGCGCTGTTGACCATCGTCGGCACGGTGCTGGTGGGGCTGATCGGTGCCAGCACCTGGTGGTTCACCTCCGGCCGCTACCGCGAGGTGCCGGCCGTCGCGGGCAAGACCAGCGTCGAGGCCCAGGAGATCCTGCGGGCCAACGACCTCAACCCGACGAAGAAGAACAAGCTCGACAACACGGTGCCGGCCGGCACCGTGATCGGCACCGAGCCCGCCGAGGGCGCGAAGATCCTGCGGGGCGACCCGGTCACGCTCGTCGTGTCGGTTGGCAAGCCGACGGTGCCGAACGTGCAGGCGGGCCTCGACGAGGCCGAGGCCAGGAGGCTGATCGAGGGCCAGGAACTGATCGCGGACGTCGACGACGGCCAGAACAAGTTCGACGACGACGTCGAGAAGGGCAAGGTCATCACGACCAACCCGCAGCCGGGCACCGAGCTCGACATCGGCAGCCGGGTCGTCATCATCATCAGCAAGGGCCGTGAGCCCAAGCCCGTGCCGGACCTGCGGAACAAGACCCGCGACGATGCGTTCCAGGATCTTCAGGAGCTCGGCTTCGAACCGGAGGAGGGCAAGGCCGAGTTCGACGCGGACATCGAGGGCGGCCGGGTGATCCGCACCGACCCGAAGGCCGGCACGACACCCGCCGGCGACGACCGGAAGATCGTCGTGATCCTGTCGAACGCGGTCACCGTGCCGGACCTGAGCGGTAAGACCGTCGAGGAGGCAGAGGACCAGCTCGAGGAGCTCGGGTTGAAGATCGACGTCCAGTCCGTCGTCGGGGGCCGCAACGGGCGCGTGTTCAACCAGAGCCCGAGTCCGAACAGCCGGATCGAGCCGGGCGGACGGGTGACGGTGGCGGTGTTCCCATTCTGACCTGCGCCAACGAGTGAGATGCCCCGGCTTCGCACGCACGTAACGCTCTGGTCACGCGACGCTGGTGAAGTGGAGCCATGGGTCGACTGAGCGGGTTGGACGCGGCGTTCCTGAGCCTCGAGACGCGGACACGGCCGATGCACCTCGGCGCGGTCGCCGTCTTCGCGGGACCGGTGCCGCAGGAACGCCTGCGGACGCTCCTGGCCGAACGGGCGGCCCGGTTACCGGCGCTTCGGGTCGCGGGGAGTTGGCTTCCGTCCTGGTGGCCTGCGTCGGACTTCGACCCCGCGGCACACGTGCGCGGCTTCGAGGTGCGTGACCGGCGCACGTTCGACGCGTACGTCGCGGGCTGGCTCGCGACCCCGCTGGACCTGTCCAGGCCGCCGTGGGACGTGCACGTGGTCACCGGCCTGCCGGACGACCGGTTCGCGGTGCTCGTGAAGCTGCACCACTCGCTCGCGGACGGCGCGGGCGCGGTCGCGCTGGCCGGTGCGCTGCTCGACGGCGGCATGCCGCCGGTCCGGTCCGCCTCGCCACCCCGGTACGACCTCGGTGAGACGGCGGCCATGGCCGGTGCGGTCGCCAGGGCGGTGCGCAGGCCACCGGTGCCGGCGCTGCTCGCTTCTGGCGGCACGGCGCGGCGGGTGGCGTTCGTCCGTCTCGACCTCGCGGACGTGCGGCAGATCCGCCGCCAGCACGGCGGCACCACGAACGACGTGGTGCTCGCGGTACTCGCCGGTGGGCTGCGGGAGTGGCTGCGGTCGCGTGACGCGCAAGTGGACGGGCGCACGCCACGCGCGCTGATCCCGGTGAACACGCGGGCCCGGGGTGGCGCGGGCGGCAACCAGCTGTCCGGCTTCCTGTGCGACCTGCCGGTGAGCCTCGCGGATCCGGTCGAGCGCCTGCGTGCCGTGTGTGCGGCCATGAACGCGAACAAGGCGGCCGGCCCGAGCCGTGGCGCCGGGACGCTGCCGATCCTGGCCAACCTCCTGCCGTCGCCGGTGCACCGGCTGTGCACGGGACCGGTGGGGATCGCGGCGCCGCTGCTGTTCGACACGGTGGTGACGAACGTGCCACTGCCCGCCGTACCGCTCACGATCGACGGCGCACCACTCGACGAGATCTATCCTTTCGGCCCACTCGCCCCCGGCCACGCGCTGGGCGTGGCGATCTCCCCGTACCGCGACACCGTCCACATCGGACTGCAGGCGGATCGCGACGCGGTGCCGGACATCGACGTGCTGGCGAACGCGATCAGCAAGTCATGCACGACGCTCCACGAGCTCGCGAACTGACGCCACGAACGCCTCGACGTCCAGGTCCTCGTCCCACGACGCCTGCAGCAGCAGCCCCTGGTAGATGGCGATGAACACGCGGACCATGCTCTCCGGCGCGGTGCCTGCGAGAGCTTTCACGGGGCCGTCCACGCCGTCCCGCGCCAGCGCGCGGATCCTCGGGTCGCGGATCGTCTCCGCCCACGCCTGCATGGTGAGGTTCCGTTCCCGCGCGGCCTCCGGACCGGCGATCTCCCGCAGCAGCTCGGGATAGTCGCCAACGAGATCCATGGCCGCGCGCCGCGCGTGCCGCTCCTCGACGATCGCGACGATCATGTCGTCCTTGCCGGTGAAGTACCGGTAGATGAGCCCGGCGGACAGGCCGGACTCCTTGACGATGTCCTGCATCGACGTCCGGTGGAAACCGTTGCGGGCAAAGCAGTTCGCGGCCGCGTCGAGGATCTGCCGCCTGCGGTTCGCGAGGTGTTCGTCGCTGACCCTTGGCATCTAGCGGACCACCGCCCACGCGACGCGGTAGAACTCGGCGGCCGGCTCGTCCGGCCGGTCGTAGCGGACGGCGGCCTCCTTCGTCGACAGGTCGCCACGCACGTCGAGCCCGTGCTCGGCGAGGTAGCCCGGCACCTCGACCGGGTCGAGGCCGAATGTCCATGGCTCGCCGACCTTCGCGACCTCCTGGTGCCAGGTCGTGTCAGCACCCAGCGCCGCGCGGTCGACGTAGGTGAGGATGACCGTGCTGCCTTGGGCGGTGGTCGTGACGAGGTCCCGCAGGGTCGCGTCGACGGCCTGCTCGGTGAGGTAGTTGGTGACGCCCTCCCAGATGACCGCGGTGCGCTTCCTGGGAAAGGCGGCGCGTTGGAGGGCGTGAGCGAGGCGCTCCTCGTTGAGGTCGACCGGAACGTAGTGGACGTGCGCGCGGTCGGCGATGCGCTGCCGCTTGGCGCGCTGGGTGGCGGGGTGATCGACCTCGTAGGTGGTGGGCATGCGCGGGATGCGGTGAGCCCGGCTGTCGTAGCCGGCGCCGAGCAGCAGGACCTGCTCCGGCTCGGCCTCGGCGAGGAGATCGTCGATCAGCCGCGTACGGGCGACCGCCGACATGCGAGGACCCCCGGGATAGCGATGGTCGATCAACCCGGCGATGCGGTGCCCCACCGGCGGCATCGCGGCGACCCGCACCAGCCACCGGTAACGCGCGGGGAGGAAGCGCACGGCGTAGTCGTCGACGAAGAGCCGGTCACGCCGCCGACTCTCCAACGCACGAAAGAGGGCGACGTGCTCGGCTGTTCTGCTGGCCGTCCGCATGCGACAACGATAATGAATGAACGTTCGTTTTTCTAGGGTCGCGAGAAAGCCGGTCCGTGGACCGGCCTTCTCATCGCTCAGCTGCGGAGCATTTCCGCGACCAGGAACGCCAGTTCCAGCGACTGCTGGGTGTTGAGCCTCGGGTCGCAGGCCGTCTCGTAGCGGCTGTTCAGGTCCTCGTCCGAGATGTCCTGCGCGCCGCCGAGGCACTCGGTGACGTCCTCGCCCGTCAGCTCGACGTGGATGCCGCCGGGGTGGGTGCCGAGGCGGCGGTGCACCTCGAAGAAGCCCTGGACCTCGTCCACGATTCGGTCGAAGTGGCGGGTCTTGTAGCCGGTGGGCGACTCGTGCGTGTTGCCGTGCATGGGGTCGCACTGCCAGATGACCTGGTGCCCGGAGGCCTGCACCTTCTCGATGATCGGCGGCAGGCAGTCGCGGACCTTGCCGTTGCCCATGCGGCTGATCAGCGTGAGCCGGCCGGGCGTGTTGTGCGGGTCGAGGCGTTCCACGTACTCGACGGCCATCTCGGGCGTGGTGGTCGGACCGATCTTCACGCCGATCGGGTTGGACAGCAGCTCCGCGAACGCGATGTGCGCGCCGTCGAGCTGGCGGGTCCGCTCCCCGATCCACAGGAAGTGCGCCGACAGGTTGTACAGCCGAGGGTCGGCCTGGCGGGTGTCGAGGCGGAGCATGGCGCGCTCGTAGTCCAGCAGCAGCGCCTCGTGGCTCGCGAAGATCTCCGTCGAGTGCAGCGACGAGTCCTCGACACCGCATGCCGACATGAACCGCAGGCCGCGGTCGATCTCGGTGGCCAGCGCCTCGTACCGCTCACCGGCGGCCGAGTTGCTGACGAAGTCCTTGTTCCACTCGTGGACCTTCGACAGGTCCGCCATGCCGGCCGCGGTCAGCGCGCGCACGAGGTTCATCGCGGCGCCCGCGTTGGCGTACGCGCGGATCATGCGGCTGGGGTCCGGCACGCGGGCCTCGGGGGTCTTCACGAGCGAGTTGATGATGTCGCCCCGGTAGACCGGCAGGCCGAGCGAGTCGATGTTGTTGGAGCGCGGCTTGGCGTACTGGCCGGCGATGCGCCCGACCTTCACGACCGGAAGGCTCGCGCCGTAGGTCAGCACCACGGCCATCTGCAGCAGCGTGCGGATGTTGCCGCGGATGTGCGGCTCGGTGTTGTCGACGAAGGTCTCGGCGCAGTCCCCGCCCTGCAGCAGGAACGCCTCACCGCGGGCCACCTCGGCGAGCTTGTCGCCAAGCCGGTCGATCTCGTTCGGCACGGTGACCGGCGGCACGCTCTCCAGGAGGGTGCGCACCTGACGCACTTGCTCGGTGTCGGGCCACTCGGGCTGCTGCGCCGCCGGCCGCGACAGGGCGTCGTCGAGGCGTGCGCGCAGTGACGGCGGCAACGGCGGAAGCTCGGGCAGCGTGTCCACCGGCACGTCAACGGTCCAGTTCACAGCACCAGGGTAGCCGGGCGCGTCGGCCCGGTTTCAGCCGACAGCGGACCGTTCTTGATCGCTTCACCTTCCCGTGGTTCCTTGGGCTGCATGCCAACGCTTTACGAGTGGCTGGGCGGCGCGCCCGCACTCGAGAAACTCTTCACCCGCTTCTACGAGAAGGTGCCGGACGACCCACTGCTGGCGCCGGTGTTCGCGCACATGGACCCGGGCCACGCCCAGCACGTGGCGGCGTGGGTGGGCGAGGTGTTCGGCGGCCCGAAGACGTACTCGACCACACGCGGCGGGCACACGCACATGATCTCCCGCCACCTCGGCCGCGGCATCACCGAGGAGCAGCGACGCCGGTGGGTGACCCTCCTGCAGGACACGGCGGACGAGGTGGGCCTGCCGAGTGACCCGGAGTTCCGCGCATCCTTCGTCGGCTACCTGGAGTGGGGCAGCCGACTGGCGGTGATCTTCTCGGCGCCGGGCATGGAGAACCCGGCCCCGGAGGACATGCCGACCTGGGACTGGGCCAAACCCCCGTGGCAGGGCTGAGGGCGCCCTCCGGCCCCCGGAATCCAGCCTACGGTGTGCCACCGACATTCCCGCTGCTCAAGGCCGCGGTTGTCCACAGCCACCCCAGTTGTCCACAACCACGCACCGTCCCGCCCGCGACTGTCGGTCCCCACCACTAGGCTGGAAATCGGGGGGCCCCCGGCGGCATGAGTGGGACTTTCGCTCGGGTTGGGCGGGTGAACCGCTTGCCTGATGGCCGGATCTGTCGGTGCTCCTCGCTATAGGGCTGCCGGTCGTCGCGAGATGACCTGGGGGAAGGAGTCGCCGATGATCATGGAC
The DNA here is from genome assembly GCF_036378875.1 of Actinophytocola sp. GTDB lineage: Bacteria > Actinomycetota > Actinomycetes > Mycobacteriales > Pseudonocardiaceae > Actinophytocola. The sequence goes on from NZ_DASUVO010000087.1 coordinate 8,886, forward strand.
CCGACGCTCATCCGGATCGGTGAGGCGGTGCAGCTCAGCCACGGCGGCGAGCGGGATGCCGCCCGGCTCCTGTTCGCGGAGATCTGGGACGAGATCGGCGGCGAGCAGGGCGATCCCCTTCACGTGTGCACGCTCGCGCATGCGATGGCCGACGTGCAGGACGACGCACGTCAGGAGCTGGTCTGGGATGAGCGGGCACTGGCGGCCGCCGACCTGCTGACCGACGCACGGGTCGCGGAGGCCGGCGTCGCGCTTCCGGTGGCCGGCCTGTACCCGTCGCTGCACCTGAACCTGAGCGAGTGTCATCGCAAACTGGGCGATCTGGACCTCGCTCGTGAGCACCTCAAGCGAGCGCAGGCCACGATCGGCGCACTCGGCGACGACGAGTACGGACAAATGATCAAAAAGGGCCTGGAGCAGATAGCCGAACAGCTGCGCTGAGGCGACAACAGCACTTCGCACCGCGTGTCCAACACTCCAGACCCGCGTGTCCAACACAGGCGACAGGCGAGTTCAACAGATCAGTCACGCGCCTGATTTGTCGAACTCACCGGTCCACACTGTTGGACACGCGCGTTCTCGGTGTTGGGCACGCGAGTTGTCCACAGGGGCCGGTCGCCGCGGCCGGAAATGTCGGTGCCCTGCCGTAGCGTGGAACCGGGGGCCGGAGGCCGGCCGGGGGTTACAGGGTGGGGCGCTTTGCCGTCCACGGGTGGGCTCGTTCGTACTGGCCGGACAGCGACAGCAGCCGCTTCTCCGCGCCGGCGGGGCCGGCCAGCTGCACGCCCATCGGCAGGCCGGCGTCGTCGAAGCCGGCCGGTACCGCGGCCACCGGGTAGCCCAGCACGTTCCAGATCGGGTAGAACACGATGCCCATCGACACCGCGGCGAGCGTGTGGGAGGCGCCCGCGCCGTGGAACCGGCCGATCCTCGGCTGGCGGGCCGTCCAGCCCGGCTGGAGGACCACGTCGAAGTCGGAGAAGAACTTCGCCATCGCCGCATGTAGACCGGCCTCCGCCGCGCGCATGCGGGTGAACACCCGCTCCGGCACGCGCCGGCCCGCGGCCGCGATGCGGCGGGTGCGTGGTTCCAGCCACTCCGGGTGCGGCAGCTGTGCCACGTCGTCCGCAACGCCGCGCAGGAACCGGACGAGGAACTGCTGGCTCGCCGTCGGGCCGAACGGCGGCTCGGCCGGCACCACCTCGTGGCCGAGCACGCTGAGCCGGTCCGCGACCGTCTGCACGGCCTGCTTGCGCCGCTTCTCGATCGGCGTCGGACCGAGCGGGCCACGCAGGGACAGTGCGATCCGCAGCTTGCCCGGCTCCGCGTCGACCGCGTCGCGGTAGCCGCCCGGCTCGTCCGCGATCACGTCCATCATCGCGCCGGCGTCCGCGACCCGGCGCCCCAGCGGGCCGACGACGGCCAGCCCGGTCCAGTGCTCCTCGTCGCCCATGTTGATCAGGTCACGGGTGGTCTTCAGGCCGTAGATGCCGGTGAAGTTCGCGGGGATCCGGATGGACCCGCCGCCGTCGGAGCCCGTCGCGGCGCCGACGATGCCCGCGGCGACGGCGGCGGCCGAACCACCCGACGAGCCGCCGGGTGTGTGGTCGAGCTGCCACGGGTTGCGGGTGGCGCCGAACGTGAGCGTCTCCGTGAACGGCCACAGGCACCGGTCCGGCGTGCGTGTGTGGCCGACGAGGACGGCGCCTGCCGACCGCAGCCGGTCAACCGTCGGCGCGTCCGCCTCGGCGGCCTCGAACTGCGGCCGGCCGCCCATGCCCGTGACGTCGCCGATCACGTCGAGGTCGTCCTTGACCGCGATCGGCACACCCAGCAGGGGGGTGCGCTCCCCCGCGTCGAGCCGCTGCTGCGCCGCCACCGCCTGCGCCCGCGCCTGGTCGGCCCAGACGGTCCGGAACGCGTTCAGCTTGTCGTCGACCGCGTCGAGGCGGTTGAGCACCGCCTCGAGGAGGTCCGGCGCGGACACGTCACCAGCACGCAGTGCGGCGGCCTGCGCGTCCGCACCGGCCCACAGCAGCTCCTCAACGTCCATGCTGAGGAACTTTAGCCGTCCTCAGCCGAAGAAAGCCTCAGCTTCCTGATACCGCTCCAGCGGCACGGTCTTCAGCTCGGCGGTCGCCTCCGACAGCTTCACGCGCACGATGTCGGTGCCGCGCAGCGCGACCATCACACCGAAGTCGCCGTCCTGCACGGCGTCCACCGCGTGCAGGCCGAAGCGGGTGGCGAGCACCCGGTCGTACGCGGTCGGGGTGCCGCCGCGCTGCACGTGGCCGAGCACGACCGCACGGGACTCCTTGCCGGTCCGCTCCGCGATCTCCTCGGCCAGCCAGTTGCCGATGCCGCCGAGACGGACGTGTCCGAACGCGTCCTTCTCACCGGTCAGCAGCTTCTCCTCGCCACCCTCCGGCAACGCGCCCTCGGCGACCACGATGACCGGCGCGTACTCGCGCTCGAACCGCCGCTTCACCCAGTCGACGACCTGGTCGACGTTGAAGTGCCGCTCCGGCACCAGGATCACGTTCGCGCCGCCCGCGAGCCCGGAGTGCAGCGCGATCCAGCCGGCGTGGCGGCCCATGACCTCGATGACGAGCGCGCGGTGGTGCGACTCGGCGGTGGTGCGCAGCCGGTCGATGGCTTCGGTCGCGATGTGCACGGCGGTGTCGAAGCCGAACGTGTAGTCCGTGGCACCGAGGTCGTTGTCGATGGTCTTCGGCACGCCGACCACGCCGACGCCGTCGTCCGTGAGCCGCTTGGCGACCCCGAGGGTGTCCTCGCCGCCGATCGCGATCAGCGCGTCGACGCCGTGCTTGGCGAGCGTCGCCTTGATCTTGTCGACGCCGCCGTCGACCTTGTACGGGTTGGTGCGCGAGGAGCCGAGGATCGTGCCGCCCCGGGTCAGGATGTCCTCGACGTCGTTCAGCCCGATCGGCTTGACCAGGCCCTCGATCGGGCCCTGCCAGCCGTTACGGAAGCCGACGGTCTCCCAGCCGTGTGCCTCGATGCCCTTGCGGACCACGGCGCGGATGACCGCGTTCAGTCCTGGGCAGTCACCGCCACCTGTGAGCAATCCGACACGCATGCTCTGATCCTCCATCCGGCCGCTGGTACTCGAGGCCTGTTCTGGTGTAGTCAGCCACGTAGCGTGCCATCTTCTTGATCGGTGCAGCAAGGCACCCCTGTCTAACTTACGGGAAACCCTCGCTTTACCCGCTCCGCCTCGATGATTCGCCAGCGCTCGAGGTTGTGTCGAGCGTCGGCGAGCGCGTCGTGCGCGTCGCTCGGCGGAGGCGGCAGCGTGGGCTTGCCGACGTCCTCCCAGCGCTGCCGCAGCTCGCGCGTGAAGCGCGGTAGCTCGCGCGGCAGCGCCGGCATGTCACCCCACAGCTGGGCGAGCGCCACGTGGTCGTACGCGGCGAACCACGCCCACAGCTCGACCCGTCCACCGCGGTTGAAGAACTTCATCAGCCGCGCTCGTATGGTGGCGCGGTCGCACCAGGCCGGGTCGGACGGCGATGGCAGCTTGTCGAGCACGTGCTCGCGGACCCACTGTCCCGCCCGGTCCGGGTCGAACTCTGTGGACACCGCGTAGAACTCGCGGCCCTGCTCGTCAACGACACCGATCGAAACCAGGTCGATGCTCTTTCCGTCCTCAATGAATTCGGTGTCGTAGAAGTACCGCACCGAGGCAGCCTATTCAGCCGGCCTCGGTCTCGGGGATCCGGTCGGCCTCACGGGCCGTGCGCCGCTCCTGTGTGGGCAGTTCGAGCCCGTTCTCCGCCAGCATCTCCTTGGCCTTGGCCGCGTAGATGTCCACATACTCCTGGCCCGACAGCTCCATCAGCGCGTACATGATCTCGTCGGTGATGGACCGCTCGACGAACCGGTCGCCTGCGAGGCCCTCGTAGCGCGAGAAGTCCAGCGGCTCGCCGATCTTGATGCGGATCTTGTGCGGCCGCCACATCTTCGAGCCGATGGGGTTGGCCTTGTCGGTGCCGAACATGGCGACCGGGATGACGGGGACGCGGGACTCCAGGACCATACGGGCGAGGCCGGTCTTGCCCTTGTAGAGCCGCCCGTCGGGGGAACGCGTGCCCTCCGGGTAGATGCCGAGCAGGTGGCCCTCGCGGAGCAACCGGATACCCGTGTCGAGCGCGGCCTGCGCGGCCGCGCCGCCGGAGCGGTCGATGGGGATCTGGCCCATGCCGGTGAAGAACCACTTCTTGAGACGGCCCTTGACGCCGGGCTGGGTGAAGTACTCGAGCTTGGCGGGGAACGTGACGCGGCGGGAGAGCATCAGCGGGAGGAAGAACGAGTCCGCGACGGCGAGGTGGTTGCTGGCCAGCAGCGCGCCACCCTTCTCCGGTATGTGCTCGACGCCCTCGACGTGAGGCCGGAAGACCAGTCTGAGCAGCGGTCCCAGGAACACCCACTTCATCAGGAAGTACAGCACCGCTCCCCGCGCCTCCCTCTCTGCTTGCGCACGCGTTTGTCGAGCGTAGGCAGGGTGGCCACCACGCACAATGCTTCGCCACCCGAATGTCGGAACATGTAACAGGTCTAACTCTTCCAACCGTCCACCGTACCCAACGCGTAAACATAGGGAGACAGATCCGGCCATGGACGGCTCAGTTCGTGCGACCATGGCCTTGAGCACCGTGTCCGCTGGCCCGTGACGAGGAGGCCTGGGTGTCCGACCGGCCTGACGACGTAGATGCCGCGTTCGCCGAGATCGTGGCGGACCTGGAACGCGAGGGTGTCGGCCGGACCATTCCGGACCTGGACGACCTTACGGACACCGGCGAGATACCGATCGCCGAGGACCCGCGTACCCACGGCTCGCCCACCCCGACGGCCGGCGACCGGCCGCCGTCGCGAACGTCGGAGCCGCTCCAGTCATGGCGCGGGCACGACGCGGAGTGGGACTGGTCGTGGAACACGGACGACGAGCACTACGTCCCGCCAGAGCCGCCCCCGCTGCCCAAGCTGCGCCCGCTGACGATCGTGGCGTTGGTCCTGATCGTGGTCGGCGTGGTCCTGTTGATCGTCCCGACACTGGTCGGCCTGGACGCCCGCATCGCCACCCCGATCGCGCTGCTGTCCATCACGAGCGGCGGCGGCATGCTCCTGCTCCGCGTCCGCCAGCACCCGAAGGACCCGAACGGCCGAGACGACGGCGCCCAGCTCTGACCTCGCGGTTCAGCAGGTGTCCGCTGCCAGGGATGCCGCGCCTACCAGTGCCGCGTCGTCGCCGAGTTGGGCTGTGCGGATGCGGGCCAGAGGGCGGTAGCCGGCACCGGTGATCGCCTTCTTGTAGTGGTCCCGTGCGTCGTCGAGGAAGAGCGGGGCCGACTCCGAGACGCCGCCGCCGATCACCACGACCTCCGGGTCGTAGATGTCCGCCGCCATCGCCAGTCCCTCGCCGAGCCAGCGGGCCAGCTCGGACATCGCCTGCTGTGCAAGCGGATCGCCCTCACGCGCGGCGGCCGCGACCTTGCGGCCGGTGATCGCGCGTGCGTCCACCGAGTCACGGAGCAGCACCGTCGAACGGCCAGGGTGGCGGGCCAGCAGTTCGATCGCGGTCGCGCTCAGGGCCGTGCCGCTGCAGTACCGCTCCCAACAGCCCTGCTTGCCACACGGGCACGCACGTCCGCCTGGCACGAGCCGCAGGTGTCCCAGCTCCGGGGCGACGCCGTGCGCGCCGCGGTACAGCTCGCCGTCGATCAGCAACCCGGCTCCGATGCCCGTGCCGATCGCCACCAGCAGCACGACCTTCGCTCCCCGCGCCGCGCCGAACCGGTGCTCGCCCAGCACGGCCGCGTTCGCGTCGTGTTCCAGCACCACGGGCAGTTTGAGCCGCTGGGAGATCCGGTCGGCGACGGGGGCGTGCCGCCACGCGAGGTGCGGCGCGAACATGACCGAGCGCCGGTCGGTGGTCACGAAACCGGCGACCGCGAGCCCGACCCCGGTGACGCGGTGCCGCACCGCGAGCCCGGACACGGCCGACACGATCGCCGCCTCGAGCGCCGACTCACCGGCCGGGGTCGGCGCACGCGCGGTGTCCAGGACGTTGCCGTGCCGGTCCACCACCCCGGCCCGCACGCTCGTCCCCCCGATGTCCACCCCGATCGTCGTCTTGGCCCTCAACGAGGCTCCCGCCGGACAGGGATGTGCTGCACACGCGTGGACGGCTCGTCGTCGGGCCGGAACCCCGGCATGTGGGAGACCCCGGGTTCCCACCGGTCGGCGAGCACCGCCCGCAGGAGCGCCACGAGATCGGCCGCGCCGTCCATCCCACGCGCGGCCAGGTCGTTCGACTCGCCGCGCAGTACCGCGACCGCCGCGCAGAGCGGGCACCACGAACAGGAACCACCCTCGTTCGAGTCCGCGACCCGGTCCAGCCAGGGGCCGGCCCGATCGGCGACGGCCTCGACCAGGAGCAGCAGCTCCTCGACCAACCGGGTCCCCTCAGCACTCACGACGACCTCCCACCAGGCTCGTCGGGCACGCGACACCGCACCACCCACATACCCCGCGGCATCACCCTGCTCCTCCCGCCTCGAAGCGCAACACCAGCCCGCTCTCGCCGGTCACCGCGTCGGTCACCTCGTGTCGGCGCAACAACACCGGCAGTGCGACCAGTCGTCGCACACCGTCCACGGTGATCGCCAGCTCGTCACCGATCCTGACCAGGTCCACTGTGGACCCTTCGGTGAACGGTAGCGCCACCGTCAGCTCGTATCCGCCGTCGACCGAGCGCACCGACAGCAGGGGCGTGGCGTACCGACCGGACGAGCCGAGTGGGTCGTCGCCGCCGTACAGCTCCTCCGCCAGCGCGAGCAACGCCGGCACGCCAACGGGTTCGGTCGCCCGGTGCTCGACCCGCCGCATGGGCAGGGTCATCGACGCGTCCAGTTCGGACAGTACCGCCTCCTGTTCCGCGCGGCGGACGCGTAGCCAGCCGGCGGCCGGACCGTGCCAGCGGCGGGCGGGCGGGACGAGGCGGTTCGCGATCAGCGAGTCGATCTGGATGCCGCGCAGCGCGAGGGCGGCGAGCGTGCGCCGGGTCTCGGCGACGACGATGCGTTCCGGCGTGAGGACCAGCCGCACGGACGTCCGCGCCGGGTCGACGAGCAGGTCGCGCAGCTCGCCGACGTGGTTCGCCAGCCCGGCGAGATGCCTGCCGAGCGACAGACGCGACAGGTAGCCGCGCACCGCCTCCGGCAACGCGAGCAGCCGCAACGTCTCCGCGGTTGGTCCGCAGTCCACGACGACGACCTCCCACGGCCCCTCCGCCGCGCGCCGCGCGATCTCGGTCAGCGCCAGCAGCTCGTCGACGCCCGGGAGGACGGTCAGCTCGGCCGCGTCCACATCGGACAGTGCGGGTAGCGCGGCGCGCAGTTCGCGGCGGATGGACCGCCACGACCGGTCCGCGAGGCCACGCGCGTCCACATGCGTCGCGTACAGGCAGGTATCCACTTCGGACGGTTCGTCGCCTACCGGAACGCCGAACACGTCACCGAGCGAGTGGGCCGGGTCGGCGGAAGTGACCAGTACCTTGTGTCCACCGACCGCGAGACGGGCACCCGTGGCCGCGGCAAGGGTGGTCTTGCCGACGCCTCCCTTACCGGTGAACAGCAGCAGCCGCGCCGGCCGCCCCACCGCGACCTACGGCTCCCCGGCCGATGTCCTGCTGGTCACTCGCCCTCGACCCGCTTCTTCAGCTCCTTGAGCGCGATGTCCATGATCATCTTCTCGGCCTTGCGGCGGAAGAGTCCGATCATCGGCACGGCCAGCTGCACGGCCAGCGTGTAGGTGACCCTGGTCTTGTCACCCTCCGGCGTGAGCAGGTACTGGCCCTTCTGCGCCTTCTGCATCTGGCCCTTGACCAGGTTCCAGTCCACGGACAGCCCGTCGCCGGCCCAGTCGTAGGCAAGCGTGTACACGTCCTTGAACGGTCCGGCGTCGAGCGTGAACTTCACCTCGCGGGCCTTGCCGTCCTCGAACGCCTCGAGGACCTCGGTGCTCTTCACGGCGTTCGCCCACTCCGGGTATGCCGGGAAGTCCGCGATCACCGCCATGACGTCCTGGGGTCGCGCGTCGACCACGATGGACTGGGTGGACTCGTCGGCCATGCCCGGGAGGTTACCCGAGCGTAAGGTTCACCACCGCAGCACGTAGGGCCGCCCGGTGCGCTGGAAGTGTCCGACGTTCGCGCACTCGGTGTACGCGACACGCATCCTCGGCGTGAGCGGCTGGTGCACGTGCCCGAAGACCGCCCAGCGGGGCTGCTGTTTCACGATCAGGTCAAGCAGCGACGGCGAGCCGTACTCGAACCGGCGCGCCACCGCGTCGTAGGTCAGCTCCGGCACGTCGGGCGGCACGTGCGTGCACACCACGTCCACGTCCGACAGTCGCGCGATGCCGGCGGCGAAGTCGTCCTCGGTCCGCAGGTACGGCCGGAACACCCCGGGCCGGCGGGCCGGCACGCCCGGCGGGAGGAGCGCGCCGCCGACGAACCCGAACCGCAGCCCGCCGATCTCGGCCACCTCGCCGTCGAGCATGTGGACCCCGTCACGGGAGAACTCCGGCCACAGGTCGGGCGTGTCGACGTTGCCCGGAGTGGCGTAGGTCGGCGCGCTCATGGCCGCGAACAACCGGGCGTACTGCTCGCGCACCGCCTCCTCGACGATCTGTGCCGCGTCGCCGACGCTGCCCCACAGCGCGCGGGCGAACGCGGGCAGCTCCGCCGGGCGTTCGCGCCGCAACCGCGCGAACTCGCTGACCGTCTCGGCGCCGAACAGCGAGCCGAGGATGCCGCCACCGTGGTCGTGGTAGTCGACGAAGTCGATCAGGTCACCCAGTACGACGAGCGCGTCCGCGCCGTCGCCGGCCCGCGCGAGTGCCTCGGCGTTGCCGTGCACGTCGGAAACCACGTGAACCCGCATACGTACGAGTCAATCATTTCGGGGCGCGACGCCGGGCGGCCTGCCGTCCTCCAGGACGAACTTCAGATCGAGCGCGACGGCCTTGGCCGCGCGTTGCCGACGGCTGATCTCCCTCAACGGCTTGCCGGCCCCGCCGGGCGGGAAGTCGGCGCGCAGGAAGTAGTGCAGGACCGTGCCGTCCAGCACGGGCTCCAACCAGACCTCCATGGTGCCGACCAGCGCGCCGCGCACGGTCCACCGCAACCCCTGCACGCCGCGGTCGGCGTACACGGCGAGGTCGAGATCCGGCCAGTACCGGCTCCAGGCTCGCGGGTCGGCGAAGGCGGCGGCCACCGTCGCGGGCGGCACGGCGAGGAAGGTCTCGTCGATCACGTCAACAGCGGGCACGGCGTGCAGCATGTCACGCCGTGCGCCGGCCGGACCACCTCGCTCGGCCGACCACGCGAGGAGGCCGGACGAAGTCCGTCCGATCGACGCCGCCCGAAGGCGCACCGCGCTGTCCGGCGCGCTAGTTTTCCTTGTGTGACCGACGAGGAGAGCCTGACCGACATGGTCTGGGCGAATGCCGAGCGGTTCGGCGCCACCATCGGGTTCCGCCGCCGCGACGGCGGCTCGTGGGTGGACGTGACCACCCGCGAGTTCGCCACACAGGTGCTCGGCCTGGCGAAAGGCATGATCTCGGTGGGGCTTCGGCCGGGGGACCGGGTCGCGCTGCTGTCCGGTCCGCGGTACGAGTGGTCACTGTTCGACTTCGCCTGCTGGTCCCTCGGCTGTGTGACGGTGCCGATCGACTCGACCTCCACAGCGGCGGAGGTCGAGTGGATCCTGTCGGACTCCGGGGCGTGCGCGGTGGTCGTGGAGACCACGGAGCACCGCGAGACGGTCCGGCGGGTCGTGGACCGGCTGCCCGAGGTCGTGTGGGTGTGGCAGCTCGACGGTGGCCGCAGCGGTGACGAGGACGTGCCGTCCGCGGTCGCGGAGCTGTCCGCGCTCGGCACCCAGATCTACGACGACCGCGCCCACGAGCGCCGTTTGGCGGTACGGGCACACGACCTCGCGACGATCGTGTACCCGTCGCGGGACCACCCGAAGCGGACGGAGTTCACGCACGGCGACCTGCTGGCGGAGATCCGGGCCACGATCGCCGCGCACCCGGCGCTGCTGCGGGCGGGCAGCTCGCTGCTGGCGCTGCTGCAGCCGGCCGACCTGCCGACGCGGATCATCACGCTGGCGTGCGTATACACCCGCGCGACGCTCGGCCAGCTGGCCGGCGGCGAGGATCTGCTCACGGACCTGGGTGTGTTCCGCCCGCGGGTGATCGTGGCGGACGCCGAACTGCTGGGCCGTTTCCACGACGCGGCACGGTCCAGGGCGTACACCGACGGCAACATGGCGGTGTTCGACATGGCCGAGTCGGTGGCCGTCGCGTACGGCGCGCTTGGCGGCGTGGCCCCACTCGGCGTGCGGCTGAAACACGCGGTGGCAAGCAGGATCGTGTACCCGAAGCTGCGTGCGGCGTTCGGCGGGCGGTGCGTCGCGGCGTTCACGTCCGGCGAACCACTCGACGCGAGCCGGGTGAACTTCTTCCGCGGCATCGGCATAGGCGTACACGAACTAACCCTGCCGGTATAGCGAGGCTTGGCCTCCGGCCCCCGGTTCGAGCCTCTCACGGAGCACCGACATTCCCGACGCGCGCGGCCGCCTTGTCCACAACCCCCGCGTGTCCAACATTCCCGACCGGTGAGTTCAACATATCGAGCATGCGCGATTTGTTGAACTCACCGGTTCCGAGTGTTGGACACGCGGGTCCTGAATGTTGGACACGCGAAAGTTGTCCACAGCCCGCCCGGGCGCCGCGGGTTTTTGTCGGTGCCTTGCCGTAGCGTGGAACCGGGGGCCGGAGGCCGGGCCTGCGGTCAGAAGGCTGAGCCGTCCAGCAGTTTTGTCAGGCGGGCCGCGATGTCCTCCCACTGCCAGTGCCGCGACACCCAGCGTCGGCCCGCCTCGCCCATCTCCGTCGCCATGGTCGGGTCCGCCAGCAGGTCGCCCACGGACTTGGCGATGGCCGGCAGGTCGCGGCCGTCGACGACGTTGCCCGTCACGCCGTCCAGAACCGTCTCCGGCGCGCCGCCCGAGTTGCCCGCCACCACCGGCAGACCGGACGCGGACGCCTCCAGGTACACGATTCCCAGACCCTCGACGTCCAGACCGCGCCCGTGTGTCCGGCACGGCATCGCGAACACGTCCCCTGCGACGAAGTGCGCCGGCAACTCCTCCCACGGCACCCGGCCCGTGAAGACCACATTGGACGACATGTCCAACTGCTCGGCCAGCACGCGCAGGCGGTCCTCGTACGGACCGCCGCCCACCAGCAGCAGCGCCGCCTCCGGCACACGCTTCCGGATCGCCGGAAGCGCGCGGATCAGCATGTCCTGCCCCTTGCGCGGCCACAGTCGGGACACGCACACCGCGGTCGGCCGGTCGCCGAGGCCGTAACGGGTGCGGATCTCCTTGCGGGCGGCGAAGTCCGGCCGGAACTGCTCGGTGTCCACCCCGGACGGCAGGTACTCGAGTGCCGCACGGGGACCGAAAGCCGGCGCGAAGCGGGAGCGCGTGTACTTGCTCACAAAGGTCACGACATCAGTGGTCCTACCAATGCTCCGCAACGCGTGCCGCGCGCCCGGCAGCATCGACCAGCCCACCTCGTGCCCGTGTGTACTCGCGATCACCCGTCGCGCGCCGGCCGCACGCAGGGTCGGCGCCAGCAGCGCGAGTGGCGCGGCGGCGCCGAACCAGACGGTGTCACACCCCTCCGCGCGCAGGACTTCCCTCGCCCGCCGGACAACTCCCGGGGTGGGCAGCATCAGGCTCGACCGGTGCCGCACGACCGGGAACGGCTGTGCCGCGTCGAACTCCCGCGCGCCATCCCATGCCGGCGCGTACACGACGAGATCCTCGGACGGCAGCCGCGTGGCGAGAGCGTGCAGGTAGGACTGGATCCCACCGGGACGGGGCGGGAAGTCGTTGGTCACGAGCAGGGTCCGAGTCACCGACAAACCCTACTTGAGAGTCTCCCGGAGGTAGGACTGCCAGCCCGCCACGAGCGCCGCGCGGTCGACACCGATCACCTCGCGCAGCATCCGATCGGTCTCGCTCGCGGAGACCGGCCCGGCCCCGGCCAACTCGCGGTACACGGCGATCAACGCCTGCTCGCCGTGCCGGTCCGCGATGTACCGGGCGAGCGACCAGCTCTGCTGGTACGCGAGATCGAGCTCCGGGCCGCGGGACCGGAAAGCCCGGTCCTCCGGCAACGCCGCGGGTGGGCCGTCCTGACGGACCGCCTTCGCCAGGTCGGGCGCGCCCTCGGCGAGGGTCACGCCGCTGTCGCGGTACCCGACGTAGTCCGCGAAGCCCTCCAGCAGCCACGTCGGCGAGCCATCGACGGTGTCCGCGCGGGCGGCCAGGTGCGTGATCTCGTGCCGCAGCACGATCCGCAGCGACGCGATCGAGAGCGCCCGCACTCCGGACGGGCTGAGCACCACCCGCTGCCCCGCGACGGTCCGGGTCTTGTTGTCCACCCGGTCCGCGACCGCGACCGCGACGACCGACTCGACGGGGAAGTCCGGTCCGACGAGCGCGCGCATCTCCCCCGGCGAGTCCGGCAGCATGACCGCCACCCGCTGCGACCACGACGTCGGCCACAGCTCGCTGACCGCCCGCACCGAGGAGTCCAGGTCGCGCACCAGCCGGTCCACCATCGGCTCGCTGCCGGGGTGGCTCAGGATGATGCCGGACTCGGTGGTGGTGACCACGCACGGCGCGAAGTCCCACGGGCCGCGCCACGTACGCCGGCCGAGCCCGTCGAGCGAGGTGTCGGATCGCAGGTACCAGGTGTCGCCCTGGCGGGCGAACAGGTAGCCCATGGCCCGGTCGGTGGGGATGAGGTCGGCGCCCCGCAGCGCGTACCGAAGGTCAACGGCCGGCGCCCACAGCTCGTCGGCCAGCTCGGCGCTGTCGGTCAGGCCGGAGACGTCGAGGGTGTCGTCGGGGTTGAGCCGGTAGCTCCACTCGTCGAACGGGACGCCGGCGAGGTTGGTGAACAGGCGTCGCTGTGCGGCGACGAACTCCGGGGCGGCCTTCGGGTCGATGGTGGCTAGGAACGACTGTTCGTCGCGGGTCAGCACGGCCTGCGCGCGACGCTTCAGCAGGTCGGTGACGGCGTCGGCGCGGTCGGCGTCACCGACGTGCGGGGCGGGGCTGACCGCGCCCAACGGCTGGCCGGGACCTCCGGTCGAACCGGATTCCGGGGTGGTGCCGGGTAACGAGGCGAGCGTGAGACCCCACAGCACGGCGACGGCGACCGCCGCGCCAAGCCATGCCCGGATCTTCGCTCTGCGCTGCACACCGAGCATGTTATGGGTAGACACGACTCGGGGCCGGCACGGACAACCGTGCCGGCCCCGAATGTCTGACGTCAGGGAGCGATCCGCTTCGCGCCCAGGTAGTCCCGACCGCCGCCGTACGGGGCGTCGTCGACCTTCACCGGCGTGCCGGTGGTCGAGGCGTGGACCAGCTTGCCGTCACCGATGTAGATGGCAACGTGGTGGATGGAGCCTGCGCTGCTGCCGTAGAACAGCAGGTCACCGGCCTTCCACTGGCCCTGGGCCACGGACACGCCATAGCCGTACTGTGACCGGCTGGAGTGCGGGAGGCTGATGTTGACCTGCTTGTAGGCCCACATCGTGAGACCGGAGCAGTCGTAGTTGTTCGGGCCGGCCGCGCCCCACAGGTACATCTTGCCGCGCTGGGTCATGGCCGCCTGCGCCGCCTGACCGCCCGCGCCGGCTGGGCCGATGTAGGCGCCGATGTCCTCGCCCTCGAGCGAAGTCTTGTCCGCACCGGACAGCTGCTGGTAGGCGTCCTCGGCCTGTTCGATCTGAACGTCCAGATCGGCCTTCGTCTTGGTGATCTGGTCGGTCAGCGTCTGGGCCGCCGCCTGCGCGTCGGTGGCGCGCTTCTGGGCGTCCTTCGCCTTCGTCTCGGCGTCCGACGCCTGCGTCACCGCCGCGCTGAGCTTGGAGAGCGCCTCTTCGTTGTCGGCCGCGAGGACACCGAGCGCGGACGCACGCTCCAGGAAGTCGTCCGCCGAGTCACCGGTGAGCAGCGCCGACAGCTTGTTGAACCGGGCGCCCTGGAAGGACGCGGCGGTCAACTGGTCGACCGTGCCGCGGTAGGCCTCCTCGTCCGCCTTCGCCTGCGTCAGCGCGGCGTTCGCGGCGTTGAAGTCGTTGTTGGCCTGCGCCAGCTCAGCGTTCTTCTTGTCCAGGTCGGTCTTCGCGGCGAGCAGTTGCTCGTTGACCGCGGAAGCCTGCTCCGACAGCTGCTGGTACTTCGCCATCGCCTCGGAGGCGGTGTCGGGGGGCGGCGGCTGCTGGTACGTGATGGGAAGCGCGAGCGCCGGACCCGGCACGGAGAAGATCATCGCCGCGGCCGCGGCCGTCACACTCATCCCGGCACGGATTGCGCGCTTGGTTCTTTGCGACGCCACGTTGGGCGTGTCTCCCTTACATCCGAACCGCCGACCGGGTGGCGCATTTTGACAAGGGACTACCGCAGCAGCGACGGTCCATCGTCTGCCCCACCCACCGTGGGGGATCCGGTCCAACCACCCGGACGCGACGTTCGCTCCCCGCGAGCATCACTTCAAGGTGGCCAGCTTCGGCGGCGATCCCGCGTAGGGCCCTCGGGGTGGGCCGCTGCCGGCCGCGAGATCTCGGACAGGTTACGAAACGCTTGACGATGCGTCTACCTGGCCCGCCCAAAAAATTGCCGCGAAGGCCGTTTAACACCAACGGAGCAGCGCCAACTTCGGTCTGTGGCCATGGCAACACCTCAGTTCACCGGCTTGTGGGAACTCCGTCACACCGTTCGGCGATTCTCACGACCGCTCGGCGACACACCGGCTTAGTCCGGGCGCGCCGGACAAAGCGGTCACGCCGATTTGTCAATGGGCTCCAGCCGAAGCCGCGGCACGATCCCTGCGCGACCGAGCGCGTCGATGGCACGCTGCTCCACAGCGTCGATCTCGACGTTCGGCGGCACCCCGAGCAACACGCTCACCACACAGTCTCCGCAGGCCAGCCCACGGACCACACAGCTGTCGCAGTCGATGATCATCCCCGGCTCCTCGTCCTGTTTGCGCCTCATGTCCGGGAGGTTATGACCGAGCACCGACAATTTCGGGTTCACGCAGGTCAGACCAGCCTTTTGGGCGCGCGATAACAGCTCGCCGACCCCTCGACACCGCCCACCGAACGCGGCGAGATGGAATGAACCGAACAAACCGCGGCTCCGTACAACATTGGTGCGTTCTACGCGGTGGACCACCATGATCACGAAAGTCGAGCACCGCGGCCTGGAGGGCTCGCGGTGACCCTCGCCGACTATCCCCAGGGCGATCATGGCCACGAGCCCTGTCGCGCCCGACTGATTGAGCGCATGAGTGTCCCATTCGCTCGCACTCGCGTGAGAAAGTTGTCCACAGGCCCCCGCGACCAGGGGTTTTGTCCCTGCCGGTTGGTACGATGGCCTCGGGGTGGCCCCCCGGGTATGGGCGGGGGATGCCTACGCAACCATCTGTGTTGGCGTTGATCAACGAATTCGAAAATCGGCTGGCGACCTTTGTGATCTTGGTCACCTCGCGCCCGTGAGTCCCGGCGGCGTGGTGAAAAGGGAGCCTTCCTCACCGTGGCCACGATGAAGGACGCATCCTTCCTCACGCGGCCGCCGGCTCGAACCGCCGACCATCGCGACAAGGAGTGAGGCCGCGGGTCGCGCAGGTTGGACTGTGGAGCGCGGCCAAAAGATGTCCCGGCGGCCGAGCGTGCCGGCGAGTCAGAGCACCTAGCTGCGGCCGAGGCGTGCCAGCAGCACCGCTGAGGGCACCGGGTGGGCGCCACGACGACGGACCGAGTCGGCCACCGCGCGGTCGGAAGTCACCACGACCACCGGGCGGCCTTCCGGCTCCGCGGTGACCAGTGCGCGGATCACGTCGTC
The DNA here is from genome assembly GCF_036378875.1 of Actinophytocola sp. Lineage (GTDB taxonomy): Bacteria > Actinomycetota > Actinomycetes > Mycobacteriales > Pseudonocardiaceae > Actinophytocola. The sequence continues at coordinate 24,908 of NZ_DASUVO010000087.1, forward strand.
CGCGAGGACGCCCGGGTCGCTGAACAGCACACGCACGCCGCGGGGCGCGGTCGTCGGCACGGCGACCACGCCGGCGCCGTCGAAGACGAGTGTGACCTCGGCCGAGGTGCGGGCCGCGAGTGCGGCCAGCTGCCGGATCAGGCGCTCGCGCTGCTCGGAGAGGGACAGCTCGGGGTAGCCGGTCTTGGTGACGTTGTAGCCGTCCACGACGAGGTGCACGGTCGGCAGCGTCAGCAACCGCTCGAGCGCTGCCGGGTCCTCGACGCGGCTCACCGACCCGTGTGCCTCCGTCGCGCCGCGCACGAGGTCGGCGGGGCGTGGGCCGGCACCGCCGAGTGCCAGCTCACGACGGAGTCCGGTGACCGCGCCGTCGAGCGTGTCGACCAGCAACGCCAGCCGCACCTCGTCGGCCTGGCGCGCCTCCCGGGCGGACTGTCGGGCGATCTCCGCGTCCGCCTCTGCCCGCTCGGCACGGGCCCGTTCCGTCTCGGCCCGTTCGTGTTCGCGGTCGCGCTGCTCGGTCAGCGCCTTCACCTGGGCGGCCGCCTCGCCGCGGACCTGGTCGATCTCGACGCTCGCGTTCGCGGCCTCGTCCTTGGCCGCCCGGACCCGCACGCCCTGCTCGCGCAAGCGTTTGCGCAGCCGCTCCAGCTCCACCTCGCCCTCGACGCGGACGCGGTCCACCGCGCCCTGCACGGCGTCCAGTTCGGCACGAACCTTCGCGAGTTCGGTCTCGGCACGCTCGGCTCGTGCCATGGCGGCGTCGCGCTGGGCGCGCAGACCCGCGTCGGACGCACGGCGCGACACCAGCTCCAGGTAGTGCGGTGCGGTGTCCTCACCGAGAAGAACCGCCGCGGCGGCTACCGCGGCGGCGTCGTCACCGGTGAGGTCGAGCGCGGCAGGCCGGTGCTCGCGGCACCACTCGACGACCGCGGTGCGGAACGCGGCCGAGTCCCGCAGGCTCGTGATGATCCCGCCGGCGCCCAACCTGGCCCGCTTGGCGGGCGTGAACCTGGCGACCGCACGCAGTTGCTGGGGCACGTCGACCTTCGGCAGCGCGCCGAGCGCGTCCGCGCCGATCTCCGCGATCCGTGCGCGGACGGCGTCGGGCAGCGCGGTCCAGTCGACAGTGGACTCGCCGTCCGGCTCGGACGGCTCGTCCACCGGATCGACCGGCTGGATCGACGGCACCATCTCTCCAGGTTAGTCCCCTGGTGGGAAGGCCACCGTCCGGGTTTTGTCGGTGCGCTCGGCTAACTTGCCCGGCATGACGAAACCGGGGGCGGGCGGCCAGCTCGCGTTCGACGAGTTGGGCACCCCGTTGCGTGCCACGACCTTCGTCGTGTTCGACCTCGAGACCACCGGGGTCAGCGACGAGGACACGATCACCGAGTTCGGTGCCGTGAAGGTGCGGGCCGGCGAGGTGCTCGGTGAGTTCGCCACGCTCGTCGACCCCGGCCGCGGCATCCCGCCCGAGGTGGTGGCGCTGACGGGGATCACCAACGCGATGGTCTATTCGGCGCCCCGGCTGGACGCGGTGTTACCGGCGTTCATGGAGTTCGTGGGTGGCGCGGTGCTGGTGGCGCACAACGCCGGGTTCGACGTCAACTTCATCCGCAAGGCGTGCGAGCGGCACGGCTACCGCTGGCCGAAGCCGGCCGTGGTGTGCACGGTCCAGCTCGCGCGCAGGGTGCTGACCAGGGAGGAGGCCCCGAGCTGCCGGCTGTCCGCGCTGGCGGAGCTCTTACACGCCACCACCAAACCCACACACCGGGCACTGGCGGACGCCCGCGCGACGGTCGACGTCTTCCACTCGCTGCTGGAGCGCGTGGGATCGATCGGCGTGCAGACCCTCGAGGAGCTGCGCGACTACATCCCGGACGTGACACCGGAGCAGCGCCGCAAGCGGTCGATGGCCGCGCACCTGCCGGCCACGCCAGGGGTGTACCTGTTCCGCGGGCCGGGCGAGGAGGTCCTGTACGTCGGCACGGCGAAGGACCTGCGCCGGCGGGTGCGGCAGTACTTCACGGCCAGCGAGACCCGCCGCCGGCTGCGCGAGATGGTGGCGCTCGCGGTGCGGGTGGACCACGTCGAATGCGCGCACGCGCTGGAGGCGCAGGTGCGGGAGCTGCGGCTGCTGTCGTCGCACAAGCCCGCCTACAACCGGCGCTCCAAGAACCCGAAGCAGTCGTGGTGGCTCACGCTCACCGACGAGCCGTTCCCGCGCCTGTCGCTGGTGCGCACGCCGAAGGACGGCGCGTTCGGCCCGTTCCGCTCCCGGGGACTGGCGGAGGACGCGATGGTGGCGCTCCAGGACGCGACGGGCCTGCGGCCGTGCACGATCCGGATCGCGGCGCGGCGGGCGAACGGGCGGCCGTGCGCGCTGGCGGAGCTGTCGCGGTGCGCGGCGCCGTGCGCGGGGCGGCAGACGGTCGAGGAGTACACGCCGGCGGTGTCGTCGTTCACCGGGCTGGTCGCCGGCCGGCTGCTGGAGCCGCTGCACGTGCTGGAGCGGCGGCTGGACGCGCACTCGGCGGCGGAGCGGTTCGAGCAGGCACGCTTCGACCGCGACCGGCTGACGGTGCTGGTGCGCGCACTCGACCGGGGGCAGCGGCTGGCCGCGCTCGCCGCGGTGCAAGAGATGATCGCGGCCCGCCCGGACGGCAACGGCGGCTGGGAGTTCGCGGTGGTGCGCCACGGGCGGCTCGCGTCGGCGGGGGTGGCTCGGCGTGGGGTGCCTCCGATGCCGGTGGTGGACGCACTGGCCGCGTCGGCGGAGACCGTCCTGCCGGGCGAGGGCCCCTTGTACGGCGCGCCCGCCGAGGAAGTGGCTCTGGTGCTGCGTTGGTTGGATCGACCGGGGACACGGATGGTCCGGTGCACGCAGCCCTGGACCGAGCCGGCCTTGGCGGCCGCCAGCTGGCGCGGCTGGCTGAACAGGGCGGACGCGGCCCGCGACAGGGAGATGGCATGGGCCACGGCCCTCTCGACATGACGCGCACGGCAGGATGACGACGATGACCATCGACAAGATCGCCTGGATCCACCTGGACGACGGCCGGATCCTCAGCACCAGGTCCCGCGGCAAGAACGTCTACTACCTCCCCGGCGGCAAACGCGAGCCGGGCGAGACCGACGTCGACACCCTCGTCCGGGAGGTCGACGAGGAGCTGGCGGTCACCATCAACCCCGCGACGGCCGAGCACCTGGGCACGTTCGAAGCCCAGGCCCACGGCCACGCGGACGGGGTGCTGGTCCGCATGACCTGCTACACGGCCCACCACGAGGGCACACCGGTGCCCAGCAACGAGATCGAGGAGATCGGCTGGCTCACCTACCGCGACCGCGACCGGGTGTCCCCCGTCGACCAGATCATCTTCGACCACCTGCACCGAGCGGGGCAGCTCAACTAACGCTGTGATCAACTGTCTTCGCTGACTCGCTCGGACGGGACGCAGGAAGCCCCGCGCAGCGGACAGGCGAAGCCCCGCGCAGCGGGCGAACCCTTGCCTTGGCGCCGCGAAAGGTGGGCGGTTCGAGTTGACGGCCACGCGATGAAGCGTCCTTCACCGCGCCCCACGGTGAGGAAGTCCTCCCTTCACCACCCTGCCGAGTGGCGAACCTTCGCGGTCACAGCGCACGCGCGCCGGGACGTCAGCGGTCAGAACCGGCCGGCGAACAGCAGTTCCGACACGTGCGTCACGGTTTCGCGGCCCTCGTCGTAGCCGCCCTCGCCGGACAGGTTGTTCATGACCGCCAGTGTGTAGCGCTCGTCGGGGCCCGCGAAGCCGACCGTGTTCATCACCCAGCCGCCCTCCTCCTCCGACCAGCCGTTCTTGTTGCCGGGCTGGGCGGCCGGGCCGGCGCCCCACACGCCCCACTGCTGGTCGGGGTCCACGTTCCGCATCTCGCCGACGATGTAGGACCGCTCGTCCGGTGGGAGGTCGGTCAGCACGTAGTGGATGAGCCGGTCGAGGTCGTCCGGTGTGCACTTCTGGAAACCCCAGTAGGGGTAGTAGTCCGAGAAGCCCTTCTGCGGCTCCAGCGACGTCATCCCGTAGGCGGGGAGGTTCCTGTTGTACGCCATGTGGTCGCCACCCGCGTAGCGGCGCCACAGGGTGTTCGCCGCGTCGTCGTCCGACGAGTGCAGCATCGCGGCGATCAGGTCGCGGTCGGCTTTGGTGAGGGTGATCTCGCCGTCGCGTTCACGGGTGAACAGGTCGACCACCATGCCGAGCTTGATCGTCGACGCCGTCCACGTCAGGTCGCCGGCGTGGTCGTTGCGCCACACGGCGCCGGTCACCATGTCGTGCAGTACGACGCCCGTCGTGCCGGGCCGGCTGTCCAGGTAGGACTGGACGGCGGCGATCCTGGTCTGGAAGTCGCAGTCGAAGCCCACTGCCGGCTGCGCGCAGCTCGGTGTCGGCGATGGCGTGGTGACCACGGTCGATGCCCTCCCGGGTGGCACGCGCTCGGCTGACGCGGATTTGGACGGCGCGGGTTCGGGCGAAGCGGACGTGCAACCGGCAACGCCAAAGGCGGCCGCCGCGATGAACGCGGCGGCCGCCATCAGACGTAACCTCACAGCTGCTTTGACGGATCGTCCTGTGTCTTCGCCACCGATGTGCCTGTCTCGGCCGCACCGGACTCCAGCTCGGCCGCGCGTGCGTGCTCCGCGGCACGGGCCTTGGCCAGCGCCGCCGTCTCCTCCGGCGGGTCGGGCCGCAGCAGCGAACCGGCGACCGGTTCGCCGGCCGAACCGAGCTTGTTCATCTTCTTCGGCACCGGCGTGCCCTGGTACTCCAGCGCGATCGGGTGGCCGTGCTCGTCCACGCCGGCGAGCGGCTGGTGTACCTCGATGAACTCACCGTGCGGCAGCCGCTTGATGATGCCGGTCTCCACACCGTGCTCAAGCACCAGGCGGTCGGACCGCTGCAGGCCCAGGCACAGGCGGTACGTGATCGCGTACGCCAGCGGCGGCAGGACCAGCAACCCGATGCGGCCCATCCACGTCGTCGCGTTCAGCGAGATGTCGAACTTCTCGGCGAGCACGTCGTTCGCGGCGGACAGCAGCGACACCATGAAGAACGTGATCGCCATGACGCCGAGGCTGGTGCGCACCGGCACGTCACGCGGCCGTTGCAGCAGGTTGTGGTGCGCGTAGTCCTTGGTGAACTTCCGTTCGATCCACGGGTAGACGCCCGCGACCGCGGTCAGCAGCGGTAGACCCATCATGAACGGGAAGAACGGCGCGGGAATCGTGTAGTTCCCGAGGTAGACCTCCCACGCCGGCCACATGCGGAGCAGGCCGTCGGTCCAGCCCATGTACCAGTCGGGCACGGTGCCCGCCGATACCTGCGCCGGCGAGAACGGACCGAAGTTCCACACCGGGTTGATCTGGAACAGGCCGCCGAGCAGCGCGGTCACACCAACGACCACGGCCATGAAGCCGCCGGCCTTGAGCGCGAACACCGGCATGATGCGCACGCCGACGACGTTGGTCTCCTTGCGCCGCACACCGGGGAACTGCGTGTGCTTCTGGTACCACACCAGACCGACGTGGACACCGATCAGCGCGAGCAGGATGCCCGGGATCAGCAGGACGTGCAGGGTGTAGATCCGTGGGATGAGCTCCGTGCCGGGGAACTCGCTGCCGAACAGCAGCCAGTGGATCCACGTGCCGACGACCGGGAAGGACATCAGCAGGCCGGAGGTGATGCGCATACCGGCGCCGGACAGCAGGTCGTCCGGCAGCGAGTAGCCGAAGAGGCCCTCGAAGCAGCCCATCATGAAGATCAGGATGCCGATGATCCAGTTGACCTCACGCGGCCGGCGGAACGCACCGGTGAAGAACGTGCGGAACATGTGGATCGTCAGCGCCAGCATGAACAGCAGCGCCGACCAGTGGTGCACCTGGCGCACGAACAGGCCGCCACGCACGTCGAACGTGATGTACAGCGTCGACTCGTACGCCCGCGACATCCCGAGACCACGCAGGTTGTCGAACGAGCCCTGGTAGGTCACGTGGGCCATCGACGGGTCGAAGAACAGCGCGAGGTAGGTGCCGGACAGCAGCAGCACGATGAAGCTGTACAGCGCGATCTCGCCGAGCAGGAACGACCAGTGCGTCGGGAAGACCTTGTTCAGCTGCCGCCGGATGCCGCCGGAGAGGTGGTAGCGGTCGTCGGCCCACTTGGCGGCGCCACCGGCCGCGCGCATGACCACATTGTCGGGCTTCGTCGGCGTCGTGAGTCCGCTCATGACTTCCGCTCCCAGTAAGCAGGTCCGATCGGCTCGATGAAGTCACCGGTCGAGATGAAGTAGCCAGTCTCAGGGTCGACCGTGATCGGCAGCTGCGCAAGCTTGCGGGTGGCCGGACCGAACACCGGCTTGGCGTACTGCAGCGCGTCGAACTGGGACTGGTGGCAGGGACACAGGATGCGGTTGGTCCGCTGCTCGTACAGCGAGGTCGGGCAGCCCAGGTGGCTGCAGACCTTTGTGTAGGCGTAGAAGTCGCCGTAGTTGAAGTCCTCCTGGCCCTCGTGCTTGACCACCTTGGCCGCGTCCTGCGGCCGCAGACGGATCAGCATCACGGGGGTGTCGCCAAGGCGGAGGATGTGCTCCCACTCCTCGTGGGTGTCGGTCTCCCGGTACGGGAACACCGTGTCCATCGCGCCAGCGTCCATGTCCTCCGGCCGCACCAGCGAGATCTCGTCGTTGCCGGTGACGCGGCGCAGGAAGACCTTCTCGCCCTCCTCCTTGTGCTGCCACGGCGTGTGGAGCAGGCCTGCCGCGTTGGCGGACTGGGCGTGCGGGTTGCGCAGGAGGCTGCCCAGCGGGAGGGCGGTCAGCGCGAGGCCGAGCACACCTCCACCGAAGGCGAGCGAACGCTTGATCATCGGCCGGCGGGCGATCGAGCTGCGGTTGCCGGCGTCGGCCAGGTTGGCGAGGATCGTCGCCTTGTCCAGCTCGCCAGACCCGCCGTCGTGCCGCTGCTGCACCGCGACCTCGTGCGGGATGAACTTCCGCGTGTAGTTCAGGATGCCGACGCCGACGGCGGTGATCGACAGGCCCAGCGTCAGGCCGATGACCGGGGTGTACAGCGAGTACATGAAGTCGCCGTCCTTGCCGGGCGCCACGTACTGGGCCGGCCACCAGATGAAGGCGGCGACGAACGCGAGGCCCGAGAGACCGGCGAGCGCGAACCAGAACGCGACCTGGCGCTCGGCCCGCTTCTCGGCCCGAGTGCCCTTGACCGGCCACGGGTCCGGGTACTCGACCAGCTCGACACCGTCGAGCTTGTTCCCGAGCTTCACCAGCTCGTCCCGGGACATCTGCGCGAGCTCCTCCTCGCTCGGCAGGTCCGCAGGCTTGTCCGTACTCATGCTTTAGCCCCGATCCACAACGTGACGCCAAGGAGGGCGACGATCCCCACGACGAACGCGATGAACCCTTCCGACTGGGGACCGAGTCCACCGATCGGGCTACCGCCAGGGTTGTTGTTCCCGTCCGTCACCGACTTGACGTAGGCGATGATGTCCTTCTTCTCCTCCGGCGACAGCTGACGCTCGGAGAAACGCGGCATGTTCTGCGGGCCCGACAGCATGGCCGCGTAGATCTCGTCCTCCGTGACGCCGTCCAGCGCCGGCGCTTCCTTACCGGACGACAGCGCACCGCCACGGCCGGTGAAGTTGTGGCAGGAGGCGCAGTTGAACCGGAACAGCTCGCCACCGCGGGCCGGGTCCTCGCCGCGCAGCTCCGCGCCGTGCTCCGACGGCATCTCCACGCCGCCGCCGTTGGCCTGGATGAAGGCGGCCACCGCGTCCACCTCGGCCGGCGTGAGCACGCGCGGCTTCCTCGGCATCTGCGAGGTCTGCCCCATCGCCGGCATGCGGCCGGTCGAGGTCTGGAAGTACACGCTAGCCTCACCGACGCCGACGAGGCTCGGGCCGCGGTCCTTGACCCCCTCGAGGTTGGCGCCGTGGCAGCTGATGCACGTGTTGTTGTAGATCTTCTCGCCCTCGCGCACGATGGCCGGGTCGTCCTGAGCCTGCGCGGTCTGTGGCTCCGGGACGAGCACGCTGTACCCCGCGCCGACGCCGATCAGCGCGAAGCCCAGCGCCAGCAGGCCCGCGACGCGGCGCCGGAGCTTCGTGCGTGCCCGTTGTTTCTTGGTCATTGTGCGGCAACCTCTGATGTCAGTTCGGACCCGGCGGGGTGGTGGCTACGCCGCGTCACGGCACGAAGTAGATCACGGTGAACAGACCGATCCAGACGATGTCCACGAAGTGCCAGTAGTAGGACACGACGATCGCGGACGTGGCCTGCGCCGGCGTGAACTTGCTCATCTTCGTGCGGGCGAGCAGGTACACGAACGCGATCAGGCCGCCGGTCACGTGCAGTCCGTGGAAGCCGGTGGTCAGGTAGAAGACCGTGCCGTACGCCGAGGACGGGATGGTGAGTCCCTCCTCGATGAGCGTCCGGTACTCGTTGGCCTGGCCCAACACGAAGAAGGTGCCCATGACCAGGGTGACCGTGTACCACCGGCGCAACCCGTACACATCACCTCGCTCCGCCGCGAACACACCCATCTGACAGGTGAGGGACGAGGCGACCAGCACGATCGTGACAACGAGCGCGTATGGCACGTCGAGATGGAACGGCGGCGGGGGCCAGTGGCCGGTGTCGTTCTGCGCCTTGACGGTGAAGAACATGGCGAAGAGGCCGGCGAAGAACATCAGCTCGCTGGCCAGCCACACGATCGTGCCGACGCTGACCATGTTGGGCCGGTTCAGCGAGTGCACACGCTGGCTGATTGAAGGCGCTGCTGTCGTCACGCGAGGCATTATTGCCTCTCCATTCCCCGGTCAGCAGATCGGGTCCGGACGTGACGGTAGATCGTCGGGCACGGCCGACCACCTGCGCGTGGTCTGTCGGTGCCCGATAGCATCCAGGTGTCCGGACCTGCCCCTTTTTCAGGTCTTCGCCGTCCCGCCGGAGGCACCGCCATGAGCTCCCCGCTGAAGATCCTCGTGTTCAGCCACCGGCCGGAGGTCCGGGAGAGGATTGTCACAGCCGTGGGGCGTCGGCCGGCTCCCGACCTGGGCCGGGTCACGTATCACGAGTCGGCCACGATCGCCGACGTGCTGATGGAGATGGACGCCGGCGCCGTCGACCTCGCGATCCTGGACGGCGAGGCCCAGCCGACCGGCGGGATCGGCCTGTGCCGGCAGCTGAAGAACGAGATCGACAACTGCCCGCCGATCGTGATCGCGATCAGGCGCAAGGACGACCGCTGGCTCGCGACGTGGTCACAGGCCGACGCGGTGCTGGTGCACCCGCTCGACCCGCTGGCCGCCGCCGAGACGGTCGCCGACGTGCTGCGCAACAAGCAGCTTCCCGTCGTCCAGGGGTGAGATCCGTGACCCAGACCTGGCCCGGCCTGCTGGGCCGGCTCGTCGCAAGCGAGGACCTGTCCACCGACGACACGTCGTGGGCGATGGACCAGATCATGACCGGCGAGGCCACCGGTGCCCAGATCGGCGCGTTCGTGACCGCGCTGCGGTCGAAGGGCGAGACACCCGCCGAGGTGGCCGGCATGGCCGCCGTGATGCTGTCGCACGCCCGCCGTGTGACGTTGGACAAGCCGGCCGCGGACGTCGTCGGCACCGGTGGTGACCAGTCCGGCACGGTGAACATCTCCACGATGAGCGCCCTGGTCACGGCGGCCGCCGGGGTGCCGGTGGTCAAGCACGGCAACCGGGGCGCGTCGTCACGCTGTGGCGCCGCCGACGTCCTGGAGTCACTCGGCGTGGTGATCGACCTGCCGCCGGCGGGCGTCGAGGCGTGCGTGCGTGAGATCGGCATCGGTTTCTGCTTCGCCCCCGTTTTCCACCCGGCGTTCCGGCACGCGGGCCCCGCACGCAAGGAGATCGGCATCCCCACGGTGTTCAACCTCATGGGGCCGCTGACGAACCCGGCTCAGCCGGCGTCGGCCCTGGTCGGGTGCGCACACCGGGGCCTGGCACCCGTGGTGGCCGAGGTACTGGCCTCCCGCGGCTTCTCGGTACTGGTCGTCCACGGCGACGACGGCCTGGACGAGATCACCACCACGACCACGACGACGGCGTGGGTCACCTCCGGCGGCACGGTCCGCGAGACCTCCATCGACCCGGCGGCGCTCGACGTACCACTCACGACCGCGGCGTCCCTGAAGGGCGGCGACGCGGCGACCAACGCGGCCGTCCTGAGGTCCCTGATCGCCGGTGAGACGGGTCCGGTGCGCGACACGGTGCTGCTGAACGCGGCTGGTGCCATCGCGGCGTTCCGCGGCTTCTCGACCGACCTGACGGCCGACCTACGAGCAGGCCTGGAAGCAGCGGCGGAAGCCGTGGACTCCGGCCGCGCGGCCAAACTGCTGGACCGCTGGATCACGATCAGCAAAGACCTGGCCTGAAGCTGGCCCCACCGCCCGCGCGGCGATGTCAACGGACCAACCAACCCACCGTGCTGGGGGTCCGGGGGCGGGCCCCCGGCTGGGGGTGTGGGGGCTCGGCCCCCACAAGACACAACGAAGGCCGACCCCAGCGAAGGTGGCGCAGCCACCGAGCAGGGTCGGCCTTCGGCCAAGCGTTAGTCCGTCGCGTTCGGGCGGGTGTGGTACTCGAAGACCAGGCCGCCCACGGCGGCGAGGACCAGGATGAGTGCCACGACCAGCAGCCATACCTGCCAGAAGGCGATCGAGATGGCCGCGAGGCCGCCGGACGCGGCGATGGCGACCGGCCAGTAGCTGCCGGCCGAGAAGAACCCGACCTCGCCCGCGCCGTCGCTGACCTCGGCCTCCGAGTTGTCCTCGGGGCGGCGCCGGACGCGGCGGGCGACGAAGTGGAAGTACGACCCGATGATCAGCGAGAGCCCGCCGGTCAGGATCAGGCCCACGATGCCGACCGGCTCGTGTGACCAGAAGCCGTAGACGATGGCGGCGAGGAAGAAGAACGCCGTCGTGATGTCGAAGAGCCTCGCTTCGACCTTCATGATTCTTCTCCTCCGCTCAGTTCGACGAGGTACGCGCGGTGCGGTCGCTGTTGAACGGTGACGTCGTCGTCGCGGTCGGGCTGCACAGCTTCCCGCACGACGGGTCGTCCCGGCCGAGCTCGGCCAGCGCCTCCGCGGCCGTGTACGGCTGGCCCGTGTCGCTGTTGGTCGACACCCGAAGCTCCATGTACTGGTCGAACCGCTCCTGGTCCAGCACCCTGACCTCGAAGTTCATGCCCGAGTGGTAGGTGCCGCACAGCTCGGCGCAGCGCCCGACGAACGAGCCCTCTTTGTCGATCGAGTTCTGGAACGTGTTGTCCTGGTTGTTCTTCTCCGGGTACGGGAACACGTCCCGCTTGAAGTTGAACTCCGGCACGAAGAAGGAGTGGATGACGTCCTTCGCGCGCAGGTTGTAGTGGATGGTCGACTTCGAGGGCAGCACGAGCAGCGGGATCTCGGTGGTGCTGCCGGTGGTGGTGACCAGGTCGCCTTCGGAGGTACGCGGCTCGATGCGCTGGCCGTCGGCGTTCTCGTACTCGTTGTACGTGAACTGCCAGTTCCACTGGAAGGCCAGGACGTCGACGTTCACGCCGACCTCGTCCTGCGGCTCCTCCGCCAGCACGTAGTTCTGGGTCGTCACCGTGAAGTAGAACAGGATCACCACGATGATCGAGGGAACGCCGGTGTAGATGGCCTCGAGGAAGTGGTTGTACTGGAACTGCTTGGGCAGCTTGTCGCTCTTCTTGCGATGCGCGACGACCGGCCACAGGATCAGCGCCCAGACGATCACGCCGACGATGAGCGAGGCGATGACCGACCACGTCCAGAAGTCACGCATCCGCTCCGCCTGGGGCGTGATGGCCTCTGGCCAGCCGAAGCGCAGGACCTCGCTGCTGGAGCAGCCGCTCGCGGTCATGGCCACCAAGCCGACGAGGCCACCGATGGTGGTCAGTCGCGATGCCCGCGAACGCGTCGTTCCGCCCACTGCGCGATCCCTCCTAGTAAGACCGGTGATCACAGCGCACGAGCGTAGCCGAGAGGCCCACGCCACACCTGCTCAGGGTCGGCGTGAGCAGGCGGTCCCGGGCACCTGCCACGGAGCGCGGCGAGGCCGCTGTCACCGCTTGCGGCAGACAGCCATACTTGCCATCGGCAAGCACTCGACGGGGAAGGTAGTGCCGAACTGTGTGCGGACTGCTTGGTGTGGTGTGCCCGACCGAACTGGAAGCCAATGCGACCAGGGACGCGGTGGCCGCGGCCATGCGCTGCCAGCGACACAGAGGACCCGACGAGAGCGGCACATGGGCCGGTGACGAGGTCGTCTTCGGCTTCAACCGCCTGTCGATCATCGACGTGGAGCACTCCCACCAGCCGCTCCACTGGAGCCCGGCGGGGGTCCAGGAGCGCTACACCCTCCTGTTCAACGGCGAGATCTACAACTACCTCGAGCTGCGCCAGGAGCTGATCGAGAAGCACGGCGCGACGATGCGCACGCACGGTGACAGCGAGGTCATCGTCGCGCTGTACCACTACCTCGGTCCCACGGCGGTCCAGAAGCTCCGTGGCATGTTCGCGTTCCTGATCTGGGACTGGCGCAAGCGCGAGATCTTCGGCGCGCGTGACCCGTTCGGCATCAAGCCGCTGTTCTACTCGGCGGGCCCCGGCGGCGTGGCGTTCTCGAGCGAGAAGAAGGCGCTGCTCGAGCTGTCCCCGAAGCTGCGCCTGGCGCAGACGCTCGACCGGACGGCGCTGCAGCACTACCTGACGCTGCAGTACGTCCCGGAGCCGGAGACCCTCCACGAGGAGGTCAGGCGGATCGAGTCGGGCACGTCGTTCACCATCTCCCCCGGCGGTGAGCTGCGCACCAACCGGTACTTCTTCCACACCTTCCGGCCAACGCCGGTGCGTGGCGCGGAGGAGAAGCTGTACGACGAGATCGCGGACGTCATGCGTGACTCGGTGGCCAAGCACATGCGCGCTGACGTGACGGTCGGCTCGTTCCTGTCCGGCGGCATCGACTCGACCGCCATCGCGGCGCTGGCGAAGGAGCACAACCCGAACCTGGTGACGTTCACGACCGGCTTCGAGCGTGAGGGCTACTCGGAGGTCGACGTTGCGGCCGAGTCGGCGGCGGCCATCGGGGTGAAGCATGTCGTGAAGACGGTCAGCCCCGAGGAGATGATGGAGTCCCTCCCGCTGATCGTCTGGTACCTCGACGACCCGGTGGCCGACCCGGCGCTCGTGCCGCTGTGGTTCATCGCGAGAGAGGCCCGCCGTCACGTGAAGGTGGTGCTGTCCGGCGAGGGCGCGGACGAGCTGTTCGGCGGCTACACCATCTACAAGGAGCCGATCTCGCTCGCCGCGTTCGAGAAGGTCCCCGGCGCTCTGCGCAAGGCCATGGGCTCGCTGTCCACGAAGCTCCCGGAGGGCCGGCGCGGGAAGGACCTGCTGCGCCGGGCGGCGCTGTCCCTGGAGGACCGCTACTACGGCAACGCGCGCATCTTCCGCGACGACCAACTGCGAGCGGTGCTGAAAACGTTCGACCCGGCGATCAGCCACAAGGACGTGACGGCTGGCCCGTACCGCGAGTCCGAGAACTGGGACCCGGTGACCCGCATGCAGCACGTGGACCTGTTCACCTGGCTGCGCGGCGACATCCTGGTCAAGGCCGACAAGGTCACGATGGCCAACTCACTGGAGCTGCGGGTCCCGTTCCTGGACGCGGAGGTCTTCAAGGTCGCGGCGAAGATCCCGTCCGAGGAGAAGATCACCAAGGAGACCACGAAGTACGCGCTGCGGCAGGCGATGCGCCGCATCGTGCCGGAACACGTGCTCAACCGCCGCAAGCTGGGTTTCCCGGTCCCCATCCGCCTGTGGCTCAAGGACGAGATGTACGACTGGGCCCGCCAGATCATCCTCAGTTCGGAGACCGACGAGGAGATCGACAAGACGGCGGTCATGCGGCTGCTGGAGGACCATCGCGCGGGCGCCCTGGACCACAGCAGACGCATCTGGGCTCTGCTGGTCTACATGCTGTGGCACGGCATCTTCGTCGAGAAGACCATCCAGCCCCGCATCCCGGAACCGCACTACCCGGTGAAGCTCTAGTGTCCTGAGTCATTAGTTCGTCGGTAGTTGGTAGAGTGTGGGCGTGCCGAGCCCGAAAGTCGCCCCGGTGGTGTTGTCCGACGAGGAACGTAGCGTCCTGAGTGGATGGTTACGTCGACGGAAGACGGCGCAGGCGT
>NZ_DASUVO010000088.1:0-14958 GCF_036378875.1 Actinophytocola sp.
CGCCATCGACGCCGACACCCGCCTGGTCATCGCCACCGGCGACCCGCAACCGGGTAACCGCAACGACTGCACGGTCTACCGCACTTCCGGCATCAAAGACCAGATCGACGATCGGCCGGTCATGACCGACGGCGGCTACCAGGCAACCCAGACGTGATCATGCCCTACCGCAAACCCCGCGACGGCAGCGATCTTCCTGAGTGGAAGGAAGAACTAAACACCGTCCACCGCACAGTCCGCGCCAGAGCCGAGCACACCCTGGCCCGCATGAAGTGCTGGAAGATCCTCCGCGACTACCGCCGCGCCGCCAGCACACTCGGCGACGCCGTGTCCGGAATCGCCCACCTCCACAACATCACACTCACCACCTGACCGAACACCATCTGGCCCCAACCAGAAGAACAGTTACGTGACAGCCCTTAGGCACTGTCGAACCGGCTTATCCGATCGGCCCCGATTTGACGCCCGGTGTCGACGTGATCGCGGCGATTCCGATCGCCGAACTGTCCACGGACAAACCGGTCCCCCTCGACGTCGCCGACCCGTGCGACAGCGTGCCCGCCGGCGCTGTGTCCCCGGCCGGCGTTGCCACGACTCCGGTGGAAAGCAACGAGTTCGGCTGCGTGTGGAAAGGGCCGACTCTGGGCCTGGAAATTGGCGCCTTGCCGGCTTCGATGACCAAGGAGGTCGAGGCACACGTCGCCATGGCAAACCGTAATTCCACCGATCCACTCGCTCACCTGGCCTGGCTCCGCATCGACGGCCATTACGCGATCGAGCGCATCCTCGAGTTCGACCGCGCCAAGGGTTGCTGGCTGACACTCGACGTCTCCGCACCCGCCGCCGTGCACGCGGTGACTTATCAAATCGACCCCGCGACCGGCGAACGAGCCGAGTCCGACACCGACACGTCGGTGCGTGACCTCTGCCCCGCCACTCGCAAGATCGCCAGAAACCTGCTGGCCCACCTAGAGTCCGGGGAACGTGCCTGGTGGGCAACGAGCGTTCATCCAACCAGGTGACGTGACGAGTTCACCACCCTGTGTCACCAAATTTCGCTATGCTGCGTACTTGGTGTGAGCGCCGTTGGGGGCGCCGAGGGAGGCCACCATGCCATTCGTCTCGCGGGGCGCAATAGATCCCGGCCGGAGCACGAGCACCCTACGGGTTGAACCCGAACAGGTACTCCAACTCAAGGCCGAACTCCAGTCGATCTATGACAAGGTTGAAAAATTTCTTCGCGCCGAGGGGCGGAACATGCTCATGCAACCGCTCGGTGCCGATCCAGTCAGCCGCGAGACTGCCGATGTGTTCAACGAGAACGCCAAATCCGCGGTCGATGCGGCCGTCGGCTATCTGAGAGAACTCAAGGGCGTCCTTGATGCGCTCGATCAGGCGGCCAGGACCTACAACCTCGTCGAAGACACAAATGCGGAAGACTTCCGGCGGGCTTTGCAATGAGCCCTCTTCGCGGCTTCGCTCTTGGCATCACGCTGTCAGCGACACTGGCACTAGCGGGCTGCACCACCAAGTTCGCTGGCTCACCCCTGGCGGACAAGACTGGCGCTAGCAGCAATCCCCCAACTACTACCAGCACAGAAACATCCTCGGGTCGGCCGCGAAACATCGACCTCGATGACAAGGACCCATGCGGACTTATCCCGCAATCAGACTGGTCAAAATTCGGCATCGAAGGACCTGGCCAACGCTCCGAAGAACCGAACCTAAAATCACCTCACTGCTACTACTCGAGCGTCGGAGACATAACACTCGTAGTTACTGAGGATATCGGAGCATGGGACGAACGAGGGCAGGACGCGGAGATCAGTGATGCCGAAGCGATCGAAGGGTTCCCGGCAATCATGATCTGGAACCAGGTTGACGAGCGGTCCTGTTACACGGCCGTGGATGTGAGCGACGGTCAATACCTGCTCACCACGGCAATGTCCATCGAGGCCCAAGCGAATAGGACAGCGACCTGTGAACTGTCCTACGAACTGGCGAAGTCGGCGATGAAGACCTTGGCAGCGTGATCATCACGACGATGGGGGAATGCGATGAACTCTCGCTACAACTGGGACGAATATTCCCACCAGCGGTTGTACGACCGGATTCATGGCAGAGGGGGCTTTTTCCTGCCTGACGGTGCGGGGGTTTCGGGAGCGGCCGGGGTGCAGGATGGGTGGGCCACGTTGGCCGAGGTCATGGCCGACGCTCGGGAGCGGACCGAGGCGGCGTTGGCGAAGGCCGGCGCGGTGTGGGAGGGCGGTGCTGCTGACGCGATGCGATCAGGGGTCACGCCGCTCGCACAGTGGGCCCAGGATGCGCAGATCGCCAGTACTGCCAGTCAGGCCTGTACCGACGTGCATGTCAGCGCGTACTCCTCGGCCAAGAACAGCATGCCCGAACCCGTTCCCGTGGCCTCGACCGCCAACAGCGACTTTCTTGGCGTTCCAGCTGGGTTTACGCATTTGTTTGGTGGGCAGACTGACCAGGATCGGCAGGAGGCCGCCGCTCAGGAGGCCAAGGCCGAGGCGGTTCGGGTCATGACCGGCTATGAGGACCAGTCCAGTTCGGCTTCGTCCAGGGTTGGGCGGTTTGTGCCGCCGCCGGCGGTCACTGTGGATGTGTCGCCGGCTCAGCCTCGGAGCACGGATGTCATTCCCGTCGGGGGTGGGGAGCCGCCGCCAACGGGGCCGGAACCTGGGGACGACAGCACTCGGAGCGCTGGTGACACACCAGGGCTCGGCGGCACGCCTCCTCCTTCGAGCACACCTCTTCCGCCTGGGAGCACGCCTCCTCCTGGCGGCGCGCCTCCTCTTGGCAGCGCGGCGCTTCCGCCCGGCACGACGCCAAGCAACGTCACGACTCGGCCGTCGTTGGGGGCTCCGGTGGTGACCGGCTCCTTGCCTGACCAGCGGCCCGTCTCGGGTTTGGTGCTGCCTGGGGCGATTGGTTCTGGCGAACGTGGTGTTGGTCGCGGGCCCTTCGGTGGAGGCGGTGCGCCCACCGGACGCGGGCCGAGCGGGGGTATGCCAAGCGGCGGCGGACCTGGCGGCAGTGGACCGGGCAGCGGAGGACCAGGCGGTAGTGGACCGGGCGGCGGCGGGCCAGGCGCTGGTGGTGCCCGGGGTGCGGTGCCCGGTGGGCCGGCTGGCGACGCTGTTCCGGGACGGGCCGGTGCCACAGGTGGGCCCGGTGCTCGTGGTGCCGGCAGTATGAGCTGGGGACCCACGGGTGGCGGGCGCGCTGACGGTGACGAAGACAAGGAACACACGTCCGCGGAGTACCTGCGCGACTACCACGACAGCTTCTGGGACACCGCGCCGCCGGTCGCGCCCCCGGTGATCGGTGACGAGGATGACGGCTGAGTGACCGGCAGATTCCGGCTGTCCTGGCTCGAGTACGACTTCCTGTGGGAGCAGCTCGCGCTCGGGCGGCGGCCACCGATCCTCGACGTCAACTCGCACGGGCACACCTTCGACGAACGTGCCGAGCTTCGCGCCGCCGCCTGGAAGTCGTTGGCAGACAAGGGAATTGGCGAACCGGGCGACTTCCATCCCGACCTGGTCACCTCGCTGCGGGTGCTCGCACGGCCCGAATGGGAGGTCGACGGCCGGTTGCACCTGTCGGCGGACGGTCCGCGTACCTCGGTGCTCATCGGCACCGCCGGGGCCAAGGGGGCCGTTGGGGTGCTCGACGCCGAGCACTTCACCGTGTGGCGGACCTCGGCCACCGGGCTCGCGCGCACGATTGTCGCCCAGTTGCCTGACCATCCGCCGGGCACGGGTACGTCGATCAGTGTTCCCGCCGCGACACTGGACGCCAGTGCCGCGCGCGCCGTCACCAACCCGGACGCACTGCGCCGGGCGCTGGTGTCCGCCGGGCTCGGTAAGGACGAGGCGCGCAAGATCGTCGAGGTGACCGGGCACGTCGTTCGCTTCGGTCATCTCGGTGCCGCGCACACGCCTCGGCACGGTGAGCGGGTGCGGGCCGACCACGTCGTCAGCTTCTACGACAACCCGACCGGCAGGTACCTCTTCACTCGCCGGCCCAGCGGCGGCGCGTTATGGGTGACGCTCAGCCCTGGCAGCACCGCGGCGATCACGCGGCAGGTCGAGGAACTACTGGACAGTCTCGCGCGGGCCCGGCGGTAGTGTGCGAGGCATGGCGGTCCACATCACGCGCGTTTACACAAAGGTCGGCGACAACGGCACCACCGCGCTCGGGGACGGTCAGCGGGTGTCGAAAACCGACAACCGGCTGGCCGCCTACGCGGACGTCGACGAGGCCAACGCCGCCATCGGGGTCGCCGTCGCCATGGGTGGGTTGAGCGACGAACTGCTGGACGTGCTGCGAGCGGTACAGAACGACCTTTTCGACGTCGGCGCCGATCTCTGTGCGCCTGACCCCAAGGACCCGGCACGGAGCATCACCGACGTCTACGTCGAGCGGCTCGAGGGCTGGTGCGACGAGTTCAACTCGCGGCTGGGCAAGCTGAACTCCTTCATCCTCCCCGGCGGCACGGCTGGCGCGGCGTTGCTGCACGTCGCGCGCACGGTCACGCGGCGCGCGGAGCGCAGCACCTGGCGTCTCATCGAGGCCGAGGGCGAGCGGGTGAACATCCTCACCGCGAAGTACCTCAACCGGCTCTCCGACCTGCTTTTCGTGCTGTCGCGCGTCGCCAACCCCGATGGTGACGTCCTGTGGCAGCCCGGTGGCGGTCGGTGAATTAGGCCGAGCGGCGCGTTCGAACTCACTTCAGTCTGGGTATGGCATGACGCATGGTCGCGTCAACCGCTCAACGTGCGAAAAACAGCCAGCTCACGCAGATCCTGGGCCGCGCCGGCATGGTGTGCTACGGGGTGGTGCACATCGTCGTGGCCTACCTGGCCGTGCGAGTCGCCTTCGGTGACTCCGGGCAGCAGGCCGATCAGAAGGGCGCCATCCAACAAGTTGGTGCCACCCCGTTCGGTGCCGTGACGTTGTGGGTGCTGGCCATCGGGCTTGTCGCCTACGGGCTGTGGCAGCTGATGCTCGCCGCCTTCGGGTTTCAGTGGGTGACCAAGAAAGGCAAGCGGACCCGGCGCCGGATCGGAGCGGTTGTCCGGGCGATCATCGGGTTCGCGCTCGGGTTCTACGCGGGACGGCTCGCGAGCGGGAACGGCGGCGGACAGTCGAGCGACCAGTCGCAGCAGGAGTTCACGGCCAAGCTGCTGTCGCTACCGGCTGGACCGGCCCTGGTCGCGATCGTCGCGGCGATCGTCATCGGGGTTGCCATCGCCGAGGTTCGCAAGGGGATACGCAAGTCGTTCCTCCAGGACCTGGACCTCCAGGACCTGCCGCCGGGCACACAGCAGTGGGTGCGCAGGCTCGGTGTGTTCGGCTACCTCGCCAAGGGCGTGGTGCTGGGGATCGTGGGCGTACTGCTGGCGTTCGCCGCGTTCCAGTCCAATGCACGGGAGGCCGGTGGGCTCGACCGGGCGTTGAAGACCCTTGCCGCGCAACCGTTTGGCACCATCGCGCTCGCCGTCGTGGCCATCGGGCTTGCCGCGTTCGGGGTGTACTGCTTCGCCGCGGCCCGCGCGCACAAGTCCTAGGAAGCCCAGGGCAGACGGCCCGGAGGCGCTGACTCCAGCCACGACAGGAAACCGGTCAGCGCGTCCGGGCCCATCGCGATCTCGATGTCGGCGCCAACGCCCGCCTCACGGAAACGCAGCACGTGCGACGAAGGCGGCATGGTGTAGAGCTCGGGGCCCGACGGGTCCCGACGGTCGGCGATTTCCAGCGCGCTGCGGGTGATCACCCGGTCGGGACCTGGCCGCAGGCTGAGCACGCGGAACCAGACGAACTCGTCGCCCTGGTAGCGGCCCACACCCAGATGCCAGCCCTTGCCGGAGTCGTCCAGGCGAGTGCGTAACGCGGCATGCACACCACCGGAGCGCATCGCGCGCAGCCGACGCACCGCCAGCCACACGAGGACAGCCGCGACCAGCAGGAGGACCGCTCCGACCACTACTGTGATGTCCACGGTCCGCCCCCCGTTCGTCCAGCCTCAGTCCCGCTGGCCCACGGCGCGGAGTTGTCCCTGTGCTCTGACGCGGGACTCCTCGTCGTCAGAGTTGAGGGCCGCCTTCGCCGCTTCTACGTCGATCTCGTCGGCCAGGTCGGCGGACTCCGCGAGAATGCTCACGGTGTCGCCGGTCACCGACAGGAACCCGCCTTGCACGGCGGCCGTGACGGTCTGGCCGTCGGCCGTGCGTACCTTGACCACGCCACCCTCGACGAGCTGGCCGAGTACCGGCTCGTGACCAGGAAGGATACCGATCTCGCCCTCGGTAGTCTGAGCCGAGACGAACGTGCCGGTACCCGACCACAGGCGTCGTTCCACGGCGACCAGCTGGACGGACATCTCGGCCACGCGGTACCTCCTTGTTTGGGGCTTCTCCAGAATTCTAGTGGGTGCTGTTTCAACCTCCCCAGTCAGGCCGGTGTCTGAATGGGTGAGACAAGTCACCGAGCCCTTGGGGGATGTCCATATGGACGAAGCCGATTTCACGGACTTCGTGACACACCGTGCCGGCGCCCTGCTGCGGACCGCGTTCCTGCTGTGCGGCGGTGACCGGGGAGCAGCCGAGGACCTGCTGCAGGAAGTGCTCGAACGCGCCTACCCGCGCTGGCGACGCATCCGCAACAGGCCGGAGCCCTACCTGCGTGCCGCACTGGCGAACGCGGCCGCGAACCGCTGGCGAAGCCGGTCACGCAGGGTCGCCGAAGTACCACTGGAGAACGCGCCGGCGGTAACCCGGCCAGGTCACGAGCAACGGATCGTCGACGAGGACCATGTTGTGCGCGCACTGCACACCCTGCCAGCACGCATGCGGGCCGTGCTGGTGTTGCGCTTCTTCGACGACATGAGCGAGGCGGACATCGCGAAAGCACTCCGCTGCAGCACCGGAACGGTGAAGAGCCAGACATCGCGCGGCTTGGCCCGCCTGCGCGAGGTGCTGGACGACACCGAGGTACCAAACTTGATCCACGAGAGGACACCATGAAGACCACAGACCTGGGCGAGCTGATGCGGGCCGCCACGGACGACCTGGAGACGACCCCGGACTTCGCGAGGCAGGTGATCCTGGGGGGACGGCGGCGCAAGCAGCGGCGCAGGGTCATGGTGGCGGCCGGCGCCCTGGCCGTGATCGCCGCGATCGGGAGCACGACCATCATGACTCTCGGCGACGGCCCGACCATCAGCGCCGCCGACGAACGGCTGGAGGCACCCACGATGGGCGACCTCGCGGGTGACCAGGCGTTCCTCAACGAGGTGGTCGCGGCATGGCGGGAAGGGCTGCCCCTAGCGCCCGAGGCCGCCCTCGGCTTCTACAACGCCCCTCAGGGCGACCCGCACGTGTACTGGGCGGGTAACACCCCGGCCGGACGCGCGGCGATCGTCCTACAGCAGGTCCAGGTCCCGGACAACGGCCAGATTCCCACTGGCAAGACCGGCACGCGAACCGCCGAGGGACTGGTCGCGATCGACGCGGAGGACGGCAAGCTCAAGCTGGTCGGCACGCGGCCGGCCAGCTTGGAGCTCCTCGGGTGGTCCAGCTTCTACAAGTTCGGCGACGGGACGCGGACGATGCTGATCGTCGACGAGGGCAAACCCCTTTACTACAGCTTCGAGTTCTCTGGCGCGAAGGAGAGGCCCAAGTGGCATCGCGCTGAGTCGCGCGACGGCGTGGCTCTGGTGAGCATTCCCAAGGACGCCAACGAAAGGGGCGCCGTCGCCTACCAGGGGGACCAACCGCCGGCAGTTGTCGACTGGAAGCGGGTCCCCTACGACTTCTATGCCGAGCGGATGACCTTTGCCGACGAGTACCTCGCAAAGCGGCTCACGGAGCACCCGACCTTCCGCACCTCGCTTCTGCCGTGGCAGGAAGCATGGGTGATCGGTCAACATCGCGAGCTACAGTCGCCCGCCGATCGCGACCTGCTGCGGGCCCGCGGGGTTCCGCAGTTCATCGGGTCCAACTACGTGAGCGTGTGGGCGATCTTCGCGGGACTCGACGACGGTCGAACGGTCGTCCTGGAGGAGACCCAGAGCCCCACCGGCACGCCTCAACTGATCGCGTTCCTGTTGACGAGCGACGGCGTCAACCTCAGCTCGGCTGATGGTGGACCGGTGGACCGGAACGCCGTGCTGCCGGTGAAGTTCCGCATCCCCGAGGGCGGCGGGTGGATCGTCGCGCAGCAGGGGCAGACGCTGAGCTACCGGACGTCACCGAACGGGCAGTGGCAGGACGCGGGCAAGGACGCCGCGCTGCTGCCCGACAACGCCGTCGAGGTGAAGGTCGGCGAGGAGATCGTGCAACTCTGACACAAAAGGAACGAACGCCGCGCTCCCGAAAGGGAGCGCGGCGTTCGTCGTTTCAGGGGACCTACCGGCTGGTGATCTCCTTGTACTTCTTCTCCAGGTCCTCCAGGCCACCGATGCCCAGGAACGCCTGCTCCGGGTAGTGGTCGAAGTCGCCCTTGGCGATCTTGTCGAAGGCCTCGACGGTCTCCTCGCGCGGCACCGTCGAACCCGGCTGGCCGGTGAACTGCTCGGCGACCAGCATGTTCTGGGACAGGTAACGCTCGATGCGCCGGGCCCGCTGCACGGTCAGCTTGTCCTCTTCGGACAGCTCGTCCATACCGAGGATCGCGATGATGTCCTGCAGCTCCTTGTACTTCTGCAGGATCCGGATGACCTCGGACGCGACCGCGTAGTGCTTGTCGCCCACGATGGCCGGGTCCAGGATCGTCGACGTCGACGCCAGCGGGTCCACCGCCGGGAAGATGCCCTTCTGGAACACCGACCGGGAAAGCTCGGTGGTGGCGTCCAGGTGGGCGAACGTCGTGGCCGGGGCCGGGTCGGTGTAGTCGTCCGCCGGTACGTAGATCGCCTGCATCGAGGTGATCGAACGGCCCTTGGTCGAGGTGATCCGCTCCTGCAGCTCGCCCATCTCGTCGGCCAGCGTCGGCTGGTAACCCACGGCGGACGGCATCCGGCCGAGCAGCGTGGACACCTCCGAACCCGCCTGGGTGAAACGGAAGATGTTGTCGATGAACAGCAGCACGTCCTGGTTCTGCACATCGCGGAAGTACTCCGCCATGGTCAGCGCGGACAGGGCGACCCGCATACGCGTGCCGGGCGGCTCGTCCATCTGACCGAACACGAGCGCGGTGTCGTTGATGACGCCGTCCTCGCTCATCTCCAGGAACAGGTCGGTGCCCTCACGGGTGCGCTCGCCGACGCCGGCGAACACCGAGGTGCCACCGAAGTTGCGGGCCACACGGGTGATCATCTCCTTGATGAGCACCGTCTTGCCAACGCCCGCACCGCCGAACAGGCCGATCTTGCCGCCGACCACGTACGGGGTCAGCAGGTCGATGACCTTGAGGCCGGTCTCTAGCATCTGGGTGCGGCCCTCGAGCTGGTCGAACGCAGGCGGCTTGCGGTGGATCTCCCACTTCTCGAAGTCCGACGCGTAGCCGGGCTCGTCGAGGCACTCGCCGAGTGCGTTGTAGACGTGGCCCTTGACCTTCTCGCCAACCGGCACGGAGATCGCGGCGCCGGTGTCGCGCACCTCAGCGCCACGGACCAGGCCGTCCTGCGGTTGGAGCGAGATGGTGCGGACCATGTTGTCGCCGAGGTGCTGGGCGACCTCGAGGGTCACCGTCTTCTTCAGCTCCTCGAACTCGATCTCGACCTTCAGCGCGTTGAACAGTGCGGGGATCGCGCCGCGGGGGAACTCGACGTCGACCACAGGACCGGTCACCCGCACGATGCGGCCCTTGGCGGTGTTCTCGGTTGTCGTCATCAGTCTTCACTTCCTACCCCGGCGAGCGCGTTCGCACCGCCGACGATTTCGCTGATCTCCTGGGTGATCTGGGCCTGGCGCGCCTGGTTGGCGAGCCGGGTGTAGGTCTTCACCAGGTCACTGGCGTTGTCCGACGCCGACTTCATGGCGTTGCGCTGGGCAGCCAGCTGCGACGCCGCCGACTCGAGCAGCGCGGCGTAGATCCGGGTGTTGATGTACTTCGGCAGCAGCGCGGACAGCAGCACGTCGGCACTGGGCTCGAACGAGTACGCCGACGGGATCACGTCGCTCTTCGGCGCGGCCTCCGCCTCCTCGGCCGAGGCGTACTCGACCTCCAGCGGCGCGATTCGCTTGGCGACCGGCACCTGCGACAGCATCGAGCGGAACTCCGTGTACACGATGTGCAGCTCGTCGACGCCCAGGATGCCGTCGGCACCCGGCTCGTCGCCGTCGTCGTCGGCACCCGCGTTGAAGGCCTCGACCAGCGTCTTGCCGGCCTCCTGCGCGTTCTCGTAGCGCGGAACCTGGGTGAACCCGGTCCAGCTCTCCACAACCTGACGCCCGCGGAACTTGTAGTACCCGACGCCCTTGGCACCCATGACGTACAGCACCGGCTTCTTGCCCTGCTCGCGCAGCAGCGACTGCAGTTCCTCAGCCGCACGCAGCACGTTGGCGTTGTAGGCGCCGCAGAGACCCTTGTCGCTGGTCACGACCAGCAGACCGACCCGCTTGGCGTTGGGTCGCTCGGACAGCAGCGGGACGTCGAGCGTGGAGGCGGCGCCGGCCAGCGCGGAGAGCACCGTGGTGATCTCCGTCGCGTACGGCCTTGCGGCGTCCACCCGCGCCTGCGCCTTGCTGATGCGGGACGTGGCGATGAGCTCCATCGCCTTGGTGATCTTGCCGATGGACTTGGTCGCCCGGATCTTGGACCGGAGCTCGCGAAGTTGTGCCATCTGGGTCAGCCCCGGTCAGCTTGTGGACGGCGCCGGGCGGTTGACCTTCACGGTCTCCTGCCCGACCTCGTCCGCGGACATGGCCTCGGCCTCGGTCTCCACCAGCGACTTGCCCTCGGAGGTCGTGAAGCCCTTCTTGAACTCGGCCACGGCGTTCGCCACCCGCTCGGCCAGGTCGTCGTTCCACTGACCGGTGTCGCGGATCTCGGCGAGGATGCCCTCGTGCTTGTGGCGCAGGTTCTCCAGGAACTCCCGGTTGAACCGGGCCACGTCCTCGATCGGCACGTCGTCGAAGAAGCCGTTGGTGCCGCCGTACACGATGATGACCTGCTGCTCGACCGGGATCGGCGAGTACTGAGGCTGCTTGAGCAGCTCGTACAGGCGGGCACCGCGGTCCAGCTGGGCGCGCGAGGTCGGGTCGAGGTCGGAGGCGAACGCGGCGAACGCCTTCAGCTCCTCGTACTGCGAAAGGTCGATACGCAGCGAGCCCGACACCTTGCGCATGGCCTTGACCTGCGCGGAACCACCGACCCGGGACACGGAGGTGGTCACGTCGACCGCCGGGCGCTGACCCGAGTTGAACAGGTCGGACTGGAAGAAGCACTGCCCGTCGGTGATCGAGATGACGTTCGTCGGGATGTACGCCGAGATGTCGTTCGCCTTGGTCTCGATGACCGGGAGGCCCGTCAGCGAGCCGGCGCCCAGGTCGTCGGACAGCTTCGCGCAGCGCTCGAGAAGACGCGAGTGCAAGTAGAAGACGTCGCCGGGGAACGCCTCGCGGCCCGGCGGGCGGCGCAGCAGCAGCGAGATGGCGCGGTACGCCTCGGCCTGCTTGGTCAGGTCGTCGAACACGATCAGGACGTGCTTGCCCTGGTACATCCAGTGCTGGCCCAGCGCCGAGCCGGTGTAGGGGGCCAGCCACTTGAAGCCGGCGGAGTCGGACGCCGGGGCGGCGACGATCGTCGTGTACTCCAACGCGCCGCGCTCCTCCAGCGCCTGGCGCACGGCGGCGATCGTGGAGCCCTTCTGGCCGACCGCGACGTAGATGCAGCGCACCTGCTTCTGCGGGTCGCCGGACTCCCAGTTCGCGCGCTGGTTGAGGATCGTGTCGACGCAGACCGCGGTCTTGCCGGTCTTGCGGTCGCCGATGATCAGCTGGCGCTGACCGCGGCCGATCGGGGTCATCGCGTCGATGGCGGTGATGCCGGTCTGCAGCGGCTCGCCAACCGGCTGGCGCTGCACCACCGAGGCGGCCTGCAGCTCCAGGGCGCGGGTCTCGTCCGCGGCGATCTCGCCGAGGCCGTCCATCGGCTGGCCGAGCGGGTCGACGACGCGACCGAGGAACGCGTCACCGACCGGGACCGAGAGGATTCGGCCGGTCCGCTTGACCTCCTGGCCCTCTTCGATCTGCTCGTAGTTACCGAGGATCACCACGCCGATCTGGCGCGGCTCCAGGTTCTGCGCGACCCCGAGGATCCCGCCAGGGAACTCCAGCAGCTCGTTGGCCATGGTCGAGGGCAGGCCCTCGACGTGCGCCACGCCGTCACCGGTGTCGACGACGAGGCCGACCTCCTCCCGGTTGACGTCAGGCGAGTAACTGGACACGTAGTTGTCGATCGCACTGCGAATCTCGTCCGACGAGATCGTCAGCTCCGCCATGTCGCTTCCCGCTCCTACCGTCTTGTCTTTCTCAGAAGTTCCGTGGTGCCGCTTAGCCCGCGAATCGCCGGCGCAGCTCGTCGATGCGGCTGGTGGCGCTGCCGTCGATGACCTCGTCGCCCACCTTGATCACCAGGCCGCCCTGGATGTCGGGATCGACCTCGACGTGCAGCGCGATCGGCCGCGCGTAGATGCGCGTCAGGGTGGCGGACAGCCGCTCTTCCTGCTGCTCGGTGAGCGGGACCGGGGAGACCACGTAGGCCACCGACCGCTCGCGTCGCTTGGCCGCCTCCGCGGCAAGCTCGCCGAGCCCGCCGACGAGCGTCCGCCCGCGCGGCGTGGTCACCAGCTGCTCGACCAGCCGCACGGACACCGCGTCGGCCTTCTCCCCGATCAGTTCGCGGACCAGCGCGCGCTTGCTGTCGGCCGGCGCGGTCCGGTCGGCCAGCGCCTGCTCCAGCTCGCCGTCGGCGGCGACGATCCGGCCGAACCGGAACAGCTCGTCCTCCACCGCGTCCAGCCGGCCCGCCCGCTCCGCGTGCACGAGCAGCGCGGTGCGGCCGAGCACGTCGAGCCCGTCGACCAGCTCGCGCGGCGTCGACCACCGGCTGCTGACGGCGGCGACCAGGACCTCGAGGGTCCGGTCGCCGACCTTGCCGGACAGCAGGCGGGTGAGCAGGTCCGCGCGGCGCTCCGGCGCCGCCGACGAGTCACCGAGCGCGCGGCGCAGGCTCGGCTCGCCGTCGAGCATGCGCACGACGGCGAGCAGCTCGTCGCCGACCTGCTCCGCCGGTACGGCGGCCTTGCCTTTCGCGCCAAGCACCTCGAGCAGCGTCTGCTCGGACGCGGCGAGCGCGTCACGGCTTGCGGCGTGGAACAGCGTCATCTGATTCCGCTCCTCAACAGGGCCTAGTTCCGCGCCGAGACCGAGTCGAGGTCGTCGAGGAACCGGTCCACGGTGCCCCGGCGACGCGCCTCGTCCTCGAGGGACTCGCCGACGACCCGGCTGGCCAGCTCGACCGCGTGGCGCCCGAGGTCAGCGCGCAGCTCCGCGACGATCTGGGCACGCTGGGCCTCCAGCTGCGCCCGTCCCTGAGCCACGATACGGGAGGCTTCCTCCTGCGCCTGGGTGCGAAGCTCGGCCTTGATCTGCTCCGCCTCCAGCCGGGCGTCGTCCCGGATGCGGGCGGACTCGGCACGTGCCTCGGCCAGCTGCGCCTGGTAGGTCTTCAGCGCCTCGTCAGCCTTGGCCTGAGCCTCCTCGGCCCTCTTGATGCCGCCCTCGATCTTCTCGGTGCGCTCCTTGTAGACCGCCTCGAACCTCGGGAACGCGAACTTCTGCAGCACCCACAGCAGCAGCAGGAACGCGACAATCCCGAGGATGATCTCGGAGGCGTGCGGGATGATCGGGTTCGGCTCTTCGGCCGCCAACACGATCGCGGTGTTCAACATGATGTCTCCCGGAGCTTCCGAATGGAGTTACTCACCGCCGCCGGAGGCAAGGAAGTACAGCACCATGCCGATCAGGGCGAGCACCTCGACCAGCACGAAGGTCTGCCACGCGATACCCATCAGCTTGCTCTGGGCCTCGGGCTGACGGGCGGTGCCGTTGATGACGGCGGAGAAGATCAGACCGACGCCAATACCCGGACCGATCGCACCAAGGCCATAACCGATGAGTGCGAGGCCCGGGTTCAGGTTGAAGGAGTCCTGGGCGATTTGAATGGCGCTCACTTGCTTTTGCTTCCTTCCAACTCGGTCCACGAAGGTTTTCGCGGATCGGGCGCGTGCTTTTGGTTACGTGAAACTCAGTGGTCTTCGGCGAGTGCGGCGCCGATGTAGTTCGCCGCCAGCAACGCGAAGATGTACGCCTGCAGGACCTGGATCAGCGCCTCGACGAACGTCATCGCGATGGCGAAGGCCCATGAGACGACCGAAACGGGCTTGAGGAGTCCGCTCGCTTCGAGCAGAAGGTATTCACCGGCGAGGGTGAACACCAACAGGATCAGGTGACCGGCGAACATCGCCGCGAAAACTCGGATCGCGTGCGTGAGCGGGTTCATGAAGAACTTCACGAACGCCTCGACCGGCACGAGCAGCAGGAGCACCGGCTTCGGCACGCCCGGCGGCACCAACTGGTGCTTGATGTGTCCGAAGAACCCGTGCTTGCGGATGCCGACGAAGTGCCACAGCGGGTACACGATGAAGAGGGACAGTGCCAGCGGGAACCCGATGTGCGCGAAGGTCGGGAACTGGACGAGCGGAATGAGGCCGAAGATGTTGTTCACCAGAACGAAGGTGAACAGCGTGACAATCAGCGGCACATACGGCATGAAATCTTTGGAACCGATGAGTTCACGCGCGACGTTGTTCCGTCCGAAGTCGTATACCGACTCGGCGATGAACGTGAACTTGGTCGGCACTACCTTGAGCCGCCGCGATGCCATCAGGAAGAACACCATGACAATGGCGACGGAGAGCAC
>NZ_DASUVO010000089.1:0-95362 GCF_036378875.1 Actinophytocola sp.
GGTGAGAAGAGCGAGGGGCAGACGGTCGGGGTGCTGGATCTGACCAACGCCTTGACGCGGCCACCATCACCAGCGCCGTTGCGTTGTTTCCTGGACTCCCCGGTGGCGCCGACGACCCGTAGCCCATACACGGGCGCGACGCTCAGGATTCGTCGCGGGTATTCCTTCGCGGCGCGATGAAGACGGCCCAGGCGGCCACACCCAGGGCCGGACCTAGCGCGATACCGAGAGCGACGTTGTAAAGAAGCTCGGCGACGACGCCGACGAGAGCGCCAAATGCGATCCAGATCCCGAGACCTCCCCAGATCCCGAGACCTTCGGCGCCCGAGGGCGTGTTCTTGCTCGTCATCGCATCTCTCCCCAGGACGCGGGCGGAAAGGCTGACAATCTGGCCGCCCACCACGGCGGATGCGCAACCAACGTCCTCCACAACATATCACCTGACATCAATGGTTTCCGCCGCTGACCGCGGCGTCTCGGCACCGCGGCAGGCGTCGGCGCATCCTCGTCGAGAAGTCAGTCACCACACCAGCGCCCCCAAGAGGGGAGGCACGCCGTCCCAGCAATAACCCCCGCCTCACCCGGTTTACCGCCCACGAAATCCGCCGCCTGCTGGTCCACATCCAGCCACGGGCCCCCGCACACCGAACTCCGGCACCGCCTGGCCTGGTCCCACTGGCGGCGCAGGCATCACAGCGCAGGCATCAAACCATGGCCCGGAACCATCACCGCCAGCGCAGCCACGCCCGCGCTACCGAACGCCCGCCACCTCCGGCGTCCCAGCAAACTGCCACAAAGTTAGTTAGTGGTCAGGTGGTGGATGCAGCGAATTTGCAGGTGGCGGCCATGTTGGCGACCGGGCAGCGGGGCGCCGCCGACGCTCGGACCGGGGGCGCCGCGTAGGTCGGTGGGTCAGCCGCGGTAGTTCGGATCGAGTGCTTCGGGTAGGCCGGTGAGGGCCTCGACTGTGGCGTGTAGCTGCTGGTGCGGCGTGCAGCCGATCTTGGGTAGCCGGGTCGAGTTCGTCGCCGTAGAGGGTGTCGAGTCGGTCGGCCAATTTCTCCAGGCGGCTGGTCACGAGCCGGCTGGCTTCCAGCACGTAGGCGCCCATGTGCTTGCTCGGGCCGAGGTTGCCGAAGGAGTCGCACTCGAACTCGCGGCCAAGCAGGGCGGTGTCGGCGATCAGTCGGGATGCCAAGTCCTGCCACTTGTCGTCGGGCCTGTGCATTACCCACATGGCCACCATATGTCTATTTCGGACGAGCGAGCTGCGGCAGCGTTGGCTTGCCGTTCCCAGTTTTGGCTGGTGTGGGTGCCTTGTAGCGCGTTCGCCGCTGCCCGTGCTCGGCCGATGGTTGCGGGCGTCGACGTTGGGGTCGGCCACTGTGGACACTGAGTGTTGGTGTGGGACCGACCGGTCAGCGTGGACGGGTTGCGGGTGCTGTTGGCCGGTGGCGGGGGTCGATGCGGGTTCACCGCCTCCACGGTCGCCCGCGCCAGCTCGACACCCCGCAGTACCTCCCGCGCCGGGTCGATCAGCCGCTCACCGGCCGGGGTGAGCACGAGCTTGCGCCCGGTGCGGTGGAACAGATCCGTGCCCAGATCCCGCTCAAGCGACCGCAACGCCTGCGACACGGAAGGCTGCGCGACGAACAGTTCCTGCGCGGCCCGGTGCACGCTGCCGTGGTCGACGATCGCGAGGAAATACCGCAGCTGCCGCATATCCATGAATGGGGCCACCCTACTGGTGGAGGGTGTTTGGCTGATCGGATGTGCTGCGGTGGCTGCCGTGTGACTTCCCGCCATTTTCTGTTCGGTCGACGGGACTCTCCTCTGCTGGTGGGACTGAACGGGTTGGGTGAAACCCAGCACATGGCATCGGCGGTGGGTTTGGGGCCGGTCAGCGGCTCGTCCACGCGGGATTAGGGGAGGATCCCGGATGGACGTTCGCCCTGCGAACGCCAGTCCGCAGGGAGTACAGGCCAGCGGAGCCGATCAGGATGTCGGTCAACGCAGAACTCCAGTGGATGTCACGGTGTACCCCAACCCGCTGCCACCAGCGAGTAGTCGCGGAAGCTCCGTTCGCGGAGCCTCCGGAGCACGCGGATCCACGAGTCGTTCATGCACCTTGTCAATGACAGCCGCGAGCGTGTCGACCTCCTCGAACACTCGTTGTCCCAACGGATTGACCCGCACGACTCGGGCCGGGATTTCACTGCGGATCCCCATCGTGTCCTCGGTGAAGTCCGGCCATAGACGGGTCCCGATCAGCCCGGTCACCTCGCCTCCGTGCTGGCGAAGGCGGAAACGCCAGCACGGCCGAGTCTGCAACATCAGACCGAACAACCGGCCAAGCGAAGGGTAATCGCGAACCGCGTCATCAACGCTGAACCAGGGCGGGGTCGCGGCGGGATGATTTATGAGGGTCTCAGGCGCTGGATTGAGTGGAGGAATAAATGGAAGTCGTGGAAGCGGCGCGGCTTCGATTTGTTCGACGCCCACGTCGACGTCGGATACCGGGTCGCGGTCGCCTTTGAGTGGATGGGGCGGGGTTGGTGGTCAAGGACGGGGGTGACGGCGTGGTCGATCGCGGTCTGGGCCGCGGGCAGGGCGGCGGTGAATCGGAGCGAGCGAGATGGGATTGCGGTCCTGGTAGGCGACGCAGCGTTTCTGGTTGTACAGCCGCCAAAGAGCTGCCGCTGCGGTACCGCTGGGTGCAGGAGGGGCAGTGCGTGCACGATGGTCGTGTTGATCACCACCGGGTGCCGCGGTGAGTGGTAGGGCTCGTGCAGGGCGAGCAGGTACACATGGCCAGGCCGATCGTTGCGATGACGGTGACGGCTACCACCAGCGTGGCCGCGGCCATCGGTGTTGGGAAACGTTGCTGGGTTCTCGTGTCTCCGTACGTGGCGCGACGCTAACGAGTTCGCTGTTTTCACCTCCTGATTCACCCAGCTTTCTGGCGCACGGGAGGAGTCCGTTCTGGTTGTATGCGACGGTTCGTGATGACTTCTCGCTGTGTAGCACCTCACCCGTTGACAAGGAGCAGTCATGACCGAGATCAGTCAGTCCCAGTTGCGCCGAGAGGCCGTGGAGATCGCGCTGTGGCAGATGCCTTCCCCCGAGCCGGACGCCGCCACGATGTCCGCGCTCTCGCAGTTCGACTCTGGGAGCAACGACCAGGCGGTGGGCAACAACGCGGCGGGAGACGGCAGCTCGCTGCCCGACCTTGGGCCTCTGTCGAGCTTCGGCTCGTGGGAGTCCGTCGCCAGCACCATCGTGCACAAGGCCGAGACCATCAGCGGCTTCAATCCGGGGAGCCCGAACTTCGACCCGGTCGCCTGGGACAACTTCCTCAAGAAGTTCTCCACGATTCCGTTCTTTCTGACGTACACGTATGACAACCGCAATGCGTCCATCTCCTCGCTCTCTCTGGAGAAGGGCGTCGAGGCGGTGTCGGACCTGATCCAGAACCTCATGACGCCGGAAAACTTCCAAGGCATCGTGACGTCCATCAAGAAGATGGCCACGCTGGCGCTCCAGAACAAAGGGCAGTCGGAGAAGAACTCCAACCAGCAGGTCGGGGTCCTGTCGCGCCATGCCAGCCAGCTCTACCTCGGAGCCGTCCGGACCGACGTGGCGATGGAGTACAAGTCGGGCAAGGGGTACGAGCAGTTGCAGCAGACCCTCAACATCTACCGCGGCTACGGCGTGCTCGACTTCGACAAGTGCAAGCGCAACTCCGACAAGCTGCTCGGGTGGGATGGCCAGGACGTGGATGACTGGGAGAAAGGGACGGCCAGCGCGTCGAAGTCGCCCAACGACAGCCCCGCCTGGAACCAGTAAGTCGGTTCAAAGGCCTTTCTGCAATCCACCGGACTTCCCGGTGTGAGGCGCCCGCGTAGACAGCCTGTCCACGCGGGCGGCTGCCGCCCCGGGAGCCCCCCACCCCAGACAGGTCCCATGTTCTCGAAAGAAGCGCTGCCTAACGAGGGAGCGACGGCCTCGACCTTCACCCAGGTCCTTGCCGAGAACCTCGGCCACTCGGACAGTGGCTATACCTTCATCCAGGAGGACGGGCGCGAGCACTTCGTGAGCTGGTCGGAGCTGTCGCGGGAGGCCCTGCGCCGGGGGCGCCGGCTGCTCCAGAGCGGCCTGCGCAAGGGAGAGCGCATCGCGCTCATCGTCCCCGAGCAGCAGGAGTTCGTCCTCACCTTCCTGGGCGCGGTCTCGGTGGGCGTCATCCCGGTCCCCATGTACCCACCCATGGGCTTCGGCAAGTTCGAGGCGTACTGCGAGGACGCCGCTCACATCCTCCGGGCGGCGGGAGCCCGTGCGCTCTTGATGCCCCGGAGCCTGGCGGACCTGCTGGACCCGCTCCTACAGGCGGTCGAGGGCCTACAGGCCGTCGTCTCGGAGGAGTTCTTCGCCGAGCCCCTGGTGGGGAGTGCGCCCCAGCCCGAGGCGATCCTCCCGGAGGACGTGATGTTCTTGCAGTTCACCTCGGGGAGCACGGCGGCCCCCAAGGGAGTGCGGGTCACGCACGCCAGCGTGCTCGCCAACTGCGCGGCCATCATCAGCGCCCTTCGCCTCGAGCGCGGGCGAGACCGGGGCGTGAGCTGGTTGCCCATGTACCACGACATGGGGCTGGTCGGTTTCGTGCTGGCGCCGCTGATCGCGCGCTGCCCGGTGAGCTTCCTCCCGACGCTGCGCTTCGCGCTCTCACCGAGGCTATGGCTGGAAACGGTGAGCCGCCACCGCGCGACCGTGACCTTCGCGCCCAACTTCGGCCTGGCGTTGGCCGTCAAACACACCTCGGCGGAGGAGCTCCAGCGGCTGGACCTGTCCTGCTTGAGGGTCGTGGGCTGCGGCGCCGAGCCCAACCACCCCGAGACGCTGCGGTCCTTCGCGGCGCACTTCGCGGCGGCGGGGCTACGGCGGGGGGCAGTGGTGCCGTGTTACGGCATGGCGGAGGCGACGCTCGCGATCTCGTTCAGCGAGATCGGAGTTCCGCTCGCCCCGGATGTCATCCAGAAGGAGCCCTACCACGCGGGCGGCCTCGCGCGGCCCGCCTCGAAGGCGGAGGTCCCCGGGGCGCAGGTGGCGTTCGTGCCCTGCGGACGCCCCATCGCAGGTCACCAAATCCTCATCGTGGATGACGAGGGGAATCCGCTCCCGGAGCGGCGCATCGGCGAGGTGGTCTTCCAGGGGCCGAGCGTGGCTGCGGGCTACCACGGTGACGCGGAGGCGACCCGGCGGAGCTTCACGACTCACGGCCTGCGCACAGGGGATTGCGGATACCTGGCGGAAGGCATCCTCTACGTGACGAGCCGCAAGAAGGACCTGCTGATCATCAATGGGCGCAATCACGACCCCCAGACGGTGGAGTGGGCCGCGGCCGAGGTGCCCGGCCTGCGCAAGGGCAATGTCGTGGCCTTCACCCGGCCAGGCCGGGCTACCGAGGAGGTGGTGATTGTCGCCGAGCTCCGCGCGGGGGACGCCGCCACGGTGGCGCGGCAGGTCCGCGGCCACATCCAGACGAAGCTGTCCCTGCCCGTGGCGGAGGTCCTCCTGCTGGTGCCGGGGGAGCTGCCCAAGACCTCCAGCGGCAAGGTGAAGCGGAGCATGACACGGCAGCAATATCTCGAGGGAGCTCTCCACGGTGGAGCGCTCTCCCAGGCGAGCTGAACACCATCCACACGCCCTCAATGAGGAGCAGCCATGAACACCCATCTGGCCCCCCAAGAGCGAGACCAGCTGTACTCCCTGATCCGCGAGAAGTTGGACCTCAGCGGCGCGGAGTGTCCCGAGGAGATCAAGAACACGACCATGGTGAGAGAGCTGCCAGGGGTCGACTCCATGAAGCTCTTCCGCCTGCTGGGCGCGGTCGAGCTGGGCTTCCAGGTCAACCTGGGCTTCGAGGCCATCCCCCAGGTGCAGACGGTGCAGGACATCGAGCGGTTGATCTGCGAGTCGCGCGAGCAGCACGCCGCGCGCATCCTGAGTGCCGGAGGACGACCGTGAGCACTCCGATTCAAGAGCAGTTGCGGCGGGAAGCGTTGGAGATCGCCATGTGGGCGGAGGGCAGGCAGGCGCCCTCACGGGAGATGCTGGCGAAGCTCGAGCTGCTGGGCCCCGACGGCTGCGAGCTCGACGACAGCAACCAGGAGACAGGGGTTGGCAATGCCTATGGCGGGGATAACGGTGGTCTTCCCAGCCTGGGGCCGCTGGCGTCCTTCGGCTCATGGCAGTCCGTGGCCGCCACCATCCTGCGCAAGACCGAGGACTCCGCCGGCTTCGATCAGTCATCCACGGTATTCGATCTCATTCAGTGGCTCATCTTCGAACTCCAGTTCGATACGATGCCGTTCCTCGCCAACATCACTCACGACAGCCGCAGTGTGTCCATCTCGTCCCTCTCCCTGTCACCAGCCATCTCGGCGGTGACCGAGCTGGTCGGAGAGCTGGTGACGTCGGACACGCTCACCGGCATCATCAACTCCCTCAAGAAGATCGGCCAGCTGGCGGTCCAGAACATGGGGCAGCAGGAGAAGAACAGCAATGTGCAGCAGGGGGTCCTGACCGTGGTGAATGGGGATCTGCGCCTCGGGCTGCTCCGGACCACGGTGCAGATGGAGTACGAGACAGGCAAGGGGTACCAGCAGCTCTATCAGCAGATCACCGTCAGCCGCCTCTTCGGGAGCCTCGACTACGACATGTGCATTCGGAACGCCGAGACACTGCTGGAATGGGACGGGCAGGACGTGAATGGCTGGGTGAATGGCGCCTCCAGCTCTCCCTACCCCCCCAACACCAGCCCCGCCTGGGGCAGCTGAGTCGCTCTGGCGTCAGACCTAGGGCCTGTTTTGAAGTTCTGACCAGCCGTTTCTTGTGGATGATCGCCGCCGCCGCCGGCCTGCAACGCACCAACCTCTCCACCACGCTGCGCGGGCTCGAAACCAAGGGTCTCATTGAGAGACGCATCAGCGAGGACGACCGGCGTGGGGTGACCGTCCACGTGACCGAGCACGGCCGGACGAACTACGCCCTCGTCCGGCGGGAGTGGGCCACCGCCGTCGCGGCGGCGGCCGGTCACGACACCGGCGACCTCGACGCGACCCTCGAGCTGCTCGGCACAGTGGAAGCCGGCCTCGTCGCGGCACGATCGGGAACCCCACCCACAAGGCCCGCAGTCTGAGCCGTCGCAGGTAAGGTGGCGTGGCGATGGGCTTGTCCGTGGTCTCCGAGGCTGGGTGCGGACCGCGTTGTCCTTGATGAATCCGAAGGTGACGGGCACGTTCATCATGCGGTGCAGTGCTTTGACGTTCCGTGCGAGGCCGATTCGGGAGAACAAGGCAGGTTCAGTGACTTTCGTTCTGAGCGAGCCTCACACCGCCGGTCCTTCGAGCTGCGTATATCGGTCGGTCGTTGCAGCGGCAGTGGTGCACCCCGGCATCGCTCGCATGGCGCATCGTCTGCCGGGAGCCGCCGAACAGCAGTACACGCGGACTCATGATCACGCCGCCGTCGCCGGGCTGGGCTCGGAGCGGCGCGCATGATCCTCGACGCAATTCACTCGTGGCGGTGTCGACGGCCGAGGAGGCGGCGCCGGCCGGTGGTGGGCCGGGGTTGGTGGTTGATCGGCCGGTTGATCGGCCATAGCCGGATGGTGGTGTCGAAGCTGCCGCTGGCGAGATAAGTCCCATCGGGGTGGAACGCCACGCTGGACACGGTGCCGGTGTGGCCGGTCAGCGTGGTGATCAGGCTTTTGGTGAGGACGTTCCACAGGCGGACGGTGTGGTCGTCGGGGTAACGCGCGCCGGAGGGCGTGATGCTGACGGCGGCGCCCCCGCTTGCCAGGACCGTGCCGTCGGGGTGGAACGCCAGTGTCATGACCGCGCTGGTGTGGCCGGTGAGGGTGGCGACGGCGTGCCCGGTGTGCACGTCCCACAGTCGGATGGTGCGGTCGTAGCCGGCGCTGGCCAGGATGCGGTTGTCCGGGCTGAACGCGAGGGCGTGGATGGTACCGGTGTGGCCGCTCAGGACGAGCCGGCGGCGGCCGGTGCGGGTGTGCCACACCAGGACGTCGTGAGTGTCCGTGCCGCCGCCGGCCAGGGTGGTGCCGTCCGGGCTGAGGGCCACCGCGAACACGCTGCCGGGGTGGGTGAGGGTTCTGGTCGTCCGTGTGGTCTTCGGGTTCCACAGCTGGACCGAGTGGTTGTTGCCGGTGACCACGAGGTCGTCGGCCGGACCGTGGGCCACCGACCAGATGCGATCGGCCGGGTTCTGGGGATGCAAGGTGGCTGTGACGGTACGCGATGTCACGTCCCAGAGCGTCAGAGCGGTCGTCGCGGTGGCCAGGGTGGTTCCGGCCGGGCTGAAGGCCAGTGACAGGATCGCCAGACTGTGGTTGTCGTGGAGGCCGCCGGTGCCCTGGCCGGTGCGGGTATCCCACAGCCGCACGAGGCCGTCGTTGTCGGCGCTGGCCAGGGTCGTGCCGTCCGGGCTGAACGCGATGTCCCTGACGGCCGCGGCATGCCCCTGGAGCGTGGCCGGAAGCGCCACCTCGACGGGACGGTCGTCCGCCGATTGATCCACCGGCGCGCCGCGGGCCGGGTCAGCGCGTCGCGTCTGCCAGTCCTCCAGCAGGCGGGGCAGTTCCGCGCGTAGGAATCGGCTGAACGCCAGCGCCTCACCGGCCACACCTCCCGGCGTGTCGGACAGTGCGCGCTCGCAGTCGTCGAGCGCGGAACCGACCGCGGTGACGACCAGTGACCAGGGATCGTCGCGGCCCTCGATGTGCTCTGCTTCCGGCATCTCCTCAGCGTGACCCATTCGCCAGCACGGTGACAGCGGCAAGTAGCAGAGCGGACAGGACGATCTCCAGAATGCCGACGTTTTTGGGGCGCAGGCCGGTTCCGTGATCGACTCGACTGCCGGTGCGGCCATCGCGCCCTGCCCTCGTTCGTCCTGTTTCCTGTGGATGTCCGCTCTCGACAGATGTGTGTCGCCACCAGCACTGGCATGTGACAACCATCGCCTGCCGTCACTGCGACCTCGTGTCGCACAGGGCATGCGCAGGTAGGCGCACAGCACGTTGACCACTCCAGAAAGCTCCGATGGGGCGGCTCACGACGCGCGAGGTGAGGACGGTCAGGCCAGTCGCTTGGTTGGCAGGCCCGACTCGCCGGCCAAGGACGCGGCGAGGTCGCGGGCCTGGGGGGTGTCGAGTTGGAGGCAGATGTCCAGCGTGCGTTGCCGGGCCTGATGGGCGTCGGGGCCCTCGAGTACCGAAGCGAGCCGGTGCAGTACCCGAGCCTGGAGCCAGCGTTCGGTGAGCCCGGTGAAAATCGTCAGCGCGATGCCGAGTTGTTGGCGTGCTTCGGTGATGTCGGCCAGTTCGTGTCGGCACCGTCCACTGCCGAAGGAGGCGAGCCCTTCGATGAAAGGAGAGTTCGCCTCGGCCGCGATCGTGCGTGCTTCCGTGTAGGTGGCGTCGGCCTCGGTCCGGTTCCCCATGGCCTCCAGCGTGCCGGCCAGCCTGAGCAGGCACAGTGCCAGCAATGGTGCGTGGGACGTGGTCCCTGCCTGCCGGAAATGGTGCACGGCCTTGCGTTGAGCGACCGTCGCCTCGTCGTGGCGGTCGAGATCGTGCAGTGCCAGTCCGAGAAACGACAGTGTGATGTGCTGTCCGAGCGGATCGGCGAGTTGGTGGAACAGCGTGATGGCCGAACGGAAGACCTCGGCGGCTTCGGCGGCCCGGCCCTGATCCAGCTGGGTGCGTCCGCAGTACTGCAAGGCCCACGCTTCCTCGTTGCGGTCGCCGGCGTCGCGCGCCGCCTGCCACGCGCGTTGGTGGGTCACCAGCGCGTCCTGATGCAGGCGGTGGATCCGGTTGAGCGCCCAGCCGAGGAAGTTCAGCTGCACGGCCTCGTCCCGCCGGCTGCCGAGTGATCTCGCGGCCTCGACGCCGAGGGTGAACACCTCGCGCCAGTGGGTCTCGGTGGGACGGAGGTCGGAGTACCAGTGCATGGCCCGGCTGAAGGAAAGTACCTCGGCGTGTCGCCCGTTGGCCGCGGCGTGCCGGAGTGCGGCCAGCCAGTTTGGCTGTTCCGCGTCCAGCCACAGCACCGCGTCAGCCGGACCGGTCGTGGTGCCGCTCGTCGGCGGTGCCGCTGTGTCCACTGTGGATTCGGCTGGGGAGAGTAACCGCCCGGCCCTGGTTCCGGTACGTAGCAACCAGCCTGCCATCCGGTCCTCGGCGTCGCGGATCTGCTCCGGTGATTCCTCGACCGCCAGCCGTTCCCTTGCGAACAGTCGCATCAGGTCGTGCAGCACGTACCGGCCCTCCAGCACGGCCGTGTCGAGCAGGCTGGCGTCGACAAGTTCTTCCAGCCTCTGTTCCGCGGTGGTCAGGTCGATGTCGACGAGCACCGCGGTCAGCTCGACGGTCACGTCGGGTCCGGCGGCAAGGGAAAGTCGCCGGAACACGCTCCTGGTGCGCTCGTCGCACTGGCGATACGACACCTCGAAGGCAGAACGGACCTGCAGGTCGCCCGCGGTGAGCGCGTTCAGCCTGCGTTGCTGGTCGCTCAGCTGGCGGACCAGTTTGTCGATCTTCCAGCGAGGCCGACTGGCCAGCCGGTTACCCGCGATCCGCAGGGCGAGGGGCAGGTGACCGCAGAGCTCGGCAACCCGTGCGGCGGCTTCCGCTTCAGCCGCCACTCGCCGCGGGTCGATGATCGAAGCGAGCAGACGCACCGACTCCGCGGGCCGCAGTACGTCCAGCAACACCCGGTGGACCGACTCCAGGCCGGAGAGCGCCCGGCGGCTGGTGAGCAGCACCAGGCAGCCCGGACTGCTCGGGAGCAGCGGTCGTACCTGCGCTTCGTCCGCGATGTTGTCCAGTACCAGCAGTATCTTCTGGTCCCGCAACAGTGACCGGTAGAGGCTGGCACGTTCTTCCTCGCGGTGGGGGAGCTGTTCCTCGGCGACCCCGAGCGCGAGGAGCAGGGTGCCGAGCGCCTGGCCCCCGGTCAGCCGATCGGAGTCCATGCCGTGTAGGTCGAGGAAGAAGCAACCGTCGGGGTAACGCTCGACCAGCCGGTGGCCCGCGTGTACCACGAAGCTGGTCTTGCCGACCCCCGGCGGCCCGAACACGGTGATCACCGTGGCCGTCCGGTGGGTGTCCGTCCGGTCGTCGATCAGCCCGAGCATGCGGTTCAGCTCGGCTTCCCGCCCGGTGAGATCGGCGACCTCGGGTGGCAGCTCACGCAACAGCCGTTCGAAGCGTCGCTTGGGAGTGGAGTTGTCGGCCTGCCCGGGGTCCTGGGCGGCCGGGCCGTCTCTGTCCCTGCCCGCTCGTAGCAGCTCACGCATCGCCTGTTCGTCCGGCGCGAACACGGCGGCGAGGGCCTGCAACGTCCGGTGCTGCGGGCGCCTGACCCGGCCACGTTCCATGTCGCTGATCGCTCGTGAACTGATGCCTGACCGCGCGGCCAGCTCTTCCTGTGTCAGCCCTGCGGCTTTGCGGTGCCGTGCCAAGAGTTGCGGGAAGTTGGATTTCGGTGAGCCGCCGGAATCGACGTCCACCATCTGGCAACCACCACCCCTGGAAGCGCGGCGGAGGTCTCCGCCGTGCGGGTTCTCGCCCCGATTCTTCCAGTGACGACGTCGTCGCAGTAAGTAGTATTCCTCACTCGCTCGAACTACCCGACAGTAGGTACCGGGCCTCCGGTCCAACGTCCTTTATGGACAATCCGGCCGCCGGTCGCTGATCGCGGTCATCCCCGGTCGGCGCGGCCGGTTCGCGGACACCGGCAGAACCGAAGGACACCCGCAGAACCGAAGGCCCGCTTCTGTGGGTGGTTCTTCATGGTGTTGCCGCCGACGTCCGTGTTTGGCTGGCGGGTGGCCGCAACACCGTTGCCAAGCAAGGAAAAACGTTGGGGAGGGTGGATGTCAGGGCTCGATGTCGCGCAGCTCACCGCTGACGTTGAGCAGTTCGACGCAGTTCGCCGCCTGCCGCCCGGACGCCGGAGTACCCGGTCTGGTGCAGGTGACGTCGGCGATGACGGTGGCGTTCTCCGGGATCTCGATCGGGGTCACCCAGTGATAGTCCTGGTTCCGAAAAGTTTCGAGCGCGATCGTGGTTATCGTCCGATCCCCGAACACGATGGTCAGCACGCCCTCATCGCCCTGGAAGTTGGCCACCACCATGTCCGTAATCAAAAACACCTTGCCGGCCGGCACGGCATACGTGTTGGCGCCGCGGTCGCCGGCACCGGTGCGCACCTCGATGGTGCCCGAGCCCTGTTCCCCGATTTGCGCGCCGGCCTCCGGCCCCGTCCCCTGCCCGGTTTGCTCTTCCCCCTGTTCCTGCGCACCGGGTTGGCTCTCCGGCGGCTGCTCCGCGCCGGCCCCGCTGTCCGGCTGCAGCTGACCTGCTTCGGCCAGCTGCTGCGTCCTGTCCTCGGCCGCCTCCCTGGCCGCGCTCTGTACGGCGGGGCGAACCAGGGCGAACCACGCGAGCAGCAAAGCCAGCAGCAGTCCCAGCAGCGCCAACAGCCATCGCGGCAGCACGCTGAGCTGGACCAGTTCGCCGTCGAGTTCCCTTGGCAGCGGCGGATCTTCCTCGAACGAGGGCTCGGCGGCAGGGGTGGCCATGATCTGGAATGGTTTACTCACCGGCTTTCCGAACCAGATGAGCTTGCGGGTCCGCGCGCGCAGCCGGGTCTGGGTCGCCACACCGGGCGCGAGAGTGCTGCCGGCGGGGGTGAACCCGAAGCGGAGCTCCTGCTCCGGGTCGGTGGTGTCGAGGGACACGGTGATCGGCGTGTTGCCCTGGTTGTCCAGTGTGACCCGGAAACGGCCGGTCCGCCATGCCCGCCGCCGCCGCGGCGTCAGCTCGGCACGCAACTGGCCGAACGGCTTGATGAGCACCGTCGTCTCGGGAACCACCGCGAGCTCCGGCCGTTCCACGGGCATGACCCGCACGGCCAGCGGTGTCTCACCCGCGCGGACCTCGGGCGAACGCGGGGGGCGCAAGGTCAGGGTGACCCCTTCGGAGGTCCCCGGATAGAGCGAGAGGCGCGCCGGTTCGACAGTGGTCCACGGCGCGCACGCACCTGCCGCGCTGAACTCGTACGCCTCGACGATGTCGCTGTCGTTGCGCACGGTCAGTGTCGTGGTCGCCTCCCCGCCCGGGGTGACGACGACCGGCGCGAGATCGAGTTCAGCTGAAGTGGTCACCCATCGAAAGCTAGGCAGGCCGGGCTGGTGACGACAGGGCGCCGAGGGCAGCCCGTGGGCAGCGGAGATGCCCAGCGGGACATCGAGAGAGGATTCAGGGAAATGAGCAGAGTGCCGGTAGTGGTGTACGCGTCGGACCAGATCCTCCAGGCCGGTGTGAGTCACCAACTGCGTGTGCGACCGGAGGTCGAGATACTCGCCCAGGAGGAGGAGAAGCGGGCGACCGTGTCCCTGGTGGTGGTCGACTGGATGGACGACGCGGCGACACGGTTGCTTCGCCGGTTGCACCGAATGTCCTCGGCGCGGACGGGACTGGTCGTCGGCCGGTTCGACCGCAACGCCCTGCAGACCACCGTGGAATGCGGGGTCGCGGCGGTGATCCGCCGTGAGGACGCGAACCAGGACAGTCTGGTGCGGATGATCACGGCGATAACCCGGGGAGAGGGCGTCCTGCCCGGCGACATGCTCGCCCAGTTGCTCGATCATGTCGGAAAGCTGCAGCGTCAGGCACTCGATCCACGAGGCCTCTCCCTGTCCACGCTCTCCGCACGGGAGGTCGAGGTGCTTCGGCTGGTCGCCGAGGGTTTCGACACCGCGGAGATCGCGGTCAAGATGTCCTACTCGGAGCGCACCGTGAAGAACGTCCTGCACGAGGTCTCCACCAGGCTGCAGTTGCGAAACCGTGCGCACGCCGTCGGCCATGCCATGCGCCACGGCCTGATCTGAGTGCCCGAAACCACCAGGACTCCTTCCCCCGGTCATGTCTGCGCGGTCCTGGGAACCCCGGCGTGCCGGGAGTGACGATGACCGCGTGCCGTTTCCCATGATCGGAAAGGCGGGTGCGTCGATGCGCGCCCGGATTCTCGCCGGCGCCATGGTGGTGGGCGCCGTCGCGGCGTTGTCCGTCGTTCCCGTTGTCATCCGGTCCGTCGGCACCGCGGCGGCGCCGGTCCAGCCGCTCGACGCGCCGGAGTCGGGACGCATCGCCTACGCGGGTACCGAACACCGCAGTCTGGGCGCGGTCACCGGGCCGGTTCCCGGCACGCCGTCACCGACCAGCCCTCTGCTCGGTGACGGCCCCGCGCATGTCGACGAACAGGGGGCGGCACGCGGCGGCCTGCTCGTGTTCACCAGCATGCGCGACGAGCCACAACCGCAGGTCTACCTGCGCGACGAGGAAGGGGCGGTCCAGCGGCTGACCAGCGATCGTGAGGCCGGGCACCCGCAGCTGTCCCCGGATCTCCGGTGGGTGGCGTTC
The DNA here is from genome assembly GCF_036378875.1 of Actinophytocola sp. GTDB lineage: Bacteria > Actinomycetota > Actinomycetes > Mycobacteriales > Pseudonocardiaceae > Actinophytocola. Next base: position 14,510 of record NZ_DASUVO010000089.1, read on the forward strand.
GACTCCGCCGAACCGGTGCCGGGAGGCGAGGGCAGCCAGCGAGACCTGTGGCTCGTGCGGACGGACGGCACGGAACTCCGCAGGCTCACCGACACCGCGGCCGACGAGACCTGGCCGACCTTCGCGCCGGACGGGAGCCGGATCGCCTTCGCCGGCAACCAGGACGGCCTGCGGGGCTGGGAGATCTACGAACTGGCGCCGGCCGGGGGCGCACCGGTGCGCCTGACCGACGAACCGACCGGCGCCGCGGTGCAGCCGGCATGGCATCCGGTGCGGCAGGAGCTGATCGCCTACACGGTCGACGAGGACGGTGACCTCGGGGACGAGGCCGACCAGTCGGTGCGCATCACCGACACCGGTGGCAACGGCGCCCCGCTGTTCGACGGTGGGCGGGCGGACTGGCAGAGCCGGTGGCCCGCCTGGAAACCGGACGGCGACACGTTGTTGTTCCTCAGCCTCAACCAGGTGTGCGGCTGCCCGGGAGAGCCCGAGCCCCGCGGCACGGTGGACCGGGTGTACCAGATCGAGACCGCTGGGGCGGCGCCGACGACGGCCGACCCGCTGTTGCTGTTGGCCGAGGACAGGTCGGTCGACTCACCGACCTGGCTGGTGGCCGGCGCGGGCGAACAACTGGTGGTCGCCAGGACGACCGCGCCGGCGCGGAATGTCGCGCTACTGCTGGACATTCGGCCTGACGGAGCGGATCCGCGCGCGCTCGGGCTCTCGGTCCTGACCGAGGATCCGGCCGCCGCCACCGACTCCAACCGGCTGTTCGACCCGAGCCCGGGCTTCGACCCGTGGACCCAGCGGCAGAGCTACTCCCCGGACGGGCGACAGATCGCGGTCAGCCGGTTCGAGAACGTCGACGACCGGAGAGTCCAGCGGATCTGGCTGATCGACGCGGACGGCGCCAACGCGCGGCCGCTGAACATCGCGGACCGGTTGCCGGGTGACTGGGAGACCGACGCCGCGTGGTCGCCTGACGGGGAGTTCCTCGCCATCGCCAGGAGATCGCCCGGTGCGCCGAACCGGGAGGGCGGCCCCAGCCGCATCGTGGTGGTGAGGGTCGCCACCGGTGAGGTGACCGGCATCCTCCAGAACCCGGACCCGACGGTGGACGAGGACGACGGTCAGCCCGCGTGGTCGCCGGACGGAACCACCATCGCCTTCAGCCGCGGCACCGTGGCCGGCGGGCCGGACGGCGAACCTCGCGACAACCACATCTGGACCGCGCGCGCGGGCTCGCTCGATCAGCAGCGCGACGTGAGCGAGGCGGTCTGCGGCTTCGACTGTCCCGTCACCGATGACAGTCCCGCCTTCGCGCCGGACGGGGCGAGCGTGGTCTTCAACCGGGAGGGAGACGGCCTGTTGCGGGTCTTCCTGTCGGACACCCGGTGCGAGGTGCTGCTGCCCGCCGGTCAGATCTCGTGCGCGGGCGCGCTGTCGGCGCCGGCCGGGCCGTTCCAGCCGCGCGACGTGGCCTGGTCGCCGGACGGGAGCGAGCTGGTACTGACCACCCGGCGAGCGGGTGACCCGAACTCCCCGGAGGCCCTGGCGATCCTGGACCTGGCGAGCCGCGCCGTCGACCCCGTCGACTGGGCACTGCCCGGCAGGCAGAAGGAACCGACCTGGCAGGCGGCGGTCGATCTGACCGTCACCGCACCGGCCGAGGTACCGGCCGCCGAAGCCGGCACGCAGGTGCCGGTCACCGTCACGGTCACGAACCAGGGGCCTTCGCCTTCGCCGGGCACGGCGCTTTCCCTGTCGGTTCCATCCGGGTTGCGGCTGGACGCACTCCAGCCCGCCCTCGGCACTTGCGACACCGGCGTGCCGAGATGCGAGTTCGGAGTGCTGGCGCCGGGCGCCCAGGTCGAGATCGTCGCCACCCTCTTCAGGGTGGTCCCCGGCAACGGGCTGGTCGTCTGGTCGGTGGCCGGTACCGTGCTCGATCCGCTGCCTGGTGACAACGCGGCGGAAACCCTGGTCCCGGTCTCGCCGGTGCCGCCACCCATCCCGCCGCCCCCCGCGGTCGCGGGTCCCGGCCTCACGGTGGTCGTCCAACCGGATCCGTCCTATGTGGGCGGCAGTGTCACCGTGACCTACCGGGTACGCAACGGGGACAACGCGTTGGCGACCGGCCTGCGCCTGGAGTTCGGCCTGCCGGGCGTGGTGCCGGTGGCCGCCGTTCCGCCGGGCTGCGTGGCGGCCGGCTGCCCGCTGCCGGACCTGCCTCCCGGCGGATCGGTACTGGTGCAGGTCACGCTCGCGCCTAAGGACCCGCTGCTGGCCACGGTCACCGGCACGCTGCGGACCACCGGCACGGACGCCAACCCGGCGGACAATGTCGCGGTCGCCCCGCTACGCGTGTTGCTGCCGAGGATCGTGGCGGTGCCGGCGGTCGGCAAGCCCGGCTTCGTGACCTCGGTCCGGGGTGTCGACTTCCCGCCGGGAACCCCGGTCCGGCTGGCCTGGTCGCCGGGCATCACGGCGGCGGCGGCCCCGACGGTGCCCCGGCCGGACGGCGGTTTCACGGCCCAACTGCTCGTCCTGGCCAAGGACCAGACCGGGCCACGCCTCATCACGGCTTCCGGCGCCGGCTTCGGTCCGGTCGACACGCCGTTCCTGGTGGTGCAGGGCACCATCGGCCCGCCGACCATGGTGTGGCGCAAGTGAGCGGAGCCAACCATCAGGTGCGGGGCAGGAAAGGAGGGGACTACCGGTGATCCATGAAGTGGACGAGGGAGTGCGCCTGCTGCTGGCGGAGGAGGGGATTCCCGGTAACGGGGTCGAACTCGCCTTCGACGCGCCGACGAAGGAGTGGACCGCAAAGCGGAACGCGCCCACGATCAGCATGTTCCTCTACGAGGTCCGCGAGGATCACGGCAGGCGCCGCACCGGCACGATCGAGAAGGTCGACGACGACGGCACGGTGGTCGGGTGGCTGAGTCCGCCGAAGTGGTTTCAGCTGTCCTATCTGGTGACGGCGTGGACGAACCGCCCGCAGGATGAGCACCGGCTCCTCTCGGAGGTACTTCGCTGCCTGGTGCGCCACGAACGTTTCGCGCGGCGCTGGTTGACCGGAACGCTGGCCGAGCTCGACCTGTCGGTCACGTTCGAGACAGCGGTGCCCGCGGAGGGCCGGTCGGCCTCCGACTTCTGGTCCGCGCTCGGCGGGGAACTCAAGCCGTCGATCGACCTGCGGGTGACGGCCCCGCTCGCGGGGGACCCCGACCCGGCTGGGCCGGCCGTCGCGGAAGGTCTGGTGCTGCGTGCCGGTCCGGACCTGAGCGGCGCGGACGGGGAGCCGGCGCGACGGCTCCGTTACGAGGGGAGCAGCACGGCCGAAGGTGCGGGATTCGCGCCGACCAGGTCCCGGCCGTTGCCCTCGGCGCGGCGCAGGCGCGGGACGACGCCCCGGTGAGTGCGGCGGTCCGGGCACGCATCGATCTGGACTACCTGTGGGCACGACTCGGTATGGTCGAGGGGCGGGTACGGCACGTGGTGGCGGCGCGGCGGGCGGCCGACCCGGAACCGGACGACCCCTATCGTGGGCTCTACCTCACACCGGAGTCGGTGGCGCACATCCTTTCCGTGCGGCCGGCGGCCTGGACGTCCACACTGCCGTCGGGTCCGGCCGCACCGGAGGCCCGCGACTCGCGGCTGCTCCGGCTCGCCGACCTGTTCGGACTGTCCGAACTGGACGTGGAGTTCCTGCTGATCGCGCTGGCTCCGGACGTCGACGGTCGTTTCGAACGGCTCTACGGCTACCTCAACGACGACGTGACCCGTCGTCGGCCGACCGTCGGGCTGGCACTGGAGCTGTGCGGGGTACCGCCGGGAGGTGGCGGGCGGTTCCGGTTCAACGCGACCGCGCCGCTGGTGTCCGGTGGCCTGGTCGAGGTGCTGGAGCCGGCGCGGCCGTCGTTGTCCCGCGTGCTCAGCGTTCCGGACCGGGTGGTCGCCCACCTGCTGGGGGATGACGACCCCGACCCGCGGTTGCGCGGCCTGGCACGGGTTTCCGCACCACGGCCGGTCGTCGTGGACGGGCTCCTCGAGCGGATCGGAAAAGCACTCGACACCGGAACCGGGCTGGTGCACCTCAGGACGACCGAAGGCAGTGCGGGTCAGGTCGCGGTGGACGCGCTGGCCGCCACCGGCCGGAGCGCGCTCGTGCTGGACGTGGTGGCGCTGACCGACGAGGCCGACGCGCTGCCCGCGTTGGCGGCGCTGGTCAGAGAAGCCAGGCTGCGTGCTGCCGGGATCGTTGTCGGTCCACTTGAGACATTGGATCTCGAGCAGCCGGGGAGGGCACGGCTGCTGCGTGCGCTGACGGGGATGGCGGCGGGAGTTCCCTTGCTGGTGCACGGTTCCCGAGGCTGGGAGCCGGCTTGGGCTCGGCATGCCCCGGTGCCGGTGCGGGTGCCGCCGCCCGATCCGGCGAAACGAACCGCTCAGTGGCGCCAAGCGCTGGTGGAAGCCGCGGACCAGGTGTTCGACGACCGGTGGGCGGCCGACCTCGCCTCCTACCGGCTGGGGGCGGACCAGGTGCGCGGGGCGGCAGCCAGCGCGGTGCGGTTCGCCTCGCTGTCCGGGCGGCCGGTGGACCTGGACGACCTGCGAGCCGGGGTGCGGGCACAGAACGGCGCCGGGCTGGAACGGCTCGCCCGCCGGATCACCCCCGCCGTGGGTTGGGACGACCTCGTGTTGCCCGAACCGACCCGGCGCGCCCTCGGGAAGCTGTCGATGCGCGCGCGTCACCGCGACCGGGTGCTCGGACAGTGGCGGATGCGTCCCGGCGGTGGTCGGGGACGCGGGGTGATGGCGCTGTTCGCCGGCGGGTCCGGCACCGGGAAGACGATGTCGGCGGAGGTCGTCGCGGCCGAGTTGGGCATGGACCTCTACGTGGTGGACCTGTCCACCGTGGTGGACAAGTACATCGGCGAGACGGAGAAGAACCTGGAGCGGATCTTCACCGAGGCCGCCGGGGTGAACGGCGTACTGCTGTTCGACGAGGCGGACGCCATCTTCGGTAAGCGTTCCCAGGTCAAGGACGCGCACGACCGCCATGCCAACATCGAGTCGGCCTATCTGTTGCAGCGCATGGAGTCCTTCGACGGCATCGCCGTGCTCACCACGAACCTGCGTGCCAACCTCGACGACGCGTTCATCCGACGGCTGGACGTGATCGCGGACTTCCCGATACCCGACGCGACGCAGCGGCAGGCGTTGTGGGACCGCTGCCTCGGCACCGCGATGCCGAGGGCGGACGACCTGGATCTCGGTTTCTGCGCGGAGCGGTTCGACCTGGCGGGTGGCTCGATCCGCGCGTGCGTGGTGACCGCCGCCTACCTGGCCGCCGAGGCGAACCGCCCGGTCGGCATGGCTGACGTGATCGAGTCGGTGTTCCAGGAGTACCGCAAGCTCGGCCGACTCGTGTTGGACAGCGAGTTCGGCGGCTGGCTCACGGCACTGACGAAATGAGGTTCCCCTTGCACTCGCACGAGTCACAGGACAAAGTGGACGGATCGGCGCAGACCCGGTCCCCGGTGCGGCAACCGGATCCCGCGGCACCGGCTCGGCAGCTTTCCGGGCCGATGTCTCCTGAGCAGGTGCTGGCCCTGCAGCGCAGCCTGGGAAACGCCGCGGCGGCGGAGATGCTGGCGCGTGAGCGGGACGAGGCCCGGCCGGTGCAGCGCACCAGCGTGCCCGACGTGCTCCGTTCGTCCGGCCGGCCGCTGGCCGAGTCCGTCCGGCACGAGATGGAAAGCCGCCTGGGCGCCGACTTCTCGACCGTCCGCGTGCACGACGACTCGGCGGCGCACACCGCGGCGGAGTCGGTACAGGCGCACGCTTTCACGTCCGGGTCGCACATCGTGTTCCAGCGCGGGCGGTACGACACCGCGTCCCCGTCGGGTAAGCGAATGCTGGCGCACGAACTGACCCATGTGGTGCAACAGAGTTCCGGGCCGGTGCCCGGCACGGACTCCGGCGACGGGTTGCGCGTCTCCGATCCGTCGGACGCGTTCGAGCGCGCCGCCGAGGCCAATGCCGAGCGGGTGATGAACGGCCCCGCACCCCTGCAACGAGATCACGACGCGGGTGCGGCCGAGGCCACCTCGGCCGGCGTGGACACCGGGGCGGAGCACGCGATCCAACGCGCTGTCGGGGTCGAGGTGGAGGACGGCAGGTGGCGCGTCACCGACAGCGAAGGACAAACGGTGCCCAAAGCCACCCCGCTCGTCCATCGCCCCCATTTCCAGCTGCAGGCCGAGTACCGCGGTGAGGAGAAGTCCAACATCGAGATGGTGACCAACCCACCCGGCGTCGTGACACCCGACGAGTGGCAGACCATGCGGGACGGCATGAGCAACCTGGACAAGGAGTTGACGGGCCACAAAGAGCGCGGCGTCGGGACCGCCAGCCTGGTCGGCGGCGAGCCGGGCTACCAGCTCACCATGGACGAGCCCTTCGCCACCCCCTTCCTGCAAGTCACCGCCGGGGTTCCGCTGGCGGCCCTGCCCGCGTTGCTGGATCAGCTCGAGGCGGTCAATGCCACGGTCACCACACGGCCCCCGAGCCTCAAACCCGAGGCACTCGGCCCCGAGACCCAGACGGCGCTCAACCTTGACAATGAGCCGAGCAATGAGCTCCTCGGCTTCATCACGTTGCTGGACTCCTACCTCCGCGCGGGTCTGGGCAAGGACGACGTCACCTTCCCCAAGGGCCTCTTCCCGGTGATGGCCCGTACCGACTTCGCTGCCATGTTCGCCCTGCTGCCCGTCGTGGAGCGCAACGCCGTGGCGAACAACCTGGACGAATGGGTGCGCCTGATGGCCGGGCGGGAGGACTTGGCGGACCCGGCCGGTGCGGAACGCGTGCTGGCCGGTTGGTTCGACGACCCGCAGGACACCGCGCCTGCCGCGGAGATCACCACAACGCGGAAGGACTTCCTGGAGGCGATGGTGCCGAGGGACGGAAACCCGGGCCGCGACCTGCTGACGGCCGAGGGCAAGCTGGCACCCGGCGAGGACACGATCGACGACGACGAACGAGCCCGGCGGCTCGCGGCCGGTGTGCGTCGGGAGCCCAGGGGCAAGGTCGCCACGGGACACCGCAGGCCCAAGCCGGAGATGGACGACATCACCATCCCCGAGGAACCGGAACTGGTCCAGGCCCTCATCGCCGATCTGCGCGAGTTGTACCAGGGCATGGGACAGCTCGGGCGGAGGACCGACATGGTCCAGTACGAGGACAGGACAGCGCCCACCGAGGCGGTCGTGGTCGAGATCCGCAACCCGGGCAGCGCTCCCTGGCTCAAGCTGATGGACCGGATCTACGCCGCGATCGACGCGGCGATAAGCACCGGCGGCAAGTACACCAGCGTGTTGACACCGGAACAGCAGCAACGTCGCCAGGCTGCTGACGACCTGCGAACCGCCGCGGAGGCGCGGGCCACCGGGCCCGCGGAAGCCGATCCGGCGACGACCGCCACGCAGGAGGCGCCCCGCCGGAACCTTGGCAGGCGACTGGCGGACACGACGAGGCGGCTCGTCGACACCGCCAAGCGGAAGTTCCTGGCCGGCGTGGCCAAAGCCAAGGCAAAGCTCACGAGCAGGGTGTGAGCGAGGACCAGACGACCGCGGGGGGCACCGGCGCTGCCCCTGACCTGGAACGGGCGGACCTGTTTCCCGGCAACGACAACGGCCAGGCTTTGAAGTGACAGAAACTGGGCACACGAAGGAGCGAGCATGCCGTCGTACCTCTCCCCGGGCGTGTATGTGGAGGAGGTCCAGACCGGAGCCCGGCCGATCGAAGGTGTGGGCACCGCGGTGGCCGCGTTCGTCGGTTTCGCCGAGCAGGGCCCGTTCCACCAGCCGACGCTGGTGACGAACTGGAACCAGTACATCCAGACCTTCGGTGGTTTCACCGAGGGCGACTACCTCGCACACGCCGTGTACGGCTACTTCGCCAACGGTGGCGGCGTGGCCTACGTCGTCCGGATCGGTGGCGCGTCGACCGGCGCAGTCCTTTCCGGACGGCAGGACGTGACCGCGCCAGATCATGCGAAGCTGGGCGGGCTGCGGATTTCCGCCCTGCCTTCCGCGGGCGCCGACATCACCGTCGAGGTCGGCGACGTCGACGGTGAGAACCCGCCGGAGGACCGCTTCAAGCTGCTGGTCAGCCAGGGCGGCAAGGTGGTGGAGACCTTCGACGTCTCGACCAAGAAGAACATCAAGAGCTATGTGGTCACGCAGGTTCGTGAGCGGTCCAAGCTGATCGAGATCAGCGAGCAGCCGGGTACCGCGCTGACTCGGCCGGAGAACCAGTCGGTCCCGGTCCCGGCCACTTCCGCCGGCCCTCCGGGCACGATCAACGCCCAGGAGTACGTCGGCGACCTCGCGGACCGGACCGGGTTCGGTGGCCTGGAGACCATTGACGAGATCACCATGGTCGCGGTGCCCGACCTGATGAGCGCGTACCAGAGGGGCATGCTCGACGCGGAGGGCGTCCGGGCGGTCCAGCTCGCGGTGATCTCGCACTGCGAGCAGATGGCCGACCGGGTCGCCGTGCTGGACACGCCACCGGGGCTCCACGCGCAGGGAGTTCGCGCGTGGCGGCTGGACGAGGCGGGCTACGACTCGCGGTTCGCCACGCTCTACTACCCATGGATCAAGGTGTTCGATCCGGCCAGCGGCCGGAACACGGTCGTGCCGCCGAGCGGTCACGTCGCGGGTGTGTGGGCCCGCAGTGACAGTGAGCGTGGCGTGCACAAGGCTCCCGCCAACGAGGTCATCCGCGGTGCCGTGGATCTGGAACTGTCGCTGAGCAAGGGCGAACAGGATCTGCTCAACCCGATCGGCGTCAACTGTGTGCGCTCCTTCGCCGGTCGCGGCATCCGGATCTGGGGCGCCCGCACACTGTCCTCCGACCCGGCCTGGCGCTACCTCAACGTGCGCAGGCTGTTCAACTACCTGGAGGAGTCGATCCTGATCGGCACCCAGTGGGTCGTCTTCGAGCCGAACGACGACCGGCTGTGGTCCAGCATCCGGCGCAACATCAGCGCCTTCCTGAACGAGGAATGGCGGCAGGGCGCGTTGTTCGGCCGTACGGCGGAGGAAGCCTTCTTCGTCCGGTGCGACCGCGAGAACAACCCGCAGGAGTCCATCGATCTCGGACAGGTGGTGTGCGAGATCGGCGTGGCGCCGGTCAAGCCGGCCGAGTTCGTGATCTTCCGGCTGTCCCAGTTCTCGGACAGCACCAGTCTGGTCAGTGAATGACGCGTCAACAACTGTGAGAAGGCGGTAACCAGTCATGACCCAGGGCGACACCCTTGCCACACACCGGTTTGGCGTCCAGCTCGGCGGCGTCACGGTGGAATCGATCAAAGAGGTCAGCGGGCTGACCGTCGAGCAGGACGTGGTCGAGACCCAGCAGGTGACCGACCGCGGCAAGCCGATCAACAAGAAGCAGCCCGGTGGGCACAAGGGCGGCGAGGTCACGATCACCCGGGGCATGGACAAGAGTCCCGAGTTCACGGACTGGATCAACAAGACCCTGCTCAACGGGGACGTGGAGGACGCGCGCCAGAACCTCACGATCGAGGTCCAGGACCCGAAGGGCGACACGGTCCGCCGGATGCAGCTGTTCGACGCGTGGGTCAGCAAGTGGGAAGGCCCCGGGCTCAACGCGACGCAGTCGGCGGGGGCGGACGAGAAGGCCACCATCACCTTCGAGCGGATCGAGGTGGAATGAGGCGGCGGGCTGTCTCGATCGGTGATCTCGAGGAGTTGGTGGCGGACACCGTGCCGGTCGAACGGGAGAAGTCCTCGGTGCGCCGCGACGAAGGTGGCGAGCCGGCCGGTCTGCGTACCGAGTTCGAGTTCGAGCTTCCGCGTGGGTACCTGCACTCCGACGGAACCCTGCAGCGGCACGGCCGGATGCGGCTTGCCACGGCACGGGACGAGTTGCGCCCGCAGATCGATGTGCGGGTCAAGGAGAACCCCGCCTACCTGAGCGTGGTGCTGCTCAGTCAGGTGATCACCGAACTGGGCCGGATCACCGACGTGCACGCGGGCGTGGTCGAGCAGATGTACGCCACCGACATCGCCTTCCTGCAGGACTTCTACCGCCGGATCAACAGCGAGGGACATACCCGCGCCGGGGTCACCTGTCCGTCGTGTGACACGGCTTTCGAGATCGACCTCGCCGGCGGCGGCCTGGGGGAATAGTGACGTACGCGGCCGAACGTCTGCACGAGGAGGTCGCGTACGTCGCCTACCACTTCCACTGGACGCGCGAGGAGATCCTCGATCTGGAACACCACGAGCGGCAGCGCTGGGTGCGCGAGATCGCGCGGATCAACACGCGGATGAACGAACAAGGATGAGGCAGTGGGCCTGTTGGACAAGTTCCGCCGTGGCCGGGGAAGGACGCGCACCGCGTCCGCCGCGCCGCGAGCCGATCGGGCGGCGTCCACATGGGACGGTGGCTGGCGCCGGACCGCGCCGCTGTCCGGCGTGATCCAGCGAGCCGACCACGGTGTCACCGATGGGATGAGCTTTCGCGGATCGCTTGTCTCATCGCGCAATCCCACGGTCACCACCGGACTCGGGCACCGGTTCGGCGGAGACGCTCCGTCCGGGCTCGTGCACGGGACGGTGCGGTACCCGGCCCGATCGCCAGCGGACGAACTGGTTCTGGTCTCGCGGGCGACCGACCGGTCCGGGCCGCCGCATTCATCGCAAACCGGGGCTGTGGACAGTAGACCGGTACCGACGGGACCTCGTCCGGTCCGAGCGGAAACCGGCACGACCGGACCGGGTACTTTCGCCCGCGAGGTGGCCGGCACGAACACGGTGCGGCCTCGCCAGGTCGCGCCACCACTGACCATGGCCGCGTCGGCACCCGTGCTCCCGTCCCGTCGAGTGCCCTCGGTGGGCGTGATCTCCCGCCCTCGGCACGACAAGGCGGCGACCCCAATCCCGGAACGCCATGGCGCGGCGACGACCGAGGACACCGGCCCGGTGGTGCAGCGCCTGGCCGAGGCTCCTGTCCGGGAGCAGGGCGGGGTAGCTCGGCCTGCGCCGGACGTGCGAATGCGGCCCACGCTCGGCGAGCCCTTGACCCGACCACCCGCCGACGAGGGACCGTCCGTTGTGGATGCGACCGGCGCGACGGTGCGGGAAACCTTCGACTCGTCGAACGTGCGGCTCCCGGTGGATTATGCGGTGCCGAAGCCTGTTTCACCACGTTCGAAGCCGTTACCGGTGGCCCGGACCGAGGCCGTGCAGCGGCGGACCGCCGTCCCAGCCGAAGCCTCCCCTTCCCCGCCGGACAGAAACGCGGTCCCGCAACGCATTGGTATCGGAGCGCCGATCGCCGAGGTGCCGCCTTCGGCCCTGCCGGCCGGTAAGGCGAGATCCGTACCCGATTCGGTTCCGCTGCTCGGTGTCGAGCGGCCGATACAACGCAGGCCGGATGTCCAGGGTTCGGTGGTCACCAGCCCGGCCGAGGTGGCAGCGGCACCGGAACCACGGCGGCCGCTCGCGGTCCGAGTGACTCGCCTCCCGCCGAGTCCGGATGGTCCACAGTGGAGCGGACGGCAGGAGTCCCGTCGCCAAGAGGTGGAAAAGGATCCCGTGGTACAACGAGCTGCCGGCGCCCCGACTCCGGTCCCGAAGCCGCGTGGTACGACTGTCGTTCCGGCGCCGCCGAGTCCGACTGGCGAACCGGCTGCTCCGTCGACGGGTGAAACCCCTTCGCCGCAACGGGTCCGGTCCGCCGCACCGTCCTTGTCCGAAGCCACTCCGGCCGATGCCATGCCGCGCCCGGTTCTGGGCACCGGTGCTCCCGTGGTGTCCCGGCGGACCAGTCCGGCCCCGGCCGAGCCGGGGGCGGCACACGGCCGCACGCCGGTCGCGTCCCGCCCTGCGGCCAGGGTGGCGGCCGTGCCGGTCTCGCAGGATTCCGGCGCCGCCACCGTGCAACGGACGGTGGCGGCACCGGATTCCCCCGCTGCTCCCGACGCGGCGATGCCGGTGGTGACGGACCATCCTGTCGGCCGCGGTGCCGCGCCGACCACGACAGGTGTGCCGGTGATCGAGCGTGTACTGCCCCTGCTCGCGGAGCGGCCGCTGGCCGTCGTCACCGGCGGAGGCGGCGGCCAGCGACTCGGCGCCGCCGACACCGCCCCGCGGTCTCCAGCATCGACCGCGGTCCCGGCGCGCTGGACGCGGCCACAACCACGGCAGGTCCCGTCCCAACCCGCGGTCCCCGGCACCGCCATCCAGCGTGCCACGCTGACGGCGCCGATGTCGGCCAAGGCTCCGGTGGCGGCACTACGGCGGGCGCCTCCGGCCACGGTGACGTCCGTGCCTGGCCGGGAGCCCGTGCCGTCCTCGTCGGCCGCGCAGGGGAACAACGGCCGGACTCGAGTCCCGCGTGCGAGTTCGCCGGCACCACCCTCGTCGATCCGGGTACAGCGGGTGGCCACCGGCGTCTCGCCGGGAGTGCCGGTCACGGTCGTTCAGAGGACGCCGGAAGACGCCGGAGCGAAAACCGGCGACACCACCCCGGCGGGCGAACCAGACCCCGACCTCGACAAGCTGGCCCGCCGTCTCCTCGAACCGGTGAGCCGACTCCTGCGAGCCGAACTGCGCCAGGGCAGAGAACGCATCGGCAGGCTCCACGACCGCCACCGCTAGCTTCGGAAAGGAGTACCGGATGTCCGACGGCATCTTTGCCAGCAGCGTGTTCTTCCGCCTGGTCATCGGCGGGGACGACCTCGGCAGGTTTCACACCTGCACCGGACTCGGTGCCCAGGTGGAGGTGGAGCAGTTCGTCGAGGGCGGCAACAACGGCTTCGCGTGGCAGCTGCCATCCCGGATCACGTGGTCCAACATCACGTTCAGCAGGGCGGTCACCTCGGACACCGTCAAGGTGTCGAAGTGGTTGGCGCAGACGATCCAGCGGGTCGAGCGCAAGGACGGCGAGATCGTCGCGCTCCAGCCGAACCTGACGCCGATCGCGCGGTGGCAGGTGCTCGGCATCATCCCGGTCAGCTGGCAGGGTCCCTCCTTCGATCCGTCCAGTTCGCAGGCAGCGGTGGAAACCCTGGAGATCGCCCATCAGGGTCTCCAACCGTCCTGATGGGAGCATGAGATGGCGGCGTCGCCACTTGGCAAGAGCCTGGCGCGGGCACACCTGCTGATCATGGAACCGCCGGCCAAGGTCGGCGCGAAACCGGGGGCGACCATCGCCCGGGTCCAGTTCCAGTTCAATCCGAACAAGCTGGCACTGACCAAGAGCACCGAGTGGCGGCGTACGCCGGCGAGGATGGCCAAGCAGTCCGCGATGCCCGAGTTCGTCGGGAGCGGTCCCCGTTCCCTGTCGCTCGAGGTGTTCCTGGATGCCACCGCCAAACATGACGACTCGGTGGAGAAGAAGGTGGAAGAGCTCATGAAAGCCTGCGTCCCCACCCCGAAGAGCCTGGCGAAGAAGAAACCCGCCAGCCCGTGGGTGCGGTTCGAGTGGGGGACCGCCCGGACGACCTCGTTCGACGGGGTGCTGTCCAACTTCTCGGTGGACTACTCACTGTTCGATGTGGACGGTAAGCCGTTGCGCGCCACCTGCGCACTCGCCATCGAGGAGGCCAGCGTCGACGCACCTCGGCAGAACCCGACGTCGGGTGCCGAGAACGCCCGCCGGACACACCGTGTGGTGGTCGGCGACAGCCTGCCCCAACTCGCCTGGCGCGAGTACGGCGACGCGACGGCGTGGCGGCTCATCGCCGAGGCGAACGAGATCGACGATCCCCTCGTTCTGGTGCCCGGGAGCGAACTTCTCGTACCTGGCTTCGACGAGTCCGGTGGTGACCGATGACCAGCGCGGCGACCTCCGGGCGGTCCTTCGCCGCCGACCCGATCGTGGACGCCGGCGGCCCACTGCCGGAGCCCTGGCCGAACCAGCTCGTGCACTGCGTGGTCGACGAGAACGTGGGCCTGCCGGACGCCGCGACGCTCAGCTTCCGGGATCCGAACCACGAGTTGCTGACCGAGACCCGCATCACGATCGGCACCCTGCTCAAGGTCTCCGTCAGCACGTTGGACAAGCAGGCCCAGGAGCTGCTGTTCACGGGTGAGGTCACAGCACTGGAGCTGGACTCGGACTCGACCGGCTCCTTCACCATCGTGCGGGCGCAGAGTTTGGCACATCGGCTGTTCCGTGGCCGGAAGGTGGCCGCCTTCCAGAACACGGCTCTGCCGGCGATCGTCGACAAGGTCCTGGTGGGCACCGGCATCTCGCGCGGCAGGATCGAAGCACCCAAGATCATCTACAAGCATCTCGCCCAGGCCAACGTCTCGGACTGGGAGTTTCTGCAGAGCCTGGCCCAGGAGCACGGCGCCACGGTGCGAGTGGACGACAAGGGCAGGCTCGACTTCGTGAAGCCCGCATTGGCCTCGAAGGCTCCGCCGCCGAGCACGACGTCCGCGCAGAGCGCCTTCGTGTTGGAGTACGGCGAGAATCTCATGGCCTTGCGTGCGGTGCTGACCGCCGCGGACCAGGTCGACGCCGTCGAGGTTCGCGGGTGGAACGTTGACACCAAGCAGCCGGTGATCGCCAAACACCCGCTCAGGCCGAGCACGACCGTGCGGCCGGGGTTCAAGAACACCAGCAACTTCGGCAAGACCACGCTGCTCGTCGCCGACACGCCCTACGGCAACAACGCGGAGGCGAACGCGGCGGCGCGCTCACTGGCGGCGTCCATGAGCGCGGGTCTGGGGGAGGTCGAGGCCGTCGTCGAGGGCAACCCGCTGTTGCGTGCCGGGGTGCCGGTCACGCTCGCCAACGTCGGCGCCGCGTTCTCCGGCCGCTACACCGCGACCGCGGTACACCACGTGCTGGACCCGAACACCGGTTACCGCACCACGGTTCTCGTCAGCGCGTCACCGGACCGCTCCCTGGCGGGGCTGACCACCGGCGCGAACGCCCCTGCCCGCGGCCCTCGTATCCCCGGCGTCGTCACCGGCATCGTGACCGACATCAAGGAGACCGGCAGAGCGCAGCGTGGCTGGGTGAAGCTGAAGTTCCCCTGGCTGGACGACAAGAACTACCAGACCGACTGGGTACGCACCGTGCAGCTCGGCGGGCAGGGCGGCGGCGTGTTCGGCCCGGACGTGGACGACGAGGTACTGGTCGGCTTCGAACATGGCTGTCTCGACAAGCCCTACGTGCTCGGCGGCCTCTACAACGGCAAGGACGTGCCTTCGCCGCACACGTTGCCGCTGGTCGATCGCGGCGGCAAGGTCAACCGTCGGTCCCTCGTCTCCCGCAAGGGCCACCGGTTGGAGCTGATCGACGGCATGATCGGCCCGCCCGGCGTCCGGATCGCCAGCGGGAACGACCGGTTGGAGATCCGCGTCGACGAGCGGCACAACAAGATCGACGTCACGGTGTTCGGCCCCGGCGGGAAGGGGGCACTGAGCTCGATGAGTCTGACACCGCAGGGCATCACTATCGACGCGGGCAAGGGCAACCTCACCCTGTCCGGCGGCACGGTGTCGATCGACGCGACGGGCAAGGTCGGGATCAACAGCGCCGGACTGGCGACGTTGCAGGGCCGGATGGTCCGGATCAACTGATCGAAACCGTACGAAACCCAATCCTGACAAGGAGTTCCACGATGCCCCCGGCCGCTCGGATCGGTGACAACACGTCCCATGGGGGTGTGATCGGCACACCTCCACCGCCCGCCGCGGCACAGGTGTCCACTGTGTTCATCGGCGGCAGGCCCGCGGCGGTGGTCGGCAGCGTGCACGCATGTGTGGTCCCGACGCACGCGCCGCTCGGGCCGGCCAACGTGATCATGCCAGGCCCGCCACGGCCCACCGGGACGACGTTGATCGGCGGGCTCCCGGCCGCCTGCGTCGGCGACCGCACGACCTGTGGCGCCAACATCGTGGTCGGCGCGTTGAACGTGGTCATCGGTGGTGCCCTGTGAGTGGAGCTTGCGGAGCGAACGATCAGGCGCGGGGGGAACCGTGAGCGAGAGGTTCATCGGACGTGGCTG
The DNA here is from genome assembly GCF_036378875.1 of Actinophytocola sp. Lineage (GTDB taxonomy): Bacteria > Actinomycetota > Actinomycetes > Mycobacteriales > Pseudonocardiaceae > Actinophytocola. The sequence continues at coordinate 30,579 of NZ_DASUVO010000089.1, forward strand.
GGCGTTCCCGATGCGGGTCGGGGCCACCGGCGGTATCGGGATGGTGGAGCGGGACCAGGAGATCCAGGAGGCGATCCGGCTCGTGCTGGGCACCGCGCCCGGCGAGCGTCCCATGCGCCCGGAGTTCGGCTGCGGGATCCACGACTACGTGTTCGCGCCGGCCGACGGCCAGACCGCGGGCCGCATCGCCTATGAGGTGCGCACCGCGCTGGACCGATGGGAACCCCGGATCGAGGTGACCGACGTGGTCATCGCGTTCGACACCGTCGAGGAAGGGGTTCTCTACATCGACATCCGCTACACCGTGCGCTCGACGAACGACGTGCGCAACCTGGTGTTCCCGTTCTACACCATCCCGTTCGCCGAGGATGCCGGAAAGGGGAGCGTGGCCTGATGGCGTTGCCCGCGCCCAACCTGGACGACCGCCGTTTCCAGCAACTCGTGGACGAGGCCAAGCGGTACGTCCAGCAACGCACTCCGGAGTGGACGGACCACAACGTGTCCGATCCCGGCGTGACGCTCATCGAGACCTTCGCGCAGATGGTCGACCAGCTCGTCTACCGGCTGAACCGGGTGCCGGAGAAGAACTTCCTCGCGTTCCTCGATCTGCTGGGCGTCCGGTTGTTCCCGCCGGCCGCGGCCAGGGCCGACGTGACCTTCTGGCTTTCCTCCCCACAGCAGGAGACTGTGCTCCTGCCGACGGGTACCGAGGTCGCCACCGCCCATACCGAGGCGCGGGAGGCGGTGGTGTTCGCCACCGTCGAGGACCTGCCCATCGTGCCGTGCCGGCTGGACAGGCTCGTCACGGTCTCCGCGACCGGAGACCAGACCGACCGCACCAACGATCTCAACGCCGGCAAGGGAGTGCGATGTTTCCAGGCCAAGCCCGCGCCGGGCGACGTGATGCTGTTCGGGCTCTCCAACGCGGTGCCGCGCTGTCTGGTGGCCGTGCAGCTCGACAGCCAGGTTGAGGGCGTCGGGGTCGATCCGAGGCAACCTCCTCTGGTGTGGGAGGCGTGGGACGGGGTGGCCTGGGCCGTGTGTCCGACCGACGAGGACACCACCGGCGGCCTCAACCGGCCCGGCGACGTCGTGATGCGGGTTCCTGCCGGACACACCCCCTCGGTGGTGGCCGGCGTCCGGGCGGGCTGGGTGCGCTGCCGGGTCGTGGCGGCCGTGCCGGACCAGCCCTTCTACTCCGAATCACCCACGATTCGGGTGGCGGAGGCGTTCACGGTCGGCGGCACCGTCGGAGTGGAACACGCGGAGACGGTGCTCGACGGGCAGCTCGGCGTTTCAGAAGGTGTACCGGGACAACGGTTCCGGGTCGAGCGGGCGCCGGTGCTGATCGACGCCGACCCGATCATCGTGCGGGTGTCCGAAGAAGAGGGCTGGCAGGACTGGACAGTGGTGGAGCACTTCGGCCGGTCAGGGCCGACCGACCGGCACGTGGTGCTCGACGCGGTGAACGGTGAGTTCCTGTTCCCCCCGGCGGTCCGAGAGCCGGACGGCTCGTTGCGGCGTTACGGCGCGGTGCCGCCGAAGGGCGCGTGGATCCAGGTGGCGCGGTACCGCACGGGCGGCGGCAAGGCCGGGAACGTGGCCCGTGGCGCGATCTCCGTGCTGGGCAGTTCGGTGCCCTACGTGTCCACTGTGGAGAATCAGGAGGCCGCGGTTGGCGGGGTGGACGGGGAGACGGTGGCCGAGGCGAAGGTGCGTGCCCCGAACCAGCTGCGGGTGCAGGAACGGGCGGTGACGGCCCAGGACTACGAGCAGATCGCGCGGCAGGCCGCCCCTGCCGCGGCCAGGATTCGTTGCCTGCCCGCCGGTCCCGGGTACGAACCAGGCGCCGCGCGGGTGTTGGTGGTGCCGGGAGCCGTCGCCGACGAGGGGGACAGGCTCCGTTTCGAGCAGCTGATCCCGTCCGAGCAGTTGCTCGAAACGATCGCGACGCGGCTGGACGAACGTCGTCTGGTGGGCACCCGGCTCGTCGTGGAGCCGCCGTTCTACCAGGGCGTCACGGTGGTGGCGCGGCTGGTGGCGGCGGGGGCCGAGCCGAACCGGGTGAACGCCGATGCCGTCGACGCGCTCTACCGGTATCTCAACCCTCTCCGCGGCGGCGCCGACGGCACCGGGTGGCCGTTCGGGCGGCCCGTCCAGTACGGGGAGGTTTTCGCCGTGCTGCAACGGGTGCCAGGGGTGGGACTGGTGGAGGAGGTCCGGTTGTTCCCGGCCGACCCGATCACCGGAAAGCGGGGCACGGCGGCCAACCGCATCGAGCTGGCCAGGCACGCGTTGGTGTTCTCGCAACAGCACCAGATCGCGGTCACGTCCGGTGACCCGGGCAGCGTGGAGGAGGGTCGATGACCCGAGGCGCGCTACCCGGCCTGCCCAGCAGGCACCCGCTCGGTGAGCAGCTGCCGACGCTGTACGCCGCGGACGACTTCGCCCAGCGGTTCACTTCGGGCCTTGATGTCGTACTCGCCCCCGTTCTATCCACATTGGACAACCTGCCGGCCTACTTCGACGTCCGGCTCACCCCGGAGGACTTCCTGTCCTGGCTGGCTTCCTGGGTGGCGGTTGAGCTCGACCCGGACTGGCCGGCACCGCTGCGCCGCGCGGCCGTGGCCCTCGCGGTCGAACTGCATCGCTGGAAGGGCACCAGCCGCGGGCTTGTCGACCGGCTGTGGCTGTATCTGGGAGTTCACGCGCGCGTGCTGGACGGGGTGGGCGCCACCTGGTCCACGCGGCCTGGTGGTGAGCTGCCCGGCGCCGCCGTCACCGAGGCCGTCGTACAGGTGTGGCCGGGCACCGCGGGCGCGATCGACCGGGATCAGGTGGCCGCGCTGGTCGCCGCGGTCTGCCCGATCCACGTGACCTGCACCGTCGAGGTCCTGCCGGGACCACCACAGCGGGAAGGGAGTTAGCCGATGCGGTCGTGTCCGGTGTGCGGTGCCGTGGTCGCGGACACCGACGACTTCTGTGGCAACTGCGGGTCCTACCTCGGTTGGGGCCCGAAGGACGAGCGCGCTGTCGACCCCCGGTCGGGAGGAACCCCCGCGCCGGGCCTCGGTGACGTGCACGCCGCACGTGCCGCGCACGTCGTCCGCCCCGGGGACACCGAACCGGATGCCGACCAGCCTGTCGCCGTGCAGCCGGCGAAACCCGTCCCCAGACGGCCGGTGCCGCGCTCGCCGAGCGGGGTGACGGCACAGGACGGAACGCCATGCCCGGTGTGCGGCACCCCGAACCCGCCGACACGGCGGTTCTGCCGGCATTGCGCGACCCCGCTCACCGAAGCCGTCGTGGTCACCGCCAGATTGCCATGGTGGCGTCGGCTGGGGCTGCCGCGATGGTTCCGGCGTGGCGACGGCCCAGGCCGGCTACGGCGGCGGCTCGTCGTGCTGATCCTGTTGCCGGTACTGGTCATCGGCGGGATCGTGTTGTTCCCCGTCGGCCGTGGGCTCGTCGAGGACCTGCGAGACAAGACATCCACCCCGGCGCCGATCGGCCCGGTGAGCGTTGTCGCGAGTGCCGAGGTACCGGATCATCCCGCCGGCGACGCGGTGGACGGACTGACCAACCGGTACTGGGGTGCGCCCAAACCGGGGGATGGGATCGAGTTCACCTTCGACCACCCGTTCCGGCTGTTGTCGTTGGTCGTGCATGCCGGTGCCTCGACCAAGCAGGAGGCGTTCGTCCAGCAGGCCAGACCAGCCGGACTGGACGTGGTCGTCATCAGCTCGGACGGCGAGACCGACACTCTGCCCGTAGAACTGGCCGACCGGCCTGGGCCCCAGCGTGTCGATACCGGAATCAGCGATGTCGTGCGGATCCGTGTCACCGTCCGGTCCGCCGTGGGTCTGTCGGACGGCAGGCACATCGCCCTCGGCGAGATCGAGTTCTTTCAGCGCACGTGACCCGCGGATCCGCGAGGCAGAAGCTCGCGCCTAGCTCTTCCGTGCTCGGGCCAGCCAGGCGGTCATGTCGGCTGGCTGGCCGGCGGTGAGGTTGAGGCGGTCGCCGTCTTCGGGACCGACGATGACCCGGTAGCTGCTGGGGCGCAGGTCCTCCAGGACCCATCCGTCCCGGAAGGCGTCGCGGATGGCCGAGTCGCTGATCTGTGGGCCGAGGCCCGGCTCTACATCGGACAGCGCCAGAACATGCACGTACGCGCCGGCTCGGCAGACCGCGTGCAGGCTTCGGGTGTAGGCGTCACGCTCCGCGGGGCCGAACACGTGGAACAGGGCACTGTCCACCACGGTGTCGAACCGGTCCCGGTCCGCGAGGTCCAGGACGTCGGCGACCTCGAACCGCGCCGCCACCCCCTGCCGGGCCGCGTTGCCACGAGCCGCCTCCACCGCGGGCGACGAGAAGTCGACACCGAGCACCTCGTAGCCGAGCCGGGCCAGGTGGATCGTGTGCTCACCCATGCCGCACCCCGCGTCCAGGACCGACCCCGTGATCCAGCCCTCCCGTTCCAGGTCCACCACCGCGGGCTGTGGCCCTCCGATGAACCATGGCGCGGACAGCGTCTTGTAGGCCGAATCGAACGGAGTCTGGAAGTCCATACCCGGAGTCTGCTACCTCAAGTCGACTAGAGGTCAAGGACACATCTCTTCGCGCGTGTGGCGGAGCCGGAAACTGCATTGGCGCAACGGGATCAGCGAATCGCGGAGCGTCGGGACAAACCGGCGGCTGGCTGACGGAGCTGTCGTTCACGGTCGCGGCGAAGTCGGCCGCCGTGCGCGGCGAGCGGAGTGTTTGGCTCCGTGTCTACCTCGATACCGCCACGTGGCAGAAGTGGTCCTTGCGGGGGAGTCCTCCTGGCCGACCCGACATGCGCGAACACTCCCATTGCTATTTCGTATTTTCCCGAAGTAGTGTGGTCCTGTGGTTGAGCCCGAGGGTCTTGACGAACTGCTGCGCGCCATCGCCAGCAGTCATCGTCGGTGCATCCTCATCGAGACCTGGGACTGTGAACGTGGTGCGGGCGAGCTGGCAGAGCGCCTTGGTCTGGCCCCGGCCAGCGTGTCGGAGCACCTGAAGGTACTGCGCAAGACAGGCCTGGTCACGATGAGAGCGGACGGCACCCGCCGGCTCTACCACGCCCACCCAGAGCAAATGGCACACCTGATCGACCTGCTCTCCCAGGCCTTTCCGGTCGATCCTCCGACACAACGCAGGAGCAGTCCACAATGAGCGACAGAGCCACGTACCAGGCAAACGCGGTGGTGCACTTCGACATCAGCGGCGCGGACGACAACGCGCTGCGGCGGTTCTACGGCGACTTGCTCGACTGGCACGTCGATCCGAAGGGACCCGGATACGCACTGGTCCACACCCCCGGCGGCCTGGCCGGGTCGATCGTCGGTGACCCACAGCCCAGTGTCACCTTGGGAATCGCGGTCGAGAACCTCGATCAGGCGGTCGGCCAGGCGACCGAGCTGGGCGGCACCGTCCTCATGCCACCAACCGACAACGGCTGGGTCACGAAGGCCCAGATCAAGGATCCGGCCGGCAACGTACTCACCCTGATCCAGAAATGACCGCGGGCTACTCCGGCACACCACTGGCCAGGAAGATCGGGATCAAACAAGGACACCGCGTTCACCTGCACACCGGCCACCCGGATGGACGATCCCCGATCTCCCCGACAGCAGCACCGTCGGCGACGGGGGTGTCACCGACGCCGACATCACGATGGCGTTCTACCGGTCTATCGATGACCTCTCCACGGAGGCCTCTGCATTGGTCCAGGCCCTCGCCGACCAGGCCGTGCTGTGGATCGGCTGGCCTCGACGCGGCCGGTCACATCAGGGGCATCACGGAGAACGCTCTGCGCGAGATCTTCCTCCCCGCTCGGGGTCGTCGACGTGAAAGTCGCCGCACTCGGGGACGACTGGTCAGGAATGAAGTTCGTCCACCGCAAGGAAAACCGACTTAACTGACAGCACGTCGCCGCCTCAGCCCCGCATCCCCACGGGGAAGAGGCGGTGTGATCAACGCTGGAAGCCGCATCGCGGTATGTCCTGCGCGGCGGGCGGTTTCCTCGATGACGCGAGCAGCGCCGATCGAAGGTCAACCTGCTGTCCGCAGAGGACAACGTTCGCTGTCGTCCTCAGACGTCTCGCCGGCACCGAACCACCGTTGTAGTCGTCGCCGTCACACCTCCTTCGCGCCCCAGCCACGAGCGTGCACTCGGGGAACGCCCGACTCGCGGCATGAAGGAGGTGCTTCCACTTATCCATGCGGCAATCCCATACGGCCTCAACGTGTCCTTCTGAGGTTTCGGCTGTCTTTGGCGGCGAACCTCTCTCGCCCGCTGTTCCGCTCGTTGGATTAGAGGGAAGTCCGGCGGATGTTCGGTGCCGCGAGCCGCGGCGAGGCTCCTCGGACCCTGCCGGGATTCGGTACGTACTCCTTCCCCGGAGACCACGGGTCTCGACGGCAGGCCGAGTGCGCTCAGTCTCGGCGACTCGCAGCCGCTGCCCACCATTCGGCATGCCAGGCCTGTTGTTCCTCAACGGTCCCGATCTGTTCGACGGCCGCGTCAGCCAGCGTATCGACGAGATCATCCATCGAACTCTTGTGGCCCGGTCGCATGATGTAGGTCTGCATACCGCCACCCATATCCCTGGCCATCCCGCTCGGGTAGGTATCGCGGCGGGCCCCTTGAACGGCGACCATCCAACCACCAGGCTCCAACTGACGACGCAGCCGGACGAGTGATTCGAACATGTCCATGGCAGTGGCCGTATACCGGTCCCCACCGAGGAACAGTTCGATCCGATAGAGCGGTCGTGGCCCGTCGTAGCCGTCAAGCCAGCCCCGCAGCCGCGCTTGTCGTTGTTCACCGCCCCGTGCCACCAGCACTTCTCGGTCTTCCAACAGTCTCGGATAATTCTCGCTCACCTGCCCATCCAACCAGTCAGGCAGGGCTGTCGATCGCGCTCGTCGGGCAGAGCGGATGCCTGCCGCAGGGCGACCAGCAGTGGAACAGGACGCCGTTCACGCGGGGCAGTGGATCACGTCCGCCAGACATCTCAGCGGTGCGTGATCTCGTAACAGCTGCTCGGTGGAACAGTCCTGTGACGATCAGACAGGCGATCGGTGAGGACCTAGTCGATGTCATGCGCCTGCTCGCCCAACTGTCCCCCGCCTGGAGCGAACAGGGCGTTGACGAGCCAGTCACAGCGCACCGCGATCCTCCCCGGCCCGCAACCGTTCCCGATAGCGGAACATCAGGAACAAAACGTAGTCGGTGCCGGCCCCATACAAGCACCACCACCCGGATCGAACTGACCGAACTGTCGATCTTCAGATCGAACGCCTTGCTCACCATCGCGATCAGACCGTTAACGCCCAGCGCGCTCGTGCTCGCCCACTGAGCCGGTCACCCACGCCCACACAGCGCTGGCACGCCGTCTCCCAACCGGAGCAGGAAAACACTGCGGCGGACTTGTTGACCGACGAGCAGTTGCGCCAGCGGCGTCAGGATCATCCGTGGCTGGCCAGGCCCAGGCCGAACGGGTTCTGGTCGTTTGTGACGGGGACGAATTCCCGAAGCGTGCTTACTTCGCCGTAGCAGATGCCGATCTCCCCGCGCAGTTCGAAGGAGGATCGCCGTCGTGTCAGCCGAACCGCACCTCGGCTAGCTCCTCCGCGGCGTGTGTCCGGCTACTCGGGCCAGCGCCCGGACCAGGATGGTCACGTCGGCGCGGGTCTTCGGCTGGGCTGATGGATGTCGCCGACCCCAGCAGCGGCTGGTGATCGGCGGCAAGTTCTCGTCCGAGCAACGGGCGGCGCGGGTGAGCTCGCTCAGGTGGGTGGGCTTTCCGTTCGTGGGCTGCCGGTCCCGGGCGTAGCGCGCTCGCTCGGGACGCGGGCGCTGTTCCACCGATACGAATGACGCCTTGGGCGGATTCCGGCCTGGGTCGCGGTTGCGCGCTCCAGGCCGGAACCGTATTTCGGTTGTCAGTCAAGGAACCAGAACTGGTCGGTGAAGCCGGCGCAGGTCGTCTGCGTGGCCTGGGAGGTACCTCGCGCCACGAGACACAGGCCCGAGTTGACGTTCTGGAACCGCCAGGTGCCGTCGCTGAAGAGGAACGCCCGCCACAGCTGGTCGGCGAACCCGCCGTTGCAGGTTGTCACCACGGCTGGGGTCTCCCCAGTGCCACGGGTGACCAGACACAGGTTCCGGTCGATGTTGTGAATCTGGTTCACTACCTCCCCATTGTGGGTGACCTGGAAGAAATCCCAGTCCTGGTCACTGAAGCCAGCGCACGGCGTCTGTTCGACCGGCCGCTCACCGGGGCCCACTCGGGCCACCAGGCACTGGTTCGAGGCCTCCTTGTGCAGGTGGACTCCGGCCAACGCGGTCACGGGACTTTCCGGCGCGGCGTCGGCGGATGCCGTGACGGCACCGGCGCCACCGAGGAGCAGGATGGCTGACAGCAGAAGTGATCGCATTCCGAGGGTCAACTGGCGGTTGAGCACTCTCAATGTTCCTCCCCAGGATTCAGGCCTCGTACGAAGCCGTTGACCATATCGGCCCAACTGTCCTTTCTGTTAGCCAAAAACCTCCGCAGGTGTCATCGCGCGTTGTCTGCCCCTCGAATGGCGGGCGGCCGACCAGCCGAAGATCGGCGCGTGCGCGTCGACGTGTGACTGCGTACGCACACACTTCCGGACAGGTCAGCGAGCGTCCATATTGGAAAGACGAGATCGCGATGGTGACACCTGAAACGCAGGTGCTACAGACACGCTCTGTGATGTGAGAAATAATTGATCTTCATGTCTACGGGGTTGGAGTCTCCCGGCTGATGGTGAGGGGTCGAGACGCAGATGGGCAGCGGGCTCACGAGTCCAGAGCCTTTCGTAGGCCCCCTACTCGGTCACCAGCGTCGGCCGGCCGATGCGCGGGCACCCGGCCGCAGCCTGCGGGAACGGATCGCCGGCCACGGCACCGCCGTGCTCGATGCCCGCACCCGACGCGACAAGCTAGTGACCGAACAGCAGCTCCGTACCACCATGATCTGTTGAGACGTCGACCGGTCCCACACCCGCACCGTCTTGTCGTCGCCGCCGATGACGGGGGCCCGCGGACGGCCACCCAGCTGGCCGGTCACTGGTGGTGGGCGGACAACTGGTCAGGTGTGATCGAGTGCGGTGAGTTCGGTCCGTACAGCATGCGCGTCGGGGACGCCAAGGTCGGTGTAGACAGTCAGCGCCTGTCGCAAATGGCGGCGTGTTTCAGTGTGGTTGTTGGCGGTGTGATGATACTGGGCGATGCCATGGTGGGCGCGGGCTTGTTCGTAGGGGTCACCGAGTTCGGTGGCGAGTGTGAGGGCTGCGGTGTGGTGGAGGCGTGCCTGGTCGAGATGCCCGCTCGAATGGTAGGTGGTCCCGAGTTGGTTGAGTATGAGGGGTTCGCTGGCGCGGTCGCCGATTTCTCGGGCGATGCGGAGGGCTTGTCGATGGTGTTCGGTTGCCTGTTGGTAGTGGCCCTGTCGGCAGTGGACGATGCCGAGGTTTGTTTCTCCTGAGGCTTCACCGAGTCGAAAGTCGATTTCGTGGAAGATGTCGAGGGCTTGTTGGTGGTGTTCGGTTGCCTGTTGGTAGCGCCCCTGTTGGCAATCGACGAAGCCTATGTTGTTCAACGCGAAGGCTTCACCGGGCGGGAATCGGATCTCGCGGGAGATATCGAGGGCTTGGTGGTGGCATTCGATGGCCTGTTGGTACCGGCCCTGTTGGAAATGAATGAAGCCGAGGTAGTTCAGTGCGAGGACCTCGCCGACACGGAAGTCGTCATCGCGGGCGATCGTGAGGGCGCGCTGGTGTTGCTCGGTGGCCGATCGGTAATCGCCCTGTCGCCAATGGACGAGGCCGAGGTGGTTCAGTGCGAGTACCTCGCCGACACGATTACCGATGTCGCGGGCGATCGCGATAGCCTCTCGGAAGTGGTCGCTAGCCCGTTGATAGCGGCCTTGTTGCCAGCGGCTGATGCCTATGTAGGTGAGCGCGTACCCTTCGGTGGTTCGATCACCGGTGTGTCGGGCGGCCTGCAAAGTGTGGGCGTGGATACCGCCTGGGTTGTTGTCACCGAGTGACACGTGGTGCAGGCGCAGCATGGTGGCGAGACGGTGGTCGTGGGTGTGCCAGCCGTACGCGGAACTGTGGGCGATGATCACGGTGAGGTTGGCCAGTTCCGTGTCGAACCAGGCCTCGGCCGTGGTGACGTCGGTGACGGGGGATGTAGTCGTGGCTGGTGGTGCGATATCAGGCCAAAGTTCTTCTTGGGGATGCAGAATTCGCATGGCGGCCGCGGTGGTATGCAGGTAGTGGTCGAATAGCCGGATGAGGGAACCGGTTTGATCATCCTGCGGGTCGTGCGCGGCGGCGAGGTTCTCGGCGTAGGCGCGTAACAGGTCATGACACGTGTAGCGCCCGTGAGTGTGTTGGGTGAGTAGGTGGGCGCGTACCAATTCACCCAGCGTTTCTCGTGCCTGGGCCAGGTCTAGGTCGGTGAGTCGGGCGACGGCGAGAAGGGCGATGTCGGGACCGGGATGTAGGCCAAGGAGCCGGAATGTCCGTGCGGCAGCGGCGCTGAGGTTGTTGTAGGACCAGGAGAATACGGTGCGCACGCTGGTGGTGGCTTCCCCGGTGTCCAAACCCTCCAATCGGGTGTGTGTGTCGGCGAGTTCATTCACCAACGACCGCAGGGTAAAGCCGGGATGGGTTTCGGCCCGTGCGGCCGCGATCGCCAGCGCGAGGGGTAGCCGAGCGCACTGCTCAATCAGTTCGCTGACGGCGTCGGGCTCGGCGCTGACGCGGTCGCGCCCGAGGTGGCGGGTCAGCAGGGCGCGAGCGTCCTGCTGACTGAGGACGTCGAGCGTGAAGGTGCTGGCTCCTTGCTGGGCGGTGAGATCGGCGAGTTGGTTGCGGCTGGTGATCACAACCACGCAAGCGGGATTGGCGGGCAGCAGTGCTCGAACGTGCTCGGCGTCGCGGGCGTTGTCCAGTACGACCAGCATGCTCCGTTCGGCGGTGAGGCTGCGATACAGCGCTGCTTGATCGTCCACAGTGTCCGGGGTGCGCTCAGGACGTGCTCCCAGGGCGTGCAAGAACCCAACCAGTGCCTCGGCGGGCCGCATCGGAGAATCGGTGGGGTCGAAGCCGCGGAGGTTCACATACAGTTGCCCGTCGGGGAAGCGCTCCGCGATGTGGTGTGCCCAATGCAGCGCCAGAGCAGTCTTGCCCACCCCTGCGGTGCCCTTGATCGCCGTGATCACCACCGTGCCGCCGCCGGGCGTGGAGTTCTCGAGCAGGGATGCCAGCTGGCCTAACTCCTGGGCGCGACCCACGAATCGCGATGTGTGGGCGGGCAGTTGCCGCGGTATCGGTGACCTCGCCGGCAGCGGCACGGGGCCTGGTTTGGTGTCCCGGACAGGCAGCAGATCGCCGCGCAGGATCGCGGTGTGCAGTGCGCGCAGCTCCGGACCGGGTTCGGTTCCTAGCTCGTCTGCCAGGCGGGCCCGGGTGCTGGAATAGCGGTCCAGAGCCTCGGCGTCCCGGCCCGCCATCACCAGTGCACGCATCAATATCACGGTCAGTGGCTCGGTCAGTGGGTGTTCGGCCAGCATGTTGCGTACTGGTCCGATTACCTCGTCGTGTCGGTCGAGCCGAAGCTCGGCCCACGCCCAGGCAACCACCGCGTCCAGCCGTTGCTGAGTCCAGTCCTCGCGCATCCGCGTCGCCCATTCGCCGGACAGGTCAGCCAGCGGTGGGCCACGCCACAGGCCGAGAGCCTCGCGCAACAGTTGCGCCTGCTCGCCGTCCGGTCGGACAGGATCGCTGGCGGCTGCGGCAAGCCGGCGGAACCGATGCAGATCAACCTGATCCGGGTCAACCGTCAGCGCGTACCCGCCCGCTTGGCGGACTGGCCCTGTTGATTGCTCGGGGGCCGCACCGGCCTGGCTCAACGTTTTTCGAAGACGGGAGATGTGGGCGTACAACGCGGGCCTGGTCCCGACCGGCGGCGCCTGGTCCCAGACTCGGTCGATCAGCGTCTGCAACATCACCGGGCGACCGGCGTCCACTGCCAACGCCGCCAGGACAGCCCGCTGTTGCGGCGTGCCCAGGTCCGCCACTCGCCGATCATCGGCCCAGACCTCGACGGGCCCCAGCAGCCGGATGTCCACTACTCCACCTCCAACCCCCCTTGCAGCGCTGCCGCGGATTACGGACAGTGACCAAGGATTCCGCAAGCTGGCAACCATTATCCGTCGAGCACAGTCGGTCCGTCGTCTCCCTGCAGCAATTAGGAGAAAATCATGAAAATCCTCACGAACTTTCTGTCGAAGTGTTCAAGCAGGGCGGTCATCGTCTTCGCCGCTATCGCCTTGCTGTTCGGCGGTTTCCTCGGCGTCGCGGCCGCAGCGCCGACCGAACAACCCGGGCCAACACCCGAAAGCACGCTGGTGGGCGAGCGCACCGAGCAAGCAACACCGGACAAGAACCAGACGCCTGGATCGCTCGCGGCGATCTCTCACCGCCACCTGTGGTGTGGTATCAGCGGAGACTTCCGCCTGAACCTCACCGGACTCGGCGCCTTCGACGGCCAACCCGTCGCGGTGACCATCTCGGAGGCAGGAACGAGCGGCTCGGAAGTCATCGGCGCGGCCCGGATGCGGGTGAACAACGTCTCGGTCTGGGCGGGCACCGTCACGGCCTGGGTCTCAGTCGAATGGGCCAGTCCGCTGTGTGTCTGGGTGCACTACGTCGCGATCTGACCAAATTTCGCCCTGTGCGCGGCAACCCGCGCTCAACTGGTCTGAATTGACATGTGCTGACCTGCAGGAGTCACCCTCCCGCAGGTCAGCAATCAACATGTCAACGCAACGGCGTGTCGCGCGTTTCGGGCAGGGTGAGGATGACGGCGAAGGCGATCGCCGCTCCTGCTGCCACGTACCAGAAGAAGGCTGTGGCCAGACCCGCGCTGGACAGGGCGCTGATCAACAGCGGAGCCGTGCCGCCGAAGGTCGCCACGGTGAGGTTGTACCAGGCACCGATGCCCACTCCGCGCAAAGCCGTGGGGAACAGTTCGCTCATGAGCGCGGGCGCGATCGACGTCATCGCCGTGTAGAGGCCGAGACCGACGGTGAACACCACGACAAGGTTCACCAGACCTGGCCTGACCAAAGTGGACAACGGAACGATCAGCACGGCCGTCGCCGCCGACCACACCAGTAGTTGGGGTTTGCGGCCGAACCGGTCGGCGATCGTGCCCATCGGGTACTGCAGGACCACGAACACCGCCGTCGCGATGGACAGGGCGAGGAACACGTCGACCGCGTCCGCGTCCCGTGTTTTCACCGCGAACGGTGTCAGGGCGCTGAAGAAGGTGTAGTAACACAGCGTCGACAGCATCGTGAAGCCGATCAGCTGACCGACGGCCTTCGGGTGCTCCCGCAGGGTCGTGCGCAGCGGGTGCGGCACACGCTTGGTCTTGTGCGCCTCGAACAACTCGGTCTCGCTCAGGCTTCGCCGCAGCCACAGCCCGATCAGCCCGAGCACGCCGCCAAGAATGAACGGCAGGCGCCAACCCCAGGACTGCATGCTGTCCTCACTGAGCACGCGCGCCAGGACGAAACCGAGTACCGACGCGACGAGAACGGCACTGCCGGTGGAGATGTAGAAGAACGCGGAGTACCGCCCGCGGCGGTCGTTCGGAGCGATCTCGCCGAGGTACGCCGAGGCGTTGGACACCTCACCGCCGAGTGAGAGACCCTGCACAACCCGCGCGAGCAGCAGCCCGATCGGGGCGAGCCAGCCGACCTGCTCGAACGTCGGTAGCATGCCGATCAAGATCGACCCGCCCGCCATCATCACGATGGTCAGCACCATCGCCGGTTTACGCCCCCTCAGGTCGGCGAACCGGCCGAGCAGAATACCGCCCAACGGCCGAAAGAAGAACGCCAGCGCGTAGGTGGCGAAGGTGTTGATCTGGGCGAGGGCGTCGTTGCCCGCCGGAAAGAACGCAGTGGCGAAGTAGATGCTGAACGTGGCGTAGATCGTCCAGTCGAACCACTCCAGCGCATTACCCACGCTCGCGGCGAGGAGCTTACGCACAGGCAACCGGTGTCGGACCTCGGAGTCGACCATGACCAACACACTAGATCGACAGTTGGTTATCGACCAGATCAACCGCCAACGCGGATAGGCGCCACTGGCGGTCGACCGCACCAAGCCGAATCGGCTAGAGCCGGGCCGGTCGTCGGTCAGGAGCCGGCGCCCGTGAACACGGCTACGGCGTCATCGACAGCGGGCAGTGCCGCGATCTCGTCGCGAAGGACCGTGGCCGCTGTGCGGTACGACGGCCCGGCCAGCATCTCCGTCACCGCCGCGCGCACTTCCTCCGCCGTGACGGGCCGGTCCTCGCCGTCGCCGATGGTGAGTCCGGCGCCGGTCGCCGCGACGCGTGCCGCGTTGTCCGGCTGGTCGGCGAACTGTGGCACCACCACCATCGGCACCCCGGCGGCCAGTCCGCCGAGTGTGGTCCCGGTCCCGCCATGGCACACCATCAACGCCGCCCGCGCGAGAACATCCTTCTGTGACACCCATTTTTCGATGTGCACGTTCGGCGGCAGCCCGGCGAACGTGGCGGGGTCACCGCTGTCGCCGACCGTCACCAGCAGTCGCACCGGCAGGTCGGCGACCGCTTCGACGACGGTGCGGAATGCGGCCGCGGCAAACGGTACCCCGGCCGCGACCGTGCCGAACGTGGCGTACACGAGCGGGGCGACCTCGTCGTCCCACCACCTCGGCAGCGGCTCCGCGTCCCCGGCGGGCACACGGAACCGGTGCACCCGCGGCCCGCCCGGCTCCTCGAACGAGTGCGGCAGCAGGCTGAGCGACGGCTGCTGGTAGAGGTACGTGCCGTCGGCATCCGGCGCGAGCCCGAGCGAGGCGCGGTAGTCCGCGAGCGCCCGCGCGGCGAGCGGCAGGGTGAACGCCACGAACTTGTCGAGCCCGATCAGCATTTGCACCGCGGGCACCCCACGCAGGTCGGCCGCGATGGCGGAGCCCAGCTCGCCGATCTCGCGCAGCACCACGTCCGGCCGCCACTCGTCGAACGCGGACAGCAACCCAGGCATGATCGACCGCGCGGCCAGCTCGGCGCCCAGCGACACCATGACCTCGTTCCGCTCCTGTGGCGGCGCGGCCATGAACGCCGCGTGGAGAGCGGCCCGTTCGTCCGGGTCGACGTCCGGGCAGGACCAGTGCTGGAAGCCGGCCCGCTCGACCGAGGCTGCGAACGATTCGGGTGCCGCGACCAGCACCTCGTGCCCAGCGCGCCGGCACGCGTCGGCGAACGGGATCATCGGGCCGAAATGCCCGGCGTTCGCGGTGGTGGCGACGAGAAGACGCATCAGTTCCCCCGTGGGTCGACTGTGGATTCCGGCAGGAGGCTCCCCGATGACCATCATGCCCGCCACCACGACTCTCGCGAGCATGTCGCTGGCGCACCATGTGTGATTCGCCGGTCATTCCTCCACGGCTTTGTCGCCGTAGCACCGTGCGACCTCGTGGAACGCCTGCTTGGGTCTGCGCGCACCGTCGCCGGTCACCGCCACGACCCCGAAGCCGGCCTTGTCGAGGTCGAGACGAGGATCGTCGTGATGCGGGAAGTCGGGCATGGCGAAGGTGAACACGAAGCAGCCGTGCACGCCCTCCGCGTCGTACTGGTCGATGAGCTCGCCGAGGTAGCGGGCCTGAACGGCCTCGTCGCGGGGGTGGTCGCCGCGGATGCGCGGGGGTACGGCGAACCAGTTGACGATCCAGAAGGAACCGGCTCCCCGTTGGTCTGCTCCGGTGAAGGCACCGCACCCGAACTCGGTGATGACGACGGGCTTGTCGTGGTCGCGAACCAGGCTGCGCAGGCGGTCCACATAGGTGGTGTGGTTGCGGCGGGAGCGGTAGAGGCTGACGCCGACCAGGTCGAACAGTGACCAGTCGACGTGTTCCCACCCGGCCGCGGAGTAGGTGACCGGCCCGTCGAAGCGACGCCGCGCGGTGGTCATGGCGGTGGTGAGCAGCCGGTGGAGCCGTCTGTCGATCCTTCGCCGCAGTACGCGGTGGTAACGCACGATGAGCTTCAGGCGTAGGAACGACCGAGGTCCGGGGACGATGCCGGGCACGGTGTGGGAGAACTCGCTGCCGACCAGGAGCGTCACCCGGTCCGGGTGTTCCCGGCGAAGTTCTTCGGCCGCCTCGGCGACGGCGTCCAGGTGCGCCAGCAGTGTCGGCTGAGGCAGCTCGGAAACGTCGGGCCGGATGTAGACGCCGAGACCGGTTTCGAGGGCGCTGCGGGCGGCATCGACCAACCTCTTGCCGTCCCCGATGAGCATCACCGTGGTGCAGTGCAGCTCCCGGGCGACGACCGCCATGTCCCGCCGTACGTCGTCGGCGCTTGCCTCGCCGACCAGGTAGGAGATGCCGCGGACGGTCAGCATGCGCTCGGCTCCTGTCGACGTGGGCGATGGGCGGCCATGAGGAGAAGGACGGCGACACCACGAGCACCGCCGCGTTGACACTGCCCGCGGCGGCCAGTATGTACCGACGGCTCCAGCGCTGCCGCCCGAACGGCCGGCACGCTGGACCATGATCGACGGTCAGGTGGTGTATGAAGGGAGCACCGCCGCGCCAGTTCGAACGTGTGCCGCTTCCGACACGACCACGTCTGAGGTCCGGATCCGTCTCGCCACGAAAGGAACACCGTGACAGCAACCGTTGACGTTCTCACCAATGGATATGCGGAGGAACGGGTCGCCTGCACTGTCACCCTGATCCGCGATGGTGACGTGATCATCGTGGTCGATCCGGGGATGGTGGCCGACCGCCGGCTCATTCTGGACCCGATGGCTGACCTGGGGGTCGCGCCAGGCGATGTGACCGATGTGGTCTTCTCGCACCACCATCCGGACCACACCCTCAATGCGGCACTCTTCCCCGACGCCCGGTTCCACGACCACTGGGCGATCTACTCAGGAGACCGATGGGAGGACCGGGACGCCGACGGTTTCCACCTGTCTCCTTCGGTGCGGCTGATGCGGACACCGGGCCATACCGCGGAGGACATCACCACTCTCGCCGACACCGACACCGGCCTGATCGCGGCAACCCACCTGTGGTGGAACGCGGACGGACCGGCAGAAGACCCGCTCGCCACCGACGGCCAGAAGCTCCTGGCGAATCGTGAACGCCTGCTGGCGCTGCGCCCGAGCCTTGTCATTCCGGGCCACGGGAACCCGTTCACGCCTACGTGAGGTCTCGGCGCCGACGTGCTGCTGCCGGCGTTGAGCGCGGAGGTTGCCGAAGGACGGGACGGTGCGTGGTGGGAAACAGTAGTCGCGTGGCAGAAACCTCGCCTTACGCTCTTGCCCAGGATCCGAGCTGAGGAGGCAGGGCGTGAACCCATCCGCCAGCGTCAGGGGAGCACCCAAGGCCACCGAGATCGAGCGGCACGGGATCGACACGATCCCTGACGACGAGCGGCACTCCGGCGTCTTCGACCTGTTCCGGATCCAGTTCGGCGGGGCCAACACCTTCGCCACGGTCATCCTGGGCACGTTCCCGGTCCTGTTGGGACTGTCGTGGTGGCAGGCGGTGGCCGCGACCGTGACCGGAGTGGTCGTCGGTGCCGTGATCCTCATGCCGATGGGCTTGTTCGGCCCACGCACCGGCACCAACAACGCGGTGTCCTCGGGCGCGCACTTCGGGGTCCGCGGCCGCATCCTCGGCTCGTTCCTGTCCCTGCTCACCGCGATCGCGTTCTACTCGATCTCGGTGTGGGTCAGCGGCGACGCGCTCGTGGGCGCCATGGTGCGCATCTTCGGGGCGTCCGATTCGGACCTGCTGCGCGGGTTGATCTACGCCGTGCTCGGGGCCGCGGTGATTGTGGTGGTCGTCTACGGCTACCAGTTCATGCTGCAGGTCAACAAGGTCGTGGTCATCGGCAACACGGTCCTCATGCTGCTCGCCGTGGTGGCCTACGCAAACGTGTTCGACGCCGGCTACGACCCGGGCCCGCAGGCCTACGCGCTCGGTGCGTTCTGGCCGACGTTCGTGCTCTCCGCGCTGATCGTGATGGGCAACCCGATCTCGTTCGGCGCCTTCCTCGGCGACTGGTCGCGCTACATCCCAGCCGCCACACCGGTGCGCTCGCTGCTGCTCGCCACGGTGTTCGCACAACTGGCCACGCTGGTGCCATTCCTGTTCGGGGTCGCCACCGCCACAGTGGTCGCGGGTGAGGCCGACTACGTGTTCGCCCTCGTGGAGGCCTCCCCGCTCTGGTACGCCATCCTGCTGATGGTGGTCGCCTTCCTCGGCGGCCTCTCCACCGGAGTGACCTCGCTCTACGGCACCGGCCTCGACTTCTCCTCGGTCTTCCCCCGATTCAGCCGCGTGCAGGCCTCGCTGTTCATCGGGACGTTCGCGTTCACATTCATCCTCGTCGGCCGGCTCGTGTTCGACCTGATCGCCAGCGTGAACGCGTTCGTCGGCGCGATCGTCATCTGCACGACTCCCTGGATGATCATCATGAGCATCGGGTTCTTCCTGCGGCGCGGCTACTACCGGCGCGACGACGTCCAGGTGTTCAACCGGGGCCAGACCGGCGGCGCGTACTGGTTCTCCGACGGCCTGAACTGGCGTGGCTTGGCCGCCTGGATACCGTCGGCCATCCTCGGGCTGCTGTTCGCGAACTACCCGCCGCTGATCCAGGGCCCGTTCCGGCACGCGGCCGGCGGGGTCGACATCAGCCTGCCCGTCGCCATCGGCACCGCAGCGGTCCTCTACCTGCTGCTGCAGTGGCTGTGGCCCGAACCGTCCTATGTGTACCCGGCCGGCGGACCGCGGCTCGTACCCGCCACACCGGGCCAAACACCCCCTGCCGTCCAGGGCGGCCGTGCACCGGCCCCGGTCGCGGCCGGCCCGAAACCGTCCGCGCACACCGACATCCGCGAATGACCCCATCGAACACGCCGCCGAACGCCGGCGGCACACCGCCGCGCATCATCGCCGATGGCCGGATCGGCCAGGTCGACTCGACAAGGGTCCCCCGCTACGCGGGACCTTGGCAGCGAGCGGTACCGGGCCTCCTTTCCCATTTCGGCGACTCGGTGTGCGAACGGGTCAGTACGGAGTTCGGCGCGTCTTCGTCGAGTAGCGCGAGGATCTCCGTCCACGCCGGGTTCTTCGGTGTGCCACTGACCGGCGCTGGTGCTGGTGTCGGTCGACCAATGCGCGAAACGACTGCCCGGCCAACTCGGCACGCAGGGCCGCGCCCGCGTCGGCCGGACCGGCGGCGTCCGCTGCGATCCTGCTGTCCTCGACGCCAAACAGGGGTCTAGTTTCTGGTGCTGCCTCGGGTTACGAGCGAGACGGTGCTGACGATGTGTTCCGGGGCGGCGTTCTTGTCCGCGAACTGTCGGTGCAGCAAGCGCAGCGCCTCGGCCACCATTGTCGGGCGATCGGGATCGATGGTCGTCAGGCCGGGGGCGAGGTGCGCAGAGATGTCGAGGTTGTCGAACCCGACGAGCTGGACGTCATCCGGAACGTGCAACCCGGCATCGTGGAGGCCGGCCAGGGCGCCGATCGCCACCTCGTCAGTAACCGCGAAGATGCCGTCGATCTTCAGTCCAGCAGCCAGCACGTCGGTGATCGTCGCTCGTGCCTCCGCGATCGAATAGTCGTGGAGTGGAATCACAAGGTCAGGGCAGGGATCCAGGCCCGCGTCGGCGAGTGCGCCTGCCCAGCCCTTCGCGCGATAGGTCGCCATCTCCGGGCGAGGTGCGGTGAGTTTGCCGCCCAGCACCGCGATTCGTCTCGCGCCGCAGGTGATCAGATGCTCGGTGGCCAGTCGCGCTCCGGCGACGTTACGCATTTGGACGCGGTGGTAGCGGTCTGGCACGTCCTGCTCGCCGAGCAGCACGATCGGCAGGTCCGGATGGATCCGATCGAGGTCGGCCATGTCTAGTCCGACAGCGCCAAGCAGGACGCCGTCGTACTGCTGGAGCCGGGCGAGCGAGAGCGCGGAGAGCTCGCGTTCACGGCTCGCGCCCGACTGTTCGACGACGAGATGCATGCGGTCTGCCGCCAGCGCGTCCGAGATCAGGGACGCCAACTCGCCGTAATAGTGCAGGTCGAACCTGGGCACGATCAGGCCGACCGTGCCGGTCCGCCCCGATCGAAGGCGCCGGGCGGTCAGGTTGATCTCGTAGCCAAGCCGGTCGACGACTTCCAGTACGTGAAGTCGAGTGTCGGCCCCGACGTTCGACCGGTCGTTGAGCACGTTCGACACGGTCATCACCGACACGCCGGCTTCGCGTGCCACGTCGCTCATCGTGACGGTGCGTCGTCCCATAACGGCCACTCTCCCAACCCGGGTGCGGGACCTGGGCATCGGTGTATTCGATCAGTCACGAAATAGCGACGATGCGTGGTGTTCGACTTGACGACGGGGTGTCGAGTCGCAACTCTTTTCGGCCAGGAAGTGTAACGATAAACCACGAAAGTTTCGTAGTTCAAGCGCGGCGCAAACCGTCATACCGGAAGGCGACATGACGACTACGGCGATCATCAGTCTGGACTTGCCTGGTCCGATCATCTCCCGGCATGTGTACGGCCACTTCGCCGAGCACCTGGGCAGATGCGTCTACGGCGGGTTCTGGGTGGGCGAGGACTCGAAAGTAGCGAACGTCCGCGGCATCCGCGCAGACGTCGTCGAGGACAACTCCTTCGGCACCCACGAGTTCGTCGATCTCTGTGAGCTGTTGGGCGCACAGCCGAATCGGCAACGAGGCCTGGGGGTGTGGCCGAACAAGGGCGACAACAAGGTCTACCGGATCGCCGTCGGCCCCAGCGACGGCGACTACGGGTGGACCGAGACCATGATGCGCTCGTTCGACGACCTGGCTGCCGACCCGGTCGCGCCCTGGTGGCCGCGGTGCATTTCGCCGCTTTCCACCGGCACGCCGACCGGGTGGTCATGGCCAACATCGCCCAGACGGTCAACGTGCTCCAGGCGGTGCTGCTCACCGACCCGGAATCCGGCGCGCTCGTGCGCACCTCACCGCATCGACTCCCGCGTCGCACAACACCCCGAGAACTCCGTCCGCCGTGGCACCCGTTGCGTTCGACGGTGTGCGCGAGCATCCGCGCGGCCTGCTCGTCGAGTTGCCGCCGCATTCCTACCTCACAGCTGAGTTCCAGTTGACCTAACCCGCACCGATGCCGAACATCAGCCAACCAAAGGAGTTGTCAACGATGACACGCAGGTACCGCTCCAGGACGCGTGGCGTTCTGGCAGGCACGATGGCGGCAGCCCTCGCGCTGTCGGCCTGTTCGTCAGGTCCGGAAACCAGCGACTACAAGGAAGGCGATCAGTACACCCTCACCGTCTGGACCAACTACACCGGCGAGGCCGGTCTCGCGTGGTTCGACAGCGTGGCCAAGGAGTTCGAGGCCTCGCACGAGAACGTCACGGTCAAGGCGCAGCACATCCAGAACGAGGAGCTGGACGGAAAGCTCCAGACGGCGCTGAACTCCGGTGACGCACCGGACATCTTCCTGCAGCGCGGCGGCGGCAAGATGCGGGACATGGACGAGGCGAAGCAGCTCCTCGATCTCACCGGCAGCGCGGTCGATTCCCCTGAACTGCGCGAAAAGCTCGGCGACGCGCCGTACGAAGCGCTCACCGTCGACGGCAAGCTGCTGGGCGCGCCGCAGCTGCTGCAGCCCGGTGGCATCTGGTACAGCAAGGATCTGTTCGAGACGGCGGGCATCACCGAGGTCCCGAAGACGGTCGACGAGCTGGCCGCCGCGATCGAGAAGCTCAAGGGCGCCGGCATCACCCCGATCGCGCTCGGCGGCAAGGACGCCTGGCCCGCCGCCCACTGGTACTACTTCTTCGCGCTACGCGAGTGCTCGGCGGACACCCTTGAGGCGACGAACGAATCGCTGGACTTCTCCGACCCGTGCTACGAGAAGGCGGCCAAGAACATCGTCGATCTGACCGCCCTCGAGCCGTTCAACGAAGGCTTCCTGAACACGTCCGCGCAGCAGGGCGCCAGCAGTTCGGCCGGCCTGCTCGCCAACCACAAGGCGGCCATGGAGCTCATGGGATCCTGGGAGCCCGGCGTCGTCAAGGACCTCACGCCCAACAAGCAACCGCTTCCCGACCTGGGTTGGTTCCCGTTCCCACAGGTGGTGTCCGGGCAAGGCGACGCGAACGCGCTCATGGGCGGCAAGGGTGGGTTCTCCTGCTCGGCCAGTGCGCCGAAGGAGCTGTGCGGGGAGTTCCTCGCGCTGATGAACTCGGAGAAGAACCAGGAGAGCTTCTACACCGCGTTCGGTTCGATACCGCTGCACGCCGACGCCCAGGACGTGGTGAAGAACGACTACGACAAGCAGATGATCGAAGCTCTCAACGAGGCGACCTACGTGTCGGACTTCCTGGACACCAACTACGGCCAGAAGGTCGGCACCGTGCTGAACCAGTCGGTCGTCAAGCTGCTGACGAATGAGACCGATCCCGCGGGGTTGGTCAAGGCGATCACCGAAGCGGCCGGCCGGAAATAGGGAATCGACCACATGGAGGCAGCCGCGCACGTAAACCGGGACGTGCCGGACAGTGCGCGGACCGGGGCCAGCGCAGCCGAGGCCCCGGCCCGCGGGTCGGCGGAGCGTCGTCGAGTGCCCTGGCGGCGATGGGCGGAGATCGCGCTGCTCGCCGGCCCGGGGGTCGTCGTCTTCGTCACGTTCGTGATCGTGCCCGTCTTCATGGCCGGGTACTACGGCTTCTTCGAATGGAGCGGATACGGGGTCCCGACCGAGTTCGTCGGCCTGCGTAACTACGAGCTGATCTTCACGGACGCCGCGTTCCTCGAAGCGATGTCGCACAACGGGTTCATCCTGGTCATGTCGCTGATCCTGCAAGGGCCGGTGGCCATCGGGATCGCCCTGCTGCTGAACCGGAGGATGCGCGGGCGTTCCCTCATCCGTGTGTTGATCTTCGTGCCGTACGTGATCTCAGAGGTCATCGTCGCGATCGGTTTCAGCCTCATGCTGCACCCCACCGGTGCGATCAACGACGTGCTGGACCGGATCGGGCTCAGTGGCCTGACGACGGACTGGCTCGCCGACCCGGACGTCGCGATCTGGTCGCTGATGATGATCCTGGTGTGGAAGTACATCGGGTTCGCGGTCATCCTCATGCTCGCCGGCCTGCAAGGAATCCCCGACGAGCTGCGCGAAGCGGCCGCGATCGACGGTGCGTCGTACTGGCAGACGCAGTGGCACATCACGCTGCCGCTGCTCGCTCCGACGATCAGGATCTGGGCATTCCTGTCCATCATCGGCTCGCTGCAGGTGTTCGACCTGGTGTTCGTGATCTGGGGCCAGTACGTGGCCGACACCGCCGGGACATCGACGATGGCGACCTACATGGTGGCCAACGGCCGGACTTCCGGCGAGTACGGCTATGGCAGCGCCGTCGCCGTGGTGATCTTCGTGATCTCGCTCGTGATCGCGCTCATCTATCAGCGGTTCGTGCTGCGCCGCGACACCGAGGGCGCGCTGACTGAAGGGGTGGCCTGATGTCCACTGCTGTCGCATCCGGCAGGACCACCCGCGGCGACCGCTCGGTTGTGACCGGGCGAGGCGGCCTGGCCGCCTACCTGGTCGCGTTCGCCCTGGTCGGCCTGTGTCTGGCGCCCGCCGTCTACATCATTCTGGGCGGGTTCCGGACGAACTCCCAGATCATCCAGTCGCCGGCCGGTTTGCCAGACCCCTGGGAGGTCGGCCAGTACACCGGGCTACTGGCCGGCGAGGTCTTCTGGCAGCAGCTCATCAACTCGGTGATCGCCGCGGTGGGCACCACGGTCGGCGTCGTCGTGCTCGGTCTCATGGCCAGCTTCGTGATCGCCCGCTATCCGTTCAAGGCCAAGCACCTGATGTACTCGCTTTTCGCCGCGGGACTCATGTTCCCCGTCACGGTGGCGATCACCCCGCTCTACATCATGGTGCGTGACCTCGGGCTGACCGACACCTTGGCCGGGGTCATCCTGCCGCAGATCGCGTTCGCCATGCCGACCACCGTGATCATCCTCGTGCCGTTTCTGCGAGCCATCCCGAAGGAGTTGGAGGAGGCCGCGCTCATCGACGGCGCGAGCCGACTTGGCTTCTTCGTCCGGATGGTGGTCCCGCTGTCCCTCCCCGGAGTGATAACCGTAGGGATCCTGGCCTTTGTAGCGAGCTGGAACAGCTATCTGCTGCCACTGTTCCTGCTCAGCGACAACGCCTTGTACACCCTGCCACTGGGAGTGCAGGCGTTCGCATCGCAGTACTCGGTGGATACCGCGCGCGTGCTGGCGTTCGTCTCGTTGTCGATGATCCCCGCACTCATCTTCTTCTCCATCTTCGAACGTCGAATAGTCAGCGGTCTGACCGGGGCGGTGAAGGGGTGAGCGCAGGAGAGAACGGTCTTTCTATTTGGGAGCTTCTACACTGAGTTGACCGACCACACCACCAAACTCGACCTGCGGTCCGGTCAGGCTTTGGTCCAGCGTTGGTTGGCGCCGTTGTTGCAGGTCGCCACGTTCACGGCTGAGCTGTTGGCGGTGCCGTTGACGTCGAGGCACAGTCCGGTTTGGACGCTGGTGATCGTGCCACTGCTGGTGATGTTCCACTGTTGGTTGGCGCCGCCATGGCAGTCCCAGATCTGCACCCGGGCGCCGGAGGTGGCGTTGTTGGGCGCGTCAAGGCATTTGCCCAACACCTGCAGGGCCTGCCCGCTCTGCGCGAACTGCTGGTTGGCGTTGGTGTGACAGTCCCAGACGATCAGCTGGGTGCCGTTCGCCGAGGCCGCGCCGGTGACGTCCACGCACCGGCCGGAGGGTTCGCTGCGCAGCCGGAACGTGGTCGGGGTCGGCGGGGGCGTCGTGTCTCCGGTGAAGAACTTCCACACCTCGCCAGAAGTCCAGGTCCGCCAGCCCTCGCCACCGCCGTCGATGGGACCGGGGCCGTGACCTCCGTCGAAAGCGGCCCAGACGACCGGATATCCGGCACGGCACCCCGAGTAGGCGGTGGTGATGTGGGTGCGGCTGCCCGCCGCGGGTTCGCGCGGGCTCTGGGCGGTGCAGCCGTTGTTCCTGACGAACGTGTCACGCAGCGAACGCCCCTGGGAGATGTTGAGTACGTTGTCGCTGATGCCGTGGATACCCATGTACGCGATGGGCTGCGTGCCGCCGCTGCACCCGCTCAGCTGCGCGCCGGAGTAGACCGCGACCGCACGGAACATGTTCGCCCGGCTGCAGGCGAGTGAGTAGCTCATGCCGCCGCCGTAGCTGAAGCCCAGTGCGAAGCGCTGTGCCGTGTCGACACACAGGTCGTTCTCGATGCGCCTGATCATGTCGTCGGTGAAGGTGACGTCCTGTCCGCCGGGGTTGGCCCAGCCGTTGCCGTTGCCCTGGGGTGCCACGAAGATCGCGCCGTTGTTGGACAGCCGCCGCAGTCCGTAGTAGGACCAGTTGTAGCCGTCGGTTCCACCTGAGTCGACGTCGCCCGCGGTGCCGCCCCGCCAGTGATACCCGAAGATCAACCGATACTGGGTGTTGTTGTTGTAGTTGTCGGGCAGCCTCAGGATGAAGGAGCGGTTCTGGCCGCTGCTCTGGATCGTGTGCGTGCCGCTGGCCAGTGTCGGGGTCTTGCCGCAGCCGGGGGACGCGGCGAACGTGCCGGTATCCGTGGGGGTGGGTGCCGGCCGGGCGTCGGCCACCCCGACACTCGCGAGAACCAGTGCGGCGGCGGCGATCGGCGTCCACCACCGGCTGAGGCGGTGCGGTCGGCGTCGCCATCGGACAGAACGGATCTGCGGGATCATGATTCTCCTTCGTCGTTGAAGGGCACCAATGTTCAGGCTCGTCAGTCAAATGAGTCGAACTTATTGCGGGCCGGGGCGTCTCAGATCAGTCCTTCGAACAGGGCTGTCCGTTGACCGTGAAGTCGGTCGGCTCCGCGTGCGGCGGAGACGACGAGGCGTTGAACCCGACCTGCACCGAACCGCCGGCCGGCACGCGGCTGTTCCACGACGTGGGGGTCGCGGACACCGCGGCGCCGGTCTGCGTCCAGGTCGCCGACCATCCCTCGGTGATCCTCTGGTTGCCGGGCCAGGTGAACCGGAGCGTCCACGATGTCCAGTCCGCGCCGCTGGTGTTGGTGATGGTGACGTTCGCGGACAGTCCCGAGCTCCACCCGCTCGCCTGGTAGGTGATCCTGCAGGACGTCTGGCCGTCCGGTCCGGTGGTTACCGGGACCGCGCCGGAGCGCGCGGACGTGAGTCCTGCCCCGTTGCGGGCCTGCACAGCGAACCGGTACGCGGTGTTCGGCCGCAGCCCGGTCAGCGTCGCGGACGTGCCGGGGACGGTGGCGACCACACGCGGCGTGTCACCCTCGATCGAGATGACGTCGTAGCTCCTGACGCCGCTCTCCGGGTCGCTGGACGCGGTCCAGTTCAGCGTCGCGCCCGTCGCGGTGACGGTGGACGCCACCGGGGTGCCCGGCGTGGTCGGGGGAGTGTTGTCGGGTGGGATCGGTGGGGCCGACTTTTCCGCCGCCCAGTTGGCGATCCACGCCAGCGCTGAGTTCCAGTTGACCGTGACCTCGTTGAGCGAGTACGCCTCGATGTGGTCCACGAAGCACTTCTGTGGCTTGCAGCCCTGGAGCATCCGCGCCGCGATGGGGTCCTGCAACCCACTGTTCGGGCCGCCGGAGAGCGCGCCGGGTGGCGCGATGGGCAGGGTCGGGTCGAGTTGGTTGGCCCAGTGCCGGTGGTGGACGTTGCGCACCGGCTGCCCGCCGTACCCGCTGACGTAGGAGTAGCTCACCGGATTGCGGCCGAACAGGTAGTGCAGCGCCTCGAACACGCCCTCGCGGTACTTGGCCGCGCCGGTGAAGTCGTGCGCGAGCGCGAGCACCGACGCGTTGTTGGCGACCAGGCCGTTCGAGCCCCACACGTAGGTGCCGTCGGGCTCCCGGTACGGCGCGGGGTAGCCCAGCGACGCCATCTGGCTCAGGTGCTTGTCCGCTGCGGCCACGAACGCCGCCTTCGTCGCCGCGACGTCCGCCGCCGGCAGACCGGTGGGCACCAGCGCCAGCGTGATGTCACCGAGCGGACCGGTGGAACCCCAGTCGTAGCCGCGGTCGCTGACCGACCGTCCCTTGTAGAGGGTCGAGCCGGTCACGTCCGCGCGGTAGGCGGCCTCGCCGGTCGTCGCGTACATCTCCGCGGCGGCCCAGTAGAACTCGTCGGTCAACGTGGTGTCGGAGTACGAGCCGCCGCCGGTGCCGTCGTTCGGGTCGGCGATCTTGTTCGGATTCGCCTTCGCCGCCGCGTACGCCTTCGTCGCCGCGGCCAGCGCCCTGGCCGAGAACGCCGGGTCGATGGTCTTCCAGATGCGGGCCGACTGCGCCGCGACCGCCGCCATGTTCAGCGTCGCCGCGGTGCTGGTCGGCGAGAGCCTGCGGGTCTGGCTGTCCTGATGGGGCATTGTGGGCAGGGCGGTCCAGTTCGTGTCGTGGATCTTGTGGTGCACCATGCCGTCCGGCGCCTGCATCTTCAGCAGGAACTCGACCTCCCAGCGAGCCTCGTCGAGGACGTCGGGCACGCCGTTGGCATTTTCCGGGATGGCGAGCTTGCCGTCGCCCAGTGCGGCGGCGTCGCCGATCAGTTTGGCGCGCTCGTAGGTGTTGAGCACCTGCCATGCCGAGATGCCGCCGTTGACGACGTACTTGCCGTGGTCGCCAGCGTCGTACCAGCCGCCACGCACGTCCAGCGTGTAGCCACAGTTGAGGTCGGACCGGCAGGGCACGTTGTTGTCACCCTGGTTGGGCGCGACGTTGAGGTGGCCCGCCGGCCGCGCGTACGTGGCGCCGGCGTACTGCGCGTCGATCGCGATGCCGCTGCGCTGGTGGTAGAAGAACGCCAGCGAGTCGTAGCGCAGCTTCCTGATCGGCTCGGCGGAGATGGCGAACGGGAAGCTGGTCTCCGCGCCGACGGTCAGCGTGTAGCCCGTGCCCGCCATGTCGTAGGAGGAGAAGTCGATCAGGTGCACCGGGTCGCCGGACAGCGCGTCGACGCCCTTCGGTGTGGTCTGGCCGGTGGCCACGGCCGTTCCGGCGGAGTTCCTCAGTGCCCATGTCTGCGCGGTGGTCGCGTCGGACACGAGGGTGGCGTGCTTCGGCAGACCCGGCACGTACGCGACCTGGTCGACCTGGACCTTCTTCGTCGGCGCGCCAGGACCGCCGGGCGGGATCACGCCGCCGACCAGCGAGACGTTGTCCACGCAGACGGTGTTGTTCGCCGCGTTGCCGCCGAGCTGGAAGGTGATCTGGCCGTTGCCCGCGTCCGGGAAGTTCAGCTGGGAGGTGAACGTGAAGGTGTACTTCTGCTTGCTCGTGGTCAGCGCGACCTCGTGCCGGGCGATCCCCTGGAACGGGCTGACCCCTTCACCCGCGTTGGCCGCGATGTGCTGGGGTGTGGTGGCGTAGGCGTCGAAGGACATCGTGTACTGCTGTCCGGCCTCGAACGGCACGCCGTTCTCGCCGATCAAGGCGTCCCAGGGGTTCGTCGTGCCGCCGGTGACCGACGCGCACAGCTCGCCGTTGACGACGCGGTGGGTCACTCCGGCGCTCGCCCACCACGGGTCGGCCGTCCCCGCACCGAAGGCGCCGTTGAGGATTCGTTCGTAGTCGGCGGCGTGGGCGGGGGTGGTGGTGAACACGGCCGCGACAGCGGCAAGGGCAAGCGCGGTGGCGTGGAGGCGCCGACGGGCAGGGAAAAGCGATCTCATCGGACTGGACTCCTCCGTCTACGTTGACGGTTGGCGAAGCTTCTGGGAGCGCTCCCAGAAGCTTAGATCGGTACTCACTCATCTGCAAGAGTCGGCTTGATCTCCGCCTGCATAAGTAGTACTCATCTGTTGATGGCGCGCTGACGACACCGATCGAACCGCCATCTGCTGACGAGGCACCGCTGGCCGGTGCGGCACCCTCGTCCCCCGGGATCGAATCCGGCCGTTCAACGTATTGCGTCTGATCGGCCGCATCGGCAAGGCTGGTGGGGCCGTGAGCGCGAACTGGGGAGCGCTCCGTGTCCTGGGGCTCATCGTGCGCGTAGAACGCGTGCTTCGTCAGCGTGCGTTCCGGAAGCCAGTTGCCGCCGCGGTTCTCTCGTTGCTCGTGGCCGGAACGGCCGCGGGGCTCGCGACGCAGGCCGGCGCGGCTCCCGCGGCACAACGCCACACCGCGGGGCCGTCGGCCCGGTCGGAGCCGGCACGGCACGCCAACCAGTCCACGTCGTGACTGTGCCGAACTCCCTGCGGCCATGCCGTCGAGACCGGCGCGGGTGACACCATGCCCGGCGCGCCGACGAACCCGCACATCGATCCCGCCTTCGGTTGCGCCACAGCGGCTCCTGGCCCGGCCATCAGCCCGGCAGGCCTCAACGATGCCGGTACCCCGGTGCTGCGCGCCGACATCACCGACCCGGACCAGGACGAGCTGTCCGCGCGGTTTGTTCTGTGGCCGGTCGCCGATCCGGCGCAGCGGCACGAGATGGTCTGGCCGGTGAGCAACGGCCAAACCCACGCCCAGGTGGACATCACCATCGTCGACGCATCCGGCTACGCGTGGCAGGTCCGCGGCGAGGACGGCACGAACGTCGGCCCGTGGAGCGACCCCTGCTACTTCACCGTCGACAGGACCGCGCCGCCGACACCGACCGTCTCCTCGGCGGTGTACCCATCGGGGTTCACTACCGGGGGCGGCCCCGGTGTGCCCGGCTCGTTCACCTTCACCGCCAACGGATCAGCCGACGTGGTGGCCTACGAGTACCGGATCTACCCCGAGGGCGACGGGAACTGGCGTTCCGTGCCCGGCGACGGTCCCGGTGGTTCGGCCGTGGTCGACTACACACCGGCGAACAGCGGCTACCAGTGGGTGTCGATACGCCGTGGACCCCGCGGGGAACCGGTCCTGTCCGGTGGGATCGGGGTGCCCGGGGTGTTCGACTTCCAATCCAACCTGCCGGGCGTCGTGAGCTACGCCTACCGCCTCGACGACGGTCCGGAGTCGACGGTCGCCGCCGGAGCGGACCACAGGGCCAGCGTCACCGCGGCAAGGGAATCACCTCGCCGAGCATTTGAGAGGCAACCGGGTGTCACCTACACCGTCTGGGTTCCTCGGGAGTGCCGCGCCTGCTGAGTCAGCCGACCCTCCGCCGCTGGGGCCGGCGGCGTAGGCAAGAACGTCAGGTGACCTTCTTGCCTACGCCGGCCCAGATTGCGGACTCGCTCGATGTTCGCAGGATGACCGTGGGGGTGGTGGGGGTGGTGGGCCCTGCCTCTTCGGGGTGCCAGTCAGGGGTCCAGGTCCAGCCTGGTTCGACGAGTTGGAAATCGCCGAGGAAGGCGGCGATCTCGGCGTGTGATCGCCAGCCGGCACTGCTGTTCGACTGCTCGTACATGCGTTTTATGTCGCGCATCCGCTCGACGAGCTTGTCGGGTACCCCCTCGATGGTGGTGTGCGAGATCGCGAGGTAGGAGCCTCGTGGCAGGAGTTCGCGGAAGCGCGCGACCGACTGCGGGCCGATGTCGTTGCCGTCGGCATCGGGTTGGCGCACGTGTAACACGGCGATGAGCAGCAACGCGATGGGCTCGTCGAGGTTGATCAGCTGCGTCTCGCAGGCCTTCTGCCACAGCTCGTCGGGGTTGCGGAGATCGGCGTCGATGATGGCGTGCCGGCCGGGATCACCTTCGCTGTCGAGCAGCATGGCCGCGTGCGCCACGGCGACCGGGTCGTTGTCGACGTACACCACTCGGGTGTCCGGCACCTGACCGGCTTCTCGTTTGGCGTCGTCGGCCACCTCGTGCGTGTTGCCCGCGGTCGGCACACCGGCGCCGATGTCCAGGAACTGCTTGATGCCCTGTTTGGTGAGGTATCGGACCGCTCGGTTGAGGAACAGCCGGTTGGCCAACGCCATATCCCTCGCCAACGGATTCTTGTCCAGGATACGGTCGCCGAACTCCCGATCCACCGCCCAGTTGGCCGTGCCACCCAGTATGTAGTCGTAGACCCGGGCGACGCTGGGGTGCTTCAGGTCAACGCCGGGTGGCGGCAGCGGATCCGAGTGTTTCTCGAGCACGGGTGCACGCCTCCCCATATGGATTTCCGTGGAATATCACGATGCTCTGGAGCGTACGGCATCGCGAGAACCGTGGACAGTGTGCTTTTACAAAGGAGTGCGGTTCAAAACCAGGGACTCCACGCCCACCTTCCGGCCCACCCCACGGTGCTATGACGGTCTCATTTGGCGCCGGGAGGCTGGCTTGTCGGTGCTCGGACCTAGTATGCGGAGCATGACGCGATATGTCGAAGAGGATCTGCACGGTGCGGAGTTCCGCGAGTGCGATCTGACCGGGGCACGCCTGATCGGCGTCGTCATGCGGGATGCCGTGATCGACGGGCTCATCACCAACCTCGTGGTGAACGGTGTCGAGGTCACCGAGTACGTCGAGGCAGAGCTCGACCGGCGTCATCCGGTGCGGGTGCTGCTCCGCTCCGAGGACCCTGTCGATCTGCGCGAGGCATCGCGTCAGCTCCATGCCGGCTGGGCCGCCACGATCGAGCGAATCCGCCGTACGCCCGGCATCGAGCGCCGCAGCGTGAACGACGAGTGGTCGGCGGTGCAGACGATGCGCCACCTGGTCTTCGTCCACGACTCGTGGTTCCGCCGCTGCTGCCTGGGCTCGACGGAGCTGTTCACGCCGATGGGCATCGGGACGACCGTCGAGCCCTACCGTGGAGCGCACGGGCTTGACCTCTCGCTCGATCCGGCCCTCGACGAGATCGTGAGCGTGCGTGACGCACAGGCCGCCGAGCTGCAGGCCTGGCTCGACGAGGTCACCGCTGCGCAGCTCGCGGCGCGAGCGCCGGTGCCCGACGACGATGTCTGGCCGCCGTACGCCCGGGGCCGCTCGGTGCGGCAGTGCCTCGGCACGGTGCTCAACGAGACCATCGAGCACCACGGCTTCTGCGTCCGCGACCTCGACCTGATCGAGGCACAGGACGCTGAGTAGGACCGGCTACGGACTCAGCATCGTGCGGATGCGGGCATCGCCGATGCGTCTGCGCGGTGCCGAGCTGCTTGAAACCCTGCGCGCGGAAGACGAAGTGGACGGTCCGGCGTGGCGGCGGTCGCCGCGGACACGCCCGACGTCATCCTGGTCAGCGTGACGAGCGAGCCCACCGCCACGGGGAACGGAATCCGTATCGCGTGCGGCTCTCTTCACTGTTGTTCCTTGACGGTTCGTGGACAGCCTGGCGC
This sequence comes from Actinophytocola sp., assembly GCF_036378875.1. Lineage (GTDB taxonomy): Bacteria > Actinomycetota > Actinomycetes > Mycobacteriales > Pseudonocardiaceae > Actinophytocola. The sequence continues at coordinate 63,025 of NZ_DASUVO010000089.1, forward strand.
GCACATTCGTTCGGACAACAACCCTGACCTCACGCCAGAGCCTCCGTCGGTGCCAGGCGGGCGGCCCGCATCGCGGGGTACATTCCCGCCAGAGCGCCGACGAGGACGGCGGCGCCGACGCCACCGGCCAGGGCGGCCGGCGGGAACACGCCTGGCCAGTGTTTGGTCAGCGCGTAGCCGGCGGTGGCGCCGATTCCGAAGAGGACGCCGACCAGGCCGCCGAGCCCGGACAGCAGCACCGACTCGGCCAGGAACTGGCCGCGCACCTGCCGACGTGTCGCACCCAGCGCCCGGCGCAGGCCGATCTCCCGCCGGCGCTCCAGCACCGCGATCACCATGGTGTTGGCCACGCCGACCCCGCCGACCAGCAGCGCCACCCCGCCGAGGGCGAGAAACAGCGCGCTGTAGGAACTGTCCGCGAGCCGTTGCGCGGCCAGCACCTCGGACGGCAGGGTGACCTGGACCTCGTTGGGTTGCTGTGGGTTGATGGTGGCCGCGAGGACCCCGCGTACGGCCTCGACGTGGGCGTCCTGGGCGCGTAGGTACACCGAGCCGGGGTTGCCGGAGAAGCCGAGCCGCTGCTGCGCCACCGGCCAGCCGATCAGGACCGAGCGCTCGATCTCCGGGGCGAGCGGCATCTGGTTGAGAATGCCGAGCACGACGAACCACTGTCGGCCGATCCATACCTGCGGCGGCGACGAGGGGTCGATCCGGTCGATGCCGAGCCGTTTGGCGGCTTCTGAGCCGAGCACGACGGTGGGGAAGTTCTCGGTCGCCGCGTCCAGGAATCGTCCACTGTGGAGACTTCCCTGGAGTACGTCGAGGAGGTCCGGTAGTGAAGCGAGGACGGCCAGTCCGGAGGTCTCCGATTCGGGAACCCGGTCCGTGCGGCGCACCGTGGCGTCGACGACGCCGACCGAGGACACGGCGGTGACCGGGTCGATCCGGCGCACCATCGGCACCGCGGTGGTCGGCAGCTCCGCGTCCTCGCCGAGGAAGGTCTGCCCCGGTTTGGCGGTCAGCAGGTTGGGGCCTAGCGCGGCGAGCTCGTCCCGCAGTGCCTGGGCGCTCGAGGCGGGAATGCTTACCACGGCGATCATCGCGGCGATCCCGATCGCGATACCCAGCGCGGAGAGCACCGCCCGCAGGGGGCGGGTGCGTATGCCGTGCCCGCCCAGCCGCAGCATGTCCCGCGGCCCGAGCCGTCGTGGCCGCGGCAAGGGCTCCGGCTCCGGTGGTGGGATCACCGTCGGCGTACTCATCGATCCTCCTGTGTGGACAGTGGCACGTCGGCCATGAGCGTGCCGTCCAGCATCTCCACTCGGCGGTGGGTGGCGGCGGCGATCGTGGGGTCGTGGGTGACGATCACCACGGTGGTGCCCGCCGCGTTCAGCTCAACCAACAGTCCCAGGACCTCCGTGCCGGTGCGGCTGTCCAGGTTTCCGGTCGGTTCGTCGGCGAGCACGATCGCCGGGTTGGTGACCACCGCCCGGGCGATCGCCACCCGCTGCCGCTCCCCGCCGGACAGCTCGCCCGGGGTGTGCCAGGTACGGTGCGCCAGCCCGACCCGCTCCAGCGCCGCCATCGCCATCGCCTTCCGCCGGCGGACGGGCACTCCGGCATAGGCCAGGCCGGCGGCGACGTTCTCCATCGCCGATAGCCCGTCGGTGAGGAAGAACTGCTGGAACACGAAGCCGATCCAGCGCGACCGCAGCGCGGCGAGACGTCGATCGGACAACCGGGCGACGTCGTGGCCGCGCACCTCGACCCGCCCGTCGCTGGGCCGGTCCAGTGTGCCCATCAGGTGCAGCAGCGTGGACTTGCCCGAACCGGAGGGGCCGATCAACGCCACCAGTTCACCTGGCCCGATCTCCAGCGACACCTCCCGCAGGGCACGCACCCCGCCCGGATAGGTCTTGCTGGCGTTCCTGATCGCCAGGACCGGGATCATGACGTGATCACCACCTTCATGCCCTCGCTCAGGTCGTCTCCGCTGACCTCGACGTTGCCGTCGGCGAACAGGCCGGTCTCCACCGCCAGCAGCCGCCGGTCCGCGCCGTCGACCACCTCCACCCCGTAGCCACCCTCGGCCAAGGCCAGCAACGCCCCGACCGGCACCACGAGCACGCCCTTCCGGGTGTCGGTGGTGAACCGCACCTCGACCGAGCCCGAGTCGAGGTCTCCGAGTGCGACGGCGTCGGTCACGGTGATCGTGGCGGTGAAGGTCTTCTCCTGATCGCCACCGTTTCCGCCGCCACCACCGCCGTCACCATCGTCGCCATCAGCCGAGGTCGGGGCGAGCTCGGCGACAGTGCCGGCCAATTCCTTGCCGCCCACCGTCATCGCGACCGTCGTTCCGGGCTTGCCCAGGTTCTGCCGCGACTCCTCCAGTTCGACGGTCACCAGTCGTGTCGTGCTGGTGTAGGTCAGCAGGTCACCGGAGCCGGCGTCCCCGGGCTCGGCGGTCACCGTGGCCACCCGCACCGGGCCGGACGTGACGATCACGTCGGCGGGATGGATCACGCCGGTCGCCTCCAGCTCGAGCGACTCCTGCCAGTCCTTGATCGCGTTTTCGGTCGCGTCGGTGAAGGTCGCGTCCACCGTGAACCCGCCGAACCCCAGTGCCCGCAGGTTCTCCTCGACCAGCCGCACGTCCGGCCCGTCGGTCAGGGCCGGCCCGACGTCGCGGTACAGCGGGAGTCCGCCCAGGAACAGCACAACAGGTGTGGCGTCCACCTGGTACACGGCCTTCCCGCGGTCGAGTACGGTGCCCGGCCCCGGCAGCTCGGTGATCGTGCCCTGCTTGTGGCCTCTCATCGTGCGCTCGCTGCCGTAACCCAGCTCGCCGGTCAGGCTTTCCCGCAGGGCCAGGTCGGTCCGGACCACCTCGGCCGTCGCCACCGGCGGCGGCGCCTGCGGAGCCGCCGACACCGGCTGCGCACCCAGCCTGGTCAGCACCACCCCGGTGCCGATTCCGAGCACGCCGAGCAGCACCGTTCCGGTCACCGCCCAGCGGACCCGCCGCCGCCGACGAACCTCCTTGGGCCCGTCAGCGCTCATCTCGTCAGTGGTGTTCACGGCCGGCGCCTACTCGTTCGTCCCGGTGCGAACCGGCCCGTCGTCGGGTGCGTCGTCCGGGCGGCACGCCTCCATCGCCGCTTTCATCTTCTCCGGGTCGACGCCATCGGGTGGCCGGATGCGCGGGTTGTTCGGGTCCGGGTCGGGCACGTCGATCCCGTGCTCGCGCATGCACTTGGCCCGCTCGCGTTCCCGGTCCAGCTGCTCGGAGTCCATCTTCTCCGGTACGCCGCCGTTGGGGAGCAGGTGCTGGCACGCCTCCCGGGCCGGCTTCACCTTCTCGAGATCGCGCTCCTTGATCGTGACGCCCCCATGGCCGGGTTCCGGGTCGGGCACGTCGATCCCGTGCTCACGCATGCACCTGGCGAACTCCCGGTTCTTGTCCTCGTCGGTCTTGCCGTCCGAGCCTTGCTGCTGCGCCGACGGCTGGTCGCTGTCCGACAGCGAGGCCACCCCGCGGTCGGTGTTCGCGTTGCCCGCACACGCGCCCACTAACAGCGTCAACGTCGCCGCCGTCAGCGCGCGGGCCAAATATTTCGGCATCGTGTCGTCCTTTCTCGAACGTGGTGTGTCAGATCGCCATTTCGGGCAACCACAATGGCTCCGCGGTCGCCGCCGCTGATCCGCAGAACGCGGTCTGCACGAGGGCGGAGATCGCGCGGCCCGGGTTGCCACCCCACGGGTTGGCCGACACGGTGAGCTGGCGTTGCCCATCCGCGCTTGTCACGGCGAACGTCTGGTAGCCGAAGAAACCGCCGGTGTGGCCCCACAGCGTGTCTCCGCACGGCAGCGGGAACCGGCCGATTCCCAGGGCGTAGCCGGGGCCGGCGGAAGGGGACAGCATCTGTTCCAGCAATGCCGGGGACAACAGGCGTCCGGTCAGCAACGCCAGGAAGAAATGGTTGATCTCCGCCGGTGTGGAGATGATTTCCCCGGCCGCCCACGCAATTGTCGGGTTGAACGTGGTGACGTCGGCGGGCACGATCTGACCGTCCTGCCGCAATGGCAGGTAGCCGTGTGAGTGCGGGCCCCGCAGGAACGGGTTGTCGCCGGGCACCTCCGTGTCACGCAGCCCGAGCGGGCGCAGGATGTGGCGCTGGACCTCGGTTCCGTACGGCCGCCCCGTCGCGCGCTCCACCACCATCGCCAGCAGGAAGTAGTTCGTGTTGGAGTACGACCACGAGGTGCCGGGCTCGAACACCGGCGGCATCTCGGCGGCAAGCGCCACCAGTTCGGTCGGTGACCAGGTCCGGTACCGCTGGCGCAGGAGGTCCTCCGTGGTCGGGAAGAGCTCACCGAACCGCGCGACGAAGTCGAACACGCCGCTGGTGTGCTGCAACAGGTGGCGCAGCGTGATCCGGTCGCCGTTGGTGATCGTTCCCGGCAGCCAGTGCTCGACCGTGTCGTCAAGGCGCAGCCGGCCGCGGCCGACCAGCTTGAGCACGACGGTTGCCACGAACGTCTTGGTGACACTGCCGATCCGGAACCTGCCGCCTACCGGTACCGGTCGCGACGTGCCCAGCTCGGCGACCCCGCTCGACCCCCGCCAGACGCTCGCGCCGTCGCGAAACTCCGCCAGCGCGCCGGACGCACCGGCCACCACGACATCATCGAGCGCGGCCTGCAGGTCGGATCTGAGGACCGGCTCGGCCGCCGCCGACTCAGCACCTGCTCCGGCGGCCATGGCGAGCGCCGCGACGCCGCCGGTCTTCAGGATGGTTCGACGCGTGGCCGATCCCCTTGTCGTCATTGCGAATCTCCCTCTCAGAAGAACAAGACCTCGGGGTAGCTGGCGGACGGCCCGTCCAGCAGGTGGTTGTCGCGGCCACGCAGCCACAGGTCGAAGAACGCGCCGAGGTAGGCCCGTTGGGCGGCCACGGACCGGACCGGGTCGATCGTGCCGGGCGGCCTGTTCGGAATGACCCCCGCCGCGAACATCTGGTTGTGCAGCCACCCCTCGTCGACATAGCTGCCGTGAGCCGAGCCGACGAGTGACAGAAACCGCCGCCAGCCGGTCAGGCCGTGCCAGAACCCGGACGTCAGCGCGCCCAAACTGTCCGGGCCCCGGCCCATGCTGCTCGTGACCAGGAACGGGCGGTCGCCGATCCGCCGCGCGATGGCGGCCGTCAGCTCGGCGTCCTGTTGCGGGTTCCCCAGCAGCGGAACCTCCGGCACAGGGCTGCCGTCCAGGTTGATGCCGGCGCGGAACCTGCCGTCGTTGGCCAGGGTTTGCATCGTCGTGGCGCCGCCGAAGGAGTGCCCGAACATGCCGACCCTTGACAGGTCCATGGACCGGCACAGGCCATCGGGCAGCCGACGGTGCCCGGCGTCTGGGTTGCGCCCGGCGTTGAGGGCGGTGATCTGGTCGAGTACGAACTGAGCGTCGCGCCGGTGCAGGATCACGCTGGCGTCGGACGTCAGGCCGTCGTAGCCCGGCGGCGGCGAACCCTGGAACACCTGACCGTGCTCGACCCTCCCACCGGGGAACTCCACCTCGCCGGCGTTGTAGGTGTGGCTGATCGTGACGACGACGTATCCGTGGCTGGCGAGGTCCTCCACCTGAATGGTTCCGATGGACCGGTCCTCGTGGCCCGACGGCGAGTAGAACACCACCGGATACGGCTGCGCCGACCGGGCGACCGGCGCACCCTCCCTGCCATGGGTCACCGGGTAGTCCACGTTGTCCAAAGAGGCCCCGAGATCCAGTGCCTTCCGCTCCCGGTAGAAGGCGAGCGCGGCCGGCGTCCGCCAGGGCGCCAACCGGCAGTCGCCGTCGTCGCGCGCCGGGTACCACATGCTGACCATCAGCTCCCGAGGGCGTGGAGTCGACAACCACGGGTCCTGCCGGCCGTGGTCGACCAGGTGCAGCGACACCGTGCCGATCTCGTGCGGCCCGGTCGGCTCCGGCAGCGTCAGCCGCACCCGGTCGGTTCGGCCGTCCGCCCGCGCCGTCCCGGCCAAGGACGCCCCCACCAGCCCGGCGGCCAGCGCCGCCGCACCGCCGAGCACCCGGCGCCGACTCATACCCCTGCCGTTGTTCGTGTCATTGATCATGGGCCACAGGTGTACGGCAGATGCGGTTGCGGAACAGTTGCGACCAACAGCGCAACCTCGCCGCAACTTCAATTGGGACATCATTGACCGGTGCGGGTACTGGTGATCGAGGACGACGAGGAGATGGCCGAGGCGGTCGCCACCGGCCTGCGTCGCGCGCGGATGGCAGTCGACGTCGCGCTCGACGGTTCTGGCGGGCTGGAGCGTGCCCTCGTCAACGGCTACGACGTGATCGTGCTCGACCGTGACCTGCCCGGGATACACGGCGACGAGGTCTGCGCCGAGCTCGTCGCGGCGGGCTGCCGCAGCCGGGTGCTGATGCTCACCGCGGCCGCGACGACAGGGGACCTGGTGGATGGCCTCGGCCTCGGCGCCGACGACTACCTGCCAAAGCCGTTCGAGTTCCCCGTGCTCATCGCGCGCGTCGGTGCCCTGGCCCGACGCAACCACCCCACCATCCCACCGGTCCTGCGCCACGGTGATCTCGTCGTCGACACGGCTGGCCGCCGCGCCCGCCGCGCCGGGCGGCCGCTTGACCTGTCTCCCAAGGAGTTCGGTGTGCTCGAACTGCTGCTTGCCTCGCAGGGCCGGACGGTGGCGGCCGAAGAGCTACTCGACCGGGTGTGGGACGAGGCCGCGGATCCGTTCACCAGCGCCGTCAAGGTCACGATCAGCCGGCTGCGGGCCAAGCTCGGGAACCCACCGATCATCGATACCGTGGCCAAGTCCGGCTACCGGATCTGACCATGCCCACCCTGCCGTTTCTCCGCAACACGGTCCGGCTTCGTCTGACCCTGCTCTACGGTTCCCTGTTCCTGGTCTCCGGCACCGTCCTGCTGGCCGTCACCTACCTGCTGTTTCGCAACGCCACCGAAGGCCGAGGGGTCTCGGGACCGCAGGGGGCGATCGTCGGCTCAGCGACGTCGCCCCCATCCGGGGAGCGGCTCGTGGGGGGTGAACCCGGTGCCACGCAAGAACAGCTGCGGGCCACAGCGGACCAACTCAGGGCCCAGGCCGACCAGCAGCGGGCAGCCGACCTGCGCGAACTCCTCATCCAGTCGGGCATCGCGCTGGCCATCATGGCGGTCCTGTCCATCGTGCTCGGCTGGATCATCGCCGGCCGGGCCCTGCGCCGGCTGCGCACGATCACCACCACCGCGCGGGAGATCTCCGCCACCAACTTGCACCAGCGGCTCGCGCTCGACGGCCCCGACGACGAGCTCAAGCAACTCGGGGACACCTTCGACGGGCTACTGGCCAGGCTGGAGGCGGCCTTCCGGTCCCAGCGCCAGTTCGTCGCCAACGCCTCACACGAACTGCGCACACCCCTGGCCCGACAGTTGGCTCTCGGCCAACTCGCCCTGGACGATCCCGCCGCCACCGTCGAATCCCTCCAAGCAGCACACAAACGGGTACTCGCGGCAGGCCGTGAACAGGCGCGGCTCATCGAAGCACTGCTCACCCTCGCCCGCGGCGAGGGCGGGCTCGACCGCCACGAACCCCTCGACCTTGCCGCCGTGACCGACCAGGTCATCGTCCGCACGGATACGGACGTGGCGGGGCTGGGAGTACATCTGACCGCGTCGGTCCGCAGCGCCCCGACATCGGGCGATCCGCATCTGGTCGAGCGCATGGTGGCCAACCTCGTGGACAACGCTTTGCGCTACAACACCGACCACGGCACCGTCACGATCACGACCGAAAACGCGGCAGGACAGGCCACACTCACCGTGGCGAACACCGGACCAATCGTCCCAGCCACCGAAGTCGACCGGCTGTTCCAACCGTTCCAACGACTCAATCCCAGCCGCACCCGCCAGAACGGCGGACTCGGCTTGGGGCTGTCCATCGTCCACGCGATCGCCACCGCCCACGACGCCACCGTCACGGCGCAGCCCCGCCAAGGCGGCGGCATGCATATCACCGTCACATTCCCCGGCACCCACCCGGAATCCGAAGCCGGCGACTGATCAGGAGCGTGACGAGTTCGTCGAGAAGTGGTGAGGTGGAGCAGTGGATGTCGACGAGGCGCTGCCGTCTGCCTTTCTTCGACGGTTCGCCGTGCTTCGGTCGGCGGGGCCTGAGGAGGTCGGGGTCGCTGTCTCGCGGTTGTTGACCCCGCATCGGGGCATGCCGGTGGGTGGTCGGGCAGCACCACGAGGTGATGCGCCGGCGCGGCGCGGAACTGCTCGACCGCATCGGGCCCGCCGTGGTGATCACCAGTTCGGCGGGTGGCCCGGCCGGCTGGCTGATGGCGGACGAACGCCCTGATCTGGTGCGGGCGATCGTCGCGCTGGAGCCGCTCGGCCCCAGTGGCCCCGTCCCGCTTTCCTGGGGGCTGAGCGACTCCCCACTCACCTACGATCCGCCCGGAGAGCCCACGCTGGTCGACCTGCCGGGTGATGCTCCTATGAAGCGTAGGCCGACCCGCCACGGCGACTCCCGAACCTGGCCGACGTCCCGATCGCCATCGTCTCCGGCGAGCAGTCCTTCGCCACCGCGATGGACGTCGGCACCACGGCATACCTGCGTCAGGCGGGTTGCCGCCGGGTGGACCACCTGACCCTCGGCGAGCTCGGGATCCACGGCAACGGACACCTCATGATGATCGAACGCAACAACGACGCCGTCCTCGACGTGATCACCGACTGGCTCAGCAAAAGTTGAATCAGCGGATCGATTGGAGAATGTAAGCGTATGAGTAAGGGAATGTCGCGGCGTACTTTCTTCGGGGCGTCCGGACTTGCCTTGACGGCGTCCGTGCCCGGAGAGTTCTCGGCCACGGCCGACGCGGCCGAGGGCCGGCTCTTCGCCTACGTGGCAAGGCAATGCGCCATCTCCGGATCGGGGCCGATGGGGGACGTCGCGGGTCTCGGGTCACAAGAGGGCGGCGGCATCGACGTCTTCCGGGTGAACATGGCCGACGGCTCGCTGGAGCTGGTCAGCTCGACCGGACCGGAAGTCGCCGACCTGAACAGCGACGGCATCTGCGCCTCCTCGGACGGGCGTTTTGTCTACTGCGTCAACCGCACGCCTGCGCTCGGATGGATTCCTGGAACCGGAGGTGGGGTGTCCGCCTTCGCCATCAACCGCGACGACGGATCCCTGCGGCATCGGTCCCGCCTGCCACGCTGCCGTCTTCGACCGCACGGAGCGTTGGGTCATCGCGTCGGACAACGGGCCACCTCTACGTCTATGGCTTCAACCCCACCTCGCGCCAGTTCGGGGTGGGCAAGGGGAAGTTCGTTTACAGCTCGAACCGGTCCCTCCAAGACAAGGACACCATTGCCATCTTCGCGGTCGACGAAGGTACGGGGCTTCTGACGATGGTGGATCTCGTGGAGACCGGCGGCCGTGGACAGAGGGAGTTCGACTTCGAGCCCTCGGGCAGGTATCTGTTCACCTGCAACTCGGACTCTGACGACGTCATCTCGTATTCCGTGGATCCCGCCACGGGCAAGTTGACCCGGACGGCGAGGATCGCCGTTCAACGTGTGTCGGTGATTACCTTCGCGATGCTGTGAGACTTGTTTCACTGCGGGATGTCGTCGGCCAGCCAGCCGCGAAGGCTGCCGCAGTACGCGGCCACCAGGCGGCGGCTCACCTGGGCTTCGGTGAGCCCCACGGTGTCGAGGAGGTCGAAGATCTCGCGTGGGTCGAACAGGATGTTCCAGAGGAAGTGGCCTTCGTCGCCGGGGTTCGCGAGGCCTAGTTCCGTTGCGGCCTCGGCGATCGGGCGGGTCAGTGCCTCTGCCTGCACGGTGAGGTAGTGCGCGCCGGCGCGGAGCCGGGCCAGGTAGCCCTGGTCCGATCTCGTGTGGACCATCGCGCGGCCGTGTTTGACGACGAGGCGTACCCACTCGGCGCTCACGTCGGAAAGCAGTGCCACGCCGAGGGTTTCCGCTTTCTGGCTGAACTTGAGCAGCCGGAGCCCGACGTCGAAGCGGTATTCGGCGAGGATTTCCTCTACCGAGCCGAAGTGGCGGTACGCCGTGGCCGCGGCGACCTCGGCGCGCTCGGCGACGTCGGCCATCTTCACGTTGGTTCCGTGCCGGCTGGCGAGGAAGGCCGCCGCTTTGATGAGATGGCGGCGGTTCCGTTCGGTGTCACTGCGCACGGTGTGCTCCCAGTGACCGAAGGCCCTCGCCGAGTCGGGCGACGCCGGTCTCGATGGCTTCTTCGCTTGCCGCGTAAGACAGGCGCAGGTGGTGTTCGCCGTGTGCGCCGAACTCGGCGCCCGGACGTACCGCGACGCCGAACTCGGTCAGCTTCGCGACGAGGTCGACGGACGGGATGTCGATGTCGTAGCGGGGGAACTGGTAGAACGCGCCTTCCGGTGAGCTGAGGGTGAGGCCGGGGATCGTCGCCAGCCCGGCGTGCATGATCTCCCTGCGTCGTTCGTAGGCGGTACGCATCCTGGCGATGTCCGCGTCACCGGTCCGCACCGCGACGAGCGCGGCGTCCTGGACGACGGTGTTCACCGAGCCGTTGAAGGTGTTGTGGATCCGGGCGGAGGCGTGGATGAGCGGCTGCGGACCCCACAGGTAGCCGACGCGCCAGCCGGTCATCGCATAGCTCTTCGAGAAGGTTTGGCAGTACACCGTCCGGTCGCGCAGGCCGTCGAGCGAGATCGCCGAGGTGAACGGGCGGCCGGTGTAGTCGAGGTCGGCGTAGGCCTCGTCGGCGATGACGATCGTGGGCGTGCCGTCGAGCAGCTCGGCGAGTGCTGCCAGTTCGGCGTGGCTGTGGACGATGCCGGTCGGGTTGACGGGGTTGCAGAACACGAAGAGCTTCGCGCCGGCGAGGGCGTCGGCGAGCCGGTCGAGGTCCCAGTGCAGGTCGTCGGCAAGGGGGACGGGCACGACGATGCCGCCGGCCATGCTGACCAGGTCGGCGTAGAGGGAGTAGGTGGGATCGGGGATGACCACCTTGTCGCCGGGGTTGACGATGGCGAGGATCGACGCGGCGAGACCGGCGGTGCCGCCTTGGGTGATCAGCACATCGGCGGGGGAGCTCGCCGCGCCGGCGATGCTCGCCAGTTTCTCGGCGAGTGCCTCGCGTAGTGCCACTTCGCCGAGCAGTGGTGAGTAGTGGGTGCGGCCGGCGCGGAGCGAGGCGTTGGCGGCTTCGGTCACCTGCTCGGGAGTGTCGAAGTCCGGCTCTCCCATCGCGAGCGACACGAGGTCGCCGGAGGACTGTGGTTGCTGCTTTCGCCGGGAGGCCGCCGCGATCCGGGCGACGGCCTCGGCGGGCGCGAAGTCGGGCACCAGCGCGAGTGACATGCGGTTCTCCTTCAATCCTGAGGGCCGGCACCGGCAGGCGCGCCAGCCCGGCGACTGGTCTCGAGGTCGGCCGAGATGTCGCGCTGGCGGGTGGGGGCGACGACGATCTCCTGGAGGACGACGCGCTGGGGGAGTGTGACGGCGAGGCGGATGGCCTCGGCCACGTCCTCCGGCGCCACCATGTCGGCGCGCTCGGCCGACGACGGTGGGCGGGCACGGTTGTCGAGGATCGGGGTGTCCGTCTCGCCGGGCAGTACGGTGATCGCCCGCAGGCCCTGGTTGCGGAACGTGTTGTGCAGGAAGGACATGAAGTTGCGGACGCCGGCCTTGGCCGCGCCATAGGCCGCCCCGCCGAGCAGGTTCGGGTTGACGGCGGCGAGCGAGGACACCGTGACGATCGTGCCGGCGCCGCTGCCGAGCATGTGGGGGAGCACGGCCTGGGTGAGCCGGAAGACCGCGGTGAGGTTCACCTCCAGGACCTGGCGCCACTCGTCCTCGGGCAGCCACTGGGGATTCTTCACCGACGACGAACTGCCCGCGTTGTTGACCAGAACATCGATCGGACCGACCTCCGCGAGGACCCTGGTGATGTCGCCCGGGTCGGTGATGTCCGCCGCGATCGGGTGGGCGGCGCTGCCGATGGCGGCCGCGACCTCGTCGAGGGCCTCCTGCCGCCGGCCGAGCAACACGACGGTGGCGCCTTCTTCGGCGAGTAGCCGCGCGGTTTCGCGACCGATACCGCTGCCGGCTCCGGTGACGAGTGCGGTTCTGCCGGTCAAGGCCAGCACAGTCGGCACAGCGCTCCCCTCGAAGTGCGAACAAGTTCTCAATTGAGACTACATTCTCATTGAGTCCGCCGGCAAGGGAGGTCAAGCGCGTCAGCCGCGGCGCGTTCGAGTGCCCGCAGCTCGTCCTCGCGGCGTGCGAACCGGCGGATCGACTCCTCCCGGTCGATCCAGCGGAACCGCAGTTCCTGTCCGGGCCCTGCCTGCCCGAGCAGCGGGAGCGATGGCCTGGACGCGACGCCGACGATCGGGTAGCCCGCGGTCAGGCTCCGGTACCTGCCGAGGACGATCAACTCGTCCGCGTGCGGAATCTCCAGCGCGCCGATCGGCACCCCGTGCGACACGATCTCCGTCTCGTTGTCCGGATGGCGCACCGGCCCGGTAAGCCGCAGGCCGACGTGGTTCGAGCGGTCGGTGACCACATAGGACGATTCCTCGATCAGCTCGCGGATGCCCGGGATCGAGTGCGGGCTCTCGACGACGTCGATGACCCAGGGCCCGTCCCCGAACCGCAGTGCGGGCACGGGTAGCCGGAACACCGGGAACCTGCGGGGGAACCCGACGAACCCGGTGTCGAGCCGCACCTGGGTGCCGCGCGTGATGACCTGACCGAACCCCATGCGGGCGTCCGGGGCGGCGCTGCCGAGGAAAGTGGGTGCGCGGAGGTCGCCGTGCACGGCGAGGTAGGTCCGGGTGCCGAGTCGGACATCGGTGACGCGCACGACTTGTCCCGCCGGTGCCACGACCGGCGACCACGTGTCGACGACCGCGTTTCCGATGGTGACGCGGCAGGGCGCGCCGGTCACGGCCAGGAGCACGTCGCGATCGGGTACGAATGCCAGCCCGCTGCCGAGGCTCTCGATCAGCGTCGCGCCGCGGGGGTTGCCGACGAGCAGGTTCGCGACCATCGCGGAGTGCTGGTCGGCGGCGCCGCCGGTGGGGACGCCGAGCCGTTCGGCGTCGCGGCGACCGAGGTCGGTGAAAGTCGTGAGCCAGCCCGTGCCGGTGATCTCGAGAGTGGTCATGACGGCACCAGGAAGCTACCGGTCAGTGCCGTCGCCTCGTCTCTCGTGACGGGCACGAACCGCACGACGTCGCCGGGGCCGAACGAAACCGGGGCCGGGCGGGAGATGTCGACGATCGTGTGCGGAGTGCGGCCGACGACGCGCCAGCCGGTCGGGCCGGGGAACGGCTGGATGATCGCGTTGGTGCCGGCGATCATGATCGCGCCCGGGGCGACGTCCGTGCGTGGCTCGGCCAGCCGGCGCACCGGCCGGGGGACCAGGAGCCCGTCCATCATCGGTGCCATCGCCGCGCCGAGCAGGGAGATCGTGAGAACCGAGCCGGTGATCGCCTCGACCACCTCGGCAGGTGCCAGTCCGACCTCGTCCGCGACGGAAGCCAGGTCGGGCCCGTCGAACACGGCCGGGATCGTGAACCGGCGAACCGCCCTGGACAGGGCCGGCGGGAGTGACTCCGCCAGCAACCGGGCCGCGTACTCGATGTGCTCGGGCCCGGTCACCAGCGGATCGAACTCGATGAGCAGTGACTCGAGCCCGGAAACCACATCGAGCACGCCGTGCGGCCGGCGCGCGAGGAACCGGTCCCGGAACCGGATTATGCCGGCCCGGCGGACCGCAGCGTCGGCGTGCACGAACGCCACCATCACCGCCGAGTCGCCATAGGACTCGACGGTGATGGTGGACGATGCGGCGGTCATCAGCTGGCGAGCACCGCCGCCTTCTCGGCCAGGACGTCACGCAGACCGGTGACGCGGATGTCCGCCCCGGCGAGTGCCTTGCGCAGCGACGTGCCGTTCTCCAGCACGGTCGGGTGGTCACCATGCAGGAGCAGCAGGTCGACGTCGTGGCCCAGCGGCACCACGTTCCCGTCGACCGAGCGCACCGTGCCCTCCCGCACCACCTGGACACACCGCTCGCCGATCAGCGCCGGGTCGTAGATCAGGCCGCCCTCATGGGAACGCGGCACCGGCATGCCGTCGTCGCCGTAACCACGGTCGGCTAGGAACACGTAGCCGACCGCCAGGCCACGCTTACGGGACTCCTCGGCGAGCAGACCGCGCTGGCAGATGACGATGTAGTCCTTGTTGTACGCGGCGATCGCGTCCGTGATCGCCCTCGCGTGCTTGGCGTCGGTCTGGGCGATCGAGCCCATCCGCCCGTGCGGCGCCACATGACTGATCGTGCCGCCGTGCACCCGTGCGAAGGCGTCGAGCGCACCGAGTTGGTACAGCACGTCGGTGCGGATCTCCTCCTCGGACGCCTCGATGAGCCGACGGCCGAACCCGACGAGGTCCGGATAACCCGGGTGCGCGCCCAACTCGATGCCGCGGGCCACACAGTCGGCGACCGTCTTGTCCATGACGCGCGGGTCGCCGCCGTGGAAGCCGCAGGCGATGTTGGACGACGTGACGAGCTCGAGCAGAGCACGGTCGTCACCGATCGTGTAGTTGCCGAAGCTCTCACCGAGGTCGGCGACGACGGCGACAGAGTTGGTTCCCATGATCCCTTCCTTGGTCGGAAATGATGTTCGCTCCGCAAGCTCCGCTCAGAAAGCTGCCAGTGGCTGGCCCTTTGTCTCGCGCAGGAACGCGATGGTGGCCAGGGTGATCACGGCGGTGATGATCGAGGCGAACGCCGGGATCAGGTTGGACCCGGTCGCCTTGATGAGCGCGGTCATCACCAGCGGGGCGCTGCCGCCGAAGATGATCGTCGAGACGCTGAACCCGATGCTGTACGCGGAATAGCGCACTGTGGTCGGGAACATCTCGGCGAGAACGGTGTGGACGACCGCGGCGTGGCCGGAGAACGCGACCGCGAGCACGACGGTGCCGATGACGGCGAGCCCGAAGTTCCCGGTGGTGATGAGCAGGAACATCGGGTAGGAGACGACGGCCATCGCGACCGAGGAGATGAGGAGCACCGGCTTGCGGCCGATCCGGTCCGACAGCCGTGCCATGAGCGGGATGCAGACCACGATCGCGACCAGGCTGAACGCGGTGACGGTGAGCGCGGTCAGCATCGAGAAGTTGTGGTCGCCGAGCGAGGTCTTCAGGTAGGTCGGCATGTACACGAACAGCAGGTAGTAACCCGGCCCGTTGAGCGCGGGCAGGAAGATCGTGAGCGCGATCGCCGTCAGGTGCCGCTTGGAGGTGAACGCCGCCTTCAGCGGGTTGCGTGCGACGGTGTTCTTCTCGCGTAACGCCACGAAGTGCGGGGTCTCCTCCAGCCTGCGGCGGATGTAGAAGCCGATGTAGCCCAGCGGGACCGCCAACAGGAACGGGACGCGCCACCCCCAGGACGTCATGGTGTCGTCACCGAGGGTCGTGATCAGGATCGCCGAGAAGGCACTGCCGAACATGAGCGCGACGAACGAGCCGACGGCGATGAAGCTCATCGCGAAGTTGCGGCGTGCGTCCGGCGCGTACTCGCCGACGAAGGACATGGCGCCGGCCACCTCGCCACCTGCCGAGAAGCCCTGGAGCACCCGGAGCAGGACCAGCAGGATCGGCGCGGCGACGCCGATGGCCGCGTGGGAGGGGATGAGGCCGATCGCTGCGGTCGCGCCGGAGATGAGCACGAGAAGGGTCGCCAACAGCGTCTTCCTGCCGAGCCGGTCGCCGAGGTAGCCGCAGATGACGCTGCCGAACGGGCGCGCGATGAAGCTGACCAGGAACCCCACGTTGGTGAGGAAGAGTCCGCCCGCCTCGGCCTCGCCCATGATGTTGATGGCCAGGTACGTGACGAGCAGGCCGTAGATCCCGTAGTCGTACCACTCGACGAAGGAACCGATCGTGCCGGCGACGGTGACTTTCCTGACGACCTTGCGGTCGGGGTCGACGACGGTTGACTCGGGCGCGTCGAGTCGAGCTGACGTTGTTGTCATGGGTTATGGCCTTCCCGAGTCCATTGTGTACGGCAGTGACACCCGTGGAGTGTGACCGGACTCGCAGATGAGAATAGATTCGCACTTTGAAACGGTCAACACCCGCAGGTGAACCTTGTGTTGCCTGCCGTCCGGTGGCACGATCGACGAATCGAAAAGAGAATGCATTCGCACTTCGACTGCTGATGGGATGGAGCCGATGACCCAGGACAACGTGCGCGTGCGCGCCGGGTGGGACCGCGTCGACGGGCAGGTCCTCGACCAGTTCCGCGAGCACTCCGTCGCCAACCTCGGCGACGCCCTGGACCGGCTCAACATCGTCGACGGCGGCATCGCGCCGGTCTGGGCCGGAGCCAGGGCCGTCGGCACCGCGCTGCCGGTCCTCACCGTCGCGGGCGACAACAAGGCCGTGATCGCCGCACTCGACCACATCCGCCCCGGTGACATCCTCGTCATCAACGCCTTCGGGTACGACGGCCGCGCGATCGTCGGCGACAACCTCGCCCAGCGGTTCGCCCTGTTCGGCGCGGCGGGCGCGGTCATTGACGGGTACGTGCGGGACGCCGCGATCATCGAGAGCCTCGGGGTGCCGATCTTCGCGCGAGGCCGCACGCCCGCCGGGCCCTTCAAGAACGGGCCGGGCACGATCGGCGAGCCGGTCGCCATCGGCGGCGTCGTCGTGAATCCGGGCGACATCGTCGCGGCCGACGACGACGGCGTGATCGTGATCCCGCCGCACCGGGCCGGCGAGGCGCTCAGGGCGGTGAAGGAGATCGTCGCCCGCGAGGAGGGCCTCGATGCCGAGGTCGAGGCGTTGCGTGGTCAACTGGCCCGATGAGCCTTCGAGTGGTGGTCGCCGCGCCAGTGTCCGAAGTAGACTGTGCGCGGGTTCGCGCGCTGGAACCCCGGGTCGATCTCGTCGTCGACCACGCACTTCTCCCGCCGATGCGGTGGCCGGCCGACTTCGGCGGCGACCCGTCCTGGCGGCGGACACCTGAACAGCAGCGTGCCTACGAGGCGGCCATCGACTCGGCCGACGCGCTCTACGGCATCCCCGACGCGGACCCGTCCGCTCTGGCGCGCGCGGTTCGCGCGAACCCGCGGCTGCGCTGGGTGCACACGATGGCTGCCGGGGGAGGCGCTCAGGTCAAGGCGGCCGGGCTCACCGCGGACGAGCTTGATCGCGTCGCCTTCACCACCTCGGCCGGTGTGCACGGCGGGCCGCTGGCCGAGTTCGCGGTGTTCGGCGTGTTCGCGGGCGCCAAGGACCTGCCCCGGTTGAACCGCCAGCAGCGTGCCCGCGAGTGGAGCGGCCGCTGGACGATGCGGCAGGTGAGTGAGCTGACGGTGCTCGTACTCGGCCTCGGCGGCATCGGCCGGGTCGTCGCCGAGAAGCTGCACGCGCTGGGTGCCAAGGTCATCGGTACGAGCAGGCGCGAGGTGGACGTCGCGGGTGTCGCCGAGGTCGTGCATCCCGATCGTCTCCGTGAGGTGGCGTCGTTGGTCGACGCGGTGGTGGCCACACTCCCCGGCACTTCGGCGACCGAGCACCTGCTCGACAGCTGGTTCTTCGCCGCGCTGCGGCCGGGCGCGACCGTCGTGAACGTCGGACGGGGCAGCGTCATCGACGAGACCGCCCTCATCGACGCGCTCGGATCCGGGCAGGTCGGTTTCGCGGCGCTGGACGTCTTCGAAACGGAACCGCTGCCGGCCGACAGTCCGCTGTGGACACACGAGAACGTTCTGGTGAGCCCGCACACCGCCGCGCTCAGTGCCGCCGAGGAGCGCCGCATCGCAGAGTTGGTCGCCGCCAACGCCACCCGTCTGCTCGACGGTGTGGACCTGCTCAACCGTGTCGACACCGTGGAGTTCTACTGATGGTTTTCGACCTGACCGGCCGGATCGCACTGGTCACCGGTTCGAGCCGGGGGATCGGGCTCGGCATCGCGGAAGGGCTCGCGGAAGCCGGCGCCACGATCGTGCTCAACGGCGTCGATCCGGTCCGCCTGGACGAAACCCGCGCGCGGCTCGCCCGGCGGTTCGGTGATCGTGTTGCGGCACAGGCGTTCGACATCGTCGACGAGGACGCCGTCGTCGCGGCCGTCGACGCGATCGAGACCGGCGTGGGTCCCATCGATGTGCTGGTGAACAACGCCGGCATCCAGCACCGCGAGCCCCTCATGGAGGTGGCCCTGGCCGACTGGCGGCGGGTGGTCGACGTCAACCTCACCGGCGCTTTCGTCGTGGGCCGCACCGTCGCCGCCCGGATGCGGCCGCGCCGCGCCGGGAAGATCGTCAACATCTGCTCGGTCCAGACCGACCTCGCCCGCCCGACCATCGGCCCCTACACGGCGGCGAAAGGTGGGCTACGCAACCTCACCCGCGCCATGACGGCGGAATGGGCCGGCGACGGCCTGCAGATCAACGGGATCGCACCCGGCTACATCCACACCGAGATGACACAGAACCTCGTGGACGACGAGGCCTTCAACACGTGGATCCTCGGTCGCACCCCGGCACGGCGCTGGGGCACGGTGTCCGATGTGGTCGGTCCCGCGGTGTGGCTGTCCTCCAGCGCGTCCGACTACGTCAACGGCCAGGTCATCTTCGTCGACGGTGGAATGACGGTGGTCGTGTGAACACCACAATCGCTGTTGTCGCCCATGGCCGGGACGACGTGCGCGTCGAACAGCTCACCGTTCCCGCTCCGACAGAGCGGGAGGCCGTCGTCGCGGTGACGTACGGCGGCATCTGCGGATCCGACCTGCATTACTGGCGGCACGGCGCCGTGGGGGAGTCGATCCTGCGGGCCCCGATGATCCTGGGCCACGAGGTGGTCGGCACGGTCGTACGAGCCGCCGCCGACGGCACAGGCCCGGCAGAAGGTGCCACGGTCGCCGTCCACCCGGCCACACGCGAACACACCGAGGTCCGGTTTCCGGAGAACAGCCCCAACCTCTCGCCGGGCGTTCGCTATCTCGGTTCAGCGGCACGGTTTCCGCACACCGAGGGTGCCTTCGCCGGCGAGATCGTCCTCCCGTCGACGATGCTCCGCGAACTACCCGCAGGCCTCGACCTGCGCGTCGCGGCGCTCGCCGAACCAGCCAGCGTCGCCTGGCACGCCGTGTCCCAGGCGGGCGAGCTCCGCGGCCGGCGCGTGCTGGTCATCGGCTGCGGCCCGATCGGCGCCCTCACCGTCGCCGTGGCAAAACTGTTCGGCGCCGCCGAGATCGTGGCGGTCGACCTGCACGACAGGCCCCTGGAGATCGCGACCGCCGTCGGCGCGACACGAACGCTGAAAGCCACTGAGACCGCGGAAATCGCCGCCGTCGACGCGGACGTCGTGATCGAGTCCGCCGGCAACCACCGCGGTCTCGCGTCCGCCATCGCCGGTGCCACCCGGGGCGGCACGGTGGTCATGGTCGGCCTGCTGCCCACCGGTGACCAGCCCGTGCCGATCGCACTCGCGATCACCCGCGAACTCCGCCTGCTCGGCTCGTTCCGGTTCAACGCCGAGATCGACGAGGTGATCCCGGCCATCGCCGACGAGTCACTGGCGATCGCGCCGGTCGTCACCCACGTCTTTCCCGTCACCGAAACGCTGGAAGCGTTCGCGGTCGCCGCCGACGCCTCGGTATCGGGCAAAGTGCTCCTCGCCTTCTGATCAGCGCCGGGGGTGACCGTGTTCGGACACGGTCACCCCCGGCGCGGTGGTGCGGTGCCTACTTCAGTGCGTAGGCACGGATGATGGTCTGGCTCTGGCTGTTGCCGTCCGCATCGGTGATGCTGGACCGCAGGGACACGAACTCCGCGTCACGTGGGTGGTTGACCGTTGCCTTCCAGGCGTCGCGGTGGGCGGTCACCTTGGCTGGCTGCCAGGTCTTGCCGTCGTCGTAGGAGACCTCCACGGTGGGGGTGTCGACCGGGCCCGGGGTGGGGGCGCCGTTGCGTTGGGCGTAGAGCGGGATGGTGAACCGCTTTCCGGCGGGAGCGGCGTTGTGGTTGTCCAGGTTCGGGGCGAACCGTAGAGCCAGCAACGGGATCACGGTGAAGTCGTCCACGTGTTCCGATGTGAAGGTCCACTCCGCGTTGATGTGGGTGGAGAGGCCGGCCTCCATCGGGTCGGCTGTGGCGCGCAGGGTGTACTTCGCGCGTCCCGGGGCCATGTTGACGAACGTGCCGCTGCCCGCGTTGGTGTTCTTGCCGATCTCCACACCGTCGCGCAGCAGATGCGTGGTGCCCGGGTAGGTGTAACCGACGCGGCCGGGGTTGTGGTCGGTCAGCATCGGCACCGAGAACTGGAGCCAGTCCTGGGATTCCCGTACCGCGTTCAGGTCGCCTGGGTGGTACTCCGACGTCGGCATCGCCGGGCCGTGGACGCCCACACCCCAGCGCATCGTGGTGGTCTTCCCGAGGGAGAACACCATGGGTGCGATCTGGCGGCCGACCGTCACCGCGGTGTACCGGTCGGACTCGAGAAGCTCGACGAACTCCTGCTCGAAGGCGAACACCTTGTCCGGGGTGTAGTACTCCGTCAACGTGTGCGGCAGCGGGAAGAACAGGAAGTAGTCCCGCAGTCCGAGCGTGCCCGGCCTGGTCCGCGCGTGGTCCGAGCGCACCTTCGCCAGGTCACGGTCACGCTTGTGCCACCGCAACACCTCCGGTACCGCACCGCGTTCCGTGTGGCGCAGGTGGTAGAGGTACGGGCTGTTGTCGAACGACGTGCCGTTCCACTCCGCCAGGTGGGCCTCGGCCACGAACTGGAACTGGTCGCTGCTGGTGGTCGACGGGCGGACGGTCATGCCCTCCAGCGTCTTGGCCTGGCCGCTGACCCGCACCCCAAGCTGACCCTGGGCGGTGTCGCGGACGAGCGCGATCCATCCCTTGCCCGCCTTGGCATTGGGCTTGTCGGTACGTAGCTCGACGGGCTTGCTCTCACGCGCGTCGAACGTCACGGTGGTGTCGCCGGTGACGGTGAACGCCGGCTCCGCGAACACGGCGTTGTGCCGGTCGCCCTGCTCGGAGAACCCCAGCACGGTGGCGTCGACGAAGTACTCGCCCTTGGGCAGGCGCACGGTCACCGTGCCGGACGGGTCGTACGGCCGGTAGGACCGCGTCGAGTACCGCTCCGGGTCGACGTTGGTGAAGCGGGTGGCGAACTGGTCGGTCGGCGCGCCGTCGAAGCCGAGGATGTTCACGGTCACGGCGTGGGTCTCCGCCTCGCGGTTCACCTTGAGCGTCGTGCGTACCGTCCGGCCGGCGCCGGTCGCGACGATCGCGCCCGTGTAAAGGCTGTCGGGCGCGGACACGCGGGTGTCGGCGGTGACGGTCGTGCTCGCCTGCCCACCCGCCGGCACGGTCAGGCTGGCGGGTGTGAACGTGAACATCCCGTCCGGCGCCTCGACTCCTCGGGCACTCCGGACGTCGGCAGTGAGGTCCAGGGTGACCGGCTCGATGCCGGTGTTGGTGTACGTGACGGTCCGGGTGACCGGCTTGTCGTCCTGGTGCGGCCACGCGGCCGTGCCGAAGTCGAGGGTGCCGACCGACGCGACGACCGACGCCTGCGTGGCCGCCGCGACGTCGACCCGGCCAGAGCCCTGCTCGAACACGGTCAGGTCGCCGTTGGGCTCCGCGGTGCCCATCAGCGCGGCCTTCAGTTGCTCCGCCGTCCAGTCAGGGTGTTGCGCGGCGAGGATCGCGGCCGCGCCGGCCACGAACGGCGTCGCCATCCCGGTGCCCGACAGCGCGATGTACCCGTCCTCGACCGGGCCGCCCTGGGTCCCGTTCGCGGCCTTGGCACCGACGATGCTGACGCCCGGCGCGGTGATGTCCGGCTTGATCGCGCCGTCGCGCAGACGCGGGCCACGACCGGACCAGTAGGCGAGTCCGTCGTTGCGGTCCACTGCGCCGACGGCCAGCGTGGCGTCGGCCGCGGCGGGGGTGCCGACCCAGTTGTCGAGCCCGGTGTCGCCGGCCGCCGCGACGAACAGCGCGCCGGTCTTGGCGGTGAGATCGTTGAGCGCCACGGACACCGCGTCGGTGCCGTCGCTCGGACGTCCGCTGCCCAGGCTCATGTTGACCACGTCCGCGCCGCTCGCGGCCGCCCACTCCATGGCGGCGACGACCGAGGAGACCTGCGTCCAGCCGTCGTCGTCGACCACCTTGCCGATCAGCAGCTTCGCGTCCGGCGCGACACCCCTGTACTTCTCGCCGTCGCCGGTGATGACCGATGCGACGGCGGTGCCCCACCCGTCCGTGTCGTCGATCGTGGTGCTGTCGGAGAAGATCTTCGTGTCCACGACCGCGTCCGCGAGATCCGGGTGCGTCGTGTCGATCCCGCTGTCGAGCACCGCCACCGTCGCGCCGACACCGGTGTGTCCGGCCTCCCACGCGGCCGGCGCGCCTACCTGGTCCACCGGGTTGTCCTGCGCCGTCCGCATCCGCGCGTCGAGCCAGACACGTTCCGCCGTGAGCATCGTCGCCCAGTACCCACCGCCCAGGTCCGCGTCGACGGCGGTCGCGCTCAGCACCGGCAGCTCCCGCCTCACCGTGGCCGTCGCGCTGCGTGGCGTGGGACCCCGGTAGTCGACGATCAGCGGCACCGTGTTCGTGTAGCCGGCCCTGGCCAGCTCGCTGACGTCGAACAACGCGGGGTCCAGCCGGCCTTGTTCCAGCGGGACGACCGCGTCCTCCGGGACCACCTGCGTGTCGCCCTGCTCGTCCTCGCGGATGTAGAACGCCACGTGCTCACGGCCCTTCGCCGCCCGCACCTGCGCCCCGTGCTCCCCGCCGAGCGTGACCACGTCCCCGCTCACCAGCCGCACGTCCGTGGCAGGCATTCCCACACCGGAGACCGGCTGGGACGGCGCCGCGCCCTGCGCGGCCACCACCGGCACCGCCACGACCCCCGCGGCCCCCACCGCGGCGACCAGCCCGAGCAGTGCTTTTCGTTGTTTCATCAACACTCCGGTCATCTGTCGGCCTTCGCCCGGGTCCTCGGTCCCCGGGCCGACGTACTGTTCGTCCGCACCCGCAACACGTCGGCCACCCCGCGAACGACCGCGGTGGCGGCGGACAGCACCGCGAGCCCATCATCACGACCACGCATGACATTCCTTCCGATGGAGATCCACACGGACTGGAACGCCTTGAACCCGCCCGCGGGTTGCTGGCGGTCGCCTGTTGAGAAAGGTGACAGTGGTGTCGAACTGTCTCGGTCGATCAGTCGGGCGCACCGTCCGAGGAACCGGTGCCGTGCGTGAAGTGGTTGGTCAGGTCGCGTACGTCCTCGGCCTCCGCCGTACCGATCTCGGTGAACAATGCGAGTGCGGCCTGCCAGTAGGGGCGGGCGGCGGCGCTGCCGGTGAGTCGCTCGGCGGCGCGGCCCAGCGTGCGGAGGGTACGGGCCTTGCCGAGGCGGTAGCCGGTCTGGTCGTGGACGGTGATGGCCTCGCGGGCGAGCGCGGCGGCTTGTTCGGCATCGCCGGTCGCGAGGGCGTTGTCGGCCAGGGCGGTGAGTGCTTGGCCTTCCTGCAGGTGGTGGCTGGTCCTGCGGGCCAGCGCGAGTGCGCGGGTGGCGTCTGTCCTCGCGGTGCTGTGGTCGCCGAGGTGGGTGCGGACGCCGGCCAGACCGATGAGTGCGTCCAGCTGTCCGGACAGGTGCCCGAGCGTGGTCGCGAGGGTGAGCGCGTTCGTATGGTTCCGCACGGACTCCTCGTGTTTGCCCTGGGCGTGGTTGATCGTGCCCAGGGTGGCGAGTACGGCCACTTCGGTCTGGCGTGCACCCACCTCACGCGCGAGTGTGAGGGCCTGTGTGGCGTAGGCGACCGCGTCCTCGTGCCGGCCAGCGTCGGTGTGTGCGCCGGCGAGGCTGTCCAGGATGCCGGCCTGCTTGCCGCGCTCGTTGATGGTGCGGCTGATGGCCAGCGCGTCGGTGAGGTAGCCGACGGCGTCGGTCAGCCGGCCGAGGTAGCGGTGGACGTTGCCCAGGCACTGCAGGACCATCGCGATGTTGGCGGGCGACTGGACCTCCTGGCCGAGCCCGTGCGCGCGGCGGAAGAACTCGGCGGCTTCCTCCAGGTCGCCGAGCATGGCGTGGAGGACGCCGAGGTGCATCAGGTCGATCACCTGTTTGTGCCGTGAGCCGAGCCGGGTGTCGATCTCCAGTACGTGGCGGAAACACGCCGTGGCGTCGCGCAGCCGGCCCGTCTCGCGTTGGCTGACGCCGAGGCGGGACAGGGCGGTCGACTCGCCGTCGGCCCATCCGGCTTTCACCGCGAACGTCCGTGCCGTCGTGCTGTGCTCGATGGCGGGGGTGTACTGGCCGATGGCGGCATGGGCGTCGGCGAGGCTCAAGTGGGCCGACGTGAGCAGCCATGGGTCCTCTTCGGCCACGGCGGCCCGGAGCGCGGTGGTGGCGACGGCGAACCATTCCGCGGTGTGGCCGCGGCCGGGAAAGTAACCACGGAGGGTGTCGGCCAGCAGACAGGCCTCGCGGGTGCGTCCGGTGTCGGCGGCGTGACGGATCGCGGCAGTGAGGTTGAGCAGTTCGGCTTCCAGCCAGCGCAGCGCCGAAGCGGCGTCGGTGAACTCGGTGATCGCCGGTTCGGGTGGCGGGGGTGGCAGTGGGACGCGGAGCTGGTGTGGGTACAGCGAACGGCGGGCCGCGTCCGCGGTGTGCAGGTAGTGGGTGAGCAGGCCGAGCAGCGCGCTGTCGCGGTCAGCGGCGGACTCCTCTGCCTCGGCGCGTTCGGTGGCGTAGAGCCGGAGCAGGTCGTGGCACGCGTACCGCCCGGCGGGGTGGGCGGAGACGAGATGCGCGGTGGCGAGGCGGTCCAGGTCCTGCTCGGCCTCGCGCACCGGACAGCGGGCGACCGCGGCCGCCGCGGATGCGGTGAAGTCCGGCCCGGGAACCATGCCCAGCGCCCGGAAAAGCCGACCCTGGCGGGAAGTCAGTGTCCGGTACGACAGGTCGAAAGCGGTGCGGATGGCGGCCCTCGGGTCTTCGGGGATCGCGAGCATGTCAATCCGGTCGCCCCTGGCCAGGTCCCGCGCGTAGGCGTCGATCGACCGCTTCGGGTGGCTCGCGAGGTGCGCGCCAACGATGCGCAACGCCAGGGGGAGGTGGCCGCACAGCGCGGCCAGCTCCGCCGCGGCGGAGCGCTCACCGTCGAGCCGGTCTGCGCCGACCATCCTGGCGAGCAGTGCCAGGGAGTCGGCCTCGGGCAGGGTGTCCAGCCGCACGGGCCGGGCCCCGTCCAACGCGGTCAGCCCGCGCAGGTCCTCC
This sequence comes from Actinophytocola sp., assembly GCF_036378875.1. GTDB lineage: Bacteria > Actinomycetota > Actinomycetes > Mycobacteriales > Pseudonocardiaceae > Actinophytocola. The sequence continues at coordinate 88,416 of NZ_DASUVO010000089.1, forward strand.
CGGCTGGTCACCAGCACCGCACAGCCCGCGGCGCCGGGCAGCAACGGCCGGACCTGCTCGGCCGACCCAGCGTTGTCCAGCACCACCAGGACATGGCGGGAGGCCACCAGCGACCGGTACAGCAGCGCGGCCTCGTCCAGCTCCGCGGGAACCTGTCCGGGCGGGACACCGAGCGCGCGCAGGAACCACGCGAGTGCGTCCACCGGTCGTACCGGCTCACGCGGGTCGTAGCCGCGCAGGTTCACGAACAGTTGCCCGTCCGGGAAACGCCCGGCGACCCGGTGTGCCCAATGCACTGCCAGCGCTGTCTTCCCGACGCCGGCGGTACCCGCGACGGCGGAGATCACCACGGCGCCCCCGTCCGGGGTCAGGAGCGTGTCCAGCTCTGTGAGCGCGTCGCGCCTGCCGGTGAACCCCGGGATGTCCAGCGGCAACAGCCGCGGCGTGCTCTGGGTGGCCGGGCTCGGGGAACGGCGCTGGTCGTGCAGTTGCCTGGCGACGCGGTACCACACCTCGCTCCACTGCGCCTGCTCCGCAGGAGATGCCCCGAGCGCGATCACGATCCGGTCGAGGACGTCCGCCGCGGGCAGCGTCGCGGCGGTGACGTAGGTGTGCACGGTCGACCGGGGCAGACCCACGCGGGTGGCCAGGTCGGTGAGGCTGATCCGCCCCTTGCGCGTTCCCGTGGCCGCTCGCCGGCGCAGAAGGTCGAGCTCACGGGCAAGAGCGTCGAGGTCGGTCACCCGGCGCGGGTCCGGGCCCGCGGGCACATCTGACACAGCCACCCCCTGCGGCCAAAACGTCCAGGAACGTCCAGAAGTTTCCAGTATCCCCGCCAGGTGGATCTTCCACCGGGTGCAATGTGGACGTCCCGTTTCCGGCGAGAGGAGCAGAGATGATCGGGGTTCTGGAACGGTTGGGGGACAGGGTGCTGTCCGCCTTCGTCCCGCGTATCGAGGCCGACGCGGCAGGTTCGGCCGCGTGCACCTATCCCAGCTGCGGTTCCTGCGTCACGTGCGTCGTGCGCTACAAGCGGTGTTGCAACGGCGTGTGCAGCACGTGCCAGTTCGCGGAGGACTGCTGCTCGTAGGCCCAAGGGGCAGCACCGGGACGCCGTGCGGCCCGGTGCTGCCCGGGATCACGGACCGGAGGAAAAATGGCCTACCTGGCATTCGGCTGCCACTGTCTGCTCGTCGTCGTGTTCGCCTGCTCGGCGGTGGCGAAGTTCGCCGGCAGGGGTTCGTTCGCCGCGTTCCGGCTGGCGACGGCGCGGCTCGTGCCCGCACTGCGCGACATGGCAACGCCGCTGGCCGTCGCCGTCGTGTCCGCCGAGCTGACCGCGACCGTACTGCTCGCGGTCCCCGCGGCCGCGCCGGCCGGGTTGGTGCTCGGTCTCGCTCTGCTGGCCGCGTTCACCGTGGCTGTCGCGGCGGCGCTTCGGCGCGGTGAAACGGCCTCGTGCAACTGTTTCGGCCGTTCGACCGTGCCCCTGCAACCACGGCACCTGGTGCGCAACGCTCTCCTGATGGCGGTCGCCGTGGTCGGCCTCGTCGCGGGCCTCGCGGGGCCGGCGGGCGCGGAGGTGACCGGCATGGCGCTGGCCGGGGCCGCGGCCGTGGTGCTCGCCGTGCTCGTGCTCAACCTCGACGCGCTCGCGGACCTGTTCACACCCGTCCCGGAAAGGACAACCCCATGACTCTGCTGTCCATCGCGATCGCCCTGGTCGGCGCGCTGTGCCTCATCGACCTCGTGCTGACCCTCGGCGTCGTGCGCAGGCTGCGCGACCACAGCGTCCGGCTGTCCGCGTTGAGCGGGACAGGCCTCGACACGGACAACCTCCGCGAGCCGGGCACCGCCGTCGACCTGTTCACCGCCACCGACGTGGACGGCGTGGAGCGGTCCCTCGGCGACCTCGCCGAGCCGACGCTCGTCGGCTTCTTCACGCCGGACTGTCCCGCGTGCGAGGAGAAGCTGCCGTCCTTCCTGGCCTACGCCGGCACGTTCCCCGGTGGCAGGAACCGCGTGCTTGCCGTGGTCGGTGGCGAGTCCGGGGGCGTGAAGTACCGAACCGCATTGGCCGAGGTGGGCGCGGTGGTGGTCGAGCGAGAGCGTGGGCCGGTGCAGAAGGCGTTCGGTGCCAAGGCGTTTCCCACCTTCCTCGTGGTCGTGGACGGTGTCGTGACGCACTCGACGCACGACGTCGCGGACCTGCCCGAACACGCACACCAGCCGGCATGACCGCTGCCCTGAATGCGGCGCGGCTCGCGTTCGTCGCCCGCCCGCCGGCCGTGGTGGGTTTCGTGGTGACCGCCGTGCTCGGTGGCGCGGCGCCCGTCGCGGTCGCCTGGTTTACCAAGATCGCGCTCGACCGGATCGCGGCGGGCACGCCGACCGGCCTGCTCGGCCTGGCCTTGCTGCTGGCGGCTACGGGGGTCGTGGCGGCATGCCTGCCGCACGCGGAGCGTTACCTGCGGGCGGAGCTCGACCGTGCCGTCGGCGTGCTCGCGCGGGACCGCCTTTTCGGTGCGCTTGACCGGCTTCGTGGTCTGGCGAAGCTGGAGGACCCGAAGTTCCACGACCGGCTGCAGCTGGCGGTGGACTCCGGCCGGATCAGCCCGCCGACGGTGCTGGCCGGCGCCGTGGAGCTGGTCCGGGGCGGACTGACCGTGACCGGCTTCGCCGTGTCCCTGTTCCTGATCAGCCCGGTCGTGACCGCCGTGGTGCTGGCCGGCGGGATACCGGTCGCGATCGCCGAGTTCACGTTGGCGCGTAAGCGGGCCAGGATGCTGTGGGAGATCGAGCCGTGGCAGCGGCGGGAGATGTTCTACGCAGGGCTGATGTCCGGCACCCGCGCCGCGCACGAGATCCGGCTCTTCGGCCTCGGGCCGTTCTTCCGGGCCAGGATGATCCGGGAGCTGGGGGCGATCAACGTCGCGGGACGGCGGCTGGACCGGCGGGAGCTGCGGGTGCAGGGCGCGCTCGCCGTGCTGGCCGCGGTGATCGCGGGGAGCGGGCTCGTGTGGGTTGTGCGGGCGGCGGCGACGGGTGCGGTGAGCATCGGTGACGTGGCCGTGTTCGTCGCCGCGGTCGCCGGGGTCCAGTTCGCCCTGGCCACGGGGGTGGACCAGGCTGCGCAGATCCACCAGGCGGTGCTGCTGTTCCGGCACTACCTGGCCGTCGTCTCGGTGCGGGCCGACCTACCCACCCCGCCGGACCCCCGGCCGGTTCCCGCGCTGCGGCACGGCATCGAGCTGCGTGACGTCTGGTTCCGTTACAGCGACGAGCATCCGTGGGTGCTCCGCGGCGTCACCCTGACCATCCCGGTCGGCAACGCCGTCGCACTGGTGGGACACAACGGCGCGGGGAAGTCCACGCTCGTGAAGTTGCTCTGCCGGCTGTACGACCCGGACCGTGGCGCGATCCTCTGGGACGGGATCGACCTGCGCGACATGGACCCGGACGAGCTGCGGGCCCGGATCGGCGTGGTGTTCCAGGACTATGTCAACTACGACCTGTCGGCCGCGGAGAACATCGCGCTCGGGGACCTGACCGCGCTGGGCGACGGGTCCCGCCTGCAGGAGGCGGCCGGCCACGCCGGTGTGCACGACACGCTCGCCGCGCTTCCCCGCGGCTACGACACGATGCTCAGCCGGATGTTCACCGACAGCGCCGACCGCTCCGACCCGAACACGGGCGTGGTGCTCTCCGGCGGTCAGTGGCAGCGAGTGGCGCTCGCCAGGGCGTTCCTGCGTGCTCGACGAGACCTGCTGATCCTCGACGAGCCCAGCTCCGGCCTCGACGCGGAAGCCGAGCACGACGTGCACACCCGCCTGCGCGAGCATCGGGCCGGCCGGACGAGTGTGCTGATCTCGCACCGACTCGGCGCAGTCCGCGATGCCGACACGATCGCCGTGCTCGACGGCGGGCGGATCACCGAACTCGGCGACCACGCCGCCCTGCTCGCGCTCGGCGGGGTTTACGCGCGGCTCTACCGGCTGCAGAGCAGGGGATACCTGCAGGAGGTCCCAGGATGATGCTCCTGCTGGTGCTCCTGGGCCTGGGGCTCGCCGCAGCGCTGACGTGGTGCCGGGTCAGAATGGTCTCGGTGACCGTGCGCGGGGACAGCATGGCGCCCACACTGCGGTCCGGCGACCGGGTCCTGGTACGGCGCAGCCGCCTTCGCAGCGTCACCCCCGGCACCCTCGTGGTGTTCGCCCGCCCACGCACGACCGAACCCGGCTGGATGATCAAGCGCGTGATCGCCGTGCCCGGTGACGCGATCCCGCGTGGCGAGGTCCCCACGCTGTGGAGCTATCCGGGAAACCACGTGCCCGCCCGCCGCTTGGTCGTGCTGGGCGACAACCCTGCCGAGAGCTATGACTCCAGGCACTTCGGCTACGTGAAGGAGGACAGCCTGCTCGGCGTGGTGCGAAGGATCTCCCGCCGGACAACGGCCTGATCGCGTCGGCCTCTGGCAGCAGGCCGCTGGTGGAGCGCGACCACCTCGATGCTGATCGGCTACGAGTTCTGGCTGGAGCGGGACACGTTGATGCTGGTGGTGCGGTGGGCGCGTTCGATGGCCTGCCCCCAGTAGGTTCCGGCGATCATCAACGCGGCGCCGAGGGTTGCCCACACAGTGAGCCGCTCGCCGCCGAGGCTGACTCCGATGATGACTGCCCAGATCGGTTCGGTGCCCAGCAGCAGGCTGGCCCGGCTGGCAGAGGTGCCCTGCACGGCCCATGTCTGGGCCAGGAAGGCGAACACGCTGCAGAACACGGCGAGGTAGACCAGCTGGTACCAGGTCATGGCGCTGCTGTGGGCCAGCTCGGGCAGGTGAGAGATCGCGAGTGGCAGAAACAGGGCAGTGCCGACGACGGTCTGGATGGTCGTGAGGTGCAACGGATCTACGGGGCGTCCCACGGTGAGCCGGCCGACGAGCGCGACGTGGCCGGCTCGTATGACGGCGGCGGCGAGCATCAGCGAATCCCCGAGACGGAGTGCGTGTAGTCCTGTGCTCGAGGTGAGCAGCCCGACGGCCAGGACACACAGACCCGCCGCGACAAAGAACGCCGTGGGTAGACGGCGGCCCCCACGACGGTCGAGCAGGGGGGTGAACACGATGGTCAGGCTGATGATCAGGCCGGCGTTGGCGGCGCTGGTGTGCGCCACTCCGTAGGTCTCCAGCGCGAGAACGGCCGCCTGGGTGACGCCAAGGACAGCCCCGCTGCGAACCTCGTCACGGGTCCAGCGTCGCGGCCGGCGCCGAAGTCCGGCCAAGGCGCCGCACGCGACGGCGGAGATCGCGTATCGGGCGAACAGCACCGCCAGGACCGGGAGCCCGGTGGTGGCTGTCTTGGCTGACAGATAGCTGGAGCCCCAGATGAGCGCGACAAGGAGTAGCACTGCATCGGTGCGGCGAGTAGCGAACACGCCCTCAGGCTCCACCACCAGCACGTTGAAGTACACGACCAACTTCTTAATCTATGCTGTAGTAGTCCTACACTGTCGGGGTGGACGAGCGGCAGTTGCGAATTCTGCGGGAGCTGGGCGAGCTGGGGAGTGTCACCGCAGTCGCAGAGGCGCTCCACGTGACGCCCTCCGCGATCTCCCAGCAGCTGCGACTGCTTCAGCGTTCGATTCCGGTTCCGCTGACCGAACGCACCGGCCGTCGAGTAGTCCTGACAGACGCCGGGCAGGCCCTGGCGACGGCGGCCGTCGAGGTAGAAACCGCTTTGGCCTGGGCGCGTCGCGCTGTCACCGACTTCATGGAACAACCGGACGGCGAAGTGTCAGTGGCCGCCTTCCACAGCGCGGCCTCCGTGTTCTGGCCGCTCCTGCTGCGCAGTCTCGCCAGCCCGGGCCGCCCTCGCGTGACTCTCGCCGACGAAGATGTCGCCCAGGACCGCTTCCCCGCCCTGACCCGTGACTATGATCTTGTGCTCGCTCACCGTCTCGATCATGGTCCGCCGTGGCCGCGTTCCGTGATCGCCACCACCCTGCTACACGAACCTCTCGACGTCGCCCTGCCGATGGGCCACCCGCTGGCCTCCAAGCCGCAACTCTCACCGCAGGACGTCGCCGACGAGCCGTGGATCACCGTCCACGACGGTTACCCCCTCATGGCAATCATCGACGCCATCGCCAGCGTCGCCAACCGTCGCCTCGACATCGTCCACCGCATCAACGAATTCACGGTGAGCGCCGAGACAGTGGCCGCCGGCGGCGGCCTTGCACTGATGCCGCGTTGGACAAACCGTCCACACCCCGACGTCGTACTCAAACCGCTCACCGGTGTACAGGCCAGCCGTGACATCGATGTGCTCCACCGGCCCGAACGCACAGCACGAAAGGCCATTCAAACGGTCCTCGTTGAGCTGCACCGCGCCGCCGCGGTGGTCCAGGACCAAGGGTAGGCAGGCCCTTGTATGGCGCGGCGGAACTCATGAAAGGCAGAGGGTGCACCGTCTTCGAGCGGCAAGCGGGTGCCAGGGACGGACGTTGTCGGTGCTGAGGGTGCTTGCCGTGTTGCTGGTGGGACTGGCGGCGGTGGCTTGTATACCGCAGGATCCGTTCAGCCCGGTCGGTCGAGCCCGGGGAGCACGGGAAGATCAGGATTCTGCAGACCGACTGCGCGCTGGAGGAGGTCGTCAGTGTCGAGGTCATCGCGGGGAACGATGACCAGAGCCTGGACGACAAGGACACGCGTATCTGGCGCGTTGACTTCAAGCCGCCGGTCAAGGTCCGCGCCTTCGAAACCGGTGTGGTGCCCGAGGGAGGCGAGGAGCGCGTGCCACGGCGCGAACCTGAGAGCCCGTTCCTGAACTGATCTTGGTCGGTGTGTCGGGCCGGTAGGCGGAGGAACTCCTGGTAGAGCAGTCGGTGTCGAATCGCCGCTGTACCAGGAGTTCCGTTGCTATCGTGCCGTATCGAAGCCGCTGGCGTGGCCT
>NZ_DASUVO010000090.1:0-58620 GCF_036378875.1 Actinophytocola sp.
CAGCCGGCGGACGGCGTCCAGCAACTGGCGGGCGGTCAGCCCGCCCGGCTCCGGCGTCCCGGTGCCGGGGGCGTGCCCGGGGTCGCAGACGTCGATGTCGACCGACAGGAAGACGCCGTCGCACTCGTCGGTGGCGGTGGCCGATCTCGGTCATCTCGTAGGACCGCATCCTCTCGGCCGCCATCCAGTCGAGGGTCTCGGGACCCGGCCAGTAGCCGCGGAGCCCCACCTGGAGGAACCGGTCGCCGCGCAGCGCCCCCGACTCGATCAGCCGGCGCATCGGCTGCCCGTGGCCCCACAGCGAGCCGAACTCGATGTCGCCGGTGTCGGCGTGCGCGTCGAAGTGGAGCATCGAGACCCGGCCGTGCCCGACGACGTTGGCCACCCCCTTGGCGTCGGCGAACGCGATCGAGTGGTCGCCGCCGAGGATGACCGGAAGCGCGCCGGAGCGGGTCACCGTCTCGACGGCCGACTCCAGCGCCCCGAGCGCCCGCTCGATATCGCCGGCGAACATCTCCACGTCCCCGGCGTCGACGACCCGCAGGTCCCGCAACCCGTCGGTGCGCAGGGCAAGGCTCGGGCGGGAGCCGTCATGGGGCAGGTAGTCGGTCATCCGGATGGCCTGCGGCCCGAACCGGGTGCCCGGACGGTGCGACGTTCCCCCGTCGAACGGCGCCCCGAGGATCACCACGTCGGCGGCGGCGAAGGATCCCGGGTCGGTCAGGTCGCAGCGCTCGACACCGAGATAGGTGATGTCAGGCCCGTACTGGGTGCCGTAGCGGGTCATGCGTCGCCTCCCATCGCGCTCACCCGACCGTAGCCCCGCGATGAGTGATCGCACCCGCCACGACCGTCATGGCGATCGGCGCGTCGGCCAGTTCGTCGGGATCGGCACGCAGCGGGTCGACTGTGAACACGGTGAGATCGGCTCGCGCCCCGGCGACGATCCCGCCGGGCTCGCCGGCGGCCAGTGCCGCGTGGGTTGTGTAGCCCTCCAGTGCCATCAACGCGGTCAGCGCCTGGTGGGGCTGGACAGGCGGTACGCCGGGCTCGCGGGCCGGGCGGCGCAGCCGCGCGTCGGCAAGGACCAGGCGCGGATCGTACCCGGCGATCGGCCAGTCCGAGCCGAGCACGACCGGGACCCCGGCGTCGCGGAGGTCGCGGCAGCGCCAGGCGCGGTCGGCCCGCTCGGCACCGAGACGGGCCGACCAGTTGTCGGTGTGGTCCGCCCTGGTGAAGCGGGTGCAGTGCGTGGGTTGCATGCTGGCCACCACTCCCTGGCGGGCGAACCGGCCGACCAGCTCGGTCGGCAGTGTCTCAATGTGTTCGACGCGGTGAGGTGCGGACACCGGCTCGAGCCCGTCCAGCGTGTCCAGGACGTGTCGGACGGCGGCGTCGCCGATGGCGTGCGTCGCGGTCGGCACACCGGCGGCGACGAGTGTTCGCACGGCCCGCGTGTAGTCGGTGGGGTCCGGCCAGAAGCTGTCAGTCGACTCCCCCAGCGCGTCGGGCCGCTCCAACCACGCCGTGCCGTTGTCGATCGTCCCGTCGATGAAGAACTTGACGGCACCGATCTCCCACCGGCGGCCGCCACGTCCCTGCATGGCCACCAACTCCGCCAGGCCGTCGGCGTCCACCCCGGGCACGCACCACGGCGCGAACCGCAGCCGCAGCGGCAGGTCACCCAACTCCTCGGCGGTGGTGACCACGGCCTCGCTGTCCCCGAGCAGGTCCATGACGTGGCCGCCGGTGAGCCCCGTGGCCGCCATCTCGGCGAGCAGCGCACGCAACCGGGCGGCCCGCACCGCGACCGGATCCAGCGGCACGTGGTCGAACACCAGGTCCATGGCCGCGGCCTCCAGCAGCAGGCCGGTCGGTCTGCCGTCCTCGTCGCAGACCACGCTCGCCCGCTGCGGGAACCGCCGGGGGCCGTCGACCCCGGCGATCCTCAGCGCGGCCGGAGTGGCGAGCGCGGAGTGCGCGTCGAACATCCGCACGACGGCCGGCCGCTCTCCCACTGCGGCTTCGAGCCAGGCGCTGGTGATCGGCTGGCCGCCGAACACGTTCGGGTCCAGACCCCACGCCCGCACCCAGCTGTCACATGCTCGACCGGCGGCGGCCTCGGCCAACAGCGTGCGTACCTCGTCGAGCGACCGGGCTCCGGTGAGGTCCACGTCCTCGGTGAGCCGCAGCCCCATCACGGGGTGCGTGTGGCCGTCGGTCAGGCCGGGCGTCACCACGACCTCGCCCAGGTCGAGAACCTCGGTGCGGGCACCACGCCAGTCCCGTACGTCCCGGCGGGTGCCCGTCGCGACCACGACACCGTCCCGCATCGCGACCGCCCGCACGGGACGACCACTGGCCAGGGTGTGGATCGTGTCGGCGCACAGAACGAGGTCCGGATTCACGTGGCCAACCCTTCCGGCGTTCGCGCGGAACGCGGTTCCGCCTCGTCGGTGTCACCGCCCTCGCCGATGCGCGCATACGCCTCAGGGCGCCGGTCACGCAGCCAGAGCGCGAGGACGGCGCCTACCAGCAACGTCGCCGGGACAACGCTGACCAGCAGCACGTTGGTCGTGGTAGAGGCGGCGGTGAGCAGGCCGACGTTGTCGACCAGAACGTAGGTCGCGACGGTCAGGAGCAGCGAGGAGAGGATGCCGGCACCCAACGCGGCTGGAGTGCTCGCCGCCCGGTTGCGCCGCAGGAAGTACACGACGGTGGCGATCGCGGTCAGGGTCTGCAGCACGATGATGCCGATGACCCCCGGGGTGTTCACCCACAGCAGCAGCTTCGTGTACGGGTCGGCGCCGGCGAGGGCGAACACACCGATCACGATCGCCGCGAGGACGCTCTGCACAACGCTCGCGCGGTACGGCGAGCCGTGGCGCGGGTGAATCCGCCCGATCCAGGCGGGCAGTGCGCCGTCCCGTGCGAGGGCGTGGGTGTAGCGGGTGATCGCGTTGTGGAAGGCGAGTTGGGAGGCGTAGACGCTGCTGATCACGAGCAGGTGCATCAGCGTGGCAGCCCACGGCCCGACGTAGGTGTCGATCGCCGTGAAGAACAGGCCGGCGATGTCGCCGCCGGCCGCCGCGACCACCTTGTCGCTGCTGAAGGCCTGGATCACCGCCCAGACGACGAAACAGTAGAAGACCGCCATGAACCCCACCGCGAGGTAGGTGGCACGCGGGATCGTGCGCTCCGGGTTCCGTGCCTCCCGCCGGTAGAGCGCCGTGGACTCGAAACCCATGAACGCCGCGAAGCAGATGGCCAGGACGCCACCCATCCCCGGGCTGAACACCGCGGACGGGGTGAAGGACGTCGTGTCGAGACCGGACGCGCCACCATGCGCCAGCACACCGACAGCCATCACCAGCAGGATCCCCACCTCCAGCACGAGCAGGACCCCGAGCACCCGCGCCCCGACGTCGATGCCCAACCACGCCACCAGCAGGACCAACCCGACGCCGACGAACGCGATGACCGGCCACGGCACGTCCACACCGAACACGTCGGCCAGCGTCGCCTTCGCCTGGGCGGCGAACAGCCCGTAGATCCCGAACTGCAACGCGTTGTAGGCCATCAGCGCCAGCATCGCCGCGGCGATCCCCCAGCCATGGCCGAGCCCCTTCGCGATGTAGGCGTAGAACGCGCCCGCGCTGCCCACGTGGCGAGTCATCCGGGTGAACGCGACCGCGAAGACGACCAGTACGAGACCGGCAGCGACATACCCCGTCGGCGCCCCTACCCCGCCGACCAGGATGGCGAGCGGCGCGACCCCGGCCATGACGGTCAGCGGTGCCGCTGCGGCCACCACCATGAAGACGATGCCGCCGGTGCCCAGGACACCACGCCTGAGCTGACTGTTGCCTGTGCTGTCCGGAGCAGATCCCGTCATGGCGGTCCTCTCGTCACCTGGCATGCTTAACCGAATGCCGTTCGGTTAAGCATGCGGTAGGCACCGCGGGTGGTCAAGGATTTCGTAGCTGCTAGCGTCCTTCGCGACGCATATAGTGGAGGATTTGTGGTTCAGCGACGGAAACGGTTGCTCACCGTCGAAACGATCCTCGACGCCGCCCTGGTGTGCGTCGACACGTCCGGCCGGCTGACGATGGCAGACCTCGCCGCACGCCTCGGCGCGAGCGCGTCCTCCATCTACCACCACCTGCCCAGCCGGGCGGCGATCATCGAAGCCCTGCGCGAGCGGCTCGCGACCGCGATCGAGTTGCCCGCACTGGACGAAAGCGACTGGGTGGGCCAGATCTCCCGCTGGATGCGTTCCTACCGGCAGGCGCTGGCCGAGCACCCCAACCTCATCCCCCTGCTGACCGAGCACACGATGACCGCGGGCTCGGTTCTCCTCGGCTATGACCGGGTCGCCGCGCTGCTGCGTCTCGCAGGTGTCCCCGTGCGCGATGTGGTGCTCTGGATCAGCGCGCTCGACTGCTACGTGGTCGGCTCCGCCTTCGACCTCGCCGCGCCCGACCAGGTGTGGCACATCGACGATGACGACCTGCCAGCACTCCGCGAAGCAATCAGCACGGCACCCAGCGGACGCCGCCGTGCCGACGAGGCGTTCGACCTCGGTCTGAACGCGCTGCTGATCGGAATGAGACAACGGCTCGCCGGCGCGGTAGACCCAGGCTGACGCGAACCCGGGCGCGGCCGCCTCGGTCCGGCGGCCGACCGCGTCCTCGTCGCCAACCACCGTCGCCGAGGAAACTCATTGCGGTGTGAGTAGTTCCGCCGCGGTGTCCAGGACGTGTCCGAGCGCCGGGTTGTCGTCGGTGGCGCGCCAGAGCAGGTGGACGAGGATCGGCGGGACGGGGTCGGCGAGCTCGCGGATGACGACGCCGTCGAGTGGGAGTTGGGCGACGGCGCTGGCGGTGGTGAAGTGCAGGCCGACGCCGGCGGAGACGAGGGCGACGCAGGTCCAGGAGTCGGGGGCGGCCTGGGCGAAGGTCGGGGCGAACCCGGCGGCGTGGCACCGGTCGACGAACACCTCGCGGACGGCGGAGCCGTAGGACTCGGGGAACGCGACCACGGGTTCCCCACGGAAGTCGCCGAACCCGAGCGTGTCCCGGCCGGCCAACCGGTGGTGTGCGGGGACGGCGACCACGCACCGGTCCCGTGCCACGACCCGGCCACGCACCCCGGCCGGCGGCTCGGTGAACCGGGCGAGCGCGAGATCGGCCTCGTCGCGAAGCAGTTCGGCCACGGCGGTCGTGCCGTAGCGGCCCGGCAGGAACTCCAGGTCGATCAACGGGTGCCGTTCCCGGACCGCGCGGGCGAGTTGGCCGACGACGCCGTGCGCCGACGGCCCGGCGAAGCTGAGCCGCACCCGGCCGCTGCGTCCCGCGTGGGCGGCGGCGACCGCCGCGTGTGCCCGGTCGTCGATGGCCACCATGGCACGGGCGTGCTCGACGAGCGCCGCACCGGCCGGGGTGAGCTCCACGCGGCGGGTGGAGCGGGTGAACAGCGGGGCGGCGAGCTCGTCCTCGAGCGCGCGGATCGTGCGGCTCAGGTGAGGTTGTGCGAGATGGAGGCGGTGGGCGGCGCGCCCGAAGTGCAGGTCCTCGGCAACCGCCAGGAACGCCCGCAGCTGCCGCACATCCACCGGATCACCTCACTGATGCGGATCCTAGAACAATCGGCTGGTTATTGGTATTGGACAGGCATCAACCGGGGAGTCACCCTGGACGGTATGACGCAGGTGTCCGCCGAGGACTTCGACCTCATCCGCCGGCAGGTCCACGACTTCGTCCGAGCGAAGGTGGTGCCCCGCGAGACCGAGATCATGCGCGCGGATCGGGTCCCGGACGACCTGCGGGCGGCCGCCGCCGAGATGGGCCTGTTCGGGTACGCCATCCCGGCCGAGTGGGGCGGTCTCGGGCTCGACGTCGCGCAGGACGTCGAGTTGGCGATGGAGTTCGGTTACACCACCCTCGCCCTACGCTCGATGTTCGGCACCAACAACGGCATCGCCGGACAGGTCCTGGTCGGCTTCGGCACCGACGACCAGAAGAAGCACTGGCTGGCACGGCTCGCGACCGGGGAGGTCGTCGCCGCGTTCGCGCTCACCGAACCGGGCGCGGGCTCGAACCCGGCGGGCCTGCGCACCCGGGCTCGTCGCGACGGTGACGACTGGGTGCTCGACGGACGCAAGCAGTTCATCACCAACGCCCCCATCGCGGACCTGTTCGTCGTGTTCGCCCGCACCGCCGAACCGAAACCGAAGGACCCCGGCATCGCGGTGTTCCTCGTCCCCGCCAACACGCCGGGCCTCACTGTCGGCCCGAAGGACGCGAAGATGGGCCAGGAAGGCTCCTCGACCTCCGACGTCATCCTCGACAACGTCCGAGTCCCGGCCGCCGCACTTGTCGGCGGCGACGAAGCAGCTGGCTACCGCGCCGCGATGACCTCCCTGGCCCGTGGGCGGCTGCACGTCGCCGGGGTCGCGGTCGGCGCGGCACAGCGAGCGCTCGACGAGTCCGTCGCCTACGCCGCCACCAACACCCAGGGCGGCACCCGGATCGGCGACTTCCAACTCGTGCAGGCGATGCTGGCCGACCAGCAGACCGGCGTCATGGCCGGCCGGGCGATGGTCCGGGAGGCCGCTCGCGCCTACGTCACCGGTGAGGACCGCCGCATCGCACCATCGGCGGCGAAGCTGTTCTGCACCGAGATGGTTGGCACGGTCGCCGACCTCGCCGTACAGGTCCACGGCGGCGCCGGCTACATGCGCGACATCCCGGTCGAACGCATCTACCGCGACGTCCGCCTCCTACGGTTGTACGAGGGCACCAGCGAGATCCAGAGACTCATCATCGGCGGCGGCCTCGTACGGCAGGCCACCCGGTGACCGGCGAACTGCCCCTTGCGGGCATCACCGTGGTCGCGCTCGAACAAGCCGTTGCGGGTCCACTCGCGACCCGGCACCTGGCCGACCTCGGCGCCCGGGTGATCAAGATCGAACGCCCGGGGGAAGGCGACTTCGCCCGCCACTACGACCACGCGGTGCGCGGACTCGCCACCCACTTCGTCTGGCTCAACCGGGGCAAGGAGTCCATCGCGCTCGACCTGAAGTCCCCGCATGGACTGCACGTCGCCAGGGAGTTGATCGCCCGCGCCGACGTGTTCGTGCACAACACCGCGCCCGGCGTCGTCGAACGGCTCGGACTCGACGCCGACACCCTGCGCGCGACCGACCCGCGACTGGTCGTGGTCACCATCTCCGGCTACGGCACCAGCGGCCCACGCCGCGACCGCAAGGCCTACGACATGCTGGTCCAGGCCGAGTCCGGCATGGTCTCGGTCACCGGCACCCCCGACACCCCGACCAAGACCGGCGTCCCCAGCGCGGACATCGCCGCCGGCCTCTACGCCGCCATGTCCATACTCAGCGCCCTTTTCCGCCGCGAACGGACCGGCGAGGGCGCGACCGTCGACGTGTCGATGTTCGACGCTGCCGTCGAATGGATGGGCCACCCCCTCTACATGCGGCTCTACGGCGGCCAGCAGATCCCCCGCATGGGCCTGAGCCACGCGGCGATCGCCCCCTACGACGCCTACCCCACCGCGGACGGCCAGATCCTCATCGGCGTCCAGAACGACCGAGGCTGGCGCACGCTGGTGACCGAGGTGTTCGACCGGCCCGAGTACGCCGACGACCCGCGGTTCGCCACCAACGTCGCCCGCGTGACCAACCGTGCCGAGTGCGACAAGCTCGTGGCCTCCTTCACCGCCCGCTGGGAGACCGCGAAGCTGGACGAGCGACTCGCCCAGGTCGGCATCCCCGCCGCACAGCTCAACGACACCGCCGACCTCGCCGCACACCCGCAACTGTCCGAACGGGACCGGTGGCGAACCGTGTCCACAGAGGCCGGAGACATCCGCGCGGTTCTACCACCCATGACCTTCCGCGACGTCGAACTGCCGATGGGCCCCATCCCCGCACTCGGCGAACACACCGAGGCGATCCTCGCCGAACTGGACCTGCCTTCGAAGGAGCCCACAGATGCCTGACCGAGTCGCGATCGTCACCGGCGCCGCCCGAGGTATCGGTGCCGCCACCGCACAGCGCCTCGCGCAGGACGGGCTGCGGGTCGCGGTGCTGGACCTGGAAGAGTCGGCCGCCGAGTCCACAGCGGACGCGATCGGCGGGCTCGCCATCGGCGCGGACGTGTCCGACGCCGCCGCCGTCGATGCCGCCGTCGCCCGAGTCACCAAGGAACTCGGCGCACCCACCGTACTGGTCAACAACGCGGGCATCACCCGCGACAACCTGCTGTTCAAGATGTCCGAAGTGGACTGGGACGCGGTCATGGGCGTGCACCTCAAAGGTGCGTTCCTCATGACCAGGGCCGTCCAGAAGCACATGGTCGACGCCGGCTGGGGCCGGATCGTGAACCTGTCCTCGACCTCCGCGCTCGGCAACCGCGGACAGGCCAACTACTCCACCGCGAAAGCCGGTGTGCAGGGCTTCACCAAGACCCTCGCCCTCGAACTCGGCCGATTCGGCATCACCGCGAACTGTGTCGCACCCGGCTTCATCGTCAGCGACATGACCAAAGCCACCGCGGAACGGATCGGTGTGGAGTGGGACCAGTACGTCCGCGACCGCGCCGCCGCCATCCCCGTCCAACGCGCCGGGCAGGTCGAGGACATCGCCAACGCCGTGTCCTTCTTCGTCGACGAACGCGCCGGCTTTGTCTCCGGACAGGTCATCTACGTCGCAGGCGGCCCCAAAGTCTAGAAAGGACACCGATCGCGGGGTGGCTCGGGTGTTTCCGTGGCTGCCGATTCCTTTCCACGGCGGCCGAGGTCTACATGGCCGACGGCGTGGCCCGCCGATGAGGCCGGCCACGATGCGGCAAGCCGAGAAAGAGAGCAGATCGCTGTGAGCACTCCTGCCATCATGCGCGCCCTGCAGCAGACCTCGTTGAAGGGTCCGCAGGATCTACGTTTGATCACCGACGCGCCGGTACCGAGCCCTGGCCAGGGCGAGGTCCTGATTCGGGTCGTCGCGGCCGGTGTCAACTTCGCCGACATCTCGAGGGCCCACGGCACATTCCTGGGCGGCCCGCGGCCACCATATCTGGCGGGCTTCGAGGCCGCCGGCGAGGTTGTGGCGGTGGGTGAGGCGGTGACCGACCCGCGACCGGGCACTCGCGTGATCGGCGTCGGCTACGGGGCTTTCGCCGAATACATGGTCCTGCCCGCGGCCGCCGCTGTGCCGGTGCCGCCCGGCTGGACAGCTGAGCAGGCGCTGGGTCTGGTCGTGAACTGGCCGACCGCACTCGCCGCGCTCAGGCCGTTGGGCCACCTCGCCTCCGGGGACACCGTGCTGGTCCACGCCGCGGCGGGCGCGACCGGGCAGGCCGCGGTGACAATGGCCAAGCACTACGGCGCGACGGTCATCGCCACCGCCTCGCCGAGCAAGCACGAGACAGTGCTGGCAATGGGCGCCGACCACGTCCTGGACTCCGTCAGGGGCGACCTCGCCGCCGACGTGTTGCGGCTGACCGGCGGCGCCGGCGCCGACCTGGTGCTGGAATCGGCGGGCGGTGCCACCTTCACCGCCAGCCTGGCCGCGGCCAAGCCAGTCACCGGCCGAGTCGTCGTCTACGGCGTGGCCGCCGGCGAAGCCCCCGTCACCAACTGGGAGCTGGTGTACAGGCACCAGGTCCACATCATCGGCCTCAACATCGGAGTGCTGATCCAGGCCGCACCTCAGATCTTCGGAGGGCTCATGGGTGAGCTGTCCGCCCTGATCGCAGCTGGTGTCCTCGCCCCCGCCCGCCCCACCGCCTACGACCTGGCCGACGGCCCCAAAGCCCTCGCGGAGCTGGAAGCCAGGGCGACCGTCGGCAAACTGGCCCTGCTGCCCTGACGACCCGCTCACCGCCCGGATGCCCGCTGACCTGGGTTTCGATTCCTTCGCAACGGCATGCCGGTCGTACTGGGCGACGGTCCCGAGCAGCGGGACCGGCCCGGACGAGGAGCAGCGCATGGCAAACAGGCATTCCGCGGCGGATCACGATCGGACACCGCGACGCAGCCGCCTGTCGATGGACGCCGGGGATGCCATCGCGCGTCTGGCCGACCGGCCCCGTCCTAAGCTCGCGGCATGACGGCGCACGTGCGGGAAGCGGCGAACCAGGACCGGTTCGCCGCCGAGACCGAGCGGTTCCGCCGGGAGTTGTTCGCGCACTGCTATCGCATGGTCGGCTCGGTGCACGACGCCGAAGACCTGGTGCAGGAAACGTATCTCCGGGCATGGCGTTCCTACGCCGGCTTCGAGGGCCGCGCGTCGATTCGGTCCTGGCTCTACACGATCGCCACCAACGTCTGCCTGACCGCGCTGGAGCCACGCCGGGTCCGACTGCTGCCCTCGGGCCTGACAGGTCCCTACGACGGACCCGACCGCCCGCCGAGTCACATCACGCCGGGCGAGGTCTCCTGGCTGGAACCGCTGCCGGACCGATGGAACGCCCCGCCCGCCGACGATCCAGCCACGACGGTGGTCGCCCGCGAGTCGCTACGGCTGGCGCTCATCGCGAGCTTGCAGCACCTGCCCGCCCGCCAGCGCGCGATCCTCATCCTGCGCGACGTGCTGGCGTTCACCGCAGCCGAAACCGCGAAGATTCTCGGCACCACCACCGCGGCGGTCAAGAGCGGTCTGCAACGCGCCCGCGCCCGGCTGGACGAACTGGCACCAGCGCCCGAGGAACTGCTCGAACCGACCGACCAGCGGGCACGTGCGCTGCTCGACGGCTACATCGCAGCCTTCGAACGCTCCGACGCCGGACTGCTGGAACAAGTCCTGCGCACCGACGCCACGCTGGAGGCCACACCATTCCGCGACTGGTACGCGGGCCGGGTGACGTGCATCCACCTGCTCGACACGTACGTGCTGGGCTCGCCGGGCGACTGGCAGATGATCCCCACTACAGCCAACGACCAACCCGCTGCCGCCGTGTACACCCGGAACACGGACGGCGCGCTCCGAGCACACGGCATCGTGGTGCTGACCCCAACCGCCACCGGCATCTCCCGCGTCACCGAGTTCCACGAGCCGGCGCTGGTCGGCATGTTCGGCTTCCCGGACACTCTCGCAGACTGATCCCCCAGCTTGACGTCCGCCCTCAGCGCTATGCCGCAGCACCTTCGCGACGAAAGCCTCGCCTTCAACGAGATGGGCGACCATCAGCAGTGCTGGCGGCCTGACGCCGCCGGGAACCCACCCGCTGCCCTGCGGCTGAGCCGCGCCGCGAACGACGTTGCCGCGCCTATCAGGCGACCTGTTCCTCGATGACCCCGTCTACGACGAATTCTTCTCCGCTGCTTCGAAACTCGGCCAACCAGTGTTCATTCGCCACATTCGGCTGGGGTGGCACCTGGCCGCCGGCCTCGCGGCACTGCGTCTGATACTCCGCGGCACCCTTCGACCGGCATCCGGACCTCCAGGTCGTGCTCGACCACTGGGGGAGATGCTGCTGTTCTGGTTGGACCGGGCTTCGCCGGGCGGATGCGGCCTCGGCGTTCGGGGAACTCGTCGACGGCGGCCTGCGGCTCGACGCGACCGCTCGCCGGGCGACCCGAGGTCATGTCGAGCTGTCGCTCACCGTCCATGACGAGACATATCTGTGCTTGACACCAGAACGAAGGACGACCATCGTGGGAGCGCTCCCAAATAGTCATCCCAGAGATTCCTGACTCTTTGGAGGATCCCCATGCGAAACGCCGTCCGTGCCTTCGTCGCGGCGTGCCTCATGTCGGCCAGTGCCGTCGTCGCGACCGCCGGGCCCGCCCAGGCCGACGTGACGATCTGCGAGCAGTTCGGGTCGACCACGATCCAGGGGCGCTACGTGGTCCAGAACAACCGGTGGGGAAGCTCGGCGACCCAGTGCGTCAACGTGACCTCGACCGGCTTCCAGGTCACCCAGCAGCAGGGTTCCGCGCCGACCAACGGCGCACCCCTGTCGTACCCGTCGGTGTTCCTGGGCTGCCACTACACCAACTGCTCCCCCGGCTCCACACTGCCGATGCAGGTCAGCCGGATCCGCAACGCGACCTCGTCGATCAACTACCGGTACACGGGCGGAACCTACAACGCCTCGTACGACATCTGGCTCGACCCCACACCGAAGACCAACGGCGTGAACCAGATGGAGATCATGATCTGGTTCAACCGCCAGGGTCCGATCCAGCCGATCGGCAGCGTCGTCGGCAACGCCACGGTCGGCGGCCGCAGCTGGGCGGTCTGGCGCGGCAGCAACGGCGCCAACAACGTCATCTCCTACGTCGCGCCGTCGCCCATCACCTCGTGGTCGTTCAACGTCCGCGACTTCATCAACGACATCATCGCCCGCGGCGCCATCACCAACCAGTGGTACCTGACCAGCATCCAGGCCGGCTTCGAGCCCTGGAACGGCGGCGTGGGCCTCGCGGTCGACAACTTCTCGGCATCGGTCAGCGGATGACCGACGCCCGAGACAGCCGTGTCGGTCCCGTAAGCCCGCCCATTCATCCACATTGGACACACGCCCTCAAGCTGAACAAGGCGTGATGAGAGTACGAACTGGAACTCGCGCGGGTCCGTGACCGCCATGGCCACGGGTCGAAACCGTTGTCCACATCGCCCTGGCACCGTCCCGGATCAGTTGCTCCTGACGACCTCGCCTGCGCCGAGTTACCCATCGGGGTCTATCTCGTTGCTGTAGTGACGTGAAATGCACGGTCAGGCAATTCCCCTGGAATTGTCCACGGCGCGAGAGGACGTTGGTTCATGTCCAGACACTTGAGACGGACCTGGTTACCGTTACTGGCCAGCGTGGCGATGATCGCGGTCGCTCCTGGCACGGCCTCGGCGACCAGCCCGGCGCTCCAGACGGTGACCGCCGTGAGTCCCGCGATCGGGACGCAACTCCAACCGTACGAAGCTCTTCTCACCGCTCCCACCACGATCACGACCCCGCTGCCGGCAGATCCGGTCGCCGCGCTGACGACCGCGGTGTCCGCGTTGTCCTCCGCGGTCGGTCTGCCGCAGAATCCCGCCTCGACGATCGGTTCCTCCGGTATTTCCGGTGAGATCGCCGGCCGGCTCGCTAATCTGCTCACCGCCATGACCACTTGTCAGCAGGTCACCGAGACGCATTTCGCGGCCATTCCTCCCGCGTTGCTGCCCGCCGTGATGACGACCGGCGCCGGTCTCGCCGCCGCCGATCACGCCGACATCCGTTCCTGCGCGCCGCGGGTGTGGCAGCGGACCGTCGAGCTGCAGCTCGCGCTGGACGACCTGCTGACCTCACCGGCCGCGTGTGGCACGCCCGGCCTGGTCGACCTGGACATCTGGCCGGTGCTTCGGCTCGACGGCAGCACCTGTGGTGACACCACCTACGCCAACGACTACCTGTTGGTCGTCGACGCCGGCGGCAACGACACCTACCGCAACAACGTCGGCGGCAACATGATCGACCTGAACTTCTCGCCCGCCGGCTCGGCGGTGCCCGGGTTGCGCGGCGTCGGGCCGGCAAAGGGATGCCAGCGCGCCATTCCCGGCCTGACGGCGCTGGACTGCGCCCCGCTCGTCGGTGTCCTACTCGACCTGTCCGGCCAGGACACCTACGGCGTCAAGGAAACCCCGGACCATGACACCGGCTGCACCACCGACCCCGTCGTGCGCAGGCTGATGACCGGCGGCGCCGGATTCCTCGGCGTGAGCGTGCTCCGCGACTCCGGCGGCACGGCGGACACCTACACCGGCAAGACCGGCTCGCTCGGCGCCGGCCACATCTTCGGCGTCGGCCTGCTCTCCGACGACGGTGGCACCGACACGTACAGCTCGGTGCGCAACAGCCAGGGCTTCGCCCTCGTGGGCGGCTTCGGCCTGCTGCACGACGAAGCCGGCGCCGACAGCTACGACTACTACATGCCGGCGCCGATCGACCCTGCGGCGCCCAACCAGACCGAAGGTGCGGGCGGCGTCCGCGACGACGAGGGCGAAGGCCTCTGCGACCGCATCCCACGTTTCGTGCAGGGTGCGGCCAACGTGCTACCCGGCACCATCGGCATCCTCGTCGACGACCTCGGCGCGGACACCTACCGCGGCGCGTTCGCGGGCGACTTCATCGGCCCGATCCAGAACCCCAGCACCCGAGCCGGCAGCCTGGGCTTCGGCAACAACCAGGGTGTCGGCGTGTTCCTCGACCGCGCCACGGCGAACGACAGCTACCAGGCCGACAACGAGCCCACCGTCGCGGGCGTGCCACCACGCGGCAACAACGTCACCATCGCACCGGGCAACGACTCCACCGGAGCCGGCTTCGGCGCGGGCCTGTTCATCGACCAGTAGCCGACCGGCCGGCCAGTGCGTCACGCACTGGCCGGCCGCGGTCACCCTGATGTGCCGGCACCGCCGTCAAAGACCAGCCGAGTACGGCTTCACCGGTGCCGTGACAGCCGGGTCTTCCGGGGTGTCCGGTGACGTGGCGGCCGGCAGAGCGATCTGGTGTCTCATATGGCGGGCGTACTCGGCAACGAACGTTTCGAAGCCGGCGTAGAGCTCGGCGCCGACGTCGGACCGACAGGTGGCGATGTAGGTGCCGCAGATGTCAAAGCACCGAGTCATTGTGCCGCCACGGAGATTCATGAGGAGGGGAATGTCGATGAAACCACGCAGAGCCAGCGTGGACAGGAACTCGTAGTAGTCCAGCAGGGTTATCACGCACCGCATGTCCTCGGCCGAGACGTCGGCGCCGATCTCGCGATGAGACGCGATTCGTTGGGCCATCCACATGTCCGCGGCCGACAGCACGTCCGTGCTCTGCAGGTTCGTGAGCAGTCCGACCGTGTACTGCCGGCGCTGGGACTGCCGCAACTGCAGGACGGTGGCCACCCCGAACACGACCGCCACCAGCACCGACGCCGCCGTTTCGTTGATCGCGTCGCCGATGCTGAGAACGGCGAACCCGGCCACCGCCACCACGGCCACCATGCCCGCCTGGGCGAGCAGCCGAACCAACGGGTTGATCAGGTGCCACCTGAGCCGCACCCGGCGTATCCGGTTCTTCCGGTCGGTGATCATGACTTGCCGTGTGGCTGTCGGTGGAGCCGCCACAGACGGGACAACTCGCTGATCGGCTGGGGCGCGTCGTCCACCCGCAGATCCGTCTCGACGTGGGATCCGTCGCCGATTCCACGCGGGCCCACGACGTACAGGGCCGCGCTCTGCCGCCCGCGACGGTCACCACCCACCTCGTCACCAGCGACGAGCGCGGCGAGCAGTTGGCCCGCCAGCGGGATGGTGGTATCACCGGTCAGCCAGGCATGCTCCATCGCCGCGAGAACCTCCGCACCCGCGAGGAGGTTGCCCTGGATCGCGTAGCCCTCACCCAGCCGCGCGTCCGCGAAAGGCCCGCAGTCCTCACCGGTCCATGCCGCGGCAACGCCATCCCGGTCAACCACGCCGATCTGACGTTCACGCCGCCATTCGTCACCTTCGACCAGCGCCCCGACGACCTCCTTGGCACCAAGTCCGGCACGCAGCATCGCAAGACCGTCCTCGCGGTACGCCATGTTCGTCCGGGCCTGAGTCGCCAGCGCCCCGACACCGAACTCCGCGGCGGGCACCATCGCACCCACCGCGAGATACCTGGTCGCCACGGCTACGCCCCACGACTCTTCCGCACGACTGTAAGCCACGATCGAAAACGTCACCCAGTCACGATAAACGTGTCCGGCAAGAGCCGGCGGCAGCGGTCTGCCGAGCGCCTCGAACGGGGCGGCGGTAGCGGGGTTCACCGCCTGATCCGGCTACCGGGCCCGACTCTCCTCGGGTGACCAGGCGATTCAAGGTTCTCCCAAGATTTGGCCAATGCCGCCTGCGTACTGATTAGTGCGGATCGCACGGTCCTGGCCGGTTCATGGATGTGCGATCCGGTAAGAAAATTAACTCTGAAAAAAAGGAGTGGGTGATGAAACGAATTGTCGGGCGGCTGGCCGATCGGGCCCTGTCGGTCTTCGTTCCGCAGGCCACGGCGATGGCCGCACGCCAGACCCAGTGCGTTGCGTGCTCGCCATCAGGTCGCCAGCTCTGGCACCGGGACTGCATCAACGGGGTGTGCGAGCCGTGGGGGCCTGCCCCTGGGCCCTTCTGCAACAACTGCTGACATAGCAATTGATCCGATATCGGGCTCGGGAGTTTGACCATGCGGTATGTGGTGCTCGGTTGTGACCTCCTGCTCATCGGGGTGTTCGCGGTCTCCGCGACGGGCAAACTCCGCAGCCGGGCGGTGTTTCTGGATTTCTGCGACTCGGTGCGGAAAGTGCTCGGAACTCGACCGGACCGGGCCCGACAGTTGGCGGCGGCGGTGGTCGCATTCGAGGTTGTCACGGTACCGACGCTCGTTTTCCTACCGGCAGTCGGATTTCTCGTGGCGATGCTGCTGTGCGTGACCTTCGCCGTCGCCCTCGGACGGGCCGTGCGCCATGCCGTGCGCGAGCCGTGCCGCTGTTTCGGCTCGTCGAGCGCACCGTTGGGTTGGCGCCACGCGGCACGTGCCGCGACGCTGAGCCTCATCGCCCTCGCCGGCGAGGTCGGCGTGCTGACCGGTGCCGTGCTGACCGGGCCGATCTGGCTGCCCGGCCCGTGGCATCCGGGGGGAATTTCGGTCGCGGTCGGGGCAGCGGCGATTCTCGTCGCACTCACGGTCTTTTACGACGATATCGCGGACCTGTTCGCCGGGGTGGGCGCTGGTCTGCCCCGTGAACCGACAAGGGAGGGGATCTGAAATGCCGTATCTGGCCGCCGGAACCGTGCTGGTCGGGCTGCTGGGCTTGGTGAATCTCGTGCTGACCTTCGGCGTGATTCGTCGCCTGCGTGACGTGGGGTTCTCCGCTTCGGCGCTGGCCAGGAAACCGATGTTGTCGGCGGGTGAACCGGTCGGTGAGTTCGAGATCGTCACTACGGACGGGACGCCGATCTCCCGCGATTCGCTCGGTGGCGACACCGTCGTTGGCTTTTTCAGCACCGGGTGTGCTCCCTGCGAGCAGTTGCTTCCCGCCTTCCTCCAGTACGCGGCCGCCATGCCAGGCGGGCGGGAGCGGGTACTCGCCGTGGTCGTCGGCCCGGAAGGCGACGTGGTCGAGCCGGTCGCACGTCTCGCCCCGGTTTCCCGCGTGGTGGTGGAGGACATCACCGGCGGCCCGCTGTCCTCTGCGTTCGGTGTCCTCGGCTATCCGTCGGTGTGCGTGGTGGACGGGGCCGGGCGGGTGGCGGCGAGCGGGTCGGAGCTGCGGGTGCTGCCGGAACCGGCCAGGGTGTGACACCGGATGTCCGCCAGATCCGCCGACCGGCGGCTCGTGCCGCTGTCGGACGTGCGCAGGGCCGTCGGTCTCAGCTGGCACGTGGCACGCTGGCCCCTGCTCGCCCTGGTCGCGATGGCGTTGTCCGGCGCGTTGGCACCGATCGTCGTGGCCTGGTTGACCAAATCCGTCCTCGACGGTGTGGTTGCCGGGGAGGCCGCCGGTCCGTTGCTCGGGCTGGCCACCGCCATCGCCGCTGTCGGGGCACTGAGCGCGGTCGTGCCGCGGCTGGAGGAGTATCTGCGGGCCGAGTTGGGCCGGCGATCGAGCCTGCTGGCCAAGGACCGGCTCTACCGCGCGGTGGACCGGCTCGTCGGGTTGCGCCGTTTCGAGGACACCCAGTTCCGTGATCGCCTCCACCTGGCCGACCGGGGAACCCGGGCATCGGCCGGCGTGGTCTGCGCCTGGCTCGCCGGCGGCCGTGCCGTGCTGACCATGGGCGGGTACGTCGGATCGCTCGCGGTGATCAGCCCGGGGATGACCGCCGTCGTCGCCGCCGCGGCCGTGCCCACCCTGTTCGCCGAGCTGGCGCTGTCCCGACGGCGCAGCGCGATGATGTGGCAGATCGGTCCGGCCGAACGGCTGGAGCTGTTCTACAGCCAACTCCTGACCAGCGTCCACGCGGCCAAGGAGATTCGGCTGTTCGGTACCGGCTCCTTTCTCCGCGCCAGGATGCGGGCGCAGCGGCGCACGGCGGACGCGGCGCACCGCCGGATGGACGGCCGGGAGCTGCGGACGCAGACCGTCCTGGCGTTGCTGAGCTCCACAGTGGCCGGAGCCGGGCTGGTCTGGGCGATCCACGCGGTTGCGCAGGGCGGGCTGTCCGTGGGCGACATCGCCATGTTCATCGCGGCGGTCGCCGGTGTGCAGAGCGCCCTCGGGACCGTGGTCACCCAACTCGCCACCGGGCATGAGCGACTCGCCGAGATCGGCCACTACACGGCGATCCTCGACGCCGGGCCGGACCTGCCCGTCCCGGACGACCCTGCGCCGGTGCCGGCCCTGCGGGAGGGCATCGAACTGCGCGACGTGTGGTTCCGGTATTCCGACGATCATCCCTGGGTGCTGCGGGGCGTGAGCATGCGCATCGAGCCGGGGCAGGCGGTCGGCCTCGTCGGCAGCAACGGTGCCGGCAAGAGCACGCTGGTCAAGCTGCTGTGCCGGTTCTACGACCCGACCAGGGGCGCGATCCACTGGGACGGGGTGGACCTGCGTGCGCTTGACCCGTGGCTGCTTCGCGAGCGGATCTCGGCGGTGTTCCAGGACTACATGGAGTACGACCTGACCGCGGCGGAGAACATCGGGCTGGGTGCCCTGACGGCCGTCGACGACCGGGCGCGGGTGACGGAAGCGGCGCGCCGGGCCGGCATCCACCACATGCTGTCCCAGTTGCCCGACGGCTACGACACGCTGCTGTCCCAGAGCTTCGCCGGCGACGGCGCGAGCCAGGCTCCGTTCGTCCTGTCCGGCGGCCAGTGGCAGCGCCTTGCGCTGGCGCGGGCGCTCATGCGGGACACCAGCGACCTGATGATCCTCGACGAGCCGTCGGCCGGCCTGGACGCCGAGGCCGAACGCCAGGTCCAGACCCAGTTGCGCAGGCACCGCGCGGGCCGGACCAGCCTGCTCATCTCGCACCGACTCGCCACGATTCGCGACGCCGACCAGATCGCCGTCCTCGACGGCGGCACCGTGGTCGAACAGGGGCGGCACGCCGAGCTGATGGCTCTGAACGGCCGCTACGCCCGCCTGTTCACCATGCAGGCGGCCGGATACGGCGACGTCGCGGCCGAGCTGGGATCGCGATGAACCCGGCGCTCGTCTGGCTGGCCTGTGCCGTTGGCTGCGTCGGGCTGATCGCGCTCGCCCGCGCGGCGCGGCGGCGGTTCGTGGTCGTCACGGTCAGGGGCGAGAGCATGGCTCCGGCACTGCGTCACGGCGATCGCGTCCTGGTCCGACGGGCCGGTCTGTCCGGTGTCCGCCGTGGCGACATCGTCGTCGCGGCGCCGGGAGATCCCCGCCCCGAGCGCACGCCGGCCCGGTCCCCCGCCGGTGCGCTCGACCAGCGACCGTGGATGATCAAACGGACGGTCGCGCTGCCAGGCGACGCGATTCCCCGGGCAGCACGGACCGGTGGCGCGCTCGGTGCCGCGGACACCCACGTACCACCGGGTTTGCTCGTCGTCCTCGGCGACAACGCCGACGCCAGCAGCGACTCCCGCGATCTCGGGTACTTCCGGGCCGATCTGCTCCTGGGCGTGGTGATGCGGCGGCTGTCCGGTGCGTCCGTCGACAACACCGAGTGCCCGGGCGGTCCGGTCGTGGCGTTGCCTCCTACCAGGCGCCATCGAGCAAGAACCGTGGCGCGAAAAGTCAACAACACCTCTGCCGACCCGACAAGAATGCGTAGCACGCAGCAACGGGAGGTCGTCATGTTCGCGGCACACGGCTGTCCGAGGACCGCGACCAGGCCCGGCTTTTCCCTTCCTGAGGAGCGAACCGTGCACAGTGGCATGTTCGACGTCGACGGCGCCCAGCTGCACTACGAGCAGCGAGGGGCCGGGCCGGCGCTCTTGCTGATCCCGGGCGCCGGCGGCGACGCCGGGTACTTCGCCCGCATCGCCGAGGAGCTGTCCGACGCCTTCACGGTGATCACCTACGACCGGCGCGGGAACTCCCGCAGCACCGGCCGGACGGCGTCGGCGATGACTGTCGACGAGCAGTCGGGCGACGCGAAGGCGTTGATCGAGGGCCTCGCCGGTGGCGCGGCCCTCGTGTTCGGCAACAGTGCCGGGGCGATCGTCGGTCTCGACCTGGCGGCGCGGCATCCCGAGGTCGTGCGAGGACTGATCGCGCACGAGCCACCCGTGGTCGGCATGCTCCCGGCGGACGATCCGTGGCGCGGGTTCTTCGACCGGATGGGCGCCCGCTACCACGAGGCCGGTCCCGCGGTCGCCGGCGCCGAGTTCGTCGCGACCGTCCTCGGCGAGGGCACCTACCCGTGGCCGGAGGACCTTCAGCAGCGCTTCCCCGGCAACGTCGACCATCTGTTCCGGTGGGAATGGCCGGCGTGGGGACGGTTCCTCCCTGACGAGGAGGCACTGGCGAACGCCGGCTTCCCGATCGTGCTCGCGGCCGGCTCGGCCGACCGCGGCCTGTACTACGCCCGCCCGTCGGTCGAGATCGCCGCCCGGCTCGGCGTTCCCTGGGTCGAGTTCCCGGGGATCCATCTGGAGTTCCTGGCGCGACCGGAAGGCTTCGCGGCGGCCCTCCGTGCCGTCGCCACCCAGATGCACACCGCGACCAACGCCGTGCCGGCGCAGTGGAACAGCGAGAGCGCCGTCGCTGGAGCCCACCAATGACCTCGCTCGCCGTTTGAGGTCCACGGCTCGAGGACGCCCAACGCGAGGGCCTCGCAAAATGGGAGCGCTCCCAGCTTGGGAGACGATCGCGGTCGCGTCCTTGTCTGGCCGGTCGACCGGTACTCCTTCTCTGCCCGGAAAAGCGGCAAGACGGTGGGCTGGATGTTGCCGAGAAGTCGATGTACCGTTGGGAGCGCTCCCAGATTGCGTCCTCCACCCTGCTCGAGGAGCTGAAACATGTCGCGACAGCGTTGTCGCCCGGCCACCATGCTGGCCAGCCTGCTCGTCCTGACCTTGTCCGCGCTCTTGTCGCCATCGGTGATGGCGGCCGCGGCCGGCCCATCCCACAGCCGCGCGGTGCCGCTCGCCGAGCTGACCGTGGTGTCCGAACGAGTGGCGTTCGGTCTGCAGCGTCCGATCGCGATCACCGGGCTGCCGGACGGCCGGATGTTGATCGCGGAGAAGAACGGCACCGTCCGCGCCTACCACCCCGACACCGGGTTGGCGGCCGAGCCGGTGCTCGACCTGACCGCCCGGATCGACACGTCGGACAACGAGCGCGGCCTCCTGGGCATCACACCCGCGCCCGACTTCGCGCGGACCGGGATCCTCTACGTCGCCTACACGAGCCTGCCGGCCGGCGCGCTGACCCTGGCGCGCGTGCCCATCGGCGCTCCCGAGCGGGTGCAGGTGCTGCTCACCCAGGAACACTCCGAGTACGGCAACCACAACGGCGGACAGGTGGCGTTCGGCCGCGACGGCTACCTCTACTGGTCCACCGGCGACGGTGGCCACGCGAACGACCCGTTCAAGTCCGGTCAGAACCTCGGCACCCTGCTCGGCAAGATCGTGCGGATCGACGTTAACCGCGCCTGCGGGGCGAAGCCCTACTGCGTGCCCCGCGGCAACCCGTTCGTCGGCGTGCCGGGCGCGCGGCCCGAGATCTGGCTCTACGGGCTGCGCAACCCGTGGCGGTTCTCCATCGACCCGGTCGACGGCTCGCTGTGGATCGGTGACGTCGGCCAGGGCCTGGTCGAGGAGATCAACCACATCCGCCCGTGGCAGGGTGGGGCGAACCTCGGCTGGTCCTGCCGGGAGGGCACCCCGGTGTTCGACCAGCAGCAATGCCGGCCGGGCGTGCGGTACACCGACCCGGTCTTCGAGTACGAGCATTTCCTCACGGAGAACTGCTCGGTGACCGGCGGCGTGGTGTACCGAGGGTCCCAGACCCCGGAGGCATGGGGGACCTACGTAGCGAGCGACTACTGCTCAACCCTCGCGTTCGCCGTGCGTCCCAAGCCCCAGGGCGGCTACGAATCCGCCACGATCGGCAACTTCCCCATCCAGCCGACCGCGATCGGCACCGACGTGCACGGCGAGCTGTACGTCCTCAGTGACCTCCCGGGGTGGCTGAGCCGGGTGCGGTTCGAGCGGGTCCAGCCAGCATCTGGGGTGGCGAACGGCTGAATCCCGGGACAAATCCCTCCGCATCCGCAAGAACCCCTGGGGACGGCCGCGTCCGGGCGGCCGTCCCGTCATTTGCGGCGTCGTCGCATTGATCGGTACAGCAGCCACAGCGCCAGCGCTACCGGTATCAGGACCGCCGCGAACAGGACGCCTGCGAACATTCCGTAGCTGTGGGGATCGGAGGACAGTCCGGTGGCGCTGAGCACCGCCTCGCCGACGAGCAGCACGATCAATATGGCGGTGCAGGCGAACGCGCCGAGCACGAGGCGCCGGAGCGCTGTCCGCAGAGCGCTTGTGCGGGCAGCGTTGTCCGGCGTGTCCATGTTCGGCTCCGCGGGTCGGAGTGCCGCCATCACTCCGGGTCGGGAGTGCAGACGGTCAGGAACGACTTCTGGTTCTCGCGTTGGACGTCCGACGCGTCCATCCAGCCGCGCTGGCCGAACAGGTAGCTCCCGGCCGGGTGCTGCGCCGACTCGCGCAGCACCTGGGCGACGTCGACCCTGGCACCGTACGCCGTCGGGCCGTCAACGGAGAAGGCGATCGAGCCTGCCTTGGTCCAGTCGTAGTCCGCGGGCAGCGGTTTCTGGACCTGGAGAGGTCCAAGCGTGTCCGGGGGCGTTGCCCCGGCCGTCCTCAGCAGGTCCATGCGCTCCAACAGCACTCCCGGCCGCGGCGCGGTCCACACCTGCTCCGTGCTCTCCTCCGTACCGGAGTCGAAGATCAACGTCAGGCCGGTGACGCCATGGCACGGGGTGCCCGTCCACAGTTTCAGTACGCCGTCCTCGACGCGGAACCCGGCCGCCGGTGGCAGCGACGGCGCGTACTGGGCCTTGGTGTCGCACGCCGCGGTCACCGCCACCACGAGTAGGGCAACGCAGGCGACACGCGACCATCTAACGATATCCGCCATCGGAAAGTCCCGCGTCTTCCTCGGTCTCGTTGCCGCCGGTCACCTGCTCCCACACGTAGGAGGCGAGGAAGCCTGTGTAGCCTTCCCGCGCCCATTGTTGGGAGTGGCGCTCCTCGTGGTGCAGCAGTCGGTCCATGTCGAGAGCACCCCGGTACGGGCCGTCATCGCCCTCGTACCACGCGTGGCCCGACTTCGCCGCCTCTCGAAGCTGTTGCGCCGGATCCTTCGGGTCGTCGATGTTCAGCATGAACGTGTCGCCCCAGGTGGTTCCGCCCTGTTGGCTGAACTGGTCCTGGATGAGGTTCCCTCCCAAGCCCATCATCATGCCGTTCGGGGTGGTCACCAACCGCCCACCGTTGCCGTGCACGAACCCCACATCTTCGTCGTAGCTCCAGGAGTTCTCCCGCTGCCGATCGGTGATCCGCCGCAGTTCCTCGGATCCGTACGGGGTCGGACTGAAGTCGGTCGCTTCGCCTTCGGTGCCGTAGTCGGTGCCCGCGTTCATGATGTAGGTCATCTTCACGGCCTTGGCGGCGTCGTCCCCGCTGATGTCGGTCGGCATCAGGAAGTACGACTTGAAGGTCCCGTCGCCGTCCTCGTCCTCCCGGATCTCCTCCATCCCGTCGAGGATCTTGAAGTCCTCCGGCGTGATGTGGTGTTCCGCGGCGATCTCCTTGATCGTGTCGATCGACACGCCCCGGCGCACGGCGTTCTCAAGCCACTGCCGGTAGTGGCCGGACACGGGCGGCCCGGTCAGCAGTCCGGCGTCTCGCAGCGACTGCTCCATCTCGGCCACCTGGGCGTCGATCTCCCCGCCCTGCCTGGCGTCCGCCAGGGTGTTCGCCCCGTGGTCGCTGATCTTGCGGTCCTGCGCGAGTCGCATCACCCGGGCGAGGGCGGCGTCGATGTTGTTCGCCGTGGCGAGTATCGCCCTGGTCTCCTGCTCCAGCTGCTTCCGGATGGTTTCGCGGTGCCGTTGGGTCTCGGCCCGGTCTTCGGCCTCGAACCGCGACCTCGGCAGGGGGTCGGCCGGCTTGTTGTCCACGATCGCGCCGTCGTCGGCAATGCGGAACTGGTAGGTGTCAGCGAGGGAGTCGTTGTTGGCGACCCGGTTCTTCAGGGCCGACACGTCGTCCGACGCGTCCCGCAGGGCGCGTTCGACGGCGGACAGCTCCGCGACCAGGATCTCGGCATTGTTCCGCGTATCTCCGAGCGAACCGCGTGCGCGCTCGCCCGCGACGCCGTGCCAGTCAGGCAATTTCCTGGCGTCATCGAGTTCGTCCTGCAGCCCGATGAGTTTGTCCCGCCGCCCACGCAGGTTGGTAGCTGACGTGTCGAGCGCCTCAGCGTCCCATTTGCGGACGTCATCGTAGCCGACAGTCATTTCCCGAAAGCCCTTTTCGCATCGCCCTCATTCTCGGAATACGCCTTCGCGGACGACGTGACCGATTCGCTCCACAGGTCGATCTCGCCCGACCACCCCTTCGCGCGCTCATTGAACGCCGACGCCAAAGTGGGCGCGATCTTCGCCGCGTCGCCACCTGGCAATGCCACCGCGATCGCATCCAAGCCGGTACCCGGGTCCACCGCCCTGGCCTGGTCCGCGGCAGATCCCGCCGCCGTGGCCGCATCCCGCAGCTGACCGAGCTCAACCTCGTATCCGCTCACAGCCCGTGACCTCCACCCTGAACCGGTCAGCCAGCACTGTACGGGAGTCCGGACCCGTGCACGCCCAATTCGCGCGAACGCAACCGAAATGATCTTGCCGCCCAATTGTTGTGTCTACTGTGGAGTTGCTCACCGGCATGCTCGAGATCCAGGCCGACACCGTGGACGGGATCCTGAAGAAACAGTCGATCGGGCGGCTGGGACGTCCGGACGAGATTGTCGCAACCGTTCTCCGGCTGTGCAGTCCGGACGCCAGCCTCGCGGAGCTACTGTGGGGTTGTCTTCGGCAGCGGTATGACCTCACTCGTGATCACGGACGGCCAGCGCGCGAGGGTGCGCAGGACTCGGTTGTGGGACTGCTCGATGTAGCGCCGTGCGAGTTCCGCGACCTTTTCGCCATCGCGCCGGAGGAGGTCGTCCTTCCACATGTCCAGTGAGAGCAGCGGCTCGCCGAAGTCGAGCAGCTCGGAGTCGATGATCAGGGTCCACACCCGCGCGAGCTCTCCGGACAGGCGGGCGACAGCGCTGATGATGTACTCGTTGCGGGTCGTCTCGGCCAGGAAGATGAACCTGTCCGCGTTGATCTCGTTGGTGAGTCGGACCACCTCTCGCGTGTGCCCTTGTTCCCTGATCAGGTTCGTGATCTTCTCGCCGCCCTCGACGATCCGATCGAGTTGGGCAGCCGTGATGGCCGGCGACCAAGGGTGTGCACCAGTCCTTCATGATCGAGGCGGGTGAGTGCGTCGCGGATCTGGGAGATCCCGAACCCTGTCTCGGTGGAGAGCCAACGTTCGGTGAGTCGCGTCCCCGGGCCAAGCCGGCAGCTGACGATGTCGGCCCGGAGCCGGAGATAGGCCGCTAGGGCTTCTGCGGCTACAGCTCGTGTACCACGACTAGCTGGGAAGCGAGGGACTCGACGACGTGAGCGCCGCCCGGCTGATGAGGTCCAGAGTGGTGGCGCGTTCTTCGGCCAGCAAGCGGAGGCCTTCCTCGGCGGTGGCCTGGACCTGGTCAGGGCTGGCATCTTCGGGTCCAAGTAGTGCGGTGACGGCGGCGGCGAGCACTTTGCCCGAATCGGTGACTGGCGGCTGGCTGTGGCGGCCGGTGGCGGCCGCCACGAATCCGGTGACCAGAGCATCCAGGGCGTAGGCCTGGTTGGCGAGGGGCCAGTCGGTCCTGGCGAGGTTGTTGCGCCGCCAGATCGGCAGGATCCTGTGCATCACCCCGTATGGCCCGAGGGCGTCGAGCAGTGTTCCCGAGCGGGGGTCGTCAGTCAGGATGCCGAGCAGGGCTCCGTCGTGGTGCAGCAGGGCGCTGACGTAGGGGTGTTCGGTGGCCATGCGCAGCATGTTCGGGCACAACCGGGAAGGTCGGGCCAGGTCCGGGTCGGTGGTGACCGCGGCGGTGACGTCGTCGGCGAGGGCGATGAAGTCGCGGCTGATCAGCCCGAGCAGCAGGTCTTCTTTCGACCTCCAGTAGAGGTACACGGTGCCTTTGCCGACGTGGGCCCTGGTGGCGACGTCGGCGATGGTGAGGCCCCTGCTGCCGTGTTTGCCCAGCAGTTCACCCGCGGCGGCGAGGATCCGCGCCGCCTTGGGCGAGCTGTGTTCTGGCAGGTCAGGCAACGGGCGTCCGGTCGAACCGGTTCAGTGCGTTGCCGACGATGTCGGCGTGCTTGAACTCGGCGATGTCGTCGGCTCGCATGATCTTCTGCATCATGCGAGCCCCGAACCTGGTTTTGCCCAGCCGCATCATCGTCCGCCGGAGCAGAATCTGCGGCCAGTTGTCCATCACGAAGATCTTGCGGTCCGCGGCGGCTCCGTCGCGGTAGTGGTCGAGGTACGGGCGCAGTCCCCGTTCCCACTCGGTCAGCGCGGTGTCGATGTCGTGGGGGTGTCGTTCGAGGACGGTGCCGAGCAGTTCGGCACCGCTCAGTCCGGCGGAGACACCCATGCCGGCGAAGAGGGTCACGCACCAGGCGGCGTCGCCCACGAGTACGACGCGTCCGCGGTGCCAGGTGTCCATGCGCACCTGTTCCACCGAGTCGAACAGCACGCCTTCGGCGTGCTCCAGCGCCGTGATGGCGTCGCCGAGTGTGCTGCCGGTCGGCTGCGGACCGAAGGCGGCCCGGACGCGGTCGACGGGTGGCTCGGTGAACTCGGCGTCCACATCGTCGGTGCGGTAGATCAGCAGAATGGTCGGGTCGTGGTCGGTGAACCCGAAGACCCACATCGACCGGTTGGGCTCCATCAGCGTCGCGCCCTGGTTGGGGGCCACACCTGTTGGTGTACCGGGGTACTGGTACGCGGCGATCATGTAGTTCATCCGCCTCAGGTACCTCTCGTGTGGGCCGAACACCAGGGACCGTACGGTCGAGCGCAGCCCGTCGGCGCCGACGACGAGGTCGAACCGCTCGGTGACCGTCGTCCCCGTCGCGGTGTCGTGCAGGGTCACCTCGACCCCGTCGCCGTCCTGCTCGATGGCGGCCGGCACGGTCGAATAGCGGATTTCCACGTCGGCGGGCAGTGCCGAGTACGCCGCCTGTTCCGCGTCACCACGCAGCATCAGCCACGGCTTGCCGGGTATGTCGTTGAAGGACAAGCCAGGTCGTGCGCGGCCGGACCGGTCGATGTCCAGGCTCGGTACGTCCGGGGTGCGGTTGTGTATGTCGTCCAGTAGGCCCAGGCGCTTCGCCGCCGCCTGGCCGGCGCCGAACAGCGCAACGAAGTACCCGCCTGCTCGCCTGCTCGGCGCCTTCTCGATGATCACCGGCGTCCAACCGGCCTTGTGGAGCCGCGTGGCCGTGGCGAGCCCGCTGACACCCATTCCGACGACCAGAACCCGACCCGCGTCATTCCCACTCATGCCACTAATCATACTGACCGGATTGGCCATTTGGTCAGTGGATGGCGCGCATCACGGTGGCCAGCGAGGTCGCGGCGTGGCCTGTCAGCCGGGGGATGGCGTCGGTGACCCCGTCGAGTTCGCCGGCGGCGATGGCGGTGTAGGTGGACACCCATGCGTCCAGCTGCCAGTCGGGAGCGCCGTAGGAGGCACGTGACCGGTAGGCCTCGTCGACGGTTTCGGGCTGGTAGGTGATTGTCCGTCCGGTGGCCTCGGACAGCACGGCGGCCACGTCGGCGAGGGTGAGTGCCTGCGGGCCGGTCAGGTCGTAGGTCGCTCCGGCGTGGTCGGGGGCGGCGGTGAGCACGGCGACGGCCGCGTCGGCGATGTCGTCCTGTGCGACGACCGCGGCTCGCCCGACGCGGCCGGGTCCTCGGATGACGCCGTCGTCGCCGGCCAGGTCGGGCATGAAGTCGGCGTAGAGGTTGTCGCGCAGGAACGTGAAGTCCAGCCCGCTGGCGCGGATGTGTTCCTCGGTGGCCCAGTGGTCGCGGGCGAGGGTGAACGTCGCGTCCGGCGCGGCACCGAAGAAGGAGATGTAGACCAGATGCCGGATTCCGGCCTCCGCCGCGGCGTCGACGAACGTCCGGTGCTGCTCGACCCGGTCGGGGGTCTCGGACGCGGACACCATGAGGACCCGGTCGATTCCCCGCAGTGCCCGCCGCACGCTGTCACGGTCGCCGAAGCTGGCGGGCAGTGGGGTGGCGCCGGGGAGGGCCGGGGCACGGGCCGGGTCGCGGACCAACAAGGTCTGCTGGGTGCCCGCGGCGGCGAGTCGCCGGGCGACACGGCCGCCGAGGCGGCCGGTGGCGCCGGTGACCGCGATCGCGGCTTCCTGAGTCATGGATGGGTTTCCCTTCGACGGTCGCGCACTCCCGGCCTGCTTACGCCAACAGGAGTTGCGCGTGTTCCTGTAGCCATTCCCGCAAGGTGAGCGGTTTACGCCCCAGCGTGCGTTCGGCGAAGTCGTTGCGGGCCCAGACGACCTCGTTCTCCTTCTCGTACTCGAAGAACTCCCACAGGAACTCACGGACTGGGCCGAGTTGTTGGTATGTGTGGAAAAAACCTTCCTTGGTGCCGTCGTGGGTGATCTTCTCGCCGAGGACTTCGCTCATGATTTCGGCGACGTCGCTGAAGCGCATGAGGTCGTGGCCGTTGTTCACCGTGTGGAACTGGCCGATGTGCCGGTGGTTGTCCGAGAGGAACAGGCGTCCGGCGATTTCGGCGATGTCCCGTGGGTCGATGAAGGGTATGAGGCGGTCGTGCCAGACGAGCTTGCGTTCGCGGCGCAGGCCTTCCTTCATCTGGAACAGATTGTCCATCATCGTGGCGCCGATGTTGAGGTAGGTCACCGGCAGATCGCTCTCGTCGAGAATCCGCTTCGCGATGGGATGTTGGACGGGGAGTCCAAGACGTCCGTCGCGTAGGGACTGTGGGATGCGCCGTGGGTTGGCCTCCGGCTGGAGACCGACCACGCGCAGGACGTGCACCGCGGTGCCCGCCTTCTCGAGAGCGGCCACCAGGTTCGCCATGGCTGGCTGTTCGTCCGTGCCGCCGGTGGTGGTGACGAAGACACCTTCGATCCCCTGCGTGGCGGATTCGAGTGAAGGGAGGTCGAAGTAGTCCGCGTGGACCGCTTCGGCGTTGGGGAAGTCGCGGCGGAGGTCATCGAGACGTGCCGGCCTGCTGCTCGCGAGGCGCAGCTTGATCCGCGGGGCCTCCTTGTGCAGAAACTCTGCCAGTGGCCTGCCTATGTGGCCGGCCGCACCGAAGATGAGAATGCTGCGCGGTACGGGCTTGGTGTTGCCGTTCCCGGACATTGAGCGTCCCTTTCGGTCAGAGCGAGGTGTCCAGGGGCAGCAGTTTGTTGCGCAGGTGCGTGATCAGGCCGTCGAGCGCGCCGGGGTCATGCGCCGCGCGGTCGAAGATCGTGATGTAGCGGTCGATCACCATTGCGGTCGTCTGGGTCATGGCGTTGCCTCCATTGTGAACAGAGCGAGCACGATGTTGATGACATCACCTTAGAGAAGGTGACCAGACTATTCATCTGGTCAGTACGTTGGCTGGGTCACGCGCCGCCGCTGGGTCGTGCGCTGGGTGAGGCGATCGACGCGCTGGAGACCGCGGACGACGTGCTGTTCGACTCGGTCGAGCAGGTGCGAATCGGCAGTTGGCATCGTCGCCGGGTCGTGCTCGTCGGTGACTCCGCGTGGTGCGTGACCCTGTACGGGGGCATGGGTGTCTCGACCGGGATGGCCGGGGCGGACCTGCTCGGCACCATGCTGGCACGTCGTCCCGAGGACGTGCCGAAGGCCCTGGCCGCATGGGGGCAGCTGCGGTCGAGGAGCAAGGCGGGCAGGCTGAAGGACAAGGACCTCGCCCTAGCATGATGAGGTGGGACCAGCTCGGCACAGGCAAGGAAGCGACCATGACAGCACTGGCTGAACACGACTCCGGCACCGCGGCCCGGATTCTCGCCGCCGCGCGGGAGCTGGTGCTCAAGCGTGGGGTCAAGGGCCTGACCGTCGCCGAGATCGCGGCACGAGCGCATGTCGGCAAGGGCACCGCCTACCTGTACTGGGGCACCAAGGAAGACCTCCTGTTCGGACTGTTCGCCCGGGACTTCCTGGACGTCGTGGACAGCGAGATCGAGGTGCTGACCGCCGACCCGGACAACAGCCGCCCGCACCGGCTGTGCGCGCGGCTGGTCCGGGTCGCCCTGGAACACCCGTTCGTGCGCGCCCTGCAGACCGGTGACGTCGACCTGCTGGGCGCCCTCAGCCGGCAGTCGCGCAGCAGGGAGCTGCTCGACATGCTGGGCCCCGCCGCGATGATGTACCGGGTGTTGCCGGTGTGGCGCGAACACCGGCTCGCCCGCACCGACTGGCCCCTCGAGGAACAGGCCTACGCGCTGCAGGCGCTCATCGCCGGCTTCCTCGCCACGGCCGCGCAGAGCCAGGGCAACGTCGTCGTCGACGATCCCGACAAGGTCATCGCCGCTGCCGTGACCGCCCTGCTCGGGCCCGAAAAAGCCAGGCAGGCGGAAGTCCGCGCCGCCACCGACGAAGGACTGCGGCTACTGCGCGAGGGACGCGAGACCGTGCTCGCCCTGATCACGACCAAACACGAGACCAAGCCGGACTAGACAGCCCCGGCGTCCCATCTGGTCCTATTTGTCACGCCACGCAGCCTGCGGTCTGCAGCGCCGCCCTGCCCGTCGCCAGCCTGGCCCGGCTACGACCCACCGGACACTCACCGCCACTGATTCCGTCAGAAGCCGGGGAACACGCGACGCAGGTCGTCGAGCGTGATGCTGCCCTCGACGGTGACGCCGTTGTCGTACGGTGCCTTGAGACGGCCGCTGACCAGCCGGACGAACGCTTCCGCCGGCCCGTTGAACGTCGCAGAAGGTGACTCGAGGTGGTCCACCACGGTGACCGCGTCGTCGATCACCAGACCGCCGCCAGGGACCGCGACGGACACCGGGTCCATGAGCTCGGCCGGCTTCGCGAGGAAGCCCAACATGAAGCCCACGGGCCCCGCCAGGAGATCGACCAGCACCGCAGCCGACTCGGCGTCCACCCCAGCGTGCGGGTCGAAGGCCACGCGCACGTCCCACGAGTGATTGGCCACCTCGTTGAGCCGCATGCCCAGGGCGGTCAGCAGCGAGACCGGCTCCGGCAGGAACCCGAGATCGACGGTTAACGACGAACGCTGCTCGGGCGTGAGCGCCTCGACCATTGCGAGCCAGCGACCGTCGTACTCCAGGAAGCCCTCTGCCTGCGCTCGCGGCGCGGACGCGTCCCAGCGGGCCCAGATCGTCTGGTTGTCCTCGGCCGCCACAGCCTCTCCGGCGGCCCGGGCGATCGGCGCGCGGCCGATCTCCGCACCGCTACCGAGGTGAGAAAGGACCTGAGCGACGGTCCACTCCGCGGCACCGCTGGTGGTGGCCAGCTGGTCGTCGGTAAAGGTGCGGACGAGACCGGCGAGCGCGTCATGCTCGGAGCGGAGAGCGGTGATCGTACGGTCCACAAGTTGGTTCATGGCACACACAACTCCCGAACGGACAATTGTGTTCCGCTGATCAATGCCGCACTGACCCGCCCTCGCCCAGCCAGCCTGGAGTGTCCGAAGTAGACGATCTGGTCGCGGCACCCGGTGGTGGGTCGGCCGTTCGTGCGGTGGCCGCGCGGACGACCATGGCGTGGCGCAGCACTCCTGCCGCGAAGCAGGCACCCACGCCCTCGCCGGCTCGGATGCGCAGGTCCAGCAGTGGTTCACAACCCAGCTCCACGAGGACCAGCGGGTGGCCGACCTCCCGACTTCGCTGACCGGCAACCAGGCTGGCGGCCGCGGCGGGTTCGAGTCGGGTGGCGACCAGTGCGGCGACCGAGGTTGCCAACCCGTCCAACACGACCACCGCGCCCACGCTCGACGCGCCGAGCACGACACCGGCCAGCACCGCGAACTCGGGACCGCCCAGTGTGGCGAGCACGGCGAGTGGGTCCTGCCGGTCGGAGTCGCGAACTCGTTGGAGTGCGTCATGCACGACCATGCGCTTGCGGTCCAGTATCGCGGTGTCCGCGCCCGCGCCGAGGCCCACGACGTCCGCGGGTTCCGCACCGAGCAGCCCACCCGCCAGAGCGGCGGCCACGGTGGTGTTGCCGACGCCGACCTCGCCGAGCACGACCAGGCCCAGCCGGCCGACGTGTGCTCCGACGGTCCGGCCTGCGTCGAGGAGCCGACTCGTGTCCCGGTCGGACATGGCGTTCTCCGTCACGAGGTCGCCTCTGGCGTCAAGGCAGGTCAACCGGTCGACGCCGGCGACCGCCGGGCCGGACACGCCGGCGTCGAGGACCGCCACGTCGAGCCCCGCCGTTCTGGCGGTCGTCACCCCCATCGCCTCGCCGGCCGCGGCTGCCAGCAGGACCTCCCGGGTGACGCTGCCCGGGTAGGCGGACACGCCGTGCGCGGCGACCGGGTGATCAGCCGCCACGAGAACCAGCGTGCCCTCGTCGAGGTGGGTGTGTCCGAGCGCGACCGCCTTGTCCATGGCACGGTCCAGTGCGCCGAGCGAACCCGGCGGGGTCAGCAGCACGTCCGTCCCGTCCCGGGCGCCGACCACCGCGGTCTGGACCGGTGCGTGCAGGCGGGACGGCGGCGGCGCCGGTTCGTCCGCGGTCGGCCAGCGTTCCTCGATGACCACCTGGCCCAGCGGCAGCCGGCGTGACCAGCCAGCGCGTTGCAGCCCGGGTTCCGGGGGCCGCTCGTCCGGCCAGCCGAGGCACAACCAGCCGAGGGTGACGACATCGTCCGGCAGGCCGAGCAGCGCGGCCAGCTCGTCCGGCTCGAACAGCGTCACCCAGCCGACCCCGAGGCCCTCGGCACGCGCGGCCAGCCACAGGTTCTGGATGGCACACGCACAACTCCACAGGTCCGTGTCGACGAAGGTCGCACGGCCGAGCACGCCCTGCGGCGCGGCCCGCCGGTCGCAGCAGACCACGACGCCCAGAGGCGCTTCCCGGATACCCTCCAACTGCAGGTCCAACAACCGGCGAGCGGCGTCGGCGTCCATCATCGCGGCCTGCCGCAGCCGCTGGCGGTCCGCCATGAGCGCCGCCCGCTCCCGCGTCTCCGCTTCCCGCACCACGACGAACCGCCAAGGCTGACTGTGCCCCACCGACGGCGCGAGGTGCGCCGCGCCCAGCACGCGCCACAACAGGTCCGGGTCGACCGGGTCGGGCCGGAAGCGCCGCACATCCCGCCGCGCACCGAGCACCGCGTACAGCGCCTCCCGCCCCTCCTGCGGGAACGCCCACCCGGCGGGATCACCAGCGCGTCCCGCCGCGGTGGTCACGTCGCCGATCAGCGGTACCGGACGCTCCCAAGCCACCGGGCCATCCTACGATCAGCACGGCGCCGGCCATCCTCAACTGCTGGAACAGCAGATCAGGTGTGGAAACCGAACGACGCGACGATGGCGAAAACCCCGGGGACTTGTTCTGGAGCTTGGTGACCACGAAGTCGTCGTACAGTTCAGGGGCACCTCGGAGTCGACCCTGACCCGGACGGAGACAAAACCGGGACCGTCAGGCCGGTGAGCCGTTCGGTCGCCAGGACCTGTTCCACCGCGTGAAACGGCTCGGCCGGGTCGGGCGCCATCACCACAGCCGAAGCGGCCTGACAACCCGGCGAATCTGTCCAGTCACGGCACTAGGTGTGGACATGATGCACGCCAACTTCGGTCTGCCAGATTTCAGCCTATCAACGACCACCGACAAACGCCGCGACGTCCGCGCCCGCCATCGGGGTCAGGCCCGGGAACGCGCCCGTTACCGCCACGGTGACAGGGAACCGCCATACCCGCGCCGACGTCAGACATTGGTGCGCAAACTACTCATAATCATCACCACGACGGCCGCCCTGACTGCCGTGTCCATCACACCGGCGGCCGCCCACGCGGGCACCGCCTCGTTCACGACCCTCAGCGCCTGCAAGCAGGCCAGGGAGAAAATGAGCAAAACCCACAAGGTCACCCCCTGCGAGAAACACGGAAACTCCTACGTGTTCAAGTACCAGCACTGACACCGCGCCATCGGCAACCTCAGTGTCAAGGTGGGTGTGGCCGCTGACCATGAGCGGCCCCAGGATCCGACCCTGATCACATGGTGACTTCCGGCCCCGGGCTCGGGGCCGGCGGACAAGTTGTCCATTATGGTCGGGGTTCGGACCGGTTGTCCTGACGACGAGGCTCGAGGCCGAGTGGTCAGCGGCCGGACGAACCTGACCGAGCTGGTAGATGGCGGGGTTCTCCGGTGGTCACGTTTCTTGGCACCGGTGACCTCACGGTTGTGCGGAGACAGTTCCGAAATCATCTACGGCCAATTCTGGAGGCCGACCGCGTTGGCGGCGTCGAGGTACGGTCGTCTCGTGTCCTCCCCTGCCCCATGGCCGCCGGCGCCGGTCGGTGACCTCGAGAAAGCCCTCCGCCCGTTCGGCGAGTCGACGATGCTGCCGGCGGGCGCCTACACAGCGCCCGAGGTCCTGCGATGGGAACTGCGCCACCTCTTCGCCGGGACGTGGTCGTGTCTCGGCCGCCTCGACGAACTACTCGACGCGGACACAACCCAGCGCGGCGTGCTGGCCGGCGACATCCCCGTGCTGCTGACCCGTGCCGGCACCACCGTCGAGGCGTTCGCCAACACCTGCCGCCACCGCGGCCACGAACTGCTGCCCGAGGGCGGCACGTCGACGCGGCCGGTGGTCGTGTGCCCGTACCACGCCTGGACGTTCGGGCTGGACGGTGACCTGCGGGGCGCGCCGCGGTTCCACGACGTGCCGGGGTTCCGGCCAGCCGACCACAAGCTCGTGCCGTTGCCCGTCGAGGTATGGCACGGCTGGGTGTTCGTCAACGGCACCGGCGACGCGGCACCGTTCGCCGAGCACATCGGCGCGCTGGCCGAACTGGTCGCGCCCTACGCACCGGACCGGCTGCGGCTGGCGGCGCGGCACGAGTACACGGTGCGCGCCAACTGGAAGGTGATCGTCGAGAACTACCACGAGTGCTACCACTGTCCGCACATCCATCCCGAACTGTGCGCGGTGTCCCCACCCGCCAGCGGCGACAACTACGATCTGCCCGGCGCGTGGATCGGCGGCGCCATGGACCTGCGCGACCACGCCGAGACCATGTCGCTCGACGGCAGCTCGCCAGGGGACTTCCTGCCCGGTGTGGACAGACGGCGGGTGCTGTACCTGGCGCTGTTCCCCGATCTGCTGCTGTCCCTGCACCCCGACTACGTGATGACGCACCGGTTGCGGCCGGTCGGTCCGGACGCGACGTTGGTCGAGTGCTCATGGCTCGCGCTGGGCGAGGCACGCCACGCCGAGGAGTTCTGGGACCGCACCAACCGGCAGGACTGGGCGGCGTGCGAGTCGGTCCAGCGTGGACTCGCGTCACCCCACTTCCGGCCAGGACCGTTCGCGCCCAACGAGGACGCCGTACACCAGTGGGTCGCGATGATCGGCCGCGCCTACCAGGGTCAGCCACCGTGGCGGTCCACAGTGGCGCCGTGACCACCGCTCGCGCACCAGGTCCCAGCCCCGGATCGGCGAAGCCGTCCGCGGTCGAGATCGCACAGAGCGGTGAACAGAAGCTCGCGCTCTCATCCCACGCGAACTCGGCGACGATCCGGACTGAGCACCCGGGTGGCAACCTGGATGCAGTGCCAGGCCACCACGCCCGCGGCGATGCTCAACACGACGACGAGACCTGCCGGCAGGTGAGGCTGCAGAGCCGGGAACACCGCGTAGTGGGTGAGGTAGATGTAGAGCGACGCGCTCGCGATCGCGCCCACCACCGCTACCACGGGTCTCGGCACCGGCACTCGGGTGACACCGAGCAGCACCACGACGCCGACCGTCACGATGATCTGCCGGGACAGGTCGTCGAACGTGCCGGGCACCAGCGCCAGCGTGACGGCCAGCACCACGCATTTGCGGGTCCTGGTGTCAGCCAGGTATGCCAGCCAGCCGAGCGCGAGGAACCAGGCCGCGCCCAGCGTGGTCATGTTGCGCTCGAAGAACGTGTCCCCGACCGCCAGGCGGAAGACGGACAGCACGCCCAGTGCGGTCAAGGCCACGGTGAACCCGTGTGCGCGGGCGGCGCGCCGCACCGCCGGCACCGTGAACGCCAGTGCCAGCAACAACAACGCGTGTACCAGCACTTCGATGAACCAGTAGCCCACGGCGCCGGTGCGCACAAAGTTGTTGACCAGCAACACGTTCGCGAGCGTCACGTCGTCGGTGACGGCCGCTCGGTAGGTCAGCCACAGCACCGAGGGCACGGCGATCAGCGCGGCGCCGCGCAGGATGCGGCCGCTCGTCCCGGGCAGCAGGAACCGCGCGAAGTTCCAGCCCGCGATGACGAGCAGCAGGTGCGCGCCGCCCTCGAGGCTGAAGAACCGGATGTGTGAACCCACGATCAGCACGATCGCGAGCGCCCGTAACACGATCCCGGTCTCCATCACCGGCACGCGCCGCCGTGGACGCCGCAGCCGTTCCAGTTCGGCGACAGGGATGGTCGGCCACCGGTCGGGCAGGTGGCCGAGCAGCCGTTCCAGCGCGACCGACATCCGCACGTGGTTGAGCGAGTCGCCGCCGAGGCTGACGAACGTGGCGTCGTCGGGAACGTCCCGCTGGTCCAACACGTTGGCGAACGCCGCACGCACCGACCCGGCCGGCGCGTCCGCACCGCCGAGCTTGACGAGTGCCTGGTAGTTGACCTTTCCGTTGGGGAGGCGGGGAAACTCGTCGACGCGCACGACCCGGGCCGGCAGGCCGAACCGGGTGCGGACCAGCGCGCCCGCCCGGCGCGAACTGCCCCGCACGGCGACCACCAGCACGTCGTCGGTGCCGGCACAGGCAGCCTCGATCCCCTCCCCCGCCAGTACGTGCTCGACCCGGCCGAGGTCCACGCGCAGCCCGAACAACTTCAGGAACCGGCTCTTGCGGCCGGTGATCTCGTAGAGGCCGTCCGGGGTGCGGCGGCCGAGGTCGCCGGTCGGCAGCTCGAACGTGGTCCGGCCGAGCGCGAGATCCGCGGACTTGGTGGCGTAACCCAGCATCACGTTGGGCCCGCGGTACACCAGTTCCCCGTCCACGAGGTCGAACTCCCCGCCTGGGATGGGCACGCCGATCGTCGACGGGTGGGCGTGCGCCA
Source organism: Actinophytocola sp. (assembly GCF_036378875.1). GTDB lineage: Bacteria > Actinomycetota > Actinomycetes > Mycobacteriales > Pseudonocardiaceae > Actinophytocola. The sequence goes on from NZ_DASUVO010000090.1 coordinate 37,394, forward strand.
GTTCCGGTGGCAGGTAGGCCATCCGGGCCGTCGCCTCGGTCTGGCCGTACATGACGAAGAAGTGCCAGCCACGCTCGGTCCCGAGCCGGGCGAACCGGCTGACCTTGGCGGGATCCAGGCGGCCGCCGGCCTGGGTGACATACCGCAGGCTCGGCAGGTCCATCCGCTCGAATCCCACGGTGTCAAGGAGATCGAACGTGTGCGGCACGCCGTGCAGGCTCGTCACGCCCCGCTCCCGCACGACTGTCCAGAACGCGGGGTCGACCACCGACGCGTCGGTCAGGACGAGGCCGGCGCCGCGCAGCAGGTTGCTGTTGATGACCGAGAGCCCGTAGCAGTAGTGCATCGGCAGCGAGGTGATCGCCCGGTCGGTGGCCCGGATGTCGAGGTACTCCGCGATGGCCGCGGCGTTGGCGACGAGGTTGTCCGCCGACAGCCGCACCAGTTTCGGCTCGCCGGTCGTGCCGGAGGTGGACAGAAGCAGCGCGAGTTCCGGGTGCAGGTCGTGCGCGGTGCCCGGTCTGCGCTCGTCCCATCCGCCGTCGACCACCACGTCCGGGTCGTACGCCGCGGCCAGCGCGGCACTCTGGCCGGGCGCGGTGAGCAGCACGGGGTGCCCGCCACGCAGTGCGGCGAGGTAGGTCACGACCGAGTCGACGTCGTTGGTGGTGGCGAGGAGCACCAGCCGGCGCACCGGGCCGAGGCGTTCGGCCACTTCGGACACGCGGTCGTCCAGCTCGCGATAGGTGACCCCGGTGCCGTCAGGTGTGACCAGTGCGAGCCGGTCGCCGTGCTCTCCCAGCCCGGTAGCGAATCCGAGTTCGGCGGCCGCGGTCATGACCGGCGCTCCGGGAAGAACAACGCGGTGCCGGACACGCGCACCGCGACCTCGTCACCCGGTTGCGCGGGAAGCACGCCCTGCACGCGTGACCGCATGCGCGTGCCGTTCGCCAGGCGCAGCAACACTGTCGCGTCGTGGCCGTGGAACAACACATCGTCCACAGTGGCCACCACGCCGGCCACCTCGCCGTGGTCGCCCACGAGCAACTGTTCCGGCCGCACCAGCACGGTGCCGGCGCCGCTCGCCCTGCCGTGCACGGGCAGCCGACCGAGCGGCGTCTCCGCCACGCCGTCGCGCGCGACGGCGTCGAACGTGACCGCCTCGCCGACGAACAGCGCGACGCCAAGGTCGGCGGGGTCGGTGTAGACCTGTTGTGGCGCACCGAGTTGTGCGACAACACCGTTGCGCAGCACGGCCACGGCGTCGGCGACGCCGAGCGCCTCCCCCTGGTCATGTGTGACGAGCACGGCCGTCGCGCCGAAGGCACGCAGCGCCGCCCGGACGTCGACCCGCAACTCGTCCCGCAGGCTCGCGTCCAAAGAGGAGAACGGCTCGTCCATGAGCACGACACCCGGACGCGGCGCGAGGGCCCTGGCGAGCGCGACGCGTTGCTGTTGCCCGCCGGACAGCTGAGCGGGCATGCGGGCGCCGTAGCCGGACAGGCCGACGAGGTCGAGGAGCTCGTCGACCCGACCGTTGCGCCGGCCATGCCGGGGCAGCCCGAACCCGACATTGCCGGCGACGGTCAGATGCGGGAACAGGGCGCCTTCCTGCGGCACGATGCCGATGCCCCGTCGCTCCGGCGGCACGTGCACCGAACCGCCCGCGAGCAGCCGGTCCGCCAGCACGACCTGGCCGTCGCGAACGGGGTGAAAGCCCGCGAGCACCCGCAGGAGCGTGGTCTTGCCGCAACCCGACGGTCCGAGCACAGCGAGGAGGCCGCCCTCCGGCACCGCGAGGTCCACGCCACACAGCACCGGCTCGGAGCCGTACCCTGCGACAAGTCCTTTGACGTCAAGAAAAGTCATCGCTCTCCTCCACGCAGGAAACGGTCGAGCAGCACCGCCGGGATCGCGGCGACGACGAGCAGCACCGCAGCGTACGGCGCCGCGGCCGCGTACGCGGCGACCTCCGTCTTGGTCCACAGCTCGGTCGCCAGGGTGTCGACGCCGGTCGGCCGCAGCATCAGCGTCGCGGGCAACTCCTTGGCGCTGGTGAGAAACACCAGCGCGGCGCCCGCGAGGATGCCGGGCGCGGCAAGCGGCATAGTCACGAGGAACTGGGTGGCCGCCCGCCCCCGACCGAGCGAGCGGGCCACGTCCTCGAGTACCGGCGGCGCGTGCGCGACGGCCGTGCGCACCGCGCCGACGGCCAGCGGCAAGAACAGCACCGCGTAGGCGAACGCGAGCATCGCGGTGGTCTGGTAGAGCCCCGGCACGAGCCGCACGCCGAAGAACACCAGCGCGAGGCCGACCGTGATGCCCGGCAGTGCGTGGCCGGCGAAGCTCGCCAGTTCGACACCCCGCACCAGCGGTCCTCGGTACCGTGCCGCGAGCACTCCCACCGGCAGTGCCAGCACGATCGTCAGCAACGCGCCGAGCCCGGCGACCGCGACCGTGTGCCATGTCGTCATGAGCAGATCCCCGTCACCCGAGGAGCTGCCCGCGGCGAGCCACCACCCGAGGCCGAACACCGGTACGCCGAGCGAAAGTCCCAGCAGCGCGGTGGTGCCGAGCAGCGCCGGCACCCGCGCCCGGCCCAGCGGCACGGTCGTGGGCGTGCGGCGGCCTCGGGTCGCCACGGTGCCCCGGGCACGGCGCTCGCCGACGGTCAGCGCGATCGCGAGCACGACCAGCACGCAGCCGAGGATCGCCGCCGGGGTGCGGTCGAACGTGGCGCGGTAGCTGGTGTAGATGCCGAGGGTGAAGGCCTCGAACCGCATCAGCGACACCGCGCCGAAGTCGCTCAGCACGTAGAGCGCGACGAGCAGGCCACCGGCGGTCGCCGCGGGCCGGATCTGGCGCAGCGTCACGGAAAGGAATGCCTGGCCGCTGGTCCGGCCGAGGGCGCGCGCGACCTCCTCGACCGCCGGGTCGGCCGCCCGCAGCGTGGCGGCCACCGGCAGCAGGACGTACGGGAACGACACCAGCGTCAGCACCAGGAACGCCCCGACGAAACCGGTCATGCGCGGCGCGAGACCGAGCCAGGTGAAGCCCGCGACGTAGGACGGCACAGCGAGCGGCAGCACCAGCAGCACCCCCACGGCACGCCGGCCGGGCAGGTCGCTGCGCACGACCAGCCACGCGCCGAGCACGCCGAGCAGGACACAGGCCGCGGTCACCGCCACCGCGAGCGTGAGGCTGCGCACGGCCAGGTCGAGCGTGCGGGGTCGGACCAGCACCTCCCACACCATGCCCAGGCCGCGGTCGAACGACCGGACCGCCAGGTACGCGAGCGGGATCAGCGCCGCCCCGGCCGCGACCAGGGCGAGTGCGGTGAGTGTTGGTGCGGCCCGTAGCGGGGCCTTCAGGACAACCCCGCTTCTTGCAGCATCGTCAGCGTGTCCTGCAGCGAGGACAGCCGCGACAGGTCGATGTCCGGGCCGTGCAGCTCGGTCAGCGGTGGCAGGTCGTGCTTGCTGGAGGTCACCGCCGGGTTGGCGGGGTACTCGGCGGTCTCGTCTGCGAAGTACCGCTGTGCCTGGTCGGACAGCAGGAACCGCACGGCCTTCGTCGCGGCGTCCTGCTGGTCGGTCCGTGCCACGATGCCCACGCCGGCCACGTTCACCAGGCCGAGCGGGTCGCCGCCGCTGACGTAGTGCAGCTTCGCGGGCACCGCGTCGGCGCCGTTCTCGGCGACCGCGGCGTACCAGTAGTAGTGGTTGATCAGCCCCGCCGCGAGCTGGCCATCGTTGATCGCCTTGAGGATCGCGACGTTGTTCTCGAACCGCTGCGGCTCGTTCGCCGCGAACTTCGTGAGCCAGTCACGCGCGTAGTCCTCGCCCTTCAGCACCCGCACCGACGTGACGAACGTCTGCCAGGACGCGTTGGTGGGCGCGAACCCGACGCGCCCCTGCCACTTCGGGTCCACGACGTCGTCGAGGCTTTGCGGCAGGTCGGCCTCGGCGACCACCCTCGGGTCGTACGCGACCACTCTCGCCCGGGCCGAGGTCGCGACCCAGCGCCCGTCGTCGGCGCGGTACCCGGCGGGGACCAGGTCCAGCACGTCGGCCGGGAGTTCCCCCAGCCCGCCCGCCTCCGCGACCGCGCCGAGCGCGCCCGCGTCCTGGGAGAAGAACAGGTCCGCCTCGGTGCGATCCCCCTCCTCCAGCAGCTGCGCGGCCATCTCCGCGCTGCTGCCGTAACGCACCTCCACCTTGCCGCCGACGGCCGTCTCGAGCTGGTCGAGCACCCCGCCGACGAGCTCCTCGTTCCGGCCGGAGTAGATCACCAGCGCGTCGCCCGCCTCACCATCCCCGCACGCGACGAGCGGCGCGACCAGCAGCGAAACAGCCAACACGACGACGCGCGCACGAGTCACCGAACACCTCCACAGCTTCTACACAGACGTAGAACCAAGGCAAAGCTAACCTAATACGGTGGCAAACTCGATAGCCGTTACGGACTCGCGACGTCGCGACCGCGATCCGTAGCGAGCAGTCCTCGTCGCGCCGATAACCCCTGTTCAGCTGGGCGTCAGGGAGTCCGACGTGCGGGTGCTCGCGGTCGGGGACGAGGAGCGGCTGACGGCTGCTCTGTGGGGCGGGCTCCAGGCCCACTCGTCCCCCAACCGTGTGTTAGGTCGATTCGGTCGCGCGGGTGCGGGTGGCGGTCGGTGTCTCGCCGGTGTGTCTGCGGTAGATGCGTCGGAAGGCGGCCGGATCGGCGTAACCCACCGCGCCCGCGATCACGTCGATGGGTTCGCGTGTGGTCGTGAGTAGGCTGGCCGCCTGCCCGACCCGGAGGCGATGCACGTACTGCGTGGGTGAGACGCCGAGGCGGTCGCGGATGCGGCGGGTCAGGGTGCGCGGAGAAACCGCTGCGGCACCGGCCAATTCGTCCAGCGATAGTTGCCGGTGCAGATTGGCGTGCACGTGCTGTCGCACGGCGCGCAGCACCGGGTCGGTGGCCCGTAGATGCTCGAGCACCATGTAGCGCGACTGCGACATGCGGGCATCGAGCACCAGGTAGTGGGCCACCTGCTCGGCCAGTGCACCGCCGCCGAGGCGGGCGACCAGCGTCAGCAGCAGATCTGTGTGGGCGAAAGCCGCACCGGCGGTGAGTATTTCGCCGCTGTCGACCACCATGCGATCGGCCTGCACGGTGACGTCGGGGAAGCGGCGGCCGAACAGCGGCGCCAGCCACCAGGTAGTGGTGGCGGCCCGGCCCGACAGCAGTCCCGAGGCCGCGAGCACGAAGACGGCCGAGCAGGAGGCGGCTACCGTGGCGCCGGAATCGGCGGCGCGCCGGATGATTTCGACGGCCTGCATGGTCTGGGGTCGGGTCAGCAGTTCCTCGACACGCGCTTCGCTGGACGCGGACGGCCCTGGCAGCACCAGGATGTCGCCGGGTTCGAAGTTCGCCGAGCCGAGCGGGGTTTCGGTATCGACGCTGATCAGTCGCCCGCCGCTGGATCGGACCGGCAGCCCATCGAGTGATGCGACGCGCTGCCGCAGACGTCCGCCCGCTGCGTCACCGGCGATCCCGGCCGCCGTGTCGACGATGTCGAGGCCGAGGCCGAGCGCGCCCTCGAGCACACCGTCCAGCGCGAGGTGGGTAATCACGTGGCGAGATTAGACCGAAAAGTGGCGATCTCGCCAATGGTGGTGTGCAGACCTGCTGCGGCAGGGTGTCCGGTGTGCAGCATTCTCTCCCGCAGGATCCTTCCGACGACGACCTCGCCGATTTCGCACCCCGGTCGATCACGCTCGACGGAGTGACCCGCACGGTGTACGTCGGCGGCAGCGGACCGGCGGTCATCGTCATGGCGGAAATGCCCGGCATCAGCCCCGATGTGGCCCGCTTCGCCCGCTGGGTGCGCGAGGCCGGGCTCACCGTCTACCTGCCGTCGCTGTTCGGCCGCGACGGCGCCTATCCGGAGGCCGAGGCCGGTGTGGAGGTCTTCAAACGAGCCTGTGTCAGCGCGGAGTTCCGGGCCTTCGGCGCGGGCAGGTCCAGCCCGGTCGCGGTGTGGCTGCGTGCGTTGGCAGCCCTGGCGCACCGCGAATGCGGCGGTCCCGGCGTCGGCGCGCTGGGTATGTGCTTCACCGGCAATTTCGCACTCACCATGATGCTCGAGCCCGCAGTGCTGGCGCCGGTGCTGTGCCAGCCGTCGCTGCCACTGGACGAGCCCGGCGGACTGGAGATTTCGCCCGGTGAGCTCGCAGCCGTGCGGGAGCGGCTCGATCGCGATGATCTCCTGGTGCGCGCCTATAGCTTCGAGGGTGACCGCTTCTGCACCGAGCAGCGTTTCGCCGCCTACGCCGCGGCACTGGGCCCACGTTTCGAGCCGCGGGTACTGCCCGCCGACGCGGCGAATCCCAGTCCGCCGCCGTTCTTCTCGCAGATCGTCGGCTGCCCACACAGTGTGGTCACCGCACATCTGCTCGACGCGGCGGGGGAACCGACCGCCGCGGCCCGCGACGAGATCATCGCCTTTCTCGCGGACCGGCTGACCGCGGACGCTCTGCCGCACTGACATACCGCCCACTCAGCCTCCACCTTCTGGAAGCCGTTCAAACAGGCTCTCAGCCCGGAAGGCGAGGACTACCTGCGGACGCATACCGCGCACCGATTAGGTTTTCGCGCCGCGCCCGTCTGTACGTGTGAGATCGACTCACTGGAGGCTGACGCCATGCGGAAACTGACCTTTGGCATGAACGTGACCCTGGACGGCTACATCGCCGCGCCCGGTGACGACCTCGGCTGGAGTGGGGATGACGGACCGGACTCGTCGCCGAGCGATGAGCGGTTCCAGTGGTGGTCCGACCGGGTGGCGGCGACGGGCCTGGCGCTGTATGGGCGCAAGCTGTGGGAGACGATGAGTTCCCACTGGCCGACCGCCGACCAGCAGCCCGGCGCCACACCGGCGGAGATCGAGTTCGCCCGCCGCTGGCGGGACATGCCGAAGGTGGTGTTCTCCTCGACGATCGACAAGGTCGACTGGAACACCCGCCTGGTCACCGGCGACGCGGTCACCGAGATCACCCGGCTCAAGGCCGAGGACGCCGGTCCGATGGACATCGTCGGCGCGACGCTCGCCGGGGCTGCCATGCGGGCCGGGCTGATCGACGAGTACCTGCTGGTCACCGTGCCGGTCCTGGTGGGCGGCGGCACGCCGTTCTTCACGGCGCTGGACAGCTGGGTGAACCTGAACCTCGTGGAGACGCGGACGTTTCCCGGCGGCGTGCTGCTGACCCGATACGAAACGAGGCGATGAGCACGGGCCACATGCTCGGCTCGTGAGGCCAGCCCCGCCGGTAACGCCGGCGGGGCTGTGGTGTTCGCGTTGTGTGTGATCACAGTGTCGGGGGCAGGTCCAGCCATGGTTTGTCGGCGGCGTCGAATCCGGTGAGCTCGGCGATCTTCCCGTCGACGATGTGCAGGACCGCGATGGCGAACAGCCGGTACTCCGGGTCGTCGGGGGTGCGGAGGTACAGCACGGCGGCAGGCATGCGGTTGACCGTCATGGCGATACCGCGCCAGTCGTCGTGGCCGCGCTGGAACAGCCCACCGGAGACCCAGCCTTCCACCGCGTCCTTGGCCGTCATGACCAAGGTGCCCTGCTCGGGCAGCATCGCGAAGCGCAGGTCGTCGCGCAGCAGGGACGTCAGCCCGTCGAGGTCGTTGCGCTCGTGGGCGTCGATGTAGGACTTCACCACGCCGCGCTCGTCATTCGACAGCTCGTGGGTGGCGGGGCTGCGCCAGTCGAGGCGGCGGTCGGGCAGCTGCTCGCGCATCGTCACGCGCGCCCGCTGCAGTGCGCTGGTCACCGATGCGACGGTCAGCTCGAGGGCGTCGGCGGCCTTCGACGCCGGCCAGCCGAGGACGTCGCGCAGGATGAGCACCGCCCGCTGCCGCGGCGGCAGGTGCTGGACGGCGACGATGAACGCCAGCTCGATTGTCTCCCGCGCCACCACCGATTCCTGCGGGTCCTCGGGGAGCATCCGGTCGGGGTAGGGCTGCAGGTACAGCACCTCGGAGCCGGAGACCGGCAACTCGGACGGCACGGGTGTGCGGTCGTTGCGCTTCTCCAGGAAGTCGAGGCAGACGTTCGTCGCGATCCGGTACAGCCAGGTCCGCAGCGCGGCGTGGCCCTTGAACGACTCCCGCTTGTGCCACGCCCGCAGGAACGTCTCCTGCGTCATGTCCTGGGCGTCCTCGTAGTTCGCGAGCATCCGGTAGCAGTGCACCTGCAGCTCACGCCGGTGGCGCTCCGTGATGAGCGCGAACCGCGCCGTATCGCCTGAGCGAGCCGCCGCGATGAACGTGGCCTCGTCGGCGCCCAGCGGTCTGGCGTCGGTCATGGTCATCAATCCTTCCACCGGTGCGAGAGGGCTACCAGAACTGACGACGTGGCGGAGGATTTCTGATCGGTGAAGCCGCTGACACTGGGCAGGCACACCCTCGATGTCGAGGTGGGGCCCGCCTCGGGATGACTCCTGTCAGCACTCGGGCCGCTGAACCGCGTCGGTGCGGCGTTCGATGAGGACGGTGTCGTGCCAGGTGCCGCCCCGTTGGGCGATGCGTTCGCGGATGCCGACGGTGCGGTAGCCGGCGGCGTGGTGGAGGGCGATGCTGGCGCGGTTTTCGGTGAAGATGGCGGTTTGGAGGGTCCAGAGGCCGGCTTCGTCGGCGGCTACGACCTGTTGGCGGATCAGGGCTTTGCCGATCCCCGTCCCGCGGTGGCCGTCGGCGACGTAGATGGAGCTTTCGGCGACGCCGGCGTAGCACTCGCGGCTGGAGACGGGGGACAGTGCGGTCCAGCCGACGACTTCGCCGTCGAGTTCGGCGACCCACCGGTGGTCGGGAAGCCATTTCGCGTCGAGGGAGGCGCGGCTGGGCACGGTGGTGTCGAAGGTGGCGATGCCGGTGGCGATGCCTTCGCCGTAGATGCGGCGGACCGCGGGCCAGTCGCCAGCCTCGAGCGCACGCACCGTGACGTCGGTTGGTAGGTCGGCAGGGCAGCACGGGCGCGGGGCGACCAGGCCCATGACGGCATCGGCGGCGTGGGGTAGGCCGACGCAGCAGGCGGGGTTGACCGTGACGCGAGTGGTGGTGCCTTGTTTGTGGAGTTTGAGGAAGCCGACGTCGGCGAGTTTGCGGACGTGGTGGGAGCAGGTGGACTGGCTGATGCCCAGTAGTTCGGTGAGTTGGCCGATGGTGGCGCCGCCGGGGGTGGTGGCGACGATGTGGAGCAGCCGCACCCGGGTTGGTTCGGCGAGGCTGGCGAACCATTCGGCGTAGGTCGCGGCTTCCTGTTCGGGCAGGACCGGGACGGTGGGGGCGGCGGTGGCGGTCATGCCGCCGAGTATCGACGTGGATCGATGATGCGTCAAACAAGGTCCTCGACCAGGCTGGCGGCGAGGTGTGGACGGTGGCCTGCAACCGGGCGGCGTCGGGTGTGCCGGGGCGTGTGGGCCCCGGCCGCGGCGGGCGAGCTGGTGTCGCCTGGGTCATCCGCAGCACCCGGCACCCGCGTTGACAGCTTCCTCGCGAGCGGCGGGCGTGCAGCATTGTCCCGCGGCGGTGGCTTCGACGCTGCCGCAACATCCCGTCACGCGGGGAGCAGTGGTGTCGGTCACCGGGCTGGGTGCGCTGCCGCAACATCCACCGGTAGCGGCTGGGTCACCGAGGAAGCCGCCGGGTCGGGTGGTGGTCATGGTGTTTCTCCTCCTGGATGGTTCAGTGGGTCAGCGGATGACCGGGTGCTGCTGGTGGACGTGGGCGTGTGTGGCGTCGAGGAGTGCCTGGCTACGGCATCCCGGTGTGCACACCTGCGAGCACGCCTCGCAGAACCGAACACCGCGCACACCAGCACGGCGACGTCGCAGGAACGCCAGCATCGCAACCTCCTGAATAGATGACCGTCTAAACAACGTCCACTCCAGGTTGTCTACTGCATTGGCGGATGTCAATATAGAAGTATGTCGAATCAGAAGGCGGCCGAGGCGGAGGCGTCGGCCGGCGCGTGCTGTGCGCCGCTGACCGAGGCGCCGCTCGCGGTCGATCAGGCGGAGTACGTGGCGCGGATGTTCAAGGCGTTGGGTGACCCGGTGCGGTTGCGCCTGCTCTCGCTGATCACCTCCGCTGACGGGGAGGTGTGCGTGTGTGACCTGACCGTCGCGTTCGACCTGAGCCAGCCGACGATCTCGCATCACCTCAAGGTCCTGCGGGAAGCAGGACTGGTGGACAGTCAGCGGCGCGGGACCTGGGTCTACTACTGGCCTCGCCCGGAGAACCTGAAGCAGCTGTCCGCACTGCTGGACACTCCCGGCCTGGCACCCGCCTAGGCCAACTCGGGCAGTATCGATCCAAATCGATGGTTGCGTTCATCGAAGATGGTCGATACTGTCTGCCGCATCAATCGATCGGTATCGATGAATGGAGTGTCGGTGATGTCGGATCTGCCCGTGGTGGTGGTCGGTGCTGGCCCGGTGGGCCTAGCGGCCGCTGCCGAGTTGGTTGAGCGTGGGCTTTCCCTGGTGGTGTTGGAGCGAGCGGGGCAGGCTGGTGCGGCGGTGGCCGAGTGGCACCACGTCCGGTTGTTCTCGCGGTGGTCGGAACTCGTCGCGCCCGCCGCCGACCGGTTGTTGGCGGCGACGGGATGGGAGCGTCCCCCGGACGGGGAGTACCCGACCGGACAGGAGTGGGCCGACCGGTACCTGCGGCCGCTGGCCGACACGCTCGGGGACCGCGTGCGGTTCGGTGTCGAGGTCGTCGGGGTGGCGCGTCGCGGTCGGGACCGGGTCGTCGATGCGGGGCGGGACAGTGAGCCGGTGACCGTGCACGTCCGGCACACCGATGGGAGCGAGGAGCGGATCACGGCGGCCGGGGTGGTCGACGCCTCGGGCACGTGGGGTTCGCCCAACCCACTCGGTGGTGACGGGTTGCCCGCGATCGGCGAACGCGCGGCCGTGGAGCGGATCTCTTACCGGGTGCCGAACCTGGCCGAGAAGAAGGCGCGGTATGCGGGCCGGCACGTGGTGATTGCCGGTAGCGGGCACTCGGCGCTGACCGCGCTGGTCGCGTTCGCCGACCTGGCCGAGCAGGAACCCACCACCAGGATCACGTGGTTGCTGCGCCGGGGCGCGGTCGGGTCGACGTTCGGCGGCGGGGACGCCGACCAGCTGCCCGCGCGCGGTGCGCTGGGTCTGCGGGCCAAGGCCGCCGTCGACGCCGGTCACATCACTGTCGTGACGGGGTTCCGCACCGAGACCGTCGAACACGACAACGGTGCCCTGGTGCTGGTTTCCGACAGCGGCCAGCGGGTGTCCGATGTGGACGAGGTAGTGGTGTTGACCGGGTTCCGGCCGGACCTGTCCTGGCTGTCGGAGCTGCGCCTGGAGCTGGACGCGACGTTGCAGGCGCCGGTCGCGCTGGCGCCGTTGATCGACCCGAACGTCCACTCCTGCGGCACCGTCTACCCGCACGGCGTCAAGGAACTGTCCCACCCGGAACCGAACGTCTACCTGGCCGGCATGAAGAGCTACGGCCGCGCACCGACATTCCTTGCGATGACCGGCTACGAACAGGTCCGCTCGATCGCGGCCGCCCTCGCAGGCGACCACGTGTCGGCCGACCGGGTCGAGCTGGTGTTGCCGGAGACCGGGGTGTGTGGCGGTGCGGGTGTGTTCGACGACCCCGCCCAGGACCAGGCAGGTGGCTGCTGCGGCGCACCGGCCGAACCCCAGACGCTCACCCTCTCGGCGCCGTCGGCGCGATGAGCCCAGCCCGCGAGCTGGCACAGGTCGACGCGCGGAGGGAGGAGTCGTGAGGGATCTCCACCGTCTACCCGGGACTCGGTTTCGTCGGCCTGGAGTGGCAACGCAGTTCGCCTCCGCCACCCTGCGCGACGTCGGCCGCGATGCCCGCTACGTCGTCCGCCAGCTCGCTCACCGATCGTGGACTTGACGCCGCAGCATTGGCTCAATCATCATTGAGTCAATGAACGTTGAGTGGTCTTCCGATGTGGTGGGGCGGGCGCGGCTGCACGCGGCGCTCGGCGAGCCGGCGCGGCTGGCGATCGTGGACCGGCTGCTGCTCGGGGACGCCTCGCCCAGCGAACTGGGCCGGGTGCTGGGGCTGGCCAGCAACCTGCTCGCTCACCACGTGAAGTTGCTGGAACAAGCCGGCGTGGTCGAGCGGTCCCGCTCCGAGGGCGACCATCGCCGCACGTATCTTCGGCTCCGCCCCAGCGTGCTCGCCGGCCTCGTTCCGGCCGGGATGGTGCGGGCGCCGCGGGTGGTGTTCGTGTGCACCCACAACTCGGCCCGCTCCCAACTCGCCGCCGCGTTGTGGAAACGCCGCAGCCGTGTCCCGGCCGCGTCCGCGGGCACCCAACCCGCGCAGCGGGTACATCCGCTCGCGGTCGCCACCGGCCGCGAACACGGCCTGTCCCTCGCCCGTACCCGCACCGCGCACGTCGACGACGTGTTGCGGCCGGACGACCTGGTGGTCGCGGTGTGCGACAACGCCCACGAACAACTCGACCAGGTCGAAGGCCGGCTGCACTGGTCAGTCCCCGACCCAGCCCTCGCCGGTACCGAGGACGCGTTCGACCGGGCCTTCACCGATCTCGCCGACCGGGTCGCCCGGCTGGCGCCCGCCGTCCACCCCACTCCAGGAGCCAGTCATGACTGACATCCACGAACCCACCCACCACGATCTCAGCATCGACCAGCGACTCGCCCTGAAAACCGCCGCTACCCGGCTGCACGGCGAGTTCGACGGGGTGTTCGGCACCGAGACCATCGAACGGTTCCTGTCTTCCAGCTACGACCAGTTCGCCTCCCACGCCACCATCCCGCGGTTCCTGCCGCTACTGGCCGAACGCTTTGCCCGCCAACGCCTCCACGCCCTCGCCCGCGTCGAAGGCCACCACGACGACGGCAAGCCCACCGTGCTGTTCCTGTGCGTGCACAACGCCGGCCGCTCCCAGATGGCACTCGGGTTCTTCCAACACCTCGCCGAAGATCGGGCCGTCGCGTGGTCCGGTGGGTCCGAACCCGGCCACGAGATCAACCCCTCCGCCATCGCCGCGATGGCCGAACGCGGCATCGACATCTCCGGTGAGTACCCCAAGCCGTGGACCGACGAGATCGTCCGTGCGGCCGACGTGGTGATCACCATGGGCTGCGGTGACGCCTGCCCGGTCTTCCCCGGCAAGCGCTACCTGGACTGGACGCTCGACGACCCGGCCGGCAAGAGCGTCGAGGACGTCCGCCCAGTCCGCGACGAGATCGAACGCCGCGTCCGCGGTCTGCTCGACGAACTCGGCGTCCCCGCCCGATGAGCCGCAAACTCCTCGCCGAGTACCTCGGCAGCGCGTTGTTGGCCGCGTTGGTCATCGGCTCCGGCATCGCCGCCCAACAACTCTCCACCGACACCGGCCTGCAACTGCTCGAGAACGCCGCCGCCACCGCCGCCGGCCTCTACGCGATCATCCTGATCTTCGGGCCGGTCAGCGGCGGACACTTCAACCCCGTTGTGTCACTGGTCGACGCGGCACTCGGCGGGATGCCCTGGCGGCACGCACTGGCCTACCTACCCGCCCAGATCGCCGGCTGTGTCACTGGTGCGGTGCTGGCCAACGTGCTGTTCGCCCTCGACCCGGTCAGCATCAGCACCACCCACCGGGCCACGCTCGCGCACGGCGTGTCCGAAGTGGTCGCCACCATCGGGCTGCTGCTGGTGATCTTCTCCCTCGTGCGGTCCGGCCGCGTCGAACGCGCCCCGGCCGCCGTGGGCGCCTACATCGGCGCCGCGTACTGGTTCACCTCGTCCACGAGCTTCGCCAACCCCGCCATCACCATCGGCCGCATGTTCAGCGACACCTTCGCCGGCATCGCCCCCGCCTCCGTCTTCCTCTTCATCGCCACCCAGCTGATCGGTGGCGTCGTAGCCGTGGTGTTGGTTCGCGTGCTCTACCCGAACGCACCGGCACCAGCCCATGTCGACGAGGCGGTGTTGCCACACCCGGTCGCTGAGCCGGCGCCCACACGGGACTGAACTCGGTCACAAGGATGGGTACGTCGAGGATGAGCTGGCGGCGGTAGCGCCTACTGGCCTGGGGTGAGGCGGCATCGACCGGCTCGACAGTCCTCGAGGATGTCCACGGTGTTCTGTCGGGCACGGACCAGTTCGGCGATCTTGATGTCCAGCCGGTCGACCACCGCTTCCAGGCGCCATCGTTCGCTCTCGCAGGTCGCTCCGCCCGCATCGTGGGTGTGGAGGGCGTCGATGACCTCATCCAGAGTCAACCCCATGTCCTGCAAGGCTTTGGCCATCCGAATGCGTTCCACGGTGGACTCGTTGAACACCCGGTACCCGGACGGCCGGCGCTCCGCGGCGGGCAGCACGCCGCGGCGTTCGTAGAAGCGGACCGTGTCGACGCTGACACCGGCTTGCTCGGCGACCTGTCCGATCTTCACGGCCTCACCTCTTGACTCTGAACTTAGGTCCAGACTCTAGGGTCGGTTTCATGCTTGGTGCAAGGACCAGCGAACAGGACGACCTCGAGGAGTTCGATATGGAGATCCCGGCAGCGTCCACCCCGATCGTCTGCGACATGACCACCGCCACCGACACCGAGAAGGAGCGGCTCGCCGAGTACCGGCGGCTGTTCGCCCAGGCCCTGGCCGGCAAGGAGAGGACCGACGAGGGGATCCGGTTCCGGTTCCGCGTCCAGCCCGGTGTCGAGGCGTGGGTCCGGGACCTGGCCGCGCGGGAGAAGGCATGCTGCGCGTTCTACACCTACACCGTGGCCGTGGAGCGTGACGAGGTGCTCTGGGACTGCGCGGTTCCCGACGATGACATGGCCCGCGCAATCCTCGACGAGTTCTATGCCCTCCCCGACCTGCTCGCCGCGAGCCCTGACGTGGGGATGGACAATCTTCGCGAGCGGTTCGCCCGCCACGGCTTGGCCGTCATCACCGACCCCGCTGGCCCCGTCCACACCGTTCAACCCACCGACCGACACGACGTGCCGCCCACCGGCGCCGACGCCAGGCTGACGCGCAGGATTGCCGCCGGCAGCAGTACGGCGAGGAGGCGGTAGCCCGGCTGGAGCAGGAACTCGGCGGCCCGGCCCCGGTTACGGCGTGTGCACCGGGCTGCGGATGCGTGCCGACCGAGCCACCCGGTCCGGTGCTGGTGGACCTGGCCGGGCCGCGGCGGTGGCATGCGGATTGTGTTGCGCGGTAGCGCTGATCACCGTGCTTAGACGGCGCCGGCAGGCGTGGTGCTCCGCACGTCCCCCACAATCCCACTTAGACCACAACGGGTCTACATGCGAGTTACGGGGGATCAATGGCGCTGAGCATCCGGACGAGCTTCCATGGCCGAGGACCCCAAGCGGCGAGCTTTCCACCAAGAAGCGGTTTGGCTATTCCTCGCCGGCCGATGAACACCAGCATGAGAGCGGCCGGGTCGGCGGAGATGTGGGCGTCGACGTGACCTGCACGCCCCGTGTCGAGGGTCAACGAACCGCGGTCGAAGGCCATCATCGTGCGGCTACCGCCACGTAGGCGCAGTTCGAAGCGTGCCCGGAAGGATCCGGCCTTCTCCTGGTTCACGAAGGCGGTGGGTGGCAGGGCCGCGATCAGCGGTAGCACGGCGCCTTCGATCGCGAGCAGAGCGTGGTAACGCTGTATTGGCCACGGGTGCCCGGTGGCTCTGGCGATGTCATGGCCGTGGATCAGGCATTCCTCGAGCAGGTGACACGCCACAGCCGAAGGTGGCAGGCGGGTGCCCTGCAGCCAGTCGACGGTGGTTGCTCGTGAGCGCGAGGCGACGTCGTCGAACTCGGTTGCCAGCGTGGCGATGCGATCTGCGAGTACGGGCAGGTTTCGTTCGCCGTCCTCGGCCAGCGCCCTCGCGTTGACCTCGGCCATTCCCGCCGGCGTCACCGTGGCTTCCGGGATCGGTCTTCCGGCGACAGCGTCGGTGTCGAAACGAAAAACGTGAGACAGGTGAGCCGCGACATCGCCCAACGTCCACGATCCGACCGAAACGGAACTGGCGTCAGACAGATTCCGCACCAGAGTGGCGAGGCGGGGGACGACGTCCCGCAACGCCGCACGTGCCTGGGCCATACTGATGCTTGATGCGCAGGTCATCGCCGGAGGTCTTCTCCGCGCACCGGAGGCGTGCGCGGCTCGTCGGGCGCGAACCGCCAGTCGCGGATCGCCGCCGCGAACACCTCGGGTGCGTCGGACTGTACAAAGTGGCCGGCGCCTTCGACGATCACGGTGTGGTGGTCGGCGAAGATCTGCTCCCACCGCTGTCGTTCCCTGGCTCGGAAGGCGATGTCGGCGTCGCCCCACACGATGAGTGTCGGAAGTGACGCGAGGTCGGCGAGCCCGGCCTCGACATCGGCGAGAAAGGCGCGGCTGGCGGTGATGAGCCGGGGCAGCACGGCCGACGCCTCACGCCGACCAGGAGTATCGAGTGCCTGTCGGTAGTGCGCCATCTCGGCGGCGGTCGGCTTTCGCAGCCGGTGTCCCATGGGGATCATCGCGTTGACGAAGAGGTTGAGCCGCCGTGTCAGCTCGCGTCCGATCGGTCCGCCCAGGAGACGGGAGGCCACCTCGACAGGCAAGTCCCCGTTGAGAGGCCACGCCCAGGTGTTGGCCAGGACGAGGCGTTCGAACGTGTCTGGCCGCCGCTGGGCCGCGGACAAACCGATCGGGCCTCCCCAGTCGTGTGCGACGAGGGTGGCGCCGGACAGGCCCAGGTGGTCGAGGAACGCCACGACCATCGCGGCATGCTCCTCGGGGAGATACCGGTAGCCCGGCCGGGCCGAGGACAGCCCGAAACCGGGGTAGTCCAGCGCGACGCACCGGAACTCGCCCCGCAGGGAGCGGATCACGTCGCGATACACGAACGACCAGGTCGGGTTGCCGTGCAGGAACAGCAGCGTCGGCCCCGATCCTTCGTCCACGTAGTGCACGGTGTGCCCGTCGACGGTGACGAAGCGGCTCTCGAACGGGAACAGCTCGTCATCGATCCACGCAGGCCGTCCCGTGTCAGCCATGACCACCTTCCCCTCGTCGATGCTTGATATTGTCAAGTATGCTTGAGATTGTAAAGTATCGGCATGAGTCGAAGCTACGGCCAGTACTGCGGTCTCGCTCGGGCGCTCGATGTCGTGGGCGACCGGTGGAATCTGCTCATCGTCCGCCAGCTCCTGATAGCGCCGGCCCGCTACCGCGAACTGCACGACGGACTCCCCGGCGTGGCCACCAACCTGCTCACCGACCGCCTTCGCGACCTCGAGACCGCCGGAGTGGTCGAGCGGCGCCTGGCCGAGGAGGGCAACGCCATCGTGTACGCGCTCACCCAGTGGGGCGCCGAGTTGCGTGAGCCGGTCGAAGGACTCATCCGCTGGTCCACGCCGCTCATGGCACGTGGGCCAGGCAGCGACCGCTTCCACGCCGAATGGCTCGTCGTCGCCCTCCGAGCCCTGCTCGCCGGCAAGACGCCCGCACGCCGGTCATCAACGGTAGGGATCGAAGTCGATGGCCAGTTGTTCCGGGTGCGGGCGACGCGTACGGGCACAGAGGTGAGCCCGCATGACGGTCGCGATCTCGACGCCCTCGATGCCGTCGTGCGTGCTGACGCCGCGATCGTTCTCGGACTCGCGGTGGGTGTGCTCGCCCTCGACGACACGCTTGCGCTCGTCGACATCGAAGGCGATGAAACCGCCGTACGAGCCCTCTTCAACCCCCGGCGCGCCGATGCCAACTCCGGGCGCCGCTGACCACGCAGTCGCGGCCATGCCGGCCGGGGCGGGGAGGTCTGGCTCGCTCTCCGCGTCCCAGACGGCCGGTGTTGTGTGGCCGCGAGACCAGAAGCGGGTCGGGCAGCAGCCAACCGTGCCGGGACGCTTGATCTCACGCTCCACCGGCGACCACAAAGAGCGGCTTGCTCAACCGGCCTGGGGGTCACCGGGAGCAAGCCGCCACGACCAGTATAGTGCACAATGGACTGTCGCACGAGCGCCTCTCGGTCCAGGCCGTGTCCCCTTGTGCGGTAAGCATCAACCGAGCCAGCCAGTCACTCGGCCCAGCGGACCTCTATTAATCGGCCTGGAGCTGCACGCGGCGACCAGGTTGCCACCAGCGGGTGCGTTCAGCTTCAAACTGCTCGATCGCCGCCCGCCCGGCTGCGTCGCCGGTCTGAGTGCGAGCGGCGTGCCAGCGACGCTCAACCTCACCAGGCGCCAACATGTGAGGACGTTCGTGCCGCGCTACGTTGAGCGCGCTAGAGACCCCTTCCGCAGTGTCGGACGCGTCTGCCGTCGTCGTGTGGAAGGAACGGCTACTCATGCCACGTCTGTATGGTCCCGGGCACTTAACCGAGGATCCTTACTCACAAGTCGTTTCGCCCCACGGCATTCCGGTGGACGATCTCGTCGCTGTCCTCCAGAAGGAGATCAGGCGCAGTCGCGTCGACAAACGCTGTGCTCGCCGCCTACGAGATGTTCACAACCTCGGCGGATGTCGCTGAGCACTTGTGGCGGCGCCTGCGGCTCATCGCGGTTGGGGGACGGGTCTGCCGCTGGGGCCGGTGCTGATCGATGTGTTGCACCGTAACTTCAATGCCACCCCCGGGCGGGGAGTGGATGATGGCGTGTCATGCCGTGCGTCTGCTCGCTTCTGCGCCCAAGGACCGCACCAGTTTCGAGCACGCCGATTGGGTCGCCGTGAAGGTCGCTCTCGCAGAAGCGTTGGTCGAGGTCCCGGACTACGCCCACTGCGTGCACACGCGCCCCGTCCGTCCCGTTGGGCAGCCCCACCGCGACTCCCGACTGCGACTGAGATGTAGGCGTCGCTTACGCACGCTCATCGGCTACTTAATCCTGGGCAGCCGCGCTGGCATCTCTTCGGCACACAAGGTCGGAAGAATGCGCCGAGTATCTCATCGAAACGCGGCAGAGCCGACCGTACGCCCCTCAGCCAGCCGACCCTAGCCGTTCATCCGGTAGACGGCCAGGAACTCTTCCTCGTCCCGCGTGGCCCTGACGAGCACAAGGTCATCGGACATCGCGAGGAGTTCACCTGCGGGCTTTTCGTCGATCACGTTTCCGGCCCGGTCGATCGTGAAGATCGACGGTTTCCGCCGGGCGTTCTCCACCGAGATCCGGCCCTGGACGACCGAAAGCAACGACGTGTGCTCCTCGACCGGCACGGTCATCACAGCCCGGTCCGCCAGCCGGAACGTCACGAGTCGCGGTCCGCGCGTCAGCGGGTCCGCCCGGCACGCCACAAGCATCGCGTCGGCCACGCAGAATTGGGGGTCCGCGTCGGGGAGCGTCGCGACTTCGCGTCCGGTGGCGGCGTCCAGTACACGAACGACCTCGTTTTCCTCCGACTTGTCGGTCGTCACGACCACCACCACGTCGCCGGCGGCGCGCACCAGGTGGGCTACGGGGTACCGGTCGGCGAGGCTCCACTTGGGTTTCCGGTGGCCAGGTCCAGCGCGGTGACCATGCCAGGTTCAGTGAAGCGGGACGACATCGGCATGGCCGTCGAAACCAGTGCGACGCCGCCGGCGATGGCATGCGGCCACGCACCCTGGTATTCCCACTTCCGCTGCCCGGTGGCGACATCCAGGGCCAGCACCCGCACCTGCCCGAGGTCATCCGGATCACCGCCGTTGGGCGCGACGCTGACCAGAGCCGTGGTGTCGTCGGCCGCCCACAGCTCTTGCTTCCAGTCCACCTTGTTCTGCGCACAGCCCTCGGCCGGCGCGGTCGGTGCCTGCCACGCGACGCCGCCGGTCTCGCCCGACAGCAACGCCACACCCGGTTCGACGAGATCGCACCGGAACACGTCGTAGCCGACCAGGACGCCAACGCCGTCACCGTGTCGCACCAAGAAGGGCAGCTGCGGGCTGGCGGTCGGGTCCAGGGCGACGGTCTGGCCCGGCAGCTCCGCTTCGTTGTGCTGTGCCCACAACACCGTGCCCGACCCGACGTCGAGGAGTTGGATGCCATCCTCCGTTCCGACCAGCAGCCGACCGTCGCGCAGGCGGCCGGTTCTCCAGTTGTGCGACAGCGACGGCGCGCCTTCAGCCGCCCAGACGCGCTCGGAGAGCACCAGCGGGGCGAGTTCGGGTCGGGGCCGGGCGTCGGTCGGCGGTGGCTCCTCATCCGAGCCGACCAGCAGCACCGTCAGGACGAGGGCCAGCACGGCTACTGCCCCCAGCGCGACCAACAGCGGTCGCCGGGCAGACTTAACGAAATGGACCATGCGGCCTCACGGAGGCTCTCCACATTGTCCTGGAAGGCCATCGGGTCGGGAATCGACCGCCACCGGTCGAATACGTCCCGGACACTCTCCTCGAAGTGCCCGTAAACAAACGCCCCCGCATTGGTCCCCTCGCCATATTCAAACGCATAGCTCTCCGGCTGGCCCTGGTACAGGCATTGACCGCCGGACGTCCGCGACGGGTTCCCCGGCGGCGTGATCTCCCAGCCTTGCAGCATGCCGTTCATGTAATTGCCGCCGTGGCGAGTCCAGCCGAGGCTGTACATGTAGAAATCGATCGCCTCGTCGATGATCCGCTCGACCGTCTGGTCCAACTGGTCTTCGAACGCCATGACACTCCCCCTGTGAGATGCCGCTGAGACTGGCAGCGTCCTACCGGTTCCGAAACTGCGAGGGCACAATCGGACTTCGGCGCCATGGACCGGTGCAGGCCACCACCGATCAACGTGTGGTCGAACTGGAACAAGCCTCGGCGGAGGCTGAGCGACGCCAACGGCGTCCGAACCGCACTCGAAGCACGACGACCGAGCGCCACAACTCATTTACCCAGCTGCTTCCGCGTCATGTCACAAACAACAAATTGCGAACGGTTCACTTCACCGCACATGGTGCTTCCTTCGTGAACTGGTCGCGTGTCAGTGTCTTGAAGTGGTAACGGACCTTGTCCTTCCCGAGTTCTTTTAGCGAGAAGTCCTCGGTGAACTCCAGCCCCGACGCGGTCCGGACCAGGACGGTGAGGGGTTGGTCGGGCTCAGAGCCCGTTCCTGAACCTATTTGGTGAGGCGTCGGCTGGTGATGCGGATCATGGTCCAACGGACCATGGCGGCGTGGTGTTGTGGGAGTCGTTCGTAGTCGCGGACGCAGCGGCGGTGTCTGGTGATCCATGCCAGGGTT
>NZ_DASUVO010000091.1:0-53288 GCF_036378875.1 Actinophytocola sp.
GACCAGTTCAAAGCCAAGGTCATCAACGCCCTACGCCGCCTCCAGCAAACGCCACGACTCATCCGCGCCTTCTTCGGCGACCCCGACCTCCGCTACATCACCACATAACCAGAAGTCGACCTACTTTCAATCTCCTTAGTATGCCAAAGCGAATGTGGCCACGGCAATTATCGATGACGGCGCAGGTAGAAGGGCTGCGCGGGAGCATGAAGTGCCTTGTATGGGCACCTTGGCTCTGCTGTGTGAAGGACTTCGCGGTGGCAGTCTCACGATAGGGCTCATTTCGACAATTGCCGATCATTTGCTTGAAAGTGAGTATCGGTTTCCTTTCAGGCCTGGCGACTTTGAAAAATGGGCTCGAGAAAATGGTTTGGTACCAGATGACGGCGCCGAGCGCCACTAAGCAGGCTCAACTGATGGGGGCCGACTCCTCTCGCGGCGATCGGCGCGTAGCGTGGGGCGCATGTATCCACGGCCACAGTTGACTCGGGAGAACTGGCAGGACCTGTGCGGCGAGTGGGAGTTCGCGCACGACGACAAGGATGCTGGAGTGAGGGCGGGCTGGTGGCGAGGTGACCGTCCCTTCGAGAAGGTCATCACGGTGCCCTTTCCGCCGGAGTCGGCGGCCAGTGGTGTGCACGACCCGGCCCCGCATCCGATTGTCTGGTACCGCAGGACATTCGGTGCGCCGGAAGGTGATCGGCTGCTGCTGCACTTCGGTGCGGTCGACTACCGGGCCCGGGTGTGGGTGAACGGCACCGAGGTCGCATCTCATGTCGGTGGCCACTCGCCGTTCCACGTGGACATCACGCACGCGCTGGTGCCAGGTGAGCAGGTCGTCGTGGTGCGTGCCGAGGACGCTGTCCGTGATCTCACCCAGCCAAGGGGCAAGCAGTTCTGGGAACCGTCGCCAGCCGGGATCTGGTATCACCGCACCACCGGCATCTGGCAGCCGGTGTGGCTGACGTCCGTTCCCGAAACCTACCTGGCTGAGCTGGAATGGACGCCCTCTGCCGTGCGGAAGTCGGTCACCGTGCGGGCAAACGTCGACGGGCCGGATGTCGGGCTCGCGCTCCGGGTGCGGCTGTCGGTCGGTGATCGGGTCCTGGTCGACGATCAGTACACAGTGGATGGCGAACTGAACCGCACGATCACGTTGCCGCAGGGTGACTTTCGGTGGAGCCCGGCGAACCCCACGCTCATCGACGCGACCGTGTCGCTGGTGCGGGACGGCGAAGAGGTCGACACGGTCAGGAGTTACTTCGGGCTGCGGGACGTCGGAGTGCGGGACGGGCGGTTCACGCTCAACGGCGAGCGCATGTTCCTGCGGTTGGTGCTGGCACAGGGTTACTGGCCCGAGTCGCATCTCGCGGCGCCGTCGGAGGACGCGTTGCGCCGCGAGGTCGAGCTGATCAAGGAGTTGGGGTTCAACGGGGTGCGGGTGCACCAGAAGGTCGAGGACCCGCGCTTCCTGTACTGGTGCGACCGTCTCGGTCTCGTCGTGTGGGGCGAGATGGCGAACGCCTACGAGTACTCTGTGGACGGTGTGGCCCGGTTCACGGCCGAGTGGCTGGAGGTCGTACGCAGGGACGTCAGCCACCCCTCGATCGTGACATGGCTGCCGGTGAACGAAAGTTGGGGCGTGCCAGCACTGTGGGACGACCCGCGCCAGCGGCACTTCCTGGAGTCGCTGTACCACCTGACCCACGCCGTGGACGGCACCCGTCCGGTGATCTCCAATGACGGCTGGGAACACGGGACGAGCGACATCTGGACGGTGCACGACTACAGCCCGGCCGCGGACGATCTCACTGCCCGGTACGGCACCGCCGACGCGGTGGACGCCGCCGTGGGTCGTGACTGGCCCGGTCCGCGCCGGGTCCACCTCGACGATGCCGTCCGCGGCGACCAGCCGTTGATGATCACCGAGTTCGGTGGGCTGAGCTACACCCCGGAGGCGGGCGAGCGTTGGGCCGGTTACCGGACGGTCGGCGGCGCGGCCGATCTGCTTGCCGCCTACGAGGGTCTGGTGACCGCGTTGGTCGGAAGCGAGCAGGTGGCCGGGTTCTGCTACACGCAGCTCACCGACACCGAGCAGGAGACGAACGGCCTGCTCACCGAGGACCGCGTGCCCAAGGTCGACCCGGCGGAGATCCGTCGCGTCAACACGTTGCCCGCGGCCAGTGTGCCGCCGGAACGGTTGAACCTGCTGATCGAGGAAGCCCAACGGAAGTCGCGGGGCGAGTGAAACCCGGTGGCGTCGTGGGAGCCGTCCGTGGACACTGCGCGCCATGAACGCGATTGCCGAGCTGCATGGGAAACGGGTGCTCACCTACGAGCAGGACCAGCCGACGCTTGCCAGCGAGCAGGACGCGGTGGACCTCCTCGGCGACGCGTTCGGCGCGGAGGCGAGCGTCGTGGTCGTCCCGGCCGAACGCGTCGCGCCCGACTTCTACCGGCTCAGCACCCGGGTCGCCGGCGAGGTGGTGCGGAAGTTCCAGATGTACCAGGTTCTCCTGGTGATCCTCGGCGACGTCAGCGAGCACGTCGAGGCGAGCGAGAACTTCCGCGCGTTCGTGGACGAGATCAACCGGGGCAAGGACATCTGGTTCGTCGCGGACGCGGCGCAACTGTCGGCGAAGCTGTCCTCATGAGCGGGTTGCCGTAGGGTTGTTGGTACCCAACGGAAAGGCGGGTCATGGCCGAGACCAAGGTCGTTCACAACCGCGACGAGCTCCGGTACGAGGTGTACTCGGACGGCGAGTTGGCCGGTTTCACCCAGTACCACCTGACCGGCGACCGGGTGGTGTTCACCCACACGGAGATCGACAAGGCGTTCTCCGGACAGGGTCTCGGCAAGGTGCTGGCCGGTGAGGCACTTGACGACGTGGTCGCCGAAGGCAAGGTCATCGTGCCGCGGTGCGCGTTCATCGCCGGCTACCTGAAGAAGACCGACAAGTACGAAGGGCACGTCGAGGCGCCCGCTCGATGATCGAGGTCTTCAAGCCGCGTGCGGTACCACTCGGCGGCCTGCGTGCCATGCGGGTCGACCGGGTGATGCCGCAGCGCGGACTGCCGACGGTCGGCGCGTGGTGCTTCCTGGACTCGTTCGGACCGAAAGACGACCGGATGCGGGTGTTGCCGCATCCGCACACGGGCCTGCAGACCGTGACCTGGCCGCTGGCCGGGGAGATCCGCCACCGCGACAGCCTCGGCTCGGACGTGCTCGTGCGCCCCGGTCACCTGAACCTCATGACGGCCGGGCACGGCGTGTCGCACTCGGAGTTCTCGGTCTCCGACGGGCCCCTGCACGGCATCCAGCTGTGGGTGGCGTTGCCGGCCGACCGCGCGGCCATGGCGCCCGCGTTCGAACAGCACACGGAACTGCCGGTCTACCAGGACTTCGCGACCGTGCTGATGGGTTCGCTCGGCGACGTGACATCCCCGGCGACCACCCACACCCCGCTGGTCGGCGCCGACCTGACGATCACCGGCGCCGTCGTGGTGCCCCTGCGCCAGGAGCACGAGCACGCGGTGCTCGCGGTGACCGACGTCACCGTCGCCGGCGTCGAGCTGCGCCGGGGACACCTGGCCTACCTGGGCACGGGCCGCCACGAGCTTGACCTGTCGGCCGAGAACGGCCGCGCACTGCTGCTGGGCGGCGAACCGTTCCCGGACGAGTTGGTGATGTGGTGGAACTTCGTGGGCCGCAGCCACGACGAGATCGCCGCCGCCCGCGCGGCATGGCAGGCGGCCGACGACCGCTTCGGTCACGTGGCGGGCCACGACGGCGCCCGCATCCCGGCCCCCGGCCTGCCGGGTGTCCGACTGACCCCACGCCAGACCCGGCGATGAGGCCGTTGTCGATGTCACGCGGTTCCTACGAGCCCGGCACGTCGACAAGACCAGTGATCATTCGGGCCGTGCGGTGGCGCGTAGCCACCACAGCCCGAGCAGCGGCAGGACCGCCGGCACGTAGCCGTAGCCCTGCCCGTAGTCCGACCAGACGGTGGCGTCCGGGAACGCGGCCGGGTCCACCAGGCTGAGCGTCCCCACGGTGAGCACGCCGACCAGCTCGACCAGGATGGACACGGTCGCGATCCGCCGGCCCGTCCGGTTTCCCCGTGCGAGGCACACGGTGGCCACGATGTACACGACGGCCGCGAACGCGGACAGCAGGTACGCCAGCGGCGCGCGGTCGAAGTGGCCGGCCAGCTGCACGGCGGACCGGGCCGTGGCGGACAGGGCGAAGATCGCGTAGACCGCGATCAGCAGGCGGCCGGGTCCGGAGCGGGTGCGCGCGGCGAGGTCAGACATGGGCGTCCCACACCTGCTGCGACCGGAGGATCAGCACCGGCACCGTGAGACAGCCCACCACCAGCACCGCCGGTCCCCACCGCGTCCGCTCCATCAGCCCCCAGAAGGCGGCCAGCGGCGGCACCAGCAGCAGCGTGATGAGGTAGCCGAGGAACGTCGCCGTCTCCACCGCGCGGTCGTCGGTGGCGAGCTTGACGATCCCGACGACCAGCTGCGCCAGCAGGCCGACCTCGAGCGCGATGAGCACGCCGTACAGCCACAGCCCGTGCCACTCCCGCAGCTGGACCGGCTTCCCGACGACGACCAGCACCGCCGCCCACACACCCGCCGCCAGCGCGACGAACGTGAGCACCGTCGCCAGCACCTCGATCATGGCTACAGATCGTAGACATCGTCATCGAGTGGTCGGCGTCACCAGGCCCGTCTCGTACGCGGCGATCACCGCCTGGATGCGGTCCCGCAGGCCGAGCTTGCTGAGCACGCTGCTGACGTGCGTCTTCACGGTGTGCTCGCTCACCACCATCGACTCGGCGATCTCCGCGTTGGACAGTCCGCGGGCGAGCAGCGTCAGCGTCTCCCGCTCGCGGGCCGTGAGCGCGGCGAGCCGGTCGCCGTGCGGCACGGACGGCCGCGCCGCGACGAACCCGGCGATGACCTTGCGGGTGACCCCCGGCGCCAGCAGCGAGTCGCCGGCCGCCACCACCCGGACCGCGTGCACGAGGTCGTCCCGGCGGACGTCCTTCAGCAGGAAGCCGCTCGCGCCGGCCAGCAACGCCTCGTAGACGTACTCGTCGGCGTCGAAGGTGGTCAGCATGATCACCCTGGTCGGGGTCTCCGCGCACACGATCCGCGCCGCTTCGATGCCGTCCATCGTGGGCATGCGGATGTCGAGCAGCAGCACGTCCGGCCGGTGGGCACGGACCGCGGCGACCGCCTCCGCGCCGTCGCCGGCCTCGGCCACCACCTCGAAGTCGGGTTGTGCGGCGAGGATCATCCCGAACCCGGCCCGCACCAGCTCCTGGTCGTCCGCGACGACGATCTTGATGGTCATGAGAGGCCCGCCGGGAGCCGTGCGGACACCCGGAAACCCGGCCCGTCCGGCCGCGGTCCGATCGTGGTGGTGCCGCCGCAGGCCGCGGCCCGTTCCCGGATACCGATCAGTCCATAGCCGCTGGACGACCTTGGCGCGCGAGTGCCGTCGTCGGTGATCTCGACGGTCAGGGTGCCGTCGTGCCAGCCGATCGTCAGCGAGGCGTGTCGCGCGCCGGAGTGCTTGACGATGTTGGTCACCGCTTCCTGTGCGATGCGGTACGCCGCGATCTCGACGTCCGGCGAGACCGGCAGGGGCCGGCCCGACACGGTGTAGGTCATGGTCAGTCCCGCGCCCGACGCCTGCTCGGCCAGCGTGGGCAGGTCGTCGAGCGTCGGCGCGGGCGCGCGCGGCTCACCGTCCTCTTTGAGCACGGTGAGCATACGGCGGAGCTGGACCATGGCGTCCCGTCCGGCCTCGGCGATGGCGTCGAAGGCGGCCTCGGCGCGGGCCCGGTCCCGCTGGAGCACGACCGGGCCGGCCTCGGCCTGCACGACCATGAGGCTGACCGCGTGGGATAGGACGTCGTGCATGTCCCTGGCGATCCTGGCCCGTTCTCGCTCCGCCGCCCGCTCGCCCTCGAGCCGGCGCTCCCGCTCAAGCCACGCGGCCCGCTCGTGTGCGGCGGCGGACGCCCGGCCGACCGCGTAGGCGGCCACGAACAGGACCCCGCTGCGCAGCGCCGTGTCAGCGGACCCGACGAGGAACCCGCCGCCGACCGTGAGGCCCAGCGCAGCCAACCGCTGCCACTCGCCGGAGACAGCGGCGACCGTGTACATCGCGACCAGCCCGGCGTACCAGACCGGCTGGCTCGGCGCGTGGCCGGCGAGGTCGTAGCTGCCGGTGGCGACAAGGCTCACCAACAACGCGGCGACCGGTGCACGGCGGCGCCACAGCAGAGGCAGGGTGGCCACGGCCACCGCCACGTAACCCCACCAGTGCCACGGCGTGCCGGCCAGGTTGACCCGGAAGACGAACGGCCACAGCTGCGCTACCAGCACCACCGCGGTGAGAGCCAGGTCGAGACGGGCGCGCGTGATCACGGACGCCCATCCTGCCCTGCCCGTCATTCCGCAGTGGACAGTGTCATGCCGGCGGCCACGATCTTCTGCGGGAGCTTGCTCTGGTTCTTACCGTTCTTGGCGTCGTTGACGGCCAACCCGTACGTGAGCCGGCGCTCCCCGTCGCGGGTGCCGCCGATGCCCGCCAGATAGCCGTAGGAGCCGCCCGTCTTGCCCCACACCTCGCCGACGCCGGGGATCTCGTACCGCTGCAACCCACCGCCGTAGCTGGCCGGGGCCCCGGACACGTCCGGCACCGCCGGCACGGCGAACAGCTCGGCCTGCTGCGCCGGCGGGAGCAGCCGGCCGTCGAGCAGCGCGGCCGTGAACGTGTCGAGGTCGCGGGTGGTCGAGATGATCGAGCTGGCCGCCCAGCCGAACGACTGGTTCCACCGCGTCACGTCGAGCAGCGTTCCGTCCGGCATGACCTGGTAGCCGCGCAGGTGCGGGCCGTGGATCGCCGGTTCGTGGCCGGGAACCGTGG
Source organism: Actinophytocola sp. (assembly GCF_036378875.1). Lineage (GTDB taxonomy): Bacteria > Actinomycetota > Actinomycetes > Mycobacteriales > Pseudonocardiaceae > Actinophytocola. Next base: position 6,953 of record NZ_DASUVO010000091.1, read on the forward strand.
TGTCGGAAAGCCGCAGCGGACGCAGGATCCGGTCGCGGACCGCGTCCTCGTAGGACTCACCGGTGACCTTCTCGATCAGCATGCCGGCGACGATGTGGTTGATGTTGCGGTAGTGCTGCTTCGTTCCTGGTGCGAACTCCATCGGGTTGCTCATGGCGAGGTCCACGTACCGCTGTGGTGTCCAGCGGTCGAACCGGTGCGCCACCATGTACTCGACGCTCGCCTCGTCGAAGTCCGGGCTGGGCAGACCGCTCGTGTAGTTGAGCAGCTGCCGCACGGTCACCGGCGGGTAGTCGGCGGGCAGCAGTCCCGGCAGGTACCGCTGCACGGTGCCGTCCAGCCCGATCCGCCCTTCGGCGGCGAGCTGGAGCACGACCGTGGCCGTGAACACCTTGGTGACGCTGCCGATCCGGAACCGCGCGTTGGACGGCACCGGGGTGTTCCTGTTCCGGTCGGCCACTCCGGCCGTGCCGGCCCAGCAGCCGTCCGGCCCGGTGGCCCGGACGATCGCGGCGGTCGCGTCGGCGTTGGGCAGACCCGCGATGGCCTGGCGCAACGCGGTGGTGTCCAGTGGCGCGGACGCCACGCAGGCGTGCGGTGGCCCGGCCGCGACCACGGTGGGCGCCCCCAGGGTGGCTGCGGTGACGAGTGCGGCGATCAGTGCTGTTCTCATGCCGGTAATGCTGGTTTTCCGGAGGCTGAAAAGGATCGCCGGTGCGAGCGATCTTCGGCCTCCGTCGTGCGGGGGAGGCCCGTCACTGGAACAGGCCGTGCAGGCGAGCCAGCTTGAGGCTCAGGTGCAGCGTCAGCCGCTCGTCACCGTTCTTCAGGTTCATTCCGGTCAGCTCCGCGACCCGCTGCAGCCGGTAGTACAGCGTGGTGCGGTGCAGGCGCAGCGCCTTCGACGTGTCCACCGCGCTGCCGGCCAGGTCCAGGTAGGTCTCCAGGGTGCCCACCAGCTCCGGAAAGACCAGCAGGCGCCGCACCCCCGCGTGGATGGCCTCGGCCGGTACGGCGGCCAGCATCCGGTACACGCCAAGGGAAGCCCACGACGCGACCGGCGCGAAGCCCGGCACCCGGGACGCCACCAACGACGCGTGCATGGCCTCGGCGTACGAGTCCGCGGCCGCCGACAGCGACGGGCGCGTGTCGCCCACCCCGACCACCACCTGGCCCGCGAACAGCGCCGGGACGTCCGCCGGGTTGACCCGTCCCGCGCACACGAGCACCCCGTGGTCCGCACGCGCGAGGTGGCGTGTGGTGAGCTTCAGCCGGGCCGCCAGCAGCCCGTCCGCCACGGTTTCCCGCGGTCCGCGCACCACCAGCACGGTCACCGGCAGCGGAGGGAAGCCACCCTCGTCGACGAGGATCTGCGCCGCCTCCGGGTCGTCGCCGGACAGGATCCGCGCGACCGCCGCCTGCTCGCGTTGCGTGGTCACGCCCGCGGCGAGGACGTCGTGCAGCAGTGTTCGCGCCAGTCCGGCCGCGGACTCCTCCGCGCGTTCGACCTCGGCGTCGGGCATCGCGGGCTCGTCGATCAGCCACAGGAACCCCAGCAGCCGGTCCCGGTGCCGCACCGGCACGCACACGCGGGGCAGCACTCCGGACGATCCCGGGACCCGCAGCGGCCCGCGGGCCTCGAAGATCCCAGCCCTGCGGAACCTCGTCCGGACGTCCCTGGGTGTGTGCCGCCGCAGGATCGAGTCGCGGCGCACGTCGTCCATCGGGCCGTTCTGCTCGCTGTAGGCCAGGACGCTCTGCGCGTGGTCCTCCAGCAGCACGGGCCGGCCGAGGCTCGCCGCAAGATCATCGACGGCCGGCTGCAGCGGCATGGCGGTACCTCCGCTTTTCGACATTTGTCGGAAGTGATGGTAAATGTTTCCCTACATCGGATCGATGTTGTGGGTCAAGAACGAGCGTTAGCGTCCTTCCGTGACCCGCCCCGCCTCCCGGGTGATGGCGCTGCTCGCTTCCGCCGCGCTCGTCACCGGATTCTCGGTCAGTCCCGCCGCCGCCGTGCCAGACCCGGCGAACCCGTGGCAGTACCCGCACTGGCCCCAGCAACAGCCGTGGCAGCAACAGCCCTCCTCCGCGCGCGTCGCCGCGCAGGCTGGCTTCCCGGCCCCGATCGACCCGCAGAACTGGGTCAACCCGGATCACATGACGTGGGAGAAGGACTACAGGAAGGTCCCAGGGACCAACTGGGCCGACCCGTCGGTCCAGGGCTCGGAGCGCACCTTCAAGGGCGCGCTTGTCCTGCTGGACTACCCGAACCAGCCGTTCGTCGTCACGCAGCCGCAGGGCTCGACGGTCTTCGCGAACCCGAGCTCCGAGGCCCACGACGTCCCGCGTGACCAGGTCGCCCAGTTCTACAAGGACTTCCTGAACACCCCGAACGACCTCAACCGCGGCCACACCATCCACGAGTACTGGATGGAGGACTCCGGCGGCCGCTACGGCGTCGACCTCACCGCGTTCGGGCCCTACACCATGCCCGGCAAGGACCACGAGTACGCGATGGAGTTCCAGGCCGGCACCGCCTGCCCGGCCGGCGACACCTGCAACCGCAACATCCGCACCGACGGGCGTGCCGCGTGGGTCGCGGACGTCGGCGCGCAGGTGCCCGCCGGGTACGACTTCATCTTCTTCCTCTCCGCCGGCCAGGACGAGTCCGCGACCTGGCAGGAGTTCGGGATGATGAAGTTCCCGACCAAGGAGGACGTGCCCGACGAGTTCGGCCCGCCGGACCCCGCGCTGCCGAACTGGTCGCGCACCCGGTACGTGGAGTGGACGTCGTGGGCGTCCGGCTCGTCCATCTGGCCCAACGCCGGCGGCGGATCGTCCACGCAGGCCGAAAGCTCCGGGCAGGGCGTGTACGCCCACGAGCTGAGCCACATCCTCGGCATCGGCGACAACTACAACAACCCGTTCGGCACCCCGGCCCGCCGCGCGTACACGGGCATCTGGGAGATGCTGTCCCGCGGTTCGTTCAACGGCCCGGGCGGCCCGCACAGCCGGTGGATGATCCCGCCGACCGGCGGTGGTTCGATGGGCGCGCAACACATGCTGCGCAACAAGCTGAAGCTCGGGATGGTCGACGAGCAGAACGTGCTGCGCCTGTCCCGCGAGGCGCTCGGCGACTCCGGCCTGGTGATCGCGAAGATCACCGCCCGTACCGTCCAACCTGGAGCGAACGGCCTCGCCGGCGTCAACATCGCGATGGGCACCGGCGACCTGTCGCCTGCGTGTGACATCGCGACGAACCCGTTCTGCGACGGCGGCGGCTACCAGAACTACACGGTCGAGGTCGTGGACCGGATGGGCGCCGACTCGTTCACGCCGGACGCGGGTGTGTTGCTGGCCAAGACGAAGAACGCCGACAACGCGCCGTTCGAGTGGGTCGTCGACGCGAACCCGCAGGACATCGGGATGACCGACTACGTCCTGCCGGACGGCACCCAGGTCCCGATCACGATCGGCGACTACCGGCAGCTGTCCGACGCGTTGTTCCACGCCGGCACGAACTCCGGCAGCGAGTACGAGTTCGTCGACGAGGCGAACCGGCTGCACTTCTACGTGCTGGACGTGAAGCGCGACTCGGCCGGCGTCCTGTCGTACACGGTCGCGATCCGCTCGCTCGACGGCACCGGCCCGCAGAAGCGTGGTGTCAAGGTGCTGCCGACGGCCGGGACGCCGAACCGCGACGGCCTGGCCACGTGCAGGTTCCCGGTGTTCAACACGGGCAAGGCGGCCGCGCCGGCCGGGACGCACCCGGAGGACGTGTCGAAGTTCGTGAATGGTGACGTGTACCGCGTGTCGGCCACTGTGAACGGTCGCGGGTGGACGGTGTCCGTGCCGAACGCGCTGGCCACGGCCGACTTCGGCAAGTATGTCAACGTTCCGGTGCACGCGAAGAAGGACGCCCGCGGCTCTCGCGTCGCCGAGGTGAAGCTCACCGCGACGTCCGAGAGCGACCCGTCGAAGAAGGCCACGGCGACCTGTGTGGTGGTAGGCAAATGAGAAAGCTGGCAGCGCTGCTTCCCTTCGCCCTCGCGGCGACGTTCGTGGCGGCGCTGCCAGCTTCCGCCGCGCCCGGTGACGCCACGGTGGTGCCGATCCAGGTCACCGGCGACCCGGCGAAGCGGTTCAACCTCGTCGTGCTCGGCGACGGCTACACGGCGGCCGAGCTGCCGAGGTTCCGCGAGCACGTGGACAAGCACCTGAACGTGCTGTGGACCATCGAGCCGTTCAAGTCCTACCGCAGCTACGTCAACGTGTACGCGGTCGAGATCGACTCGGCGGAGTCCGGTGTGGACTGTGATCCGGCGCTCGACTCGCCGCGCCGGGACACCCCGCTGGGCATGGGTTTCTGGGGCGGCTGCAACCCGGGCAGCGTGCAGCGCCTGCTGACCGTGAACGGCCAGGCCGTGAACGCCTACGCCGACCGGGTCCCCGGCACGACCAGGGCCAACCGGCAACTGCTGGCCCTGGGCAACAGCGACACCTACGGCGGCGCGGGCGGCGCCAACGCCACCGCGTCCGGCGGCAACGCGCTGTCCGCGCTGATCACCCCGCACGAGCTGGGCCACTCGCTGGGCGGCCTGCAGGACGAGTACGACTACCTCGCACGAGGTGTGCGCGGCGAGCCGTACGCCGACCCCGAGCCGGCCTCGGCGCACCACACGCTCCTGACGGCGCCGGAAATGGCCGCCCAGCAACGGAAGTGGTGGCGTTGGCTGGGTGAGGAGAGCGAGTCCGGCGGCCAGATCGACCGTTACGAGAGCGGCCTGTACTCGGGCAGCGGGGTGTGGCGCCCGTCGGCACACTCGATGATGAAGACGCTCGGCTACTACTTCGACCAGATCAGCCGGGAGCAGATGACTCAACGCATCTCGGCGAAGACGAACATCCTGTCGGACGGTGTTCCGGCAGGTCCTGTCGGGCCTGATCGGGTGCTGTGGATCGAGACCATGTACCCGCTGAGCCATCAGCTGGACGTGACGTGGTCGGTCGACGGCAGGCCGGTGGCCCGCGGCACCCGCAACCTGGACCTGGCCACCCTGCCCGGCGCCCGTATGGTCACCGTGTCCGTGGTGGACCCGACGGACTTCGTGCGTGACCCGGCGATCCGCGCCGCTCTGACGCGGAGTCGCACATGGACAGTGGACCCTTCCCTGACCACGCCCGATATCCCTGTCTCGCCGGCGTTCACGCAGTCCACGCCGACAGCGGACCCACTCGGCGCCACGAACGTCGTGTACGTGGAGACCACGCACCCGGAGGACCAGGTGCTGGCCGTGAGATGGCGCCTGGACGGCCGCGTGCTGAACCCGGGTGCCAACGACCGCGCGGTGGACCTGGAACCGTTGAAGCTGACCGGTACCCACACGCTGACGGCAACGGTCGGCGCGCAGACGCTGACGTGGACCGTGGACGCCCGCCGCCCGACGGCTCGCCATGAGCTGTCGACCCCGCTGTTGTCCGGGGGCGACTCGTACGTCTACAACGGACCGTTCACCATGGCGTTGACGGGTGCCGACGACACCCCGGGCTACGTGGTCCGCGAGTTCCGCACGGACGGCGACGGCTGGTTCAACTACTTCGGCTGGCCAACGGACCCGGACGCACCGTTCCGGTTCACGCAGCAGGGCACCGAGATCGACAGCCTGGTGTACGGAAAGCTCGGCGTACCAAGGCTTTCACCGTGGGATGACGTCCCGACCAGCTACGGCACCCACACCATCGAGTACCGCTCGATCGACCCGGCCGGCAACGTCGGGTCGGCGTCCTCGTTCGACGTGACCCTGCTGCCGGAGCCACCGGCGTGCACGAGAACGATCACCGGCCGCCACCGGGGCCCGCTAACCGTCCGGGACGGCGTGACGTGCCTTTCCGAGGCGACGGTGTCGGGCCCGGTGACCGTGGTGCCAGGCGCGTCCCTGGTGGCGACGGCCTCCAAGATCGAGGGCGCGCTCACCACGACCCGAGCCGCCACGGTCGAGCTGTTCCGATCCGAGGTGTCGGGCCCCCTGACGGTGTTCGGCACGACGGGCGACGTCCAGGTACTGGGCGGCCGGGTCCGCGGCCCGGCGACACTGACGGGCAACCAGGCCCCGGTGTTCGCCGGTGTGACGGTGCGAGGCCCGCTCACGTGCGCGGGAAACGCGACGGCGCCGGACGACCTCGACATTGAGAACAGGGTTCACGGTCCGTCACTGGGGCAGTGCCGGTGAGTCCATCTCCTCGAGCGCGTCCGTGCCGAGTTCGACGAGGGCCCGCAGCGCTTCGCGCTGCATGACGAACTCGAACGCTTCGGAAGGCACGCGGCCGCAGGTGATCTGTACCTGGTCGGGCCCGTCGATGGTGATTGCCATCGGACAGCCGTGTCGAATGACCACGTAGGAACTCACGAGCAGGTCGCTGCCAAACATAGCGTCTCCAATCAGTTACGATGTGTCACGCCGACCGTATAGGGATTGCAATACGGATCGCCATGGATCAATCGAGTGACCACACGGAGGTCATAAATGCGCAGCCCGTCGGCGTTGCGCTGGCTCGTGGGGGTCGAGCTGGCGAACTACCGCAAGCGAACCGGCCTGAAACAGGCGGACGCGGCGAAGCGCGTTGGCATCAGCGTGGGCAAACTGTCACATCTGGAAACCGGCGAACGCCAACAACAACCGGCGGACATCGCCAAGGTGCTGGCCGCGTACGGCGCACCACAGCACGACATCAACCGCCTGACCTCCCTGGCAGAAATCCCAGACGAATCCAACTGGTGGGGCGCCTGGCGCGACGTCGTCCCCGACTGGTTCGGCACCTTCGTCGGCCTGGAACGCCTGGCCACCAAGGAGTTCGTCTTCGAACCCATCGTCATCCCCGGCCTGCTGCAAACAGAGAACTACGCGAGAGAACTCAGCCGATCGAGCAGCCGAGTCCGAGTCGACCACAGCGAACGAGTGGTCGAGGTGAGAATGGAACGCGGGCAACGACTGGCGGGCGAGAACCCATTGCATCTCCACGCGGCGGTGAATGAGCAGGCGTTGCGCCTCCACGTCGGCACGCCCGAGATCATGCGGGAACAGTACGAGCACCTGATTTCCCTCGCCAAGCGCCCCAACATCACCTTCCAGGTTGTCGTCCCGGAACGGGGAACCCACGACGCCACAAACGGAGAGTTCTTCGTCTTGGAGTTCGAGAAGGCGAGGCCGATCATCTATGTTGAAATGCAGGATGGCGCGATGTACGTCCAGCACCCGGGAGAGGTGGATACTTATCGTGCGTCCGCACGAAGCGTGCAAGAAGTTGCTCTTTCGCCCGACGACTCTGTCCGCTTCGTGACCGATTTGATCAAAAGGCTATGAGGGAGCACTCCATGAGCTTCGGTGGCGCCACGTGGCGGAAGAGCAGCTTCAGCAGTCATAACGGATCTTGCGTCGAGGTTGCGTGGCGCAAGAGCAGCCATAGCAGCCATAACGGGGCCTGTGTCGAGGTGGCATTCACCGGCCCGGCGGTGGGCATCCGCGATTCGAAGAACGCCGGCTCAGGTCACCTTGCCGTCGCCCCCTCGGCGTGGACCACTTTCCTCGCCAGCGTGAAAAGCGCTGGGTAAAGTCCGCTTCGCCGAGGGCTGGGCGCTGCGCGTCCGGCCACCACTCGCAGGCGCGGTGGCCAGTGTCTCGAAAGACGCGTTTGGGGCATCGCCCATGTCTTGAAAGACGCGCTGATGACGTTCGACGACCTGAAAGCGTCTTTCGGGACATCGCCGGTGGCACAAACACGCCGCCCGCCCGCAGGCCGTGACGGGCTCTGGGCAGCTCATTCAAGTTTTCTCCAAGATTCAGTGCAGGTCGGTCGTAGAGGCTCCGGTCGCTAGCACAGCACTATTCCTTGGGGGAAGCATGAGATTGCGAAGATGGGCCATCGCGTTCGCCGTTGCCGGTCTGTGTGTCATGGGAGTCACGGGTACGGCGTCGGCTGAGCCGTCGGACGGTCCGGTGGTCCCGCCGACGGCTGGTCCGACGGCCAAGATCGATCCGCAGTTCCCGGGCAGTTGGCCGCGTTACCGGTGGCACTCGGCGGTCGGTTGGCTGATGATGGACGTCCGCCTCGGTGGGGGGCACGGCGCGCAGGTTCAGCTCTACGGCGACAACGGCACCGACCCCCAGCTCTGGGTGGCCGAACACGCCGCCGAGGGAGGCGACTTCCTGCACCCGGGCTACAACCGGTGGCTGTGCCTCGACTTCAACGGAGAGCGGCGCGCCGGCGCCCCCATCCTGGTCAACAACTGCGATGGCAGCGACTCGCAGCGGTGGTACTACTTCGGTAACGGGCCGGGGTACGCCCTCTCCTCGCACAGCGACTACGCGTTCTGTATCGACGTCCCGGGTTCCAACTTCTCGCTGGAGCAGCCACTGCAACTGTGGAACTGCAACAACACCGCGGCACAGCGCTGGACCCTCTGACGAGCCTTGTGTGTCCCACACCGGACGTCCGGTGTGGGACATTCAGGACAGCACGAGTGGCAGTTTCGCGGCCAGTGCGCCCAACTCGGCTCGTTCCGCGTCGGTCGGGGTACGGCGGCCGGTGCCGACCAGCAGCGCGTCGGTGTCGGAGAACGACCGCGGAAACGGGGCTCCGGCAAGGGTTTCCAGCGTCGTGCGGGAGTAGGACAGGCCCTCCGCGATGGGGCCGGTGGCGTCCGGGAGGTGGGCGATGAGATCAAGATGGTGCAACGTCCACTCGACGACGTACGCGGAGAGGTAGTCGCCCGCGGTGAGCACCATGTCCCGGGTGCTGACTCGGGCGGTCGGGTCCGCGAGTTCGGCCGCCCGCCCTGCCGCCGAACCGACGTCGTCGAGGTGGAACTTCAGCAGCCACGGCTCCTCGTACGCGGCGGCCAGCCGGACGATCAGCGCATCGAGGGGGTCCTCGCCGGTCGGGGGTTCGCCGAGCCGCCAGTAGGTCACCGCGTCGACGGTCGGTTCCGTGTCGGCTGGGGTGACGAGTGTGATCAGGACGTCCTGCGCGTCGATGACCAGGTGGCACACCAGGTCCCGGACCAGCCAGCCCTGACAACCGGACGGCTGCTCGAGGTCCTCGTCGGAAAGTGCGTCGACGGCCTTGCGCAACGCCGTCCACGTGTGTGAAAAAAGGTCCACCACCGCAACGTAACAGCCAACGCGAAACTGCTGTCACGAACGCGGATTCGCGTTCACGCGTGATTCATGCGGTAACGTGCGCCCACCGCCGAGGCAACCCTGTCATGTGCCGGGGCGTCATAGGGGCAAGTTCACGAGAATCTTGGGGGCTGAGGTCGTTGAAACCGCGCGTCGGAGTTGCGCTGTCCGTTCTCGTGCTCGCGACGGCGTGCACCACGAGTGAGGCCACCGAGCCGCCGCCCCAGTTGGCCGACCGGGGCACCGTCATGACGACGGTCTCGCCGACCAGGCAGGAGCTGACGAACTCCGTCAGCCTGCCGGGCACTGTCACCATGAACCCGGTGTTCGGCCTGGTCGCGCCGATCGACGGGCAGATGCGGTACCTGGACGTCAAGGAGCCCACGAGCACCCCGACCAAGCCGACGCGGATCGGTGCGGTGTGGGCCGGTGGCAAGCCGACCCACGTCGAGGTGCCGGCCGGGGCCACGTTCGCGGGCCGGCTGGTCGACGACAAGGCGACCGTCACCACCGGAATGCCGATCGCGTCGGCGAAGCTCGCCGGGTACGGCATCGTCGCGGACATCAGCAGTGACAAGGCCTACCAGATCGCCGACGGGCTGACCGGCGTTCAGGCCCAGATCAAGAACGGGCCGGGGCCCTTCCCGTGCTCGGTGCTCGGCACGATCGCCGCCCTGCCGGCCGGCACGATTCCCGCGCCGCCGCCCGCCAACCCGCCGGCGGACCCCGCCGCGGGTGGGACCGCTGATCCAGCCGCGGCCGGCCAGCAGCCGCCGCCCGCCGACCCCGCGGCCGGCACCGGGCAGCAACAGCAGGAGCCCGGCAGCACCGACGGATCCGCGGCCTCCGGCCTGCGGCTCGTGTGCACCGCACCGCCCGGCACCAAGCTGATCAACGGCGCGGGCGCCAACCTGGAGATCGTGACGCAGACCGTGGCCAACGCGCTCGTCGTACCCGTCGAGGCGGTCGCCGGCGGGCAGGGCAAGGGCACGGTCGAGGTCGTGAAGGACGACGGCACCAAGCAACTCGTCGAGGTCGAGCTGGGGCTCACCGACGGCCAGGTCATCGAGATCAGGTCCGGGCTCACCGGCGAGGAGAAGCTGTCCGTGCCTGGGCCGAACCTGCCGGAAGCGCCGGACCCGCAGAACCCGAGTGGTGGCAAGTGACCGCGGCGCAGATGACGGCCGACCCGGGCACGGCGCCGTTCGCCACGCCGCTGCTGCGGATCACGGGCCTCAGCAAGACGTTGAAGGGGCAGCAGGAGCCGCGCACCATCCTGAACGGCGTCGACCTGACCCTCCACAGTGGAGAGAGCATCGCGGTGCTCGGCCGGTCCGGTTCGGGCAAGAGCACGCTGCTGAGCCTGATCGGGCTGTTCGACCGTGCCGACTCCGGCCAGTACCTGTTGGGGGAGCGGGACATCACCCGCGTCCCGGAACGCAAGGCAGCCGCGTTGCGCAGTGCCGAGTTCGGTTTCGTGTTCCAGCGGTTCTTCCTGCTCAAGCACCTGACCGCCGCGCAGAACGTGGCGATGGCTATGGTGAACGGGCAGGGCTGGCTGCCGCGCCGCAAGCGCAAGGCGAAGGCGCTCGCCGCGTTGGACATGATGGGCATCGCGCACCTCGCGAAGCACAAGCCGCCCCGGCTGTCCGGCGGTGAGCAGCAGCGCGTCGCGATCGCCCGCGCGCTGGTGCGTGAACCGAAGATCCTGCTGGCCGACGAGCCGACCGGTGCGCTCGACACCGACACCGGAAACATCGTGGTGGAAGCGCTTCGCGCGAGCACCGACCGCGGCTGCGGGCTGATCCTGGTGACCCACGACCATGACCACGCGGCGAAGATGCAGCGCATGCTCCACCTCGACCACGGTGTCCTCTCGCCGCTGGAGGTGACAAGGTGATGCGACTGTCCGGCCGCTTCCGGTCGGCGCTCATCATTGGCGGGCAAGGGATCCGGGCACGCAAGCTGCGCACGTTCCTGTCGATGATCAGCCTCTTCCTCGGTGTGCTCGGCGTGGTGGCCGCGCAGGCAGGCCAGGTGATCGCCTACCGCGCGCTGGTGGCGAACATGGAGCTGACGCAGGGCGTCGACGGGACGCGACAGGTCTACCTGCCGCCCGCCGAGGGCTCGGCCTCGATGGTGATGGACACCATCGAGGGCCGCGACGACGTGGTGGCGATGTTGTCCACCAACGCCATCATCGGCGAGCCCAACGTGCGGCCCGTCAACGAGGGCGGCAGCCCGGTCGACGGCGGCGGTGGTGGGTGGGGCACACCCATGATCTGCGACGAGTTCGGCAACTGCGTCGACCCCAACGAGGGCAAGCCGTCCGGGCAGGCGGTCGAGCTGCGCATGATCGCGCTCACCGGTGACATCCGCCAGTTCCGGCCATTGAGAGCCGAAAGTGGACAGTGGCTGAACTTCGACGGCGCCCCGTTGATGGCACCGCGGCTGGTGCTGAACAAGGCGGCGGCGAAGGCCTTCGCCATGTACCAGGTGCCGGCGGAGATGCGGTTCCAGGGCGCCACGGCCAACTCGACACCGCAGTTCATCGGCGTCGTCGACGACGGGTTCGATTCCCCGCAGGCATATGTGCGCAGTGACGAGCTGCTGAACTGGATGCCGGCCGACGCGCTGGCCAACCCGAACTACGGTCAGGCGGAGATCCTCGCCGGGCCGACCGCCACCGACCTCCTGGAGATCCTGGAGAAGAAGTCCGCCGCGCTCGCCACCGACCCGAGGATGGGTGGCGGTGAGATGTACATCAACACGATCAGCGCCGCGGACCAGATGCCGGGCGAGATCGAGATGATGCGCTGGGTGTTCCTCGGCGTGTCGATCCTGGTGCTGCTGATCGGTTCCGCGGGCATCCTGAACGTCGGCCTCGCCACGGTCGGCGAGCGCATCGAGGAGTTCGCGCTACGCAGAGCCGTTGGCACACCACGGTTGTTGTTGGCGGGCATCGTGCTGGCGGAGACCCTCCTCACCGGACTCCTGACGGCGGTGGCCGCGATCGGCGCCGGCGTCGCGGGGCTGGAGGTGGCGAGCAGACTGTTCGGCGACCGCGAGCCGATGCTGCAGGACGTGGCGTTCCCGTGGGAGGCCGGCGTTGCCGGGGTCGCGGCCGGACTGATCGCTGGTGTGCTCGGCGGTTTCGTCCCCGCGGCCCGCGCAGCGCGAATCCCTATCGCGACGGTGATGCGGGCCTAGCGTCGTACTCCCGAACCACCGTCTTCGGGGCACACATCCGCCACGCGTCGGTGACCAGCTCCCTGAGCTCCTGCTTGTCGATCTTGTCGAGGTCGACGTGGATCCAGTGGTACCGCTGGTCGCCGATGCTGGGCATGGCGAACTTCTCCGGCTCGGCGTCGATCATCGCGGCCCGCTCCTCCTTCGGGAAGCCGCACCCCATGGTCCGCTCGTCCCGCGACAGCGCCACGTAGACGATCCGCCCGACGTTGAACTTGACCCGGTCACGCACCAGCCGTTCGATGGTTCGCGGCAGGCTCGTCGCGATCTCGCGGACGTCGTCAATGGTCACCATGTCGTGCCAATCGTGCGAGCACCCAGTCCAGCTGTGGCGGCAGGACGCCAAGCTCCAGCGTCGCGGTCGGGGACCTGACCGCGATGACGTCACAGTCCGGGTTGATCCAGATGATCTCTTTGCCCTCGGGTGTGCGCCGGCTGGTCCTGTCGACGGCGGTGATCTCGACCGGCACCCGTTTCCTGCGCAGGAACCGCACCCCGCCGACATAGCTGGTGAATTCGAGGCGCCCGGGGAACAGCGTGGCGACGCCGCTGAACCAGGTGGTGCGCAGGCCGGGCAACGTTCCCTCGACGACGCGCAGGGCGATCTCGGCCCTGCCCGAGCGCTCCGCCCGTCGCCGCGTCAGACCGCGCACGGCCCGCCTGCCGAGCAGGCCTCCGATGAGCTCCTCGAACATCGCACCTCTCCGGTGGCCTCCGGTCCCCGGTTGCCAGCGTACCGGCGGGCACCGACAGAAACGGCTCGCTCGTCGGTGCCTTGTGGACAACCGCCGGTGCCCTTCAGGACACCGTGGTCGGTCTCAGCTTTGGATGAGCAGGAGCGACTTGCCGAGGGTGGTGCGTTCCGCGAGGGCCGTGTGGGCGTCCTTGGCCTGTGCCAACGGGTACGTCGCGCCGATGACCGGGCGGAGCCGGCCCTGCGCGGTGAGTGTGAGCGCCTCGGTGAGGAGTTCACGGACGGTCGCCGAGTCGGGTGGACCGGCGGCCAGCGCGTTCTGCGTCCCTGCGGTAGCCCGAGAATGTCGGTGCCATGCCGTAGCGTGGAACCCGGGGGCCGGAGGCCAGCGCCGCGGGAGGATCACCGACCGATGAACTGGGACGACGCCGTTCGTGCGCTGGGTGGTGACCCACGGCCCACCGACCTCGGCACGCGCTACGCCGAGCCACACCGCCGCTACCACGACACCGCCCACGTGCGTCAGGTCGTGCGGGACGCGGTCGCGCTGACGGCCGGCAGGGACCGTGCCATCGTCGCACTGGCCGCGTGGGCACACGACGTCGTCTACGACGGCCGCCCCGGCGACGACGAGCGCGCCAGCGCGGCATGGGCTCGCCGCCACCTGACGGCCGCCGGTCTGCAGCCCGCCGACATCGACCGGATCGAGGGACTCGTGCTCGCGACACTCGACCACACAGCCCCGCCGGGCGACCACCTCGCCGAGGCGCTACTGGACGCCGACCTCGCGATCCTCAGCGCCGCGCCGCCCGCGTACGAGCGCTACCGCACGGCCGTGCGTGCCGAATACGCCCACGTCGACGACGACCAGTGGCGCACCGGCCGAGCCACCGTCCTGCGATCGCTGCTGGCCAAGGACCCGCTGTACCGCACAGCCACCGCCCGCGACCAGTGGACCACCCAGGCCCACCACAACCTCCGCACCGAACTCGCGACCCTGATGTCCTGAAAGGGCACTCACAGGACGCTCAACCCACATCCACCGATGGTCTTGGTGGCTTGCGGTGCGGTTCGGTGGGCCCGCTGCGCGGTTTCGGGCGCGAAGCGCCCGAAACCGCGCAGCAGTCAGGGGCGGTCGCGACCTGGGCCAGCGGCCGCGCGAGGAAGGCGTCCTTCACCACACTGCTCAAGTACCGTTGGCCGCGCCCGAATGGCGCGTTCACGCTCCGGGCGATGTCCCGAAAGACGCGCTCATGTCGCTGAACGTCCCCAACGCGTCTTTCATGACACCAGCCAGGTGGAGCCCTTCAGGGCGCGCAGCCTCGGGGTCTGGTGCGGAGCCAGCCGTCGAAGTCCATTGGGCGGGGGACGGCGCCCAGGGCGACTCTCGCGTCAGCCGGGGTGCGGAGTTCGATTCGGAACTCGGTGCACAGCAGGTACGCCAGCAGTACGAGCTGGATCGTCCCCAGCCCGGCGCCGATGCAGGCGGTGGGTGCCCAGCCGAACGGCACGTAGTAGTGGCCGCCAGGCGCCCGGCCGCCCGACTCCCACCGGCACGGGTCGAAGGTGTCCGGGTCGGTCCAGCGTCGGCTGTCGTGGTTCACCAGGTACGGGCTCACCAGGTAGTGCTGTCCCACGGCGAGCCGGGCCGTGTGGACGGTCAGCGGGACGCGGGTGCTGCGGGTCATCAGCAGCGGCGCGCTCCACATCCGCAGGACTTCCTTCACGAACTGGTGTGCCGTCGGCGCGCAGCGGGTGCCGGTACGGAACAGCTCCGCGGGAGAAGTGAACTCCGACGTCAGTGCGTCTGTCCACGTTGGACGCTTGACCAGTTCGAACATCAGGCAGCTCGCGGCCGCGCCTGGCGGGCCCGCGATCGCGGTCAGCACGGTGGTCACGGCTTCCAGCGCTCGGTCCGGGCCCAGCAACGGCAGCAGCTGGTCCACGATCGGCTGCGTGAGGTCCGTGTGCCGCTTTCCTCGCGCACGCCGACGGATCTCACGGCGGACCACGCGGCCGGTCTGCAGTTGGGCCACCACCGCCTGCCGCTTCTGCCGGCGGGACTGACCATCGGGGCCCGCGTCGAGTCGCTTCAGTTTCGCGATGGCGTCCCGGGCTATCCATGTGGCGTCTGCTGTGGACAGTCCATTCAGCACAGTTGGCACCAGGGAGCGGAACATGACCTCGTGCGCCAGCCACGTCAGGTCAACGTGCTGGTCGACTCGGCTCCGCAGCACCTCGGCCATACGGTCGGCCAGGGCACGCAGTTCCGCCTCGCTGCTCAGCACGCGCATCTGCCCCAGCCACAGCGAGCGCACCTGCTTCCAGGACACGACCGGGCTGCGCCGGCCGCGGATCTGGTCGACGAAACGGTCCGGCAGCGTCAGGTCGGCGAAGTTCTCGGCGTTGGCCTGGTTCGCGGCGTCGGCGTCGAAGACCATCAGTCTCGCGTCGTGCCAGTACACCCCGGTCCGGTCGCGCAGGTTCCGCAGCTGGTCAGGATCGGTCAATGGGCTCACCTCCCGGTGGGGAGCGCGTGTCACGCTCCCCACCGACACCGGTCAGATGTGGTGGTAGACGTACCAGCGGTACTTGGCGTCGCTCTTGCGGATGTTGAGCGCCACCAGGGCAGCGTGCACGATCTTGGCCATGTCCTTCACCTCCCGTCGGGTAGTCGTAGCGTGAAGCTCGGTGGTGCCAGGGCGGCCGCCACCTGCGGTCGGTGCTCGTGGGGCTCGACGTGCCAACCCGGCGGCAGGCGCCGCAGGATGTCCTCCACCACCTGGATCGCGAAGCCCGCGGCCACGCACGTGTGCGGGCCCCAGCCGAACGGGATGAACGCCTCCGCCCCCGTCATCCCGTCCACCCACCGCTGTGGACGGAACGTGTCCGGGTCGGGCCAGTAGCGGTCGTCCCGGTGCACCAGGTAGCTGCACACGACCACCTCGTCGTGCACCGTGACCGGGACATCGCCCAGCTCGTGCGGCCGCACCGGGCAACGGCCGAAGTTCCACGCCACCGGCCACAGCCGCGACGCCTCCCGCACCACCGAACCGGGGTCCGCGTCGGCGTCCGGTGTGGTGCCCAGGAGGTACACCGACCAGCCGAGCAGGAACCCCATCGAGCCGGCGACCGCGAAGACGCAGGACAGGAACACCTCGGACAGCTGAACCCAGGCGCGGTGTGACGAGTCGGCCGGGCCGGTCGCGGCCAGGACGTCCAGCAGGTCCTCCGGCTCACCGTGGCCCTGCCGGCGGATCAGCTCGGTGACCAGGGCACGACGAACCCGCGTGCGCAGCACCGCACGCGACAGCGGGGAGCGGCGCTCGCGGGCACCGGCCAGCACCGCGTGCCGAAGCACCTGGTCGACCAGGTGCCGCAGGTCGCCCCGCGAGACCAGCGCGTCGCGGAAACACTTGTACAGCAACAGGTTTCCCGCGTCCGGCCAGCGGCTGACCGGATCGAGCGCGACAACGGCGGAGCGCGCCCAGTGGTCACGCAACAGGTTTCGCGCCGCGCGGCCGATCTCCTGCTGCGCGTGCCTCGGCCCGAAGATTCCCTTACTCGTGTAAAAGAAGTCCGAATGCTCCCGATAACGCGATTCGGCATTCGCGAGAACCGCTTTCGCGGCCGCCGGATCGCCAACATAGAGAACGCCCGGCCGGCGCCGGAACACGGGCCCGTACCGCCCCCGGAGATCGTCGATCACCTGTAGTTCGTCCACGTTTGTCCTGCCTCGGGCCGGGATCGTCGCTCCAGGAGGCAGTCAGCGTCCCTCGTTTCCATCGTCATGGTCAAGCCACCAAATGGCCTGGTGAATCACGCCGAAACGCGGAATTGCGGTCGGCCTATCGGAGCGTTTCCGCAGTTGGGGCCGGCATCGCCGCGATCTCCTCCGCGATTCGCTTTGCCGCCAACCGTTCCGGGCAGTCGTCAAGTAGGTCGCCCACGACGGTTTCCAGCGCCTCGGGACTCTGCTCGTCGTTCGTGAGCGCGCGGCCCGCGCCGGCCCGTGCGATCGCGCTCGCGTTGAAGGGTTGGTCCGCGCCCTGCGGGAGGATCAGCTGCGGCAGACCCTCCGCGAGGGTGCTCAGCATGGTGCCAGCGCCGCCGTGGTGGACCACCAGGTCCACGTGCCGCAGGACCTCCGCCTGCGGCACGAACTTCTCCACGTGCACGTTCGCCGGCAGGTCACCGAGCAACGCGGGGTCGCCCACTGGTCCCGCCGCCACCAGCACCTCCACGTCGTGCGTTGCGACGGCCAGCACCGCACGCCGCAACACGTCCACCGCGCCGTACGAGACCGTGCCGAGCGTGACGTACACGCACCGGCGCTGCGACGAGGGCAGCCACGACGGCAGGGGCACGGGAGGAGCCCACGCCACCGGCCGGATCGGCCGCCGGGCCGGTGGAAGCGGAACGGGGTTCTGCAGCGACGGCGGGATCGGGTCCAGGTAGCCGCCCGGCAGCGTCGGGTCGGCGCCGCCGATCTCGTAGAACCGTGCCAGGAACGGGCTCCACAGGTTCAGGCCGAAGCTGATCGCGCGGATGCCGGTGCGTGCCGCGGCGACCGCGGCACCGATGTCCGTCACCTCGTGCACCACCACGTCCGGCCGCTCCCGGTCGAACAGCGCGCGCAGCTCCGGCTCGACGTGCCGGGCGGTGGTCTCCCCGAACATGTACGCCGCGAACTCCGGGCTCGGCGTCAGCTCCGGGTGGTTACGCGCCGTTTCCTGCTCGACGTCACGCAGGGTAACGCTCGCCGGGAGGGACCGCACGGTCGGCACCGGCAGTGCGCCGACGAACGGGTCACCGGTCGCGAACGTCACCTCGTGACCGGAATCGGCGCAGGCCAGCGCGAGCGGCACCATCGGGTACGTGTGGCCGTAGCCGGGCAGGCTCGTGAACACGATCTTCATACCCGTATGGTGCCTCCTGCCGCGCGAACGCGACACCTACGCGGCTACGTCACCCGAGAGTGGAGTCACGGGCGATCCGCAGCAGCTCGAGCAGGCCGTCCGCGTACTCCTGGGACTCCGCGTGCGCCTCGGGGAACGGCGGCTGGAAACCGACCGCCTCCCACTCGCCCGTCGCCGGGTTCCAGCGGTCGTTGCCGACCTCGAAGTTCCAGGCGGTGATGCCCTGCTCGTAGTACAGCTGGTCCGCCGAGTTACCCGCCGCCGAGTACAGGACGTCCGCCACGGGGCCCGTGCGGGACGGCCACGTGACCGTGCCCCGCGAGGTCGCGATGGCGCCCACGATGCGCTTCGCCGATGACAGGAAGTAAGCGCCTTCCTCCGCCGAGGGCCTCGGCAGCGTCACCCGACCGGGCATCGCGTAGGCACCTGGCGCCCACATGAAGTAGCCGCCGTAGCTGTGCACGTTCATCGAGTACCGGATGTTCGGGTTGGCCTTCGCCAGCGCGACGACGTTCTTGCTCTCCGCCTCGGAGAACTCCCCAGTGCCCGCGTAGGTGCCGGACAGGCAGTTGGTCGAGGCGCCGGTGAACCCGTCGAACAGCGAACCGACGCCGTAGTTCCGGTTGACGTCCACACCCCACGAGTCGGCGAAGCGCGGGTCGCGCTGGGTGCCGGTGCAGCGGTTGACCAGGTTCTTGCGCTGGAAGGCCGCGTCGGAGAACGCGTAGTTCGCGCCGTCCGGGTTGACCGTCGGGATCACGAACACCTCGACGTCCTCGAGCAGCTGCCGGGTCGCCGCGTCGGTCGCGTAGTTGGCGAGCAGCCGCTCCGCGAACTCCATCGTCACCAGCGGGGTCGCCCACTCCCGCGCGTGTTCCTGCGAGTAGGCGAGCACGCCGACCCGCGAGCCGTCCCGGTGCGCGCCGATCCGCAGCGCCTGCACCGTCCACGGCCGCCGGGACACCGAACCGTCCAGGCCGTCGTCCATCGTGACGGGACCCGCGACCGGCATGACCTTGCCGGCCGACCCGTCCTCGACGAACGCCGAGAACCGCTGCGGGAAGGTCGCGGTGACCAGCGCGGCGATCTGGTCGGTGGTGCTCACGACCGCGCCGCTCGCGTCCGTGGCCAGCGACACCGTCAGCACGCGGTCCCGCCACGTGGCCCGGGCCGGGCGGTTCGGCTTGCCGGGGTTCACCGTCTTGACCTGCCAGCCGTTCGGCCCCTCGTCACCGAACCTGACCGACTCGACGACGATCGCGGCACTCGCCGGGTCGCCGACGTACGCGGTCGCCGTGCGGCGGTAGCCCTGCGTCTTGTGCGGCAGGTTCACCAGCTCCACGAGGTTCGGGTACTGGCGCGCGAGCCTGCCCAGCCTGGCCTTGACGTCGGTGGGCGTCAGGTAGGCGTCGATGAAGTCCTTCTGGTAGCTGGTCGGCAGCTCGGGCGGGGTGGCGCCGGGCCATGCCGATGGCGTGATGGTGCGCGAGACGCCGCCGAGGCTGGACGTCGCGTTCACCTTCACCGGCCGCGCGGGCAGGACCCGTGGCTCGGCCACGTGGTACTGGTACTCGCCGGCGTCTTCGAACCGCTGCAGCGGGAACGACCCCGTTGTGCCGTCGGCGGTGGTCCAGGTGACCGTGATCTCGACGTCCGGATCGGCGATCGCGGTGGTCGCGACCTGGGCCTGCAGGAACGTCTGCGTGCCCGAGGTCCACCAGTAGGCGGACAGGAAGGTCAGTGTGTCCGCGGCCTGCGGCGCGGCCCGGTGGTGGCGGGTGTCGCCCTCCCGCTGGATGATCTGCACGGTTTGCGCGCCGCGAGCGGTCAGCGCGTCCAGCTCGCTGCCGCTGAGCACGAGGTCGACGAGCAACTGCCCGTCGTCCATGCGGGGCCGGGTGGCGATGTCCGCGCCGTTCGCGAGCAGCTCGTCGAACATGGTCTCGTTCGGCAGCTGCACACGCGCGAGAACCAGCTCGTCGGCGTCCACTGCCGGCGCGGCCGCCGCGTGCGGAACCGCGAGGGTGGACAGCAGGAGTGCGATGGTGAGCCCGAAGCCGCGATGCTTCATGAGTGACCTCCCCAGGTGGCTGGGAGGCATCATTCCGCAAGATCGCACTGGGTCATAGGGCCGTTGCGGTGAGTTGCCCGCCGTGCGATGAAGGACGCCGTCCTCACGCGAGGACGGCGTCCTTCATGGCGTCAGCGCCGCCGGAGTGCGGGGGTCGCCAGTGCCGGGGGCGTGTAGTAGCTGTCCGAGCGGTTGAGGTCCGTGCCAGGGGGCACGATCTCGTCGATGCGGTCGAGCACGTCGGCCGACAGCTCGATGCCGTCGCCGCTCAGCAGGGACTCCAGCTGCTCCATCGTGCGGGGGCCGATGATCACCGACGTCACGGCCGGGTGGGCCCGCACGAACGCCACCGCCAGGTGCGGGAGCGTCAGGCCGGCGTCCGCGGCCAGCTTCGACAGTTCGGTGACCGCCTCCAGCTTGCGCGCGTTGTCCGGGAGCGACGGGTCGAACTTGTGTGCCTCGGTCTTCACCCGGCCCTCGCCGCGGGAGATCACGTCCGACGCCGCCGTGTAGCGGCCGGACAGCCAGCCGGCGGCCAGCGGGCCCCAGGTCAGCACGCCCATCCCGTACTTCTGCGCGGTCGGCAGCACGGCCGCCTCCACGCCACGCGCGAGGATCGAGTACGGCGGCTGCTCGGTGCGGAAACGGACGTGCCCGCGCCGCTCCGACACCCACTGTGCCTCGACGATCTGCTCGGCGGGGAACGTGGAACTCCCGACCGCGCGCACCTTGCCCGCCCGTACCAGGTCGGTCAGCGCAGCCAGTGTCTCGTCGACGTCCGTGTTCGGGTCCGGCCGGTGGATCTGGTACAGGTCGATGTAGTCGGTTCCCAGCCGGCGCAGGCTGTTCTCCACCTCGCGCACGAGCCAGCGTCGCGAGTTGCCGCTGTGGTTGGGATCCGGGCCCATCGAGCCGTGTGCCTTCGTGGCCAGGACGATGTCGTCGCGCCGGTTCTTCAGCGCCTTGCCGACGATCTCCTCCGACTCGCCCGCTGAGTAGATGTCGGCGGTGTCGACGAAGTTGATGCCGGCGTCGAGCGCGGCGTGGATGATCCGCACGCCCTCGTCGTGGTCGGGATTGCCCAACGAGCCGAACATCATCGCCCCGAGGGCGTACTCGCTCACCGAGATACCGGTGCCGCCAAGGATTCTGCGTTCCATGACCCCACTCTGCGGGCCAGGCGGTGATCTCGCCAGGCACGGCTCAACCTGGGTCCGCCAGAACCACCCTTTCGGGATAATGGTCGTATGGGACAGGTCGAGGACGAGGTCACACCCTTCCTGAAGGCACGTCGTGCCGCGCTCGACCCGGCCGAGGTCGGCCTGCCCGACGGGGCCACCCGGCGACGGGTCCGCGGCCTGCGCCGGGAGGAGGTCGCCCAACTGGCCGGTATCAGCGTCGACTACTACACACGCATCGAGCAGGGCCGTGCGCCCGCGATCTCCGACGCCGTTCTCGACGCCATCGCCCGCGCGCTGCGGCTCACCGCGCACGAGCACACGTTCCTGCGCAACATCACCGCTCCCGGCCGCCGCGGCGCCGCCGGTGCGTGCGCGCCGGTCGAGCGGCCCGAGGTGCGCCAACAGATCCAGGAACTGCTCGACGCGATGGGTGACACCGTGCCGGCCATGATCTACGGGCCGGGCACCGACATCCTCGCGTGGAACCGGCTCGCCGTCCTGGCGTACTCGACGGACTTCGACGCTTTGCCCGAGCACGAACGGAACGGCGCGCGAATGGTGTTCCTGCGTCCCGATGCGCGCACGACGTATCCCGACTGGACGATCGTCGCGGAGGAAACCGTGTGCGCGCTGCGTGCCGACGTTGGCCGGTTCCCCGAGAACGGCCGGCCGTACCAGGTGATGTGTGAACTGCGTGAGGCCAGCGAGGACTTCCGCCGCCTGTGGGCGGTGCAGGACGTGCGTGACCGCGACCACGGCGTCAAACGGGTCATGCACCCGGAGGTCGGCGAACTGGTGTTGACGTTCGAGGCGTTCGACCTGCCGACAGACCCGCATCAGCGTCTGTGCACCTACACGGCGCCGAAGGGTTCGCAGACCGAACAGAAACTGCGTGAACTTGCGACAAGGATCACCGCGACGGTCTGATCGGAACAACACCCCGTGTCGGCTTGTTGGCACGAGTCATGGAACAGGCCACTCTGCGCAGTCCATCCACACTGGACCGTGAGGAGCAGTTGGCAGAGTCGCCGACCGGAGCCGCCAGGATTCGGATCATCCTCGTCCTCGGTGCTCTCATCGCTCTCGGTCCCCTGACCATCGACATGTACCTGCCCGCGCTGCCTGCACTGGGCGCCGACCTCGGCGCGTCGGAGTCCGCCGTGCAGCTGACGTTGACGGGCACCCTGATCGGCCTCGGCCTGGGACAGCTGGTCATCGGCCCGCTGTCGGACGCCTTCGGCCGGCGGACACCGCTGATCGCCGGCACGATCGTGCACATCGGCGCCTCGGTGCTGTGCCTGGTCGCGCCGAACGTTGTCGTGCTCGGCCTGCTGCGCACACTCCAGGGTGTCGGCGCGGCCGCCACCATGGTGGTGGCGATGGCCGTCGTGCGCGACCTGTTCACCGGCAAGGCCGCGGCCACGATCCTCTCGCGGCTCATGCTCGTGATGGGCACGGCGCCGATCCTCGCCCCGTCCATCGGCGCGGCCGTCCTGCTGACCGGTTCGTGGCGCGGCGTGTTCGGTGTGCTCGCCCTGCTGGGCGTCGCGTTGCTGCTGGTCGCGATCTTCCTGCTGAAGGAGACGCTGCCGCCCGAACGCCGCAGGACCAGCGCGGTCCGACCCGTGCTGCGCACCTACCGGATGCTGGTGACCGACCCACAGTTCGTGGTGTTGGCGCTGGTCGCCGCGCTCGGCATGTCCGCTTTGTTCTCGTATGTCTCCGGCTCGTCGTTCGTGCTGCAGGACACCTTCGGGCTGTCCCAGCAGGAGTTCGGGCTGGTGTTCGCGCTCGGCGCGGTCGCGCTGATCGGCGCCTCGCAGGTGAACGTGGTGTTGCTGAACCGCTGGACGCCGAAGCAGATCGTCTTCGGCGCGCTCGCGGCGGGCCTGGTGTTCGGCGTCGTGCTGATCCTGTTCGCCGAGACCGGGTTCGGCGGGCTGCCCGGCTTCCTCGTGCCGCTGCTGTTGCTGCTGGCCGCGGTGGGTTTCGTGCTGCCGAACGCGCCCGCGCTGGCGCTGTCCCGGCACGGTGAGGCGGCCGGCACCGCGGCCGCGCTGCTCGGGGCCACGCAGTTCGGGCTCGGCGCCCTGATCGCGCCGGTCGTCGGGGTGCTGGGCAACGACGGCCCGGCGATGGCGTTGACCATGACCGGCGGCGTGCTGATCGCCTGGGTCGCCCTGGCCGCGACCATGGTTCGGCGGAGGGCGCTGGCCACCGCCTAAGCTGGAGTTATGCCCGAGGGTGACACCGTCTACGCCACGGCGCGCAAGCTGACCGAGGCGCTGGGCGGTGTCACTCTCGTCCGCGGCGAGCTACGGCATCCCCGACTGTCCACTGTGGATTTGGCAGGTCGGGTCATGGTGCGGACCGTGTCCGTCGGCAAGCACCTCTTCCTCAGGTTCGACAGCGAGGTGAGCCTGCACTGCCACCTCCGCCTCGACGGCTCGTGGCGGGTGTACTCCCGTCGGCCGCCGATCAACCACCGCGTGCGCGCGATCCTCGCGACGCCGCAGAAGTACGCGCTCGGCGAACTGCTCCACGACATGGCTCTTGTGTCTACTTCGGACGAAAGCAAGCTCGTCGCGCACCTCGGGCCCGACCTGCTCGATCCCGAGTGGAGTGACGAGCACGCCGAGGAGGCCGTCCGGCGCCTGAACCTCGACCCCGCCCGTGAGCTGGGGGAGGCGTTGCTCGACCAGCAGGTCATGGCCGGTATTGGCAACGTCTACAAGTCCGAGATCTGCTACCTGCTCAAGGTGTCGCCGTGGGCGCCGGTGTCCGCCGCCGATCCGCACAAGGTCGTCGCCCTCGCCAGGAAGTTGTTGCTGTACAACGCACTGAACCCGATCCGGAACACGACCGGCGACCGCAGGCGCGGTCATGAGCTGTGGATCTACGGCGGCCGCCGGGAGTGCGCGCGGTGTGGCGGGCCGATCGCCGTGTCCAGGCAGGACACCCGCGTCACCTACCACTGCCCGCACTGCCAGCCGGCGCCTACAGGTTCTTGAGGCCGGCCGCCACCCGTGCCAGCAGGTCCATGGATGGCCCGGCCGCCGCCGCGGTCTCGTGGACGGACAGTATTTCCGCCTCCACCACGTCCGCGATCAACACCCGTGCGGCGCCCAGCGGCAGTCTGAGCCGGACCGCGACCTCGGCCACCGACTGCGGCGTGCGGCACATCTCGCAGATCACCTGGTAGTCGTCCCGCAGGGTCGCGATGTCCCGGTCCCTGTCGGGCGCGGTGGACAGCAGGGTCTCCAGTTCCAGCCGGTAGCCGACGTGCGTGCGGCCGCCCGTGCGCGTGTACGGGCGGACCAGCTGTCTCGGGTTGCTCGCCTCCACCGACAGCGGCGGCTGCTCCTTCGGCTTGGTCCACGGGCCGGCGTCAGCGAGCGGCGAGACCGGCCCCGGGGTCGGCGGCGGCGCGAGCGGGAGCTGCTTCTTGGGTTTCTTCTCCCGGTTCGTGAGGCTCCTTAGACTCGCCGGCACGACGGAGCGTGGCCCGATCGGCAGGGCTCTCGGCGTTGGCGGTGGCTGGTCGATGGGAAGTACGCCGCTCAATGGTTCGTCCTGGCGCTGTCCCGCGCCGTCCGAACCGGGGTTGGACAAGGCCCACTCACCGCCAGAGGTAGGGCTGAACGTGGGCGAATATTACGCACGCGTCACAACGCTGAGCAAGCGCTTCTGGCGGCCGGTACCGGTCTGACTACCTACAGTTCAAGCGAACAGAGTGTTGACTTGATGTGGCCAAACCAGGTAAACACAACGATACGCAGATGAAACGGTGGTAAATCCACATGTACGCAGAAGAACGGCAGCAGCACATCGTCGACCGCGCCCGTCGTGAGGGACGCGTCGACGTGGCCGAGCTCGCTGCTGAGCTGGCCGTCACCGGGGAGACGATCCGCCGTGACCTCTCCGTACTGGAGCGCCACGGGCTGCTCCGCCGCGTGCACGGCGGTGCGATCCCCGTCGAGCGTCTCGGGTTCGAACCGGCGCTGGCCGCGCGGGACGCGGTGCTCGGCGCCGAGAAGGACCGGATCGCGAAGGCCGCGCTCGCCGAGGTTCCCGAGGAGGGCTCGATCCTCCTCGACGCGGGCACGACGACCGCCCGGCTCGCCGAGATCCTCCCGGTCGACCGGCAGCTGACGATCCTCACCAACGCGTTGCCCACCGCGCTATCACTCGCCACGCGCGCGAACTTCACCGTCCTCTTCGTCGGCGGCCGGGTCCGGTCCCGCACGATGGCCTGTGTCGACCCGTGGGCGCTGGAGATCCTCGCCCAGTCCTACGTGGACGTGGCGTTCCTCGCGACCAACGGGCTGTCCGTCCAACGGGGACTGACCACTCCGGACCAGGCGGAGGCCGCGGTCAAGAAGGCGATGGTCACCGCGGCCCGCCGCCGGGTCCTGCTGGCCGACCACACCAAGCTCAGCAGCGACCACCTGGCGCGCTTCGCGGAGCTGTCGGACATCGACCTGTTCATCAGCGACACGGGACTGGACCCGAAGGTGGCGGCGGAGATCGAATCACAGGGGCCGAGGGTCGTCCGAGCATGATCGTCACACTCACGTTGAACCCGAGCCTTGACCGGACCATCGAGATCCCCGAGCTGGTCAGGGGCGAGATGGTGCGGGCCGGTGCGACGCGGCTCGACCCCGGCGGCAAGGGGGTCAACGTGGCTCGCGCGCTGGCCGCGCACAAGCTGCCGACCTGCGCGGTCGTGCCGCGAGGCGGGCCGGAGGGCCGGCAGCTCACCGAACTGCTGGAGGAAGAGGGCATCGACGTGTGCGCGGTGCCCGTCACCGGACACACCCGGTCCAACGTAAGCCTGGTCGAGCCGGACGGCTCGGTCACCAAGATCAACGAGCCGGGCGGCGAGCTGACGGCCGACGACCTGGAGCGGATCGTCAAGGCGGTGCTGGACACGGCCGCCTCCGCCGACTGGGTGGTGGCGAGCGGCAGTCTGCCGCCTGGTGTGCCGGAGACCTTCTACCGCGACCTCAACCGGCGGCTCACCGAGCGCGGTGTCCGGCTGGCCGTCGACACGTCCGGTCCGGCACTCACGGCCGCGCTGGCCGCGGGACCGGCGCTGGTGAAACCGAACAGGGACGAGTTGGCGGAGTTCGCGGGCTTCCCGATCGACACGCTCGGCGGTGCCGTGCGTGCCGCGAACAAGATGCGTGAGGCAGGAGTCGAGGACGTCCTGGCAAGTCTCGGCGCCGACGGCGCCGTGTTGGTGAACACACAGGGGGCGCAGTACGGCGAGTCGCCGGTGGACCGCGGCCGCAGTGCGGTCGGGGCCGGGGACGCGATGCTCGCCGGGTATCTGGCCGGTGGGGTGACCGGCGGGGATGCCCTCATCGAGGCGTTGTCGTGGGGTGCGGGGGCGGTCCGGTTGCCGGGCAGCCGGATGCCCGGGCCCGGCGACGTGGATCGCGCGAAGGTGCGCGTGCATGCCTCGGTCGACCTCACACGTGCCCTCGGAGGGCAACGGGATGGAGCGGAACAATGACGTCAACGACGACTGACATCTCTCACCTCAAGCACCTGCAGGGCAAGAGCCTGCGTGCCAGGGTGCAACGGCTCGGCGGCAAGCTCGCCGGCATGATCATGCCCAACATCGGCGCGTTCATCGCGTGGGGTCTGATCACCGCGCTGTTCATCCCCAAGGGCTGGTTACCGAACGAGACGCTGGCCGGGCTCGTCGACCCGACGATCAAGTACCTGCTGCCGACCCTGATCGGCTACACCGGTGGCCGGATGGTCCACGGCCAGCGTGGTGCGGTGATCGGCGCGATCGCCACCATGGGTGTGATCGTCGGCGCGGACGTACCGATGTTCCTCGGCGCCATGATCATGGGGCCGCTCGCCGCGTTCCTGTTGAAACTGTTCGACCGCCGGGTCGAAGGGAAGATCAAGTCCGGCTTCGAGATGCTGGTCAACAACTTCTCGCTCGGCATCCTCGGCGGCGGGCTCGCGCTCGTCGGCGTGGTCGGCATGGGCCCGATCGTCGAGGCGCTCACCAACGCGGCCAGCAAGGTCGTCGACTTCCTGGTGGACAACAGCCTGCTGCCGCTGGTCTCCATCATCGTCGAGCCCGCGAAGGCCCTGTTCCTCAACAACGCCATCAACCATGGCGTGTTCGGCCCGCTCGGCCTCGAGCAGGCGCAGCAGACCGGCCAGTCGATCCTGTTCATGATCGAGACCAACCCCGGCCCCGGCCTCGGCATCCTGCTGGCGTTCTGGTTCTTCGGCCCGAGGCGGATGCGGCCGAGCGCGCCCGGCGCGATCATCATCCACTTCTTCGGCGGCATCCACGAGATCTACTTCCCGTACCTGCTGATGAAGCCGCGCCTGATCCTCGCCGCGGTCGCCGGTGGCATGGCGGGTGTCGGCACCGCGATGGTCACCAACTCCGGTCTGGTCGCGCCGCCGGCGCCGGGCAGCATCTTCGCCTACCTGGCGGTCACCCCGCGCGGCGGTCACGTGAGCGTGCTGCTCTCGATCGCGATGGCCACGGCCGTGGCGTTCATCGCCGCCGCCGCACTGCTGAAGTTCGGCCGTGGCGCAGACTCGGCCGAGGAAACCCCGGCCCCGGTCGCCGAGGACTCCACATCGGACACTTCTGCTCTGGACGGTGGCGCCGCGGTCACGACCGCGCCCACGATCACCGGCAGCGACGTCAAGAACGTCGTCGTCGCCTGTGACGCCGGCATGGGGTCGAGCGTGATGCTGGCCAGCCAGCTGCGGACCCGGCTCAAGCCGTACGGCGTGAGCGTGGATCACGTTGCCATCGCCGACATCCCGGCCGAGGCGCGCCTGGTGCTCACCCACTCCGACCTGGCCGAGCGGGCACGGCTGACCGTGCCGCACGCGGTGGTCGTGGAGTTCCAGATGTTCCTGGGCGACCCCGCGTTCGACCGGCTGGAGAAGGCCATCAAGGAAGGTGAGGAGATCCGTGGCTGAGGTACTGCCCGCAGAAGGAATCCGGCTCGGCCTGACCGCCACCGACAAGTGGGACGCGATCGGCCAGTGCGGCGCGGTCCTGCTGGAACTGGACGCGGTCGAGGCCGGCTACCCGGAAACCATGCTGGCACGCGAGAAGTCCGTGTCGACGTTCATCGGCGAGGGTGTCGCGATCCCGCACGGCACCGACGAGAGCCGCGCGCTCGTGAAGCAGACGACCCTCGCCGTGCTGCAGTTCCCGTCCGGTGTGGACTGGGACGGGCAGACCGTCACGATCTGCGTGGCCATCGCGGCCAAGGGCGACGAGCACGTGACCGTGCTGTCAGCACTCGCGCAGATCCTCATGGACCCCGCACAGGCGGAGCGCCTGCGTACCTCGTCGAGCCCCGACGAGGTACGCGGTCTCCTCGAATCGATTGGGAAGGACCTGTAAGCATGAGGGTGGCGCGGTTTTACGCCCCTGGTGACCTGCGTCTGGAGGACGCGCCCGAGCCGACACCCGGACCGGGCGAGGTGAAGATCCGCGTCCACAACTGCTCGACGTGCGGCACGGACGTCAAGATCTTCAACCACGGCCACCACCACCTGGTGCCGCCGCGCGTGATCGGGCACGAGATCGCCGGTGAGGTCATCGAGTCCACTGTGGATGAATGGCGGTCCGGTGACCGGGTCCAGGTGATCGCTGCCGTGCCGTGCGGTACGTGCCCCGACTGCCTGCGTGGCCGGATGCCGGTGTGTCCCAACCAGACCTCCGTGGGCTACCACTACGACGGCGGGTTCGCCGAGTACCTGATCGTGCCGCGCGCGGTGCTCGCGGTGGACGGGCTGAACCGAGTCCCGGACGGTGTGAGCTACGCCGAGGCGTCGGTGGCCGAGCCTCTCGCCTGCGTGCTGAACGGGCAGGAGCTGGCCGGCGTCGGTTCCGGGGACGACGTCGTGGTGGTGGGCGCCGGTCCGATCGGGTGCCTGCACGTGCGGCTCGCCCGGGCGCGCGGCGCGCGGCGGGTGTACCTCGTGGAGCTGAACCGGGCGCGGCTGGACATGTCCGCGGAGAAGGTCCACCCGGACGCGGCGATCTGCTCGGCCGAGGTGAACGCCGTCGACGAGATCCACAAGCTGACCGACGGCCGCGGTGTCGACGTGGTGATCACCGCCGCCGCTTCCGGTGCGGCGCAGGAGGAAGCACTGCAGATGGCCGCCCGCAGCGGCCGCATCAGCTTCTTCGGCGGCCTGCCGAAGGACAAGCCGACGATCGCGCTGGACTCGAACCTCGTGCACTACCGCGAGCTGACCATCGTGGGCGCCAACGGTTCCAGCCCAACGCACAACAAGAAGGCGCTGGAACTCATCGCCAGCGGCGAGGTTCCGGTCGACGACCTGATCACCCACCGCATCAAACTGTCCGAACTGCACGACGCCATCAAGCTGGTCTCCACCGGCGCGGCGATCAAGGTGACCATCGAACCGTAAAGGGCGGGCAACGATGCCAGCGAGGGAAGTTGTTGTCGGATCACGGATCGGGCTGCACGGGCGGCCGGCGGCGATCGTGGTGAAGACGGCGCAGGCGCAACCGGTGACCGTGCGCATCTCGATCGCCGAGAAGCCGCCGGTGGACGCGCGGAGCATCATCGCGGTGCTCGCGCTCGGCGCACACGGCGGCGACACGGTCACCATCTCGGCGGACGGCGACGGCGCCGACGCGGCACTCGACGCGATGGCGGAAGTGCTGGCGAAGGACCTCGATGCCTGACATGACGGGGCTCGGCGTGAGCCCGGGACGTACGGCCGGTCCGGTCCACGCGATGGGCAGCCCGCCGCGTCTGCCCGCCGAGGTCCCGGTGGCGGGACCGGACGAACGCGAGCGGGCCACGGCCGCGCTGGCGTTCGTGGCGTCCTCTCTGGAGGAACTGTCGACCACAGTGGACGGTACGGCGGCGGAAGTCCTCGCCACACAGGCGATGATGGCCGCCGACCCGACGCTCGCCGACGCGGTGGCCGCCAGGATCGCCGACGGCCGTCCCGCGGCGTGGGCGATCACCGACGCCATCGGCGAGCAGCAGGAGACGTTCAAGGCGCTGGGCGGCTACTTCGCCGAGCGGGCCGCCGACCTCGCGGACCTGCGGGACCGGGCCGTGGCGTGGCTGCTGGACGTGCCGATGCCCGGCCTGCCGCGCCCCGGCGTGCCGTTCGTGCTGGCCGCCGACGACCTGTCGCCGGCCGACACCGCGCTGCTGGACTCGTCCGTCCTCGCGATCGTCACCCGCCGCGGCGGACCGACCAGCCACACGGCGATCCTGGCCCGGTCCCGCGGACTCCCGGCGGTCGTGAGCTGCGCGGGCATCCTCGACGTGCCCGACGGCACCCCCTTGTCGGTCGACGGCACGACCGGTGTCGTCGCGCAGGTCACCGCGCTCGAGGCGATGGAGATCCGCGAGGCCGGCCTGGCCGACCGGGCCCGCGACGCTGCCATCACGGGCCCCGGCCGCACGGCCGACGGCGAGTCCGTGCCGCTGCTGCTCAACGTGGGCGGCGCGGCGGACCTGGCCGACGACGGCGAGGGTGTCGGCCTGTTCCGCACGGAGTTCCTCTTCCTGGGCCGCACGGCCGCGCCACCGGTAGCGGAGCAGGAATCCGCTTACCGGGCGCTGTTCGAGGCGGCAGGGGGCCGGAAGGTGGTGCTGCGGACCCTGGACGCGGGCGCGGACAAGCCACTTCCGTTCCTGGGGCTCGCGGACGAGGAGAACCCCGCGCTGGGTATCCGAGGCCTGCGCACGGCACGCGTCCGCCCGGCCGTGCTGACCGAACAACTGGAGGCGGTGTCCCGCGCCGCCACGGCGACCGACGCCGACGTGTGGGTGATGGCCCCGATGGTCGCCACGGCCGCCGAAGCCGCCGAGTTCGCCTCGCTCGTCCACCAGGCGGGCCTGCGCACGGCCGGCGTGATGATCGAGGTCCCGGCGGCCGCCCTGCACGCCAGGCAGATCCTGGCGTCGGTCGACTTCGTGTCGATCGGCACGAACGACCTGAGCCAGTACACGATGGCCGCCGACCGGATGAACGGCGAGCTGGCCGACCTGCTCGACCCGTGGCAGCCGGCGGTCCTCCAGTTGGTCGCCACGGTCGCCGCCGCGGGCCGCGACCTGAACAAACCGGTCGGCATCTGCGGCGAGGCCGCCGGCGACCCGCTGCTCGCGTGCGTGTTCGCCGGCATGGGCATCACGACCCTGTCGATGTCCGCGCCATCACTCCCGCCCGTCCGTGCGGCACTGGCGTCCCACACCATGGCCGACTGCCGACGCCTGGCAGAACTGGCCCTGAACGCGACCGACGCCCCCACGGCCCGCAAGGCGGTCGCCGGCGGCTGACCCTCGCGGGTCTCTCGCGTGTCCAACGCGAGAGACCCGCGAGTCCAACGTCCTGGACCCGCGAGTTCGACGAATCGCGGGCCTGGCCAGGCGGCAGTTGATCCACAGCGCTCCGGAAAAATTCGTGCAACCCGTGTACTAACGGGCAACTTTGCTGCACGCTTGCGAGTTCAACCAACCACCCTCGCGCCCTCGTTACGCCGTTTGGAGCCTTAACTTTCGTTGCTTTCCGACATAAGTTCGGGTTGTTTAGACCAGAAGCGACAATGTCCACGCCGGCGAGGGACCGCCCGGGAGCCACACCCGGGTCGAAAGGCGAGGCAGCGTGACAACGGACGTCACTCGTAGGTGCCACACCGTGTCGCGTCGCGTCTCCACACTCCCCGTACCAACCTGAGCGGCTTGAAACAGCCGCTCTTCCACTGTGTCCTGGAACGGAGATCCACGATGGAGGAAGAAAGCCGGCCGACGCTCTCGCGTCGATCGATGCTCGCGGGCGCGGCGGCGGCAGGTGTGCTTGCCCCTGCCGTTGTCGCGAGCGGGGTCGCCGCGGTGTCGGCGTCGGCCGGTGCCGAGGCCGCGGCGGGCGCGGCCAAGGCGCTGAGACAGATCACCCTCTACGCCGAGCAACTCGCCGGCACCAACCTGTTCGGCTATGCCCTCGAACCGGGCAAGCCGACGATCCCCGGCCCGCTCATCGAGATCTACGAGGGCGACACGCTGGAGATCGAGCTGGTCAACAACACCAACCAGCGCCTGTCCATCCACCCGCACGGCGTCAACTACGACACGGCGTCCGACGGTGCCCCGTTCAACGCCTCGTTCAACAACCCCGGCGAGACCCGCGTCTACACCTGGCGCACCCGCAGTCAGTACGAACTGGACGGCTACTACATGCCGGGCAGCGCGGGCTACTGGCACTACCACGACCACGCCATGGGCACCGACCACGGCACCGGCGGCCTCCAGCGCGGCCTGTACGGCGGCCTGATCGTGCGCAAGCGCGGTGATCTGCTTCCCGACCGGCAGTACACAGTGGTCTTCAACGAGCAGTCCATCAACAACAAGGTCGCCCCGGACACCCCGATGTTCGAGGCCAGGCAGGGTGAGCGGGTCGAGTGGATCTGCATCGGCCACGGCAACCTGCCGCACACCTTCCACCTGCACGCGCACCGCTGGGCGGACACCCGCACCGGCATGCTCACCGGCGCGAACGACCACTCGCACGTCGTCGACAACAAGAACCTCGACCCCGGCAGCTCATTCGGCTTCCAGGTGATCGCGGGTGAAGGGGTCGGCTCCGGCGCGTGGATGTACCACTGCCACGTCCAGTCCCATTCGGACACGGGGATGGCCGGGATCTTCCTCGTGCGTAACCAGGACGGCTCGATGCCGGCCGGCGCGCAGGAGGCCATCGACCGCTTCCACGGCCACGCCATGACGCACACGGACATGAGTGCCATGAACATGACACCGGTGCCGACCGGCCCACACGCCGGCTACGCACCACTGGCTCCGGGAAACCCGTCGGCCAAACGGGCCAACAACGGCATGCCAGCAGACCACGGCGGCCACAAGTAAACAGCCACCCGACTCCACCTGCAGAGAAAGGGAGAGGCCCAACTATGGGGCGAAGAGGCTCTACGAGCCGCGCCGCCAGGATGCTCGCCGTCGGCGCGGCAGTCCTGCTCAGCGCACCACTGGTACTCACGACAACGGCCGCGGCAGTACCGGCACCTGCCGCGGCCGTCGCACCGGCCGCGACGGTCCCGATCAACGTCCTCATCTTCCACGGCGCGGCCGCGCAACAGCTGGACCCGGTGGTCCGGGCGGCCGACGCGATCTCCAGCATGGCCGTGGCCAACGGGATCAGCCCGACGGTCTCGTCCGACCCGGCCGTGTTCAACACCGCCAACCTCGACAAGTACCGCGGCGTGGTCTTCCTGTCGGCCAACGGCGTCACGCTCACCCGTGACCAGGAAACCGCGCTCCAGGAGTACATCAAGGCCGGCAACGGTTTCCTCGGCATCTCCGACGCGGCCCGCGCCCAGCCGGACTCGACGTGGTTCACCGGCCTCATCGGCAGCCGCCCGATCGGCAGCCGGTTGGAGCCGGCGCCGGTCGCCGAGGTGACCGCCAACGGCGAGAACCCGCCGAACGAGACCAAGGACAAGCTGCTCGACAACAACTCGCAGACCAAGTGGCTCACCAGGACCCCGACCGGCTGGGTGGTCTACAAGCTCACCACGCCTGCCGCGGTGGGGAGCTACTCCCTGACCTCGGCCAACGACTTCACCGGCCGGGACCCGAAGAACTGGACCCTGCAGGGCTCCAACGACGGTACAAGCTGGACGGACCTCGACACCCGCACGAACGAGGTGTTCCCGGAGCGCTTCCAGTCCAGGAAGTTCACGTTCGCCAACACCACGGTGTACTCGCACTACCGGCTGAACATCACGGCGAACTCCGGCGAGCCGCTCCTGCAGCTGGCTGACTTCGCGGTGTTCGGCGGTGCCGAGACGCCGCCGCCGCCCGACCCGGCGCCGCAGTCCGCGGTGATCGACGTCCTCGACCGGCAGCACCCGGCCAACGCCGGCCTGCCGCTGAACTGGACGCGCACCGACCGCTACCTCAACTGGGACCCGAACCCGGTCGGCACCGTCCACACGATCGCGCAGGTCGAGGAGAAGACCTATCAGCCCGGCCCCGCCGCGCTCGGTCCGTTCCACCCGATCTCGTGGTGCCGTGACTACGACGGCGGCCGCTCCTTCTACACCGGCATGGGTCGCACGGAGGCGAGCTACAGCGAGGCGGAGTTCCGCGGCCACGTGCTCGGCGCTCTGAAGTGGACAACCGGCATGGTGCGTGCCGACTGCAAGGCCACCATCGCCTCGAACTACAAGGTCGAGCGGCTGACCACGAACAACGCGGCCGGGCAGCTCAACCAGATCGGTGAGTCGCACGGCCTCACGGTCGCGCCGAACGGGCGGGTGTTCTACATCGGACGCGGCGCCTGCGCGGGCAACGCCGTGCCCCAGCCGAACGACTGGACCAACCCGAACATCGGCCTTGGCTGCGGCACGATCCACCAGTGGGATCCGACCACCAAGCAGGTCAAGCTGTTGGCGACGCTCCCGGTGATGGGTAACCGGGGCGGCGGCGGCGAGCTCGTGAAGAACGAGGAGGGTCTCCTCGGCATCACGCTCGACCCGAACTTCAGCAACAACGGCTGGATCTACGCCTACTGGATGCCGCACGCGTCGATCGACCGGGACAAGCGGATCGGTAAGCGCACCATCTCGCGCTTCACCTACAACGCGTCGACCTCGACGTTCGACCTGGCTTCCCGCAAGGACCTGCTGTCCTGGGACACGCAGATCCACAGTTGCTGCCACGCAGGTGGTGGCATGGCGTTCGACAAGGACGGCAACCTCTACGTCGGTTCCGGTGACAGCAACTCGTCGGAGGGCTCGAACGGCTACTCCGGCAACAACTGGACCCAGGCGTGGCAGGGCATCTCGTTCCAGGACGCCCGCCGTACGGCCGGTAACACGAACGACCTGAACGGCAAGATCATCCGCATCCACCCGGAGGCGGACGGCACCTACACGATCCCGCAGGGGAACCTGTTCCCGGTGGGGCAGTTCCCGGCCGACAAGACGCGGCCGGAGATCTACGTGATGGGTGTCCGCAACATCTCGCGCCTCGCGATCGACCCGGAGACCAACTGGCTGACCGCCGCGTGGGTCGGTCCGGACGCGGGTTCGCCGAGCCCGGAGCTGGGCCCGGCCAAGTACGAGACCGCGACGATCATCACCAAGGCCGGCAACCACGGTTGGCCGTACTGCATGGGCAACAAGCAGCCGTACCGCGACCGCAGCAGCATCGACGCGGCCGTCCTCACGGGTTGGTACGACTGCGACAACCCGATCAACACCTCGCCACGCAACACCGGTCTGGTGAACCTGCCGCCGGTGCAGAAGAACATGATCTGGTACTCGCCGGACGGTGGCGGCCCGGTGTTCCCGAACCGGCCGAACAGCAACATCCCCACCTACAACCCGGCGGACCAGACGTTCACCGAGCCGTACCTGCGTGGTGGCTGCCAGGCCGTGATGGACGGTCCGACCTACCACTACGACCGGGTGAACGCGAACAGCGGCGTGGCCTGGCCGAAGTACTGGGACGACAAGTGGTTCATCGGTGACAACTGCCAGGCGACGAACCGGATCGCGGTGACCGTCGACCGGAACAAGGTGGCTTCCGCCGACCCACCCGCGTTCGCGGAGTCGCTGCGGGCGATCATCCCGGGCGGCGGCGGTGACGCGAAGCTGCAGAGCTGGATGGACGCCAAGTTCGGTCCGGACGGTGCGCTGTACATGTTGGACTACGGCAGCGGCTTCTTCACCGTCGACCCGAACCAGAAGCTGATCCGGATCACCTACACCGGTGGCGGCGCGACGCCGGCGACGACCGCGAGCAACGTCGCGGTGCAGAACAAGCCGCTGACGTACGCCTTCAACGGCTCGAAGTCCGGTGGCGTGTCGTACAAGTGGGAGTTCGGTGACGGCACCGTGTCCACACAGGCCAACCCGAAGCACACCTACACCCGCACGGGTCCGTTCACGGCGAAGCTGACCGTGACGTACGCGGACGGCGAGACGGTGACCACGCGGACCGCGGTGAACGTGGGCTGTGTGACGTCCGACTCGAACACGTCGGTGACCTTCGGCGACGTCGACACGACTGTGCCGAACCGCAACGCCGGGGCCGGCTGCAAGGTCGACGACCTGATCGACGACGAGAGCACGTGGCCGTCGCACGCCGGGTTCGTCTTCCACGTCGAGACCGTGGCGGACGGCCTGGTCGAGCTCGGCATCCTCAACACCAACCAGCGTGACACGCTGGTCGCGGCCGCTGAGGCGTCGAAGATCGGCACGCCGGGCGTGTTCGGGTACGACGCGCTGTACGACGGCACGGTGGAGTCGTTCCGCAACTGGGCGATGGCGCCATCCGGTCAGTTCGTGATACAGCCGGACGGGTCCCTGCGCACCAGCGGCGGGCTCGGGATGTTGTGGTACGCCAAGCAGTCCTTCCGGAACTTCTCGGTGAAGATGCAGTTCCGGGACGTCTCACCGGAGGGCACGGCCGGCAACAGCGGTCTGTTCGTCCGGTTCCCGGACCCGAGGACACCGCTGGCGCAACGCCCGCCGGGCAGCTGCGGCACGGTCGGCTCGGCGCAGACGTCGCAGGCCTGGGTCGCGATCTACTGTGGACACGAGATCCAGATCTACGACGGTGCCACCGGTGAGCCGCAGAAGACCGGGTCGATCTACAACTTCGACCCGCTGCCGCTGGACCAGGTGGGTGCCACCCCGAAGGGTCAGTGGAGCGACTACGAGATCAGGGTTGTCGGACAGCACTACACGATCATCCGCAACGGCAAGGTGATCAACGAGTTCGACAACGCGCCGGGCATCTCCTCGTCCCGGCCGGGTGACCCGCCGACGGATCTGCGGCAGTTCGCCGAGGGCTTCATCGGCCTGCAGAACCACGGCACGAACGACCTGGTCGAGTTCCGCAACGTCCGCGTGCGGCCCCTGTAACAACCGGGTGGGCCGGGCGGCCTGGGGGGCCGCCCGGCCTTTCCCCGGTAGGAGGACAACCAATCATGACCCGACGATTCCTCGCCGCGGTCGCCGCGGCGGTCGCCGTGCTGGGGCTGGTGGCGTTACCCGCGTCGGCCAGCACCCCGTCACCGGCGTCCGCCGCACCGGCCCTCGCCGCGGCGCAGACGCTCAACTTCACCGCTGGCAACAGCCAAGAGGCCTATGTCAGCTTCCCGACCACGGCGGTGGCGGGGGAGACCACGATCGTCTTCGAGACCAGCGAGGCGACCGGCAACACGACCGGCATGTCGCACACGCTGACGTTCGACACGTCGACTCCCGGCTACAACACCGACGTACCGCTGAACCTGCTGGCCAACCCGTTCGACGCGAACAACGGCCGCCACGAGGCGACCGTGAACCTGACCCCGGGCAGGTACCGCTTCTTCTGCACGATTCCGGGCCACAGCACGATGGTCGGCGAGTTCACCGTGACCGGCGGTGGTGAGGACACGACCCCGCCCACGGTCACCGCCCAGGTCACCGGCACGCAGGACCAGTCCGGCAACTACGTCGGCGCCGCGACGGTGGCGGTGAACGCCACCGACGCGGGGTCCGGTGTGGACAGTGTGGAGTACCAACTGGACGGTGGCGTCTGGCAGACGTACTCGGCGCCGTTCCAGGTGACCTCCCTCGGTGCGCACACGGTCCGCTACCGGGCCACGGACGTCGCCGGCAACACGTCGTCGGAAGGCACGACCTCGTTCACGGTCGTGGCGGGTCAGGGGCAGGACACCACCCCGCCCACCGTGACGGCGAACGTGTCCGGCGCGCAGAACAGCGAAGGCAACTACATCGGCTCGGCGACCGTCACGGTGACGGCGGCCGACTCGGGCTCGGGTGTCGCCTCGGTCGAGTACCAGGTGAACGACCAGGGCTGGAACCCATACACGGCACCGGTCCAGATCACCAACCCGGGCCAGTACGTGGTGCTGCTGCGGGCGACCGACGCGGCGGGCAACGTGGGCAACGGCCAGGTGTCCTTCACCGTGGTCGAACGCCCGAGCGACACGACCCCGCCCACCGTGTCGGCCGAGGTGTCCGGCGAGCAGGACGCGCAGGGCAACTACCTCGACGTGGCGACGGTGACCGTGGCGGCCGCCGACACCGAGTCCGGGGTGGCCTCGGTGGAGTACAAACTGGACGATGGCGCGTGGACGCCGTACACGAGCGCGGTCGTGGTGAACGCGGCTGGC
The DNA here is from genome assembly GCF_036378875.1 of Actinophytocola sp. Taxonomy (GTDB): domain Bacteria; phylum Actinomycetota; class Actinomycetes; order Mycobacteriales; family Pseudonocardiaceae; genus Actinophytocola. Next base: position 45,448 of record NZ_DASUVO010000091.1, read on the forward strand.
ATGCACATGCTCAGCTACCGCGCGACCGACGTGGCCGGCAACGTGTCCGCGGAGGGCATGGCGCACTTCACGGTCGTCGACCAGGACACGACGGCCCCGACCGTCACCGGCCTGGCGACCGGCGAGCAGGACCCGTCTGGCGCGTACATCGGCTCCGCGATGGTGGTGCTCTCGGCCACCGACGCCGGCTCCGGCGTGGCGTCCATCGAGTACAAACTGGACAGTGCGAACTGGACCGTTTACTCGGAGGCCGTCCAGGTCATGGCGCCTGGCGCGCACACGGTGCTTTTCCGGGCAACGGACCGGGCCGGCAACGTGTCGGCCGAAGGAACGCTGACGTTCACGGTGGTGGCCGACGAGACCGACGACACGCCACCGTCGGTGTCCGCGCTGGTGTCCGGCACGCAGGACGCGAACTGGGCGTACCTGGACGGTGCCACGATCAACATGTCGGCACTGGACACGGGTTCCGGCGTGGCGTCCATCGAGTACACATTGGACGGTAGCCCGTGGACGGTGTACACCTCCCCGGTGGCCGTGGACTCGGCGGGCACGCACACCTTCCAGTACCGCGCGACGGACCGGGCTGGCAACGTGTCCGCTGCCCTGACGGGCACGTTCACGGTGGTCGAGTCCGGCCCTGGCCAGGGTCCGGACGTGTGCCCAAGCTCGGACGTCCGCGACACGGTCGTCATCGGTGAGCTCGACACCCAGGTCGCCAACATCGACACCGGCAACGGCTGCACGATCAACGACGTCATCAACGAGACGTACGAGTGGCCGGACCACAACGCCTTCGTCCGCCACGTCAAGCGAGTGACACAGGAACTGGTGCAGAACGGGGTGATCACGACCGACCAACGCAACCGCATCGTCTCCGCGGCGGTGAACTCGGACGTGGGCGCCTCGGCAACCAAGGTCTGACCACTCACGAACCGGGTCCCCCGGTGGCAGTCACCGCCTGCCCCCGGGGGACCCTCTGTTCCTGAAAACGTAACTCGCGGGGTCCGAACGCGCGACTCGCGGTGTCAGTGGGTTGGGGTGGGTGGGGTGAAGTGGACGGGGAGGCTTGCCGGGCAGCGGGTCCACGGGGAGGGCACCATCGTGATCTCCTCGGCCGGGATCGCGAGTGTCACGTCGTGTAGGCGGTGCAGTGCCGTGTCCACCGCGATGCGGGCGATCATGCGGCCAGGTCGCTGAGCCGGGCAGGCGTGTGGGCCGGCGCTCCACGCCAGGTGGGAGCGGTTGCCCACCTCCAGCCACGGGTCGTCCGTGTGCACTCGCGCGTCGTTGTTCGCCGCGCCGAAGGCCATGATCAACGCATCGCCGCGCTGGATGTGGGCGCCACCCAGCTCACAGTCGACCAGTGCGAAGCGGGCCGGCAGGTTCGCCATCGGCGGGTCGCGCCACAGGACCTCGTCCAGCGCGTCGTCGATGCCCAGCCTGCCGCCGCGTAACCGGCCGGCGAAGCGGGGGTCGGTGAGCATCAGGCGCAGGGTCTGCGCGATCCACGTGGTCGTGGTCTCGTAGCCCGCGGTGATCATGAGCAGGATCGACTGCTGGATCTCGAAGTCGTTGCGCATGTTGGGGTGCCGCAGGAAAGCCGTGGTCAGGTCGTCGGTCGGCGTCTGGCGGTGCGCGTTCATCACGCCGGTCAGGATCCGCTCGAGGTTGTACGCCTCCGCCTGCGATCCTTCCGCCGAGCTGACGATCGCGGTGAACGCGGCACGCAGCTCGTGGCTCTGCTCGCGGCCCATGCCGAAGAACCCGGCCACGGTCAGCAACGGCACCACGGCCGCGTAGTCGGACACCAGGTCCGCCCGGCCGAGGTGCTCGATGCCGGTGATGAGCTCGTTGCAGGTGGCGCGGATGAACCTGGCCATCCGGTGCTCGTCGAGGCTCTCCAGACCGTCGTCGATCGGGCCACGCAGCCTGCGGTGCTTGTCGCCGTCGGCGTAGGACGCGTGGTCCCTCGGGAACATCATCGGGCCGAGACCCGAGTCGGGGGCCACCACACCCTCGGTGAAGAGCCGCCAGTTGTTGGGGTCACGGGAGAACAGCTGCTCGTTGCGCACCACCTGGCAGATCTCGTGGTGTCCCATGACCAGCCAGGCGTGCACGTCCGCTTCGAGCTCGACCGGCGCGACCACGCCCCACTGCTCCTGCAGCTCCCGGTACACGGCCTGTGGGTCCGCGTTGCTGGTGGTCGCCGTCAGCGGTGTCAGACCGGTCATGTCGGACAGCCGTCGCCGGTGTGATGTGCGCATTTAGGTGAGTGCCTTCTCGGATGCGGGGAAGTGGAGTGCGTGCTCGACCAGCTTGATGAGAGCCTGGGCCGAGGATTCCTTGTTGCGGGCGTCGCAGTGCACGATCGGCGTGTCCGGCAGGAGGTCCAGCGCCTCGCGCAGCTGGTCGGCGCCGTAGCGGGGCGCGCCTGGGAAGTCGTTGACGGCCACCGCGAACGGCATGCCGGTGCGGGTCTCCAGCTGGTCGAAGACCTCGAAGCTGTCCTCGATGCGCCGCGTGTCGATCAGGACGAGCGCGCCGACCGCGCCCTCCGCCAGGCCCTCCCACAGATCCCAGAACCGCCGCTGTCCCGGCGTGCCGAACAGGTACAGCACCACGTCGGGGCTGACGGTGATGCGGCCGAAGTCCATCGCGACCGTGGTGGTCGCCTTGTCGTCGAGGCCGGTGAGCGAGTCGACGCCGACGCTCGCGAGCGTCATCGTCTCCTCGGTGCGCAGGGGCGCGATCTCGGAAACCGATCCGATCAGCGTCGTCTTGCCGACCCCGAACGCGCCGACGACGAGGATCTTCACCGACTGGGCCACGGTGGGCGCGACGTAGCGCCCATCGTCTGACCAGTCAGAGTTTTCGGAGGCCATTGAGCACCTTCTCCAGAAGTTCGGCCGAGGGTGGCGAGTGGCGCGGCGCGGAGCGGACCTGCAGATGGCCCGAGTCGACGAGGTCCGACGCGATCACGACCACGAGGCTCACGGGCAGCCGCATGTGCGCGGCGGCCTCGGCGAGCGAGAGCAGGCCGCCGCACATGTCGAGCAACTCGCGTTGCTGGCGGGTCGGGGTGACGGGCGGCGGCGTGTCCGGGTCGACGACCAGCAGCGTCTCCGGCCTGATCGTGTTGCGGGACGGGTGCGCGCGGCCCGAGGTCAGGACGTACGGGCGGACCGGGTGGTCTCTGTAGTCCTCCACGGGCTCAGCTGCCGCGGGTCGGGGTCGCGAGCGTCCGCTCTCCGATCATGAGGACCTGCGCCTGCATTTGTTGGGCGACGAGCGCCGGGTCGATCACCGGCTCGGTGACCACCGCGAGTCGGGAGCCGTCACCGGCGCCCCGCACGAACAGGTAGCCGCCGTCGAACTCCACCATCACCTGCCGGGCACCGACCCCGGTGCCGAACTCCTTGCTGACGCCCTGGCCGAGCGCGGACAGGCCGGCGCAGGCCGCGGCGAGCTTCTCCGCCACCTCGGGTGGGGTGTGGTCGGTACGGACCTTGAGTAGTCCGTCGGCCGTGAGCACGACGACATGCCGCACACCCCGCACCGACCTGATCAACTCCAGCATCCAGCTGTTGTCGACGGGCTGGGTGGCGGCACTCATCTGTGATCCTCCGAGGTGGTGTTCTCTGTTGTGGGGCTGTGGTTCTCGTCGACGTCCTCGCCGTTGGCAGCCGCGGCGCCGGAGAGGAACGCGTTCATCCACTGTCCAGCCTGCTCGGGATCTTCCTCGAGGTCCCGTTCGGCCGGCCAGTCCACTTTGGGCTGGTTCTCCGGTACCGCGTGCCCTCTGCGGGAACGGCGGCGGGGCAGGGCGGGCAGGTCGCCGTTCTCGGCGTTGCCGGATGGGACGAGCGGTTCCAGTTCGACCTGGCCGCTCTGGGTCTCGATCTCCCAGTCCGGTTCGGGAGTACGTGGTTGCGGTGCTGGCAGCGCGTGGCGTTCGGAACGTCTGGTCAGCGCGTGGGCGGCGACGACACCCGACGGCGCGACGGCCTCGGTCAGTTCGGTCGGCACCAGCACGATCGCACGCAGGCCGCCGTAGACGGACTCGGTGATGTCGACGCGGAAGCCGTGCCGGCGCACGTACGCGCCCACCACGGGAAGACCGGTCTGCGGGATCTCACCGAGGTCCGAGATCCGGACCGGCCGGCGACCGGACGCGATCTCCCGCACCTGTTCGAGGCGCTTGTCGTCCAGCCCGACACCGCCGTCGTCGATCTCGATCACCGCGCCGCGTTGCACGTGCCGCAACGTCACCAGCACCTGTGTGGTCGGCGGCGAGGACTGGGTCGCGTTGGACAGCAGTTCGGCGACCAGGTGGATCAACGGCTCGACCACGCGCGCCGACACCGCGGCCGCCGGGTCGCCGGAGACCTCGACGCGCTGGTAGGCGGTGATCCGCCCGGCGGCGGCACGCACGACCTCGGAGAGCGGCAGCGGCTCGTGCCACTGCTGGCCGGGCCACTCACCGCAGAGCGCGGCGAGGGTCTGGGCGTTGCGGGCCTGCTGCGCGGCCGCGTGGTCCACCCGCATGCTGGTGTGGAGGATGTCCGGGTCGGTCGGGTGGTGCACCACCATCCGCGCCGCCTCCTCCTGGATGCGGTGCGCGGAGGACTGCACCTTGCGCCCGAGCGCGACGACCGCGGCCGACACCGCGTCGGTCCTGGCCAGCTGGTCCTCCCGCAGCCGGTCGAGATGCATCGAAGCCTGCCCGACCAGGTGCGACGAGACGTCGTCGGTCGACACGTCCGGCAGCGGCGGAGCGGGCGCACCGCTCGCGAGTGCCGGCAACTGGTGCTCGGCAAGGGCTTCGAGCGCCACGTGCCTGGTCTCGGCCAGCGCGGCGAGGTTGGCGTTCTCGTCGTCGAGCCGGTTCAACTCGTCGAGATGCACCCGCCCAGCCCGAACGGTGCTGGCCGCCCCGGCGGCCACGACGCCGATGGCGACCGCGCCGACCGCGAGCCACACCACGATCCAGACCGGCGAGTCCAGCTCACGAAATATCAACGGCGAAACTGCAACGTAACCAATGACCCCGGCGATACAGGTCCAGGGACCCGTGTGTCGCACGGACGACGACACGGACGATGAGGCTGTCATGATCACCTTATGGTCGAGACTCGGGGGGACCGGCTGACACGGCGCTCACGCATGGCAGCACGCCGTGCACAGCGAGCCCGAGGTTATCCCAAAGTCAACGTGACGTGCTCATTACACCCCGGTGGCATGACAAAAAACGCCCTCCGGCCACCGGCCTGGCGTCGTCCTACCCCGTGGACCTTTGATAACACTGCGGAAACTCTTGCTGGCCCGGAGTGATCATCGGATCTATCGTAACCGGACACTGTCGTCGGTCACGCCAAACAACGAGGTAGGGCCCCCATGACGTCCGACAAGCCAAGCGGCCGAACCACCGGTCTGGTGTTCAACCCCTGGAACTTGTTGCTACTGGTCCCGTTCATCGTCCTGCTGACACCGCTCTACAACCAGAAGACGCCCGAACTGTTCGGTATGCCGTTCTTCTACTGGTTCCAGTTCGCGGTGATCCCCGTCGGGGTGGCCTGCACGATCGTCGTCTACCGGATGACGCGCAAGGCGCCGGTCACCCGCGCGCCGGGCGAGGCCGCTGACGTGGACTCCCTCGACGAGGGGAGCGCCGAGTAATGCAGTGGACCGAGCTGATCGTCTTCATCCTGCTGTTCGGGCTCGTCACCGTCCTCGGCTTCGTCGCCGCGCGCTGGCGGGCCGCGGCCTCGCTCGACCACCTCGACGAGTGGGGACTCGGCGGCCGCAAGTTCGGGTCGTGGATCACCTGGTTCCTCATCGGCGGTGACCTGTACACCGCGTACACGTTCGTGGCGGTGCCGGCGTTGCTGTTCGGCGCTGGTGCGACCGGCTTCTTCGCGCTGCCGTACACGATCATCGCGTACCCGCTGGTGTTCCTGCCGATCCTGCGCATGTGGTCGGTGTCCCGCGCTCGCGGCTACGTCACGCCGGCGGACTTCGTGCGTGGCCGCTACGGCTCGTCGCTGCTCGCGCTGCTCGTGGCGATCACCGGCATCGTCGCGACCATGCCGTACATCGCGCTGCAGCTCGTCGGGCTCGAGGCCGTGCTGCGGTCGATGGGCTTCAACGGCGCCGGCCTCCTCGGCCACCTGCCGCTGCTGATCGCGTTCGTGATCCTCGCGCTCTACACCTACCAGTCCGGGCTGCGGGCGCCGGCGCTGATCGCGTTCGTCAAGGACATCCTCATCTACATCGTGATCCTGGTCGCGATCATCTACCTGCCGACCAAGCTCGGCGGCTGGGACACGATCTTCTCCGCGGCGGAGGAGAAGTTCGCCGCGTCGGACGCGCCGGCCGACGGCATCCTCCTGAACGCCAACAACCAGCTGCAGTACGCGACGCTGGCGTTCGGGTCCGCGCTCGCGTTGTTCCTGTACCCGCACTCGCTGACCGGCGTGTTCGCCTCGCGTGGCCGGGATGTGTTGAAGCGCAACATGTCCGCGCTGCCGGCGTACTCGCTGCTGCTCGGGTTGCTCGCCCTGCTCGGTTTCGTCGCGATCGCCGCCGGCATCACGCCGATCACGAACAACGCGACCGGTCGTCCCGACGGCAACACGATCATCCCCGAGCTGTTCAACGCGCAGTTCCCGTCCTGGTTCGCTGGTGTGGCGTTCGCCGCGATCGGCATCGGCGCACTCGTGCCGGCCGCGATCATGTCGATCGCCGCGGCGAACCTGTGGACCCGCAACATCTACAAGGAGTACATCCGCAAGGGCGCGACGCCGAAGGACGAGGCCAAGCAGGCGAAGGTCGCCTCGCTGGTGGTCAAGTTCGGCGCCGTGCTGTTCATCCTGTTCATCGACCCGCAGTACGCGATCGACCTCCAGCTGATCGGCGGCGTGATCATCCTGCAGACCCTGCCGGCGGTCGCGATCGCCCTTTACACCAGGTGGTTGCACCGCTGGGCGCTCATCGCCGGCTGGGCCGTCGGCATGCTGTGGGGCATGGTGCTGCTGTACCAGATCCCGAACCCGACGACGGGCCGTGTGCACTTCGGTGGCTCCGCGCTCGCGCTGGACAAGCTGAGCATCTTCGGCTGGCAGCCGTTCGCGGGCTCGACGGTACAGATCTACGTCGGTTTCGTGGCGCTGGCGGCGAACCTGCTGGTGGCGCTGGTCGTCACGCTGGTCATCCGCCGGACCCAGGTCTCCAACGGCACGGACGAGACCGCGGCCGAGGACTACCACGTCGACGAGCACGACGAGAACCTGCGGCCGATCGCCGTGCACTGACCCGATCTCCGTGAGAAAAGCCCTTTCGAGGCAGGCGACTGCTCCGAAAGGGCTTTTCTTGCATATTCCCCTTTGCAGCTGGCTTGTGCAGATGCACGTGCAGATGCAGAATCAGAGACCTTCTTCGAGGGGAAGGAGGCGGGATGGCAGTAGGTCAGATCGCCGGTGACGCAATGTGCAACCTGCTACCACGCCTGCCCGCGCGCCAGGTCGAGTGGCTCGAGCTCGACCGGGCCGACGCGACAACGCGGTTCGTCCGGCTGACCAGTGACCTCAGCCGGGGGTTCAACTCGTCGGGCAACGGAAAGCGGATCACCTGTGGTCACGCGTTCGCCGGGGTGGGAACGGCGGTGGCGTGGGCCGCGCTGTGCCGTGATCCACTTGCGGGAGCGGCGAAACGCAGCGTCGACACGTTCGCGCGGCGGTGGCGGGCCATCCGCGACGCGGCCCCGGCCGGGCCGTGCCACTACGTCAGCCTCGGCCCCGGCGACGGGCGCAAGGACGCCGTACTCGTCGCGGACCTGTCGC
>NZ_DASUVO010000092.1:0-5886 GCF_036378875.1 Actinophytocola sp.
CCCCACATCCGTGTGGGGGCCCCTTCGTCATGTCCTAAACCCGATTCTTCACGATGCACAGTGTCTGCGGTCACGCTGATGCGCCGATTGTCGTCGAGCGTGGCCGGGATGTGCGCGCGGGAGCCGTGGCCGAACTGCGACGTCCCGGGTCGGCGTGAGCCCTCGCCGGACAGTTGGCCGCCGCCGGCCGATTGATTTCTTATAAGAGCGACAGCCCACGAGGCGCTAGTTTGGGGGCCCCACAGCAGAGGAGATCCCCGTGGGCACGGTGGTCATGTACGGCTCGGTGTCGGTGGACGGCTTCGTCGCGGACGAGCACGACCAGCCCGGACCGCTGTTCGACTGGTTGTCCAGCGGTGACGTCCCGTTGAACGAGAGCGGCGAGTTGAAGGTGTCGCAGGTGTCCTACGACTACATCCGGGCGTACTGGGACCAGATCGGGGTGACAATCGCCGGCCGCCACGTCTTCGACATGACGGACGGCTGGGACGGGACGCCTCCGAGCGGGATCGACCACGTGGTCGTCGTGACGCACCGGCCGGAGCCCGAGGGCTTTGACCCGAAGGCGTTTCACTTCGTCGACGGCGTCGAGGCAGCCGTGGCCAAGGCGCAGGAGCTCGCGGGTGACCGCTTGGTCGAGGTCGCCGCTGGCGACGTCGGTGGCCAGGTGCTTGCCGCGGGTCTGGTCGACGAGGTGCGCATGGACGTCGTACCCGTCGTGTTCGGGTCCGGCAAGCGCTACTTCGGGTCGGTCGACGCGCAGCACCTGTTGGAGGATCCTGACGTGGTGATTCAGGGCAACCGGGTACTTCACCTGCGCTATCGGGTGCGCCGCTGACCGATCTGCCATGTAAACGCCAAACCGAGAACCGGTTTCAAAACTGTCGGTGTGGTGCGCTTGAATCGCGGCATGACCTGGTTCACCGAGGACGATCTGCGGGCCGCGGCGGGCGAGGGGTCCTTTCGACGCGGGCGCGACTATGTCGACGCGGTCGGCGAGTTGGAGCCCACCGCGCTCGGGGTGCGGGCGTGCGTGCGGGGCACGGACGTCTACGAGGTGTGGCTGGGCCGGGGGAACGACACGCTGTCCGGCGAGTGCGGGTGTCCGTTCGGGCTGGAAGGGAACTTCTGCAAGCACTGCGTGGCGGTCGGGTTGGCGCTGCTGGCGGAGGGGTCGCCCGTGCCGGACACCGACCTCGGCGCGTATCTGCGGTCACTCGACCAGCGCGAGCTCGTCGACCTGTTGCTGGCGCAGGCACAGCGCGACCCGGCGCTGTACCGCCAGCTGGTGATGCGGGCCGGCGCCTCGGGTGCGCCGCAGGTCGCCGTGTTGCGCCGGCAGCTCGACACCGCGCTGCGAGTCCGTGGGGTGGTGGACGGCGACTACGCGGCGCGGGCCAAGGACGTCCTCGACACGGTCCACGACCTCGTCGAGGCCGGGCACGCCGCCGAGGCACGGCCGCTGGCCCGGCACGCGGTCGAGCTGCTGGCGGCCGCGGTGGGCTCGGTGGACGACCCGGTCGGCACGCTCGCGGGAGTGTGCCGGCGGGCGGTGAAGCTGTACGCGCGGGCGTGCACGGCGGCCCGGCTGAGCCCGGCCAAACTCGCGGCATGGCTGTTCGAGCTGCGGCGTGGGTGGACGACGTGGCCGGCGATCGACCTCGGTGACTTCGCGGAGCCGTTGGGCGAGGCGGGAATGGCCGCCTATCGCGCGCTCGTGGACGAGGCGTGGCATGCCCTGGACGACGACGATGACCCCACCGTGCTGCGTGCGATGCGCGAGCAGCTGGCCAAGATCTCCGGCGACGTCGACGAGATGGTCGAAGTGCTGGCCGACGACCTGCCGGCGCCGCGCGCGTACCGGGCCGTCGTCGAGCTGTTGCGGCACGCCGGCCGGCTGGACGAGGCCATCCGGTGGGCGGAGCGCGGGGTGGCGTCGACCAACGACGTGGCGCTGACCGAGCTGCTCGTCAAGTCCTATGTGGACGGACAGCGTGGTGACGACGCGGTGGAGATGAGGAAGGCCGCGTTACGGTCGGCGCCGACCAGGCGCACCTACGCCCGGCTGCGGGAGACGGCCGTTGAGGTCAGGGTCTGGTCGGGGCTGCGGTCGTGGGCGCTGGACGTGCTGGCCGCCGAGCCGTCCGAGCTGGTGGGCGCTTTGCTGGACGACGGCGAGGTCGAGCAGGCGTGGCGGGCCGCGCTCAAGTACGACCGCGTGGGGATCGAGGTGGCGAGGGAGCGGTGTGCGACGCGTCCCGAGGAGGTGCTGCCGGCGTACCGGTCGTTGGTGGAGGCGTGCCTGTCCCGGGGCGGCCGGGACGCGTACCGGGAGGCGGGTCTGCTGCTGCGGGAGTTGGCGGAGGCGGCGGAGCGGTGCGGGGAGTCGGTGGAGGAGTTCGTGTCGTCGCTGCGGGCGCGACACGCACGGAAGCCGGCGCTGCTCGACGAGCTGCGGAAGGCGGGGTTCTGACTGATGTGGATGAACTGAGGGGCAACCTCGAGTCTGGTGGACTCGCTGCGCCACGGGCGATGTCTCGAAAGACGCTCTCATGTCATTGAACGTCCCGATCGCGTCTTTCAGGACAGGGCGCGCCTGAGTGTCTCTCAGGACCTCCGGGGCCGCGCTCATGGGCGCTGCAGGTACGTCCGCAGGTGTTGTGCCGTCAGGGAGTCGCCGTCGGTCACCAGGGTGGCCGGGGTGCCTTCGAAGATCACTCGGCCGCCGTCGTGGCCGGCGCCGGGGCCCAGGTCGATGATCCAGTCCGCGTGGGCCATCACCGCCTGGTGGTGCTCGATCACGATCACTGTGTTTCCCTTGTCCACCAGGCGATCCAGCAGCGCCAGCAGTTGGTCCACATCGGCCAGGTGCAGGCCCGTCGTCGGTTCGTCCAGGATGTACGTGCCCGCGCCCTCCGCCATGTGGATGGCGAGCTTCACGCGTTGGCGCTCGCCGCCCGACAGGGTGGTCAGCGGCTGGCCCAGGCCCAGGTAGCCCAGGCCGACATCGGACAGCCGGCTGAGGATGGCGTGTGCGTTGCCGCTCGGGAAGAACTCCCGCGCCTCGGCGACCGACATCGCGAGCACCTCGCTGATGTTCTTGCCGCGCAACACATAGCGCAGCACCTCCGGCGTGAACCGCTTGCCCTCGCACTGCTCGCACACCGACGCGACGCCGGCCATCATCGCCAGGTCCGTGTAGACCAGCCCGATGCCCTTGCAGTTCGGGCACGCGCCCTCTGAGTTGGCGCTGAACAGCGCCGCCTTCACGCCGTTGGCTTTGGCGAAGGCCGCGCGGATCGGGTCGAGCAGGCCCGTGTACGTGGCCGGGTTCGAGCGACGGGAGCCGCGGATCGGCGACTGGTCGACCACCGTCACGTCGTTCCGTGTGGACAGTGAGCCGTGGATCAGCGAGCTCTTCCCCGAGCCCGCGACACCCGTGACCACGGTCAGCACACCGAGCGGCACGTCCACGCTGACGTTCTGGAGGTTGTGCCGCGACGCGTCTCGGATCGGAAGCGTGCCGGTCGGGGTGCGGAAGTTCTCGCGCAGCCGCACGCGGTGGTCCAGGTGCCGCCCGGTGAGCGTGCCGGACGCACGTAGACCGGCCACGTCACCGGTGTAGCAGATCTGCCCGCCGGCCGGGCCCGCGCCGGGGCCGAGGTCGACCACGTGGTCGGCGATCTCGATGGTCTCCGGTTTGTGCTCGACCACGAGCACGGTGTTTCCCTTGTCGCGTAAGCGAAGCAGTAGCTCGTTCATCCGCTGGATGTCGTGCGGGTGCAGCCCGACGGTCGGCTCGTCGAACACGTACGTCGCGTCCGAGAGCGCGGAACCCAGGTGCCGCACCATCTTCACGCGCTGCGCCTCGCCGCCGGACAGCGTCCCCGACTCGCGGTCCAGTGAGAGGTAGCCGAGCCCGATCTCCACGAGCGAGTCGAGCGTCTCGCCGAGCGTCCTCAGCAGTGGCGCCGCCGAGGGCGCGTCGACACCGCGGACGAACTCGGCCAGGTCGCTGATCTGCATGGCGCAGCATTCGGCGATGTTCAGCCCGTTGATCCGCGACGACAGCGCCGCCTCGTTCAGCCGCGCGCCATGGCACGTCGGACACCGGCTGAACGTCACCGCCCGGTTGATGAACGCGCGGATGTGCGGCTGCACGGCCTCCTTGTCCTTCGACAGGAACAGCCGCTGCACCTTGACGACCAGGCCCTCGTAGTTCGTGTTGATGCCGCCGTACTTGATCTTCGTGGCCGGCTTGTACAGGAAGTCGGCCCACTCCTGCTCGGTGAAGTCGGCCAGCTTCTTGTCCGGGTCGACGAACCCGGAGTGCGCCATCGACTGCCAGTACCAGGAGTCGACCGCGAAGTTGGGCACGGTGATCGCGCCCTCTTTCAGCGACAGCTCCTTGTCCACCAGCTGGTCGACGTCGATCGAGTTGACCTTGCCGAGGCCCTCGCACTCCGGGCACATGCCGTCGGGCAGGTTGAAGCTGAACGCGGGCGATGGACCGACGTGCGGCTCGCCGACACGGCTGAACACGATCCGCAACATGGTGTGCGCGTCGGTCGCGGTGCCCACGGTGGACCGCGAGTTCGCGCCCATCCGCTCCTGGTCGACCACGATCGCGGCCGACAGGTTGCGGAGCTGGTCGACGTCGGGCCGGCCGAGCGGCGGCATGAACGACTGGAGGAACGCCGAGTAGGTCTCGTTGATCAGCCGCTGCGACTCGGCGGCGATCGTGCCGAACACCAGCGACGACTTGCCGGACCCGGACACCCCGGTGAACACCGTGAGCCGCCGCTTGGGCAGGTCGAGCGAGATGTCGGCCAGGTTGTTCTCCCTGGCGCCGCGCACCTCGATCTTGTCGTGGCTGTCCGCAGCTGTTCTCTCCATGCCGCCTCTCTCTTTATGGTGTAAAGTGTTGTCACCGTACTTTACGGCGTAAGGAGATGCAAACTTGGTCGTGTACGCAGGTCAGGGCAACCCGCGCCGGGCCATGGAGCTGCTCTGGCGCACGCCGGGCGAGGAGGCGACGAAGCCGGGCCCGAAGCCGGCGCTGACGGTCGACGGCATCGTCGCCGCCGCCATCCAGGTCGCCGACGAGCGCGGCATGACGGCCCTGTCGATGCGGACGGTCGGCGAGCGCGTGGGCCGTACCGCCATGGCGCTCTACACCTACGTGCCGAGCAAGAGCGAGATCGTCGACCTCATGTACGACTCGGTGCACGCCGAGGCGCACCGCACCTACGACCTCAGCGCCGGCTGGCGGGCCGCGCTGACCGCGTGGGCGGAGGACATGTGGTCGTTCTACCTGCGCCATCCGTGGGTGCTGCAGGTGTCGCAGGCGCGGCCGGTGCTGGGCCCCAACGAGTACGTCGTCCTGGACACGGTGCTGGGGATCATGTTCGAGACCGGCCTGGCACCAGCGGAGATCCGGCGGCTCACGGGCGCGCTGTTCCAGCTCGTCCGGGGCATCGCACTGGTCGTCGCCGAGGCGCGGGAGGCGGCGGCCGCCACCGGCACAGGGGAGGACGAGTGGTGGCACACCCGCGCGCCGCTGCTCAGCGAGATGGCACCGGACTTCGCCACCCGGTTCCCGATGGTCACGAAGCTGGCCGAGGCCGGCGGTTTCACACTCGCCGACGAGACCGTGCCGTACCTGGAGCAGTCGTCGAAGGAGACATTCCGCAGCGGCCTGGCAGCCTTCCTCGACGGCATCGAGGCGAGCATGACCGGCGAACACTGAGCCTCTGAGGTTGGCTTCGCGGGCGCAGGCGCGCAGCGCCGCCCGCGAGGCGGGGTTGCGTGCCGCCCGCGAAGCGGGCTGTGCCCGACCGCCCGCGAAGCGGGCTGTGCCCGACCGCCCGCGAAGCGGGCTGTGCC
>NZ_DASUVO010000093.1:0-94728 GCF_036378875.1 Actinophytocola sp.
CCCGCATGCAGCACGTGGACCTGTTCACCTGGCTGCGCGGCGACATCCTGGTCAAGGCCGACAAGGTCACGATGGCCAACTCACTGGAGCTGCGGGTCCCGTTCCTGGACGCGGAGGTCTTCAAGGTGGCGGCGAAGATCCCGTCCGAGGAGAAGATCACCAAGGAGACCACGAAGTACGCGCTGCGGCAGGCGATGCGGCGCATCGTGCCGGAACACGTGCTCAACCGCCGCAAGCTGGGTTTCCCGGTCCCCATCCGCCTGTGGCTCAAGGACGAGATGTACGACTGGGCCCGCCAGATCATCCTCAGTTCGGAGACGGACGAGGAGATCGACAAGACGGCGGTCATGCGGCTGCTGGAGGACCATCGCGCGGGCGCCCTGGACCACAGCAGGCGCATCTGGGCTCTGCTGGTCTACATGCTGTGGCACGGCATCTTCGTCGAGAAGACCATCCAGCCCCGCATCCCGGAACCGCACTACCCGGTGAAGCTCTAGCCAGTGACCTGGAGTGGTTTGCGCTGCTTGTTGGCGGAGACGGCGCGGTAGGGCGGTGCGATCCGGACCGCCTCCGCGGGGTCGCGGGTGGGCTGTGGCCGGCGCCGGATGCACTGGTCGCCGCAGTCGACGGTTGGTCCTCAGCGCGGGGGTGAGGTCTGGAACTGCAAGCCGTAGCGTTCGCCGACCGCCATGAGCCGTTCCAGGTCCGGCGGGGAGTCCGGCGGCGGTGGAACCTCTCTCGTCAGCGCCGGTTCGCCGATCTCGGCGAAGAACCTGTCTATACCGCCCGGCAGGTAGGTGGCCAGGAGCCGTACGGTGTCCGTCGCGGGCTCGAAGGTCTCCAGCCTGCCTGCCGGGAAGTAGAAGAAGGCTCCCGGTCCTCCCTCGACGGTCTCGTCGTTGACGTGTACGCGCGCTCTTCCCTCAAGAACGCGGATGGCCTCGGCGCCCGGGTGGGTGACCTGCTACACCGGTGGCCCGGAGGGAAACATCCGGGGTCAAGGCAGCCCTAGCGCCGGAACCGCCACGTCTTGCTGTCGAAGAGCAGGCAGATGCTCGGTGACAGCACGACCACGCGCAGCGTGCCGTCGCGTTCGTCGTAGTCGATGCCCTCGACCTCGAAGTTGCCGGAGCAGCCGCTCTGCAGCGGGAGTTGACCCAGCGAGGTGACCCGACCGGTGACGTCGGCCGCGCCGACCGGTGCCGCGAGGTCGACCTGGAGCAGCGGTTTGGTGGTGCCGAACAGCGTCCCGGCGGGGTCGTCCGAGGAGCACAGCAGCTGCGTCGCGGTCACGAAGTCGCAGCCCTGCACGTCCCGGACCGGTCGGTCGAGCCGGATCGCGGACGCGTAGGGCAGGTTCGCCGACGGGTTCGTGTGCGCGATCCCCGGCATGGGGTGCACGAGCAGGCGGGACATCGTCCCCCACTCGCCCGCCACCAGCCACCGGCCGTCCGGCGAGACCGCGGCGAACGAGTTGTTGTTCGCCTCCCACGACTCGAGGGCGTGCTGGTACTCCGTCCACGTCCCGTCCGGCGCCTCGACGCGGAACAGTTTCGCCCCTCGGTCGTCGCGCTGGTACGGCTCCACGTAGTAACCGCGTCCGGCACCCGGGTCACCCACATGGTTCCAACCGCGGCTGGACACCGACGCCGGGATGGTGCCGATCCCCGTGTAGCGGACCACCGTCCCGGACGGCCGTTCGACAACAGCGAGCCCCTGGCTTTCGTCCAGGGGCCGCGCCACGTCAGAGCCGATGGTCCGCCAGGGACCGACGTCGGCCGACGCCAGTCCGGCGAACGCGAGCATGAGCACTGCGGTGACCGCGAGAACACGCATGGTCACCAGAAGTACCAGGTGTCACCGGAAAGCGGTACCTGCCTACGGCAGAATCGGAGCGATCTCCTCGGCCGCCTCCGGCCCGTACGCCGCACCGATCCGGGACAGCGCGAGCTCCTTGTCGAGCACCCACTCCTGCGGCCCGACGGTCTCGAGCACCAGCACGGCGATGTACGACCCGAGCTGCGCGGCACGCTCCAGGCCGAGGCCCTTCTCCAGCCCGGCGAGCAGGCCGGCGCGGAACGCGTCACCGACGCCGGTCGGGTCCGCCTTCACGGTCTCCGGCACGGCGGAGACGTGGATCGAGGTGCCGGAGGCGTCGACCAGCTCGACACCCTTCTCACCGAGCGTGGTGATCCGCATGCCGACGCGCGACAGCACGTCCTGCTCCGACCAGCCGGTCTTCTGCCGCAGCAGCTCCCACTCGTAGTCGTTGCTGAACAGGTACTTGGCGCCGTCGACGAACGACCGGATCTGCTCGCCAGACATCCGCGCGAGCTGCTGCGACGGGTCGGCGGCGAACGCGTACCCGCGCGCGCGGCACTCGTCGGCGTGCCGGAGCATGGCGTCCGGGTCGTCCGGGCTGATCAGCACCAGGTCGAACCCGCCGACCTGCTCCGCGACCGGCAGCAGCTCGATGTTGCGTGCCTCGGCCATCGCGCCGGCGTAGAACGACGCGATCTGGCACATGTCGTCGTCGGTGGTGCACACGAAACGGGCGGTGTGCGCGGTCTCCGACACGTGCACGCCCGAGCAGTCCACACCGTGCCGCTCCAACCACGAGCGGTAGTCCCCGAAGTCCTCGCCCACCGCGCCGACCAGGATGGGCGAGCCGCCGAGCACACCCATGCCGAACGCGATGTTGGCACCGATCCCGCCACGCCGGACGACCAGGTCGTCGACGAGGAAGCTCAGCGAGATCCGGTGCAGCTGCTCCGCGACGAGCTGCTCGGCGAACCTGCCCGGGAAATGCATGAGATGGTCGGTCGCGATGCTTCCGGAGACGGCGACAGGCACGAGGGATTCCCCCTGATTGATGGTCGTCATGTGGGGTTGAACAGCGGTCGTCAACCGTAGTACGCCCTGACGACTCCGCCCCACCCGGGGACGCCGTTGACACTACCGGTTGGTAAGGCTGTCAACGAAATACCGTTCTATCTAAGTTCGAGTCGTGACCACACCAGAACCCGAGTCCTACGCCGAGCTGATCGCGGACTGCGCGGACATCCCGGCGGCTATCACCACCAGCGGGCGCGACCTGCCCGACCCTCGCGAACCCGCCCCATGGGAAGTCGACGAGGCGACGTTCGCGCAGGTCAGCAGCCTGGAAGAATACGTGTGACAAACGACGACGGGCCGTGACCTCCAGCGAGGTCACGGCCCGTCGTTCGTTGACTCAGTGGAACGAGTCGCCGCAGGCGCAGGAACCACCGGCGTTGGGGTTGTCGATGGTGAAGCCCTGCTTCTCGATGGTGTCGACGAAGTCGATCGTCGCGCCCTGGACGTACGGGGCACTCATCCGGTCCACGGCCACCTTCAGGCCGTTGAAGTCCCGGAACAGGTCACCGTCGAGCGTGCGCTCGTCGAAGAACAGCTGGTAGCGCAGGCCGGCACAGCCACCCGGCTGAACGGCGATGCGCAGGTGCATGTCGTCACGGCCCTCCTGGTCCAGCAGAGCCTTGGCCTTGCTGGCGGCGGCCTCCGACAGGAGCACGCCGTGCGTCTCCGTCTCGGTGGTGTTCTCCTGGGCGGTCGTCATGGTTCTCCCTCGACCTCTCCGACGTCACTACCGGGGTCAATCCCGGCCGAGCCGCCGTTATTCCCCGTCCTCTGTATCCATGGTGACACATCTCGCTGGAGCCCCGCTGTTACAGCCGCCACTGCGTCGAGACGTGCTTGGCCAGATCGCTCAGCGTGCCCGCCGGGTCGGCGAGCGAGGCCTCGGCCGAGCCGACGTGCTCGGCGACCGCGTAGGCCTGCGTCACCCCGGCCGACGCGGCGCGGCGGCGGCCGACGCTGACCTGCCCGGCCA
This sequence comes from Actinophytocola sp., assembly GCF_036378875.1. Classification (GTDB taxonomy): domain Bacteria; phylum Actinomycetota; class Actinomycetes; order Mycobacteriales; family Pseudonocardiaceae; genus Actinophytocola. The sequence continues at coordinate 3,869 of NZ_DASUVO010000093.1, forward strand.
GCACCAGGCACGGTACGCCACGTTCTGACGACGCTGCGGACACCCTGGTCACGAGCTTGCCGCGGAGTGACTGGAAGTCGAAGCTGCCCTCGCCGGTCACCACCAGCTCGGCGTGGCCGAGCGCGTCGTCGAGGCCGGTCAGCCTGCGGACCACCCCGGCGCCGGACTCGACCGTGGCGCCGAGCGCGATGAGTCCGGCCCCGAGCCCGCCGGCGGCGCCCGCGCCCGGCTCGTCGCGGATGTCACGGCCGGCGACCTTGGCGAGGATGTCCGCCCAGCGGGCGAGCGCGCGCTCGAGGCGGCGGACCGCCAGGTCGTCCGCGCCCTTCTGCGGGCCGAACACCCTGGCCGCCCCGTCCTTGCCGAGCAGTGGGTTCTCCACGTCGGAGGCCGCGACGAGCCGGACGTCACCGAGGTCGACCTGGCCGTCGAGCCGCACCGTGTCGATCAGCGGGCCACCGCCGGATCGCAGCGGCTCGCCGTCGTCACCCACAGGTGTGGCCCCGAGCGCGCGGAACATCCCAGCGCCACCGTCAGTACTGCCGGAGCCACCCAGGCCAACCACGATCGTGTGCACCTTGCGGTCCAACGCGTGTGCGATGAGCTCACCGACCCCGACCGTGCTCGCGGCGAGCGCGTCCCGTTCCTCCCGAGGCACGAGCGTCAGGCCGCACGCCTGCGCGCACTCGATGTACGCGGTGCCGTCGTGCTCGAGCCACACGGCGTCGACCGGGGTGCCGAGCGGTCCCGCGACCGTCCGGTGATGCAGGTGCCCGCTGAGCGCCGAGTGGAGCACCTCGACGAACCCCGGGCCGCCGTCTGCGAGGGGACAGAGGGTGAGCTCGTCGTCCGGCGCACCGCTGCGCCACCCGGCGGCGATGGCCTCGGCGGCCTCCGGCGCGGTCAACGTCCCACCGAAGCAGTCAGGAGCGATCAGGACCCGCATGGACAAAGCGTAGTCGGGCCTCCTTTACGCTTTGGCCTGTGAGGTTCCTTCGCCGTAAAGATGCAGAGAGCACCGACGCCGTCGACGACGCCGGTGAGGCAGCGCTCACGGAGGAGGACGACGCCAGAAGCAAGGCCCACACGCCGGGCAAGGGTCGCCCGACGCCCAAGCGCCGCGAAGCGGAGCAGCGCAAGCGCGGACCGGTCGCGCCGCCGCCACGCACCACCCGTGAGGCCATCAAGCGGGCACGTGGCAGCAAGGAGGACCGCAAGGAGCTCGCCGCCAAGCGCAAGGAGATCCGCCAGACCCAGCGTGAACGCATGATGGAGGGCGACGAGCGGTACCTGATGCCGCGCGACCGCGGCCCGGTCAAGGCCTACGTCCGCGACCTGGTCGACTCGCGCCGCAACCTGCTCGGGCTGTTCATGCCGCTCGCGGTCCTGATCTTCGTCGCGCTGCTGGTGCCCGATGCCCGGATCCAGAGCTTCACCACGCTCCTGTGCCTGCTGATGCTGGTCGCGATGATCTTCGAGGGCGTGTTGTCCGGCAACCGGATCACCCGGCGAGTGCGGCAGAAGTTCCCCAAGGAGCCGATCCGGGGCCTGTCGATCGGCTGGTATGCGTTCATCCGTGCCTCGCAGATCCGCAAGCTGCGGGTGCCGAAGCCGCGGGTGTCGCCGGGCGAGAAGATTGACTGACCTGGGGCGCGACCCGCTTCCCCTGCGGGGACGGGTGGCGCTGGTGACGGGTGCGTCCCGTCGTGCCGGCATCGGGTACGCCGTGTGCCGGCGGCTGGCCGCGTACGGGGCGAGCGTGTTCGTACACCACTTCAGCCCGCACGACGCGACGCAGCCATGGGGCGCGGACGAGGTCACCTCGGTCGTCGACGGGGTGCGGTCCGCACTCGCCGACCCGGCCGCGCGTGTCGCGGACATGTCGGCGGACCTGGCCGACCCCGCGATGCCAGCTCACCTGGTGTCCTCAGCGGTGGCCGAGCTTGGCGGGCTGGACATCCTGGTGTGCAACCAGGCACTGTCCGGTTCGGACGGTCCACTGTCGACCATGACCGCCGCGAGGCTGGACGCGCACTGGACGGTCAACGCGCGGGCGTCGATCCTGCTGGCCCGCGCCTTCGCCGACCTCGGCCGGCCGGGACGGCTGATCTTCCTGACCTCCGGGCAGAACGAGGGCCCGATGCCGGACGAGGTGGCGTACGCGGCGAGCAAGGGCGCGCTGTGGTCGATCACGGCGACCCTGGCGGACGGACTGGCGGACCAGGGCGTCACGGTGAACGCGGTGAACCCGGGCCCTGTCGACACCGGCTACGCCCCGCCGGACGCGCGGGCGGCGGTGGCGGCCCGTTTTCCCGGCGGCGACTGGGGCACCCCGGACGACCCGGCACGCCTGATCGCCTGGCTGGCGACGGACGAGGCCCGCTGGATCACCGGACAGGTGATCAACACCGAGGGCGGCTTCCGCCGCTGGTGAGCGGGCTGGGGCTGGCCTCCGGCCCCCGGTTCCATCCTCCCACGGCATACCGACAGTCGTGGTCCGCGAAGATCGTCAGCGGTGAAGTTGTCCACAGGCGACGCGGTTGTCCACAGGTCGACACTCGGCGCCGGACCTGGAGTAGGTCCAGCGTTAGGTTTGGGGCATGGAGTTTCGTCGTCTTGGCCGCAGCGGCCTCAACGTCAGTGAGATCTCGTACGGCAACTGGATCACGCACGGGTCGCAGGTGGAGGAGGAGCAGGCACACGCGTGTGTGAAGGCCGCGCTCGACGCCGGCATCACGACCTTCGACACAGCCGACGTGTACGCGAACACGCGTGCCGAGTCGGTGCTCGGCCGGGCGCTGGCGGGACAGCGCCGGGAGAGCCTGGAGATCTTCACGAAGGTGTTCTGGCCGACCGGGCCCGGCGGCCCGAACGACAAGGGGCTGGGGCGCAAGCACATCATGGAGTCGGCCAACGCCTCCCTTCAGCGGCTGCAGACCGACTACCTCGACCTGTACCAGGCGCACCGCTACGACCACAGCGTGCCGCTGGAAGAGACCATGCTCGCGTTCGCCGACCTCGTGCGGGCCGGCAAGGTGCTCTACATCGGGGTCTCGGAGTGGACCGCCGACCAGATCACCGCGGGTGCCGAGCTCGCCCGTGAGCTGAAGGTCCCGTTCATCTCGAACCAGCCGCAGTACTCGATGCTGTGGCGGGTCATCGAGGGCGAGGTTGTGCCGGCGAGCGAGGCGGCCGGGATCAGCCAGATCGTGTGGTCGCCGATCGCGCAGGGCGTGCTCACCGGCAAGTACCTGCCCGGCCAGGCGCCGCCGGCGGGCTCCCGCGCGACCGACGAGAGCGGCGGCAAGTTCGTCAGCCGCTTCCTGTCACGGGACGGCCTGCTGGAGGCCGTCCAGCAGCTCAAGCCGATCGCCGAGGAGGCGGGTCTGTCACTGGCGCAGCTCGCGATCGCCTGGGTGCTGCAGAACCAGAACGTGGCCTCGGCGATCATCGGCGCCACCCGGCCAGAGCAGGTCGTTGAGAACGTGGCGGCGGCCGGCAAGACGCTCGACGCCGACGTGCTGAAGAAGATCGACGACGTTCTCGACGGGCACGTGGAGCGCGACCCGTCGCTCACGCACGCTAGTTCTCCCGGGGGTGCAGGCTCATAGGTCCGTACACGACCTCGCCGTCACACAGGAGGGTCACCTCGTCGACGCCTTCGTCGACGAGGTCCCGCCAGTGCTCGCTCAACCACTCCTCCGCGGCGGGTTGATCGGCGAACACGAGCGACGAGTCATGGCTCCAGCGGTACTCCACGACATCGCAAGATAGCGTGCGGCCGTGGCAACACTGGTGCTCGGCGGTGCGCGTTCCGGCAAGTCGGCGCACGCGGAAGGGCTCATGCCCGCGGAGGCGACGTACGTGGCGACCGCCCGGGTCGACCCGGCCGACGAGGAGTGGCAGGAACGGATCGCCGTCCACGTCGCCCGCCGACCACCTGGTTGGCGCACGGTGGAGCCACCGGACCTGCCGGCCTACCTGGCCACGGCGGCGGGCCCGGTCATCGTCGACGACGTCGCGACGTGGCTGACCGGCGTGATGGACGACGAGGGCGCGTGGGACGGCACGCTCGACGGGGTGCGACGGGAGTGCGACCGGCTGGTCACGGCGGTGGCTGAGTGCCGGGCGGAATTGGTGCTGGTGTCCGCTGAGGTCGGCCTCGGCGTGGTGCCCTCGACGCGTTCTGGCAGGCTCTTCCGCGACCAGCTTGGCGCGCTCAACGCGGGCCTCGCGGAACGGTGCGCTTCGGTGGTGCTGCTGGTGGCAGGCATCCCCCTGCGCCTGCGGTGATGTGGTGCGACCTGGAGGGACATGCCATGGAGTTCGGTGTCGTCAGCCCGCCCGACGAGGCCGTGCGGCAGGCCGCAGAAGAACGGCACGCGCGACTGACGAAGCCACGCGGGTCGCTCGGCCGGCTGGAGGAGCTGGGCACGTGGCTCGCCGCGTGCCAGGGCCAGTGCCCGCCCCGCCCGCTGAGCCGCCCGAGGGTGATCGTGTTCGCGGGTGACCACGGGGTCGCCGCGAAGGGCGTGTCGGCGTACCCGAGCGAGGTCACCGCGCAGATGGTGGCGAACTTCCAGGCGGGCGGCGCGGCCATCAACGTGCTGGCGGGGGTCGCTGGCGCGACGGTCCGCGTGGTGGACATGTCGGTGGCCGTGGACACGGCGGCCGGCACCCACAAGGTCCGCCGGTCGAGCGGCGCGATCGACCACGAGGACGCACTGTCCGAAGAGGAGGTCGAAGCGGCACTGGCCGCGGGCCGCGCGATCGCCGACGAGGAGGTCGACGCGGGCGCGGACCTGCTGGTGGCCGGCGACATGGGCATCGGCAACACCACCCCCGCTGCGGTCCTGGTCGCCGCGATCACCGGCACGGAACCGGTGGCGGTGGTCGGCCGCGGCACCGGCATCGACGACCAGACGTGGATGCGCAAAACCGCCGCGATCCGCGACGCGCTGCGGCGTGCCAAGCCGGTGACCGCGGACCCGGTGGCGCTGCTCCGCACCGCCGCGGGCGCCGACATCGCGGCCATGGCGGCCTTCCTGGCACAGGCAGCGATCCGCCGTACCCCGGTGGTGCTGGACGGCGTCGTCTCGGGCGCGGCCGCACTCCTGGCGGAGGAACTGGCCCCGGGCGCACGAGCGTGGTGGGTGGCGGGCCACCGCTCCACCGAGCCGTCACACACCCTGGTGCTGGAACAACTGGACCTGAAACCACTGCTGGAAATGAACATGCGCCTTGGCGAAGGCTCGGGCGCCACGGCCGCGATCCCCCTCCTGACGATGGCCGTCCGGGTACTGACCGACATGGCCACGTTCGAGGACGCGGGAGTGAGCGGCCCAGCAGAGGACGCCGCGACACCCGCCGAAGCGGACGCCGCGCCGAGTCCGGAGAACAGCGCGGACCCCACCCAGGAGACGGCGCCGTTGACAACCGACGCGCGACCCACCACCGAACCGGACACGACCCCCGTCCCAGCCTCCGACGCGACGCCGACGAGCGCGCAGCCAAACGGCAACCTGGACGCAGGGCTGCCTGCCAACGCACCAACCGCGACCGGCACCGAAGGCTTCACGGAAACCGCACCGCGAGCCAACGACGAACCGGGCAACCCCGCCACCACCTCCTCACTAACCACCAACCCGGCCACGACGGACACCGAAAGCCCCGAAAGCGCCTCGCAACCCCACACTGAGCCAGGCACGTCTTCCTCACCGCCCGCTGACACAACGCCAGCGACCGGCGACGAACCGGGCGACCCCGGGGCCACCAAATCTCCCAACCACCCGGCCGCCACCCCCGCCCCACCGGCGAGCACCGAACCAGGCAGCGCCTCCCCACCAGCTTCTGACGTCACCGACCGCGACTGATGTTCGCCGGGGTGCGGCTCGCCTTCTCCTGGCTCACCGTGCTTCCGGTGGGGGTTGGCCGGGTGGATCGCGCTCTCGCGGGGGCGGCCATCTCGGCCGCGCCGGTCGTCGGGTTCGTTCTCGGGGCGGCCGCAGCCGGGCTGCTGCTCCTGCTCGATCTGCTCGGGATCGGCGGGCTGCTCGCCGGTTTCCTCGTCGTCGGGTTTCTCGCGCTCGTCACGCGGGGGATGCACCTCGACGGGCTCGCCGACACCGCGGACGGGCTCGGCTCCTACAAGGATGCCGACCGGGCGCTCGCCATCATGCGCGACGGGCCGGTCGGGCCGTTCGGGGTCGTCGCCCTCGTGCTCGTGCTCGGGACGCAGGCCGCCGCGATCGACGGCTGGTTCTCACTCGTTCTCGCCGTCACCACAGGGCGGGTCGCGTTCGTCCTGTGCTGCCGGCACGGCACGAAGGCAGCGCGAAGCGAAGGGCTGGGCGCGCTCGTCGCGGGCAGCCAGCCCCTCGCCACGCCGATCCTGTGGCTGGTCGCGCTGCTACTCATCTCGCCGCTCGCGGACCTCGGCCATCCATACCGGGGCCCGGTGGCGATCGTCGTCGCCACCGGGCTTGTCCTACTACTGAGCCAGCACACGGGGCGACGCCTGGGCGGCATCACCGGTGATGTGCTGGGCGCCGCCTGCGAGATCGCCACGACGGCCGTCCTGGTGATCAGTTGACCGGATCGCTCCGCAAGCTCGGCTCAGGAGAATGGATCGCTCCGCAAGCTCCGCTCAGGAGAGCCTGGTCAACCACCCGTGTCTGTCCGGTGCGGTGCCGCGCTGGATGGCGGTCAGCGCGTCCCGCAGCCGCATCGACACCTCGCCGGAGCGGCCGCCGTTGATGGTGAACGAGCCACCCGCGTGCTTCACCGACCCGACGGGCGTGATCACCGCCGCCGTGCCGCACGCGAAGACCTCGGTCAGCTCACCGGACTCGACCTTCTTCTCCCACTCCTCGGTGGAGATCCGGCGCTCCTCGACCGCGTAGCCCAGTTCGCTGGCCAGCGAAAGGATCGAGCTCCGGGTGATGCCGGCCAGCAGCGTCCCGGTCAGCTCCGGGGTGACCACTCTGGCGTCGGCGCCCGAGCCGAAGACGAAGAACAGGTTCATCCCGCCCATCTCCTCGACCCACCGGCGCTCGATCGCGTCCAGCCACACCACCTGGTCGCAGCCCTGCTCGGCCGCCTGCGCCTGCGCGATCAGTGACGCCGCGTAGTTGCCGCTGAACTTGGCGGCGCCGGTGCCGCCGGGTGCGGCACGCACGTACTCGGTCGACAGCCAGACGCTCACCGGCTTGATCCCGCTCGCGAAGTACGAGCCGGCCGGCGAGGCGATCAGCAGGTACAGGTACTCGGCGGAGGGCCGCACCCCCAGACCCACCTCGGTCGCGATCATGTAGGGCCGCAGGTACAGCGACTCCTCGTCCTCGGTCGGCACCCACCGGCCGTCAACGGCGATCAGTTCGCGCAGCGAGCCGAGGAACAGCTCGTCCGGGACGGCCGGCATCGCGAGCCGGTGCGCGGACTTGCGGAACCGTGCCGCGTTCGCCTCGGGGCGGAACGCCTGGATGGAGCCGTCGGCATGGCGGTACGCCTTGAGTCCTTCGAAGATCGCCTGGCCGTAGTGCAGCACCATGGCCGCGGGGTCCAACGCGATCGGGCGGTACGGTTCGACCGTCGCCCCGTGCCAACCGTCAGCTCGGGTCCAGCGTGCGGTCACCATGTGGTCGGTGAAATGCACCCCGAAACCCGGGTTGGCCAACACTTCCGCGATCCGTTCCGGGGTCGCCGGCGCCGGATGGGGAGTCCTGGTGAATGACTGGGTCATGTGAGCACCGTAACTCTCCTCGGGCCGTTCAGAGAATCGGCAGTTCGACTGTTTGACGTCCTACTATGCCCGATTCCTTCGCGCGACCAGCACGCGGATTACCGCTTCACCCAGTAGAAGCACGGCCGCGACGGCCAGTGTGTACTCGGGGTCGAGCAACAACGCGCCGAGCGCGGCGACCCCGGCCGCGAACGCGACGACGCGCGCCGGCCGGACGGGCGCGAGGTCACGGATGTCGCCGAGCACGCCGCGAAGCGCGAACACGCACGCCACGGTCACCCCGATGGCGAGCAGCCCCTCGATCCCGGCCGCGTCCGCCGCCGCGAGCGCGTCCCGCAGCGGCGCCGGCGACAGCGCGAGCCGCTCCCCGCCGAGCTGCCACAGCACCGCGACGGTCGTCGTCATGGTCATCACGAGCACGACCCCGGCGACCGCGACCCCCTCGCGCCGGCCCACGACCGGCGACCCGGCGAAGCACACGTACAGCAGTACCGCCGCCGGCAGCAGCCCGAGCGGCTCGTCGGTGCCTGGCGCGTCCACCGGTGGGGCCACGGCCAGCTCGACCGGCGTGATCGCGAAGCACGCCACCACGACCACGACGAGCACGCCGACCACGACCACAGCGGCGACCCGGTCCACCACTCCGGGCAGCGGCGGCGCCAGCAGCACGACGGCCGCGACCACGACGACGAACGCGACGGCGCCGACCTCCGAGCCGCCGAGCACGTACCGGCTGAAGGCGGAAGCGGCCGCGGCGGCGGCGGCAATCCTTCCCAGTATTCCCACTACCACCGCCGACCCGTCCACCGAAGCGTCCTGAGTAGACAGTGCGAAGAGGATCGAGAGGGCCGCGGCGAGCGCCATCCCGGCCACCAGCCACCAGCCCGCGAGCGCGGCGGCAGGCGTCAGACCAAGGAAAAGTCCGGCGCCCAACCTCGACACGACCCCACGTGCGACGCGGTCGGCGGTAGATATCGGTTGGGTCACGACGCACACGGTGTCAGACCGAGCGGACCCACCTGACGGTGGGCAGCCCAGAAACAAGTAGTTAGCATGCGTCAACAACTCGAACCGACAGGAGCTTTCGTTGACCGCGCCCAAGCTGTCACTGACCACCACCACGGCTGACGAGGCCACCGCGGACGCGGTGATCATCGGAACCGTGCAGGACAGTGCGGGCGTCGCGCTGGCGCCGGGGAGCGAGCGGGTCGACGCCGCGTTCGGCGGCGACCTCGCCGAGATCCTGCGCACCGTCGGAGCCACCGGCAAACAGGACGAGATCGTGAAGCTCCCGGGCATGGGGCGGATCCCGGCCGGGCTCGTGGTCGCCGCAGGACTCGGCAGGTCCAATGGCGACGGGCCGACCGCGGAACAGGTGCGCCGCGCCTCGGGTGCCGCGGCCCGCGCGCTCACCGGCACCAGGCGCGCCGTCACCACCCTGTCCACTGTGGACCTGCACGCCGCCGTGGAGGGCACGCTGCTCGGCGCGTACCGGTTCACCGAGTACCGCTCGGACAAGGGTGACGCGCCGGTCGAGCGGGTGGACGTCGTGGCACCGGAGGCCGGGGCCGCCAAGGAGCACCGCGCCACGCTCAAGGCAGCGACCGCCATCGCGGAGGCCGTGCGCACCGCCCGTGACTTCATCAACACGCCGCCCAACGACCTGTACCCGGCGACCTTCGCGGACCGCGCGGCCGCGCTCGTGAAGGACGCCGGACTGTCGGTCGAGATCCTCGACGAGAAGGCGCTGCGCAAGGGCGGCTACGGAGGCCTGCTCGGTGTCGGTTCCGGCTCGGCGCGGCCGCCGCGCCTCGTGCGGATCTCCTACCAGGGCCCGAAGGCACGCAAGAAGATCGCGCTCGTCGGCAAGGGCATCACGTTCGACACCGGCGGTATCTCGATCAAGCCGGCGGCCTCCATGGACGAGATGTCCTCGGACATGTCCGGCGCCGCGGCGGTCGTGGCGCTGATGGTGCTCGCCGCGAAGCTCAAGTACCCGCTGGAGATCGTCGCGACCGTGCCGATGGCGGAGAACATGCCGGGCGGCTCGGCGTACCGGCCGGGTGACGTGCTGACCATCTACGGCGGCAAGACGGTCGAGGTGCTGAACACCGACGCGGAGGGCCGGCTGATCCTCGCCGACGCGTTCGTGCGGGCATGCGAGGACGGGCCGGACTATCTGATCAACGTGGCGACGCTGACCGGCGCGCAGATGGTCGCGCTCGGCCGCCGCACCGCGGGCCTCCTGGGCTCCGACGACCTCCGCGACCGGGCCGCGGCGCACGCCAAGGCCACCGGCGAGGGCGGCTGGCCGATGCCGATGCCGGAGGAGCTGCGCGGCGACCTCGAATCGAAGCTCGCCGACCTCGCGAACGTCACCGGCCACCGGTGGGGCGGCATGCTCGCCGCGGGCATCTTCCTGCGGGAGTTCGTCGCCGAGGGCGTGCCGTGGGTGCACTTCGACATCGCCGGCCCGGCCTTCAACGCCGGCGGCCCATGGGGCTACACCGCGAAGGGCGGCACGGGAGTCCCGGTACGCACGATCGCCGCACTGCTGGCGGACATCGCCGACAACGGCTGACGGGCGCTCCTGGATGTCCTGAAGGCAACTTCAGGACTTTCGGCCTCGATCCACCGATGATCTTGTCGGGTGTCGCACCTTGCGAGAGTTGTGGGCCTGGTCAGGCGCTTCGCGGGCGTCGGGCACTGCGCGCGCACCCGCGGTGTCCCGAAAGACGCGTTCGGGACACCGCCTATCTCTCCAAAGACCCGCTGATGACGTTCAACGACCCGAAAGCGTCTTTCAAGACAGCGCCGTGGCCCGCCGGATCCACAGAACCGCGCGGGCAGCATGATCATCGGTGGATCTGGGTTCAGCATCCTGAAGGGCACCGTCGGGACGTCGGCCACCGCTGCGACACTGGCCACCATGAAAGCCGAGCACGAGTTCTTCGCGGTCGACCAGGTGCCGTGGCGGGTCGATGCCAACGCGTCGACGGTGGATGAGCGTGTGCTGAGCCGTGGTGAGGACGACGGCAGTCTCACCAGGATCGCCCGCTGGGCGCCGGGCACGGACACGTCCGCCGCCGGCGTGATCCGGCACGACTATTTCGAGGAGGTCTACCTCCTCGACGGTGAGCTGCACGACCTGACGCTGGGGCGCACGTTCACCGCCGGCCACTACGCCTCCCGGCCACCGGGCATGCCCCACGGTCCCTACCGCACCGAAACCGGCTGCACGATGCTGGAGATTCGCTATCGTTGATCAACGGCCGGGAAAGGTCTCTCAGGGCACCTGCCACAGGAACGGTCGCTCGTCGGTGCCCGACCAGGCGACCGAGCCGAGCGGCACGCGTGCGGGCACGACGAACACGGCGCAGACCGTGAACCGTCCGGAGGCCGTGCCGACCGCGCATCCGTTGCGGTCCGACACCAGCCGCGCGGACACCGGCTGCGACCGGTCGTCGCGCAGCAGCAGGCGGCCGGCCAGGTCCGGCACGGACACCCCGGCCGACGACTCGACGACCGCCCGCACCAACACGGCCCGGTGTCCCGGTCGATCCACGACCTCGGCGTCGACGTACGCGCTCGGCTTGGCGACCACGTCGATGATCGCCGCGTTCACCACGTTCTCGCCGACCCACAGCGGCCGCACGACGCCCGGGGGCAGGGCCGGGCCGACCACGGGGCCGCCCGCCTCGGTGGCGCCGTCCCCGTCGAACGGCACCATCGCGCCGACCTGCTCGTCGCCGGAGACCCTGGAGATCACGACCGCGCGGACCGGGGTGCGCGCCGACACCGCGAAGGCGAGGCACTGGCGCAACTGGTCCCCCGCCTCGAGGGTGGCTGGGGTCTCGGTGGGACACGGCAGCGGCACGTCACGGACCGGGGCGATCAGCAGCCCGCGGTCGTCGACCACGAAGGTGTCCCGGAGGTAGTACGGGGCCGCGGTCTCCGCCCGTGCCCGGATCGACGAGTCGACGAGCACCCACCGCATGCCCTGTGGCGGTCGTCCCGCCCCGGCGTCGACGAGGTCGTCGGTGGCCGGGTCGATCACCTCGCGCACGGTCCAGTCGACGTCGATGGCGCCGTCGAACACCCGCACCGGCGCACCGAGCTTGCCGGTGAGCAGCCCGTCGCCGGGCCTGCCGTCCCGGACCAGCTCTTCGCCCACCGCGGGTGAGTTCAGCGCGAACCGCTCGGTGGCCGCGAGCGCGTCGCCGGTGACCGCGTCGGCGGGCCGCAGGACGATGCCGTAGCCGACCGCGATGGCGGCGAACGCCACCGCGACGACGAGCGCGACCATGGAACGCGCGCCCGGCGGCGGCTCGGCGTGCCGTCTGCGGCGGCGGGGGCGCGCGTTGGCCCGTGCGGCCGGTTGGGGCGCCGGCTCGGGCGCCGGGCCCGGGGTGTCCTCATGCGACACCGCGACCGCGCAGGCGCCGAGCGCCACGATGGCCTCCGGCTGCTCGTCCAGCTGGATGTGCGTCGGGAGGACCTCGGCGAGCTTGCGTCGCAGGAGGGGAATCCGCGCCGACCCGCCGGCGAGCTGCAGTGCGGTCAACTCGTAGGCCTCGACCCCGGACCGGACGATCGTGCGCAGCGTGAACGCGGCGACCCGGTCGAGGTCGGCGTGCAGCACGCGCTCCATGTCCTCGCGGGTGAGCATGATCCCGGGCAGCCCGCCCGGCAGGCGCAGCTCCACCTGCTCGTGGCGGGACAACAGCTCCTTGGCCCGCTGCACCTCCCGCCGGAACGCGACGAGCTCCCGCAGCTGCACGAGGCTGACCCGGCCCGGCGCGCTCGTGTCGACGAGCCGGTCCGCGAGACCGGGCACCGTGCGCCGCAGGTGGTCGATGATCCGCTGGTCGAGGTCGTCGCCACCGAGGTCCGGGATGGACGCGTACCCGATCAGGACGATCCCGGTCGTCTCCCGCCGCACCACGGCGACGTCACAGGTGCCGCCGCCGACGTCGAGCACGCCGAGCACGGCCCCGAGCGGGAACCGGTCCGCGCCGTCCACGCCGACCTGGCCGCGGGTGGCGAACCACACGCCGGCGCCGACGGGTTCGGCGATCGTGCTGATCTGGGGCGCCAGGTCCTCGGCCGCGGCCAGCAGAGCACCGCGCTCACGCGATCCCCAGCTCGCGGGGTGGGTCAGCACCAGGTGGTCGACGGGCGCACCGGCGACGGACGCCGCCGCCCGCACGGCCCGAGCCAGGATGGCGAGCACCACGGTCGGGATCGGCACCACCGTGTTGCCGAGCAGCACCTCACGCTCGGCGATGCGCGCCTTGGCCCGGCTCTCGAGCCGGGACAGGTCGACGGCGGCCATCTGCAGGGCGTCGTGACCGACGACGAGCGAGTCGTCGCCAGTGAGGAACACCGCGGACGGCAGAAACGGCTCACCGTCCACATTGACCACCCTGGGCGGCCCACCGGGCGTGTGCACCACGGTGACGGTGTGCGAACTGCCGAAGTCGACTACAGCAGTAACGCTCACATATTCCTCACCTGTACGAAGGGGATCCGGCGACAGCTTGTCAGACCAATGGAGAGTTGTGGAGAGCGAATGTCGAGCCGGTAACCGAACCCGACCCGTCACAGTCTCTGAATAGAACGGTGTAGCAGATAACTACTCGTATGAGTAACTCTCCTGCATCCGCCATCGCACATACCCCCACCTGGGGTAATCCGTTGGTACAACCCTGACGTGGAGGCATGGACACGTCTATACCATTGGCCGACTAGTCCATACGGGTGAAGATTTTACGGGCCCTGACCACGGCCCGTAACGGGGGTGTCAGCCGCGCCCCTCGCGCTTCTGCCGTTCCTGGTATTCCCGCATGCGCTTCGGATAACCGACGCGCTCGACTTCGTAGAACGGCATTCCGCGTTTCCTCGCGAACTCGCGGGCGGCGTCGAAGTTCGCGATGCGCCGCCTCGTCCACTCACCGTCGTGAGCGACCAGCACGACGGTGGTGTCGGTCACGTGGGTGCGGGGCTCCAGGTACGCCTCCACGCCGCGACGCGCGGCGGCCCACTCCTCCAGGTGCGCGGTGTCGGCCTTCGTGGCGGAACGCATCTGTCCCTGCCCGCTCTTCCGGCGGAACAAGCCCACGACCTACCTCCAGTGTGAGAACTGTCCCAACTCATTGTGCCTGTGCGGCCTCCTCGCAAGCCTGCCGCACGAAGTGACAAGATGATGTGTGGTTGCCCGGAAACACCGCGGCGGCCCGTCCATGTCGAGGGAGATCCCGTGAGCGATACCTCCGCTGACCTCGTGATCCTGGGCGGCGGTTCCGGTGGCTACGCGTGCGCGTTCCGCGCCGCTGGGCTCGGACTGTCCGTGGTCCTGGTCGAGAAGGACAAGCTGGGCGGCACGTGCCTGCACCGCGGCTGCATCCCGACCAAGGCCCTGCTCCACGCGGCCGAGGTGGCGGACCTGGCGCGCGAGGGCGACCAGTTCGGCGTGAAGTCCTCGCTGGAGGGCATCGACATCGCCGGGGTCAACTCGTACAAGGACGGCGTCGTCGCCGGCCTGTACAAGGGCCTGCAGGGCCTGGCGAAGGCGAACAAGGTCACGGTCGTCGAGGGCGCGGGCAGGTTCGTGGCGCCCAACGCCGTCGAGGTGGACGGGCAGCGGTACACGGGCCGCGACGTGGTCCTCGCCACCGGCTCGTACGCCAAGACGCTGCCCGGCCTCGAGCTCGGCGGCCGGATCATCACCAGCGACCAGGCGGTCCACCTCGACTACGTCCCGCAGAGCGTCGTGGTGCTCGGCGGTGGCGTGATCGGCGTCGAGTTCGCGAGCGTGTGGGCGTCGTTCGGCGCGGACGTGACCATCGTGGAGGCGCTTCCCCGGCTGGTGCCGCTCGAGGACGAGTGGGCCTCCAAGCAGCTGGAACGGGCCTTCCGCAAGCGGGGCATCAAGTACAAGACCGGGGTCCGGTTCACCGGTGCGTCTCAGAATGAGACCGGCGTTACGGTGTCGCTGGAGTCCGGCGAGACGATCGAGGCCGGGACCCTGCTCGTCGCGGTCGGCCGGGGCCCCAACAGCGCGGGCCACGGCTACGAGGAGGCCGGCGTCACGATGGAGCGCGGGTTCGTGCTCACCGACGACCGGCTGCGCACCAACCTGGACAACGTCTACGCCGTCGGCGACCTGGTGCCGGGCCTGCAGCTCGCGCACCGCGGGTTCCAGCACGGCATCTTCGTCGCCGAGGAGATCGCCGGGCAGTCGCCCCGGCCGGTCGAGGAGGCCGGCATCCCGCGGGTCACCTACTGCAAGCCGGAGGTCGCGTCCGTCGGTCTCACCGAGGCGCAGGCCAAGGAGAAGTTCGGCGGCGCGGACACCTACACGTACGCGTTGAGCGGCAACGGGAAGAGTCAGATCCTGAAGACCGCGGGCGGCGTCAAGCTCGTCAAGGCGCCGGACGGCCCCGTGGTGGGCATCACGATGGTCGGCGAGCGCGTTGGCGAGCTCGTCGGGGAAGCACAGTTGATCTACAACTGGGAGGCCTACCCGGAGGACGTCGCGCCGCTCATCCACGCCCACCCCACCCAGACCGAGGCGCTGGGCGAGGCATTCCTCGCTCTGGCAGGCAAGCCACTGCACGTGCACGGCTGAGCCCACATAGCCACATAAGTTCAAGGAGTCAGCAAAACCATGGCGTTCTCCGTCCAGATGCCGGCGCTCGGCGAGAGTGTCACCGAGGGCACTGTCACCCGGTGGCTCAAGCAGGTGGGCGACACCGTCGAGGTCGACGAGCCGTTGCTGGAGGTGTCCACCGACAAGGTCGACACCGAGATCCCGTCCCCGGCGGCCGGTGTCCTGCAGAAGATCGTCGCCGAGGAGGACGAGACGGTCGAGGTCGGCGCCGAGCTCGCGGTGATCGGCGACTCCGCCGAGGACACGGGCGGTTCGGACGACTCGGGTGACTCGGCGCCCGCCGCCGAGCCCGTGGCCGACGACCCGCAGCCGGAGCCCCAGGCAGAAGCCGAAGCAGAGGCCGAGCCCGAGCCGGCGGCCGCCCCCGCGTCGTCGGGTGACGGCACGCCGGTGACCATGCCCGCGCTCGGCGAGAGCGTGACCGAGGGCACTGTCACCCGGTGGCTCAAGCAAGTGGGCGACACCGTCGAGGTCGACGAGCCGTTGCTGGAGGTGTCCACCGACAAGGTCGACACCGAGATCCCGTCCCCGGTCGCCGGCACCCTGCTGGAGATCACCGCGGGCGAGGACGAGACCGTCGAGGTCGGCGGCCAGCTCGCGGTCGTGGGTTCCGGCAGCCCGGCGCCAGCGCAGGAGGCCCCGAAGCCCGAGCCGAAGCCGGAACCCGAGCCCGAGCCCGAGCCGACGCCCGCCCCGAAGCAGGAAGCTCCCAAGCAGGAGGCACCCAAGCCGGCACCGAAGCCGGAGCCCGCGCCGAAGCCGGCGCCACGGCCCGCGGCCGAGGAGAACGGCGCGGCACGTGGCGACGGTCCGTACGTCACGCCGCTGGTGCGCAAGCTCGCCGCCGAGCACGACGTGGACCTGTCCGCGCTGCGGGGCAGCGGCGTCGGTGGCCGCATCCGCAAGCAGGACGTGCTGGCCGCGGCCGAGGCCGCGAAGCAGCCGGCTCCCGCCGCTGCCGCACCGGCCGCCAGGCCGAGCGCACCCGCGGCGCCTGCCGCCGACCTGCGTGGCAAGACCGAGAAGATGAGCCGCCTGCGGCAGACGGTGTCCCGCCGCATGGTCGAGTCGCTGCAGACCGCCGCGCAGCTCACCCAGGTCGTCGAGGTCGACGTCACCAAGATCGCCAAGCTGCGGTCCCGCGCGAAGACCGCGTTCGAGGCACGTGAGGGCGTGAAGCTCACGTTCCTGCCGTTCTTCGCCAAGGCCACGGTCGAGGCGCTCAAGCAGCACCCGAAGCTGAACGCGTCGATCAACGACGAGACCAAGGAGGTGACCTACCACGGCGCCGAGCACCTCGGCATCGCGGTGGACACCGACCGCGGCCTGCTGACCCCGGCCATCCACAACGCGGGTGACCTGAGCGTGGCCGGTCTCGCCCACAAGATCGCCGACATCGCCGAGCGCACCAGGTCGAACAAGATCACGCCGGACGAGCTGTTCGGCGCCACGTTCAACCTCACCAACCTGGGCAGCCAGGGCGCGCTGTGGGACACCCCGATCCTCCAGCTGCCGCAGGTCGGCATCCTGGGCGTCGGCCTGGTCGTCAAGCGGCCGGTGGTGGTCACCGACCAGGACGGCAACGACACCATCGCGATCCGGTCGATGATGTACCTGGCGCTGACCTACGACCACCGTCTCGTCGACGGCGCGGACGCGGGCCGGTTCCTGACCACCATCAAGAACCGCTTGCAGGAAGGCAACTTCGAGGGCGAACTCGGCTTGTGAGAATCATGGTGGCCGGTGCGTCCGGCATGATCGGATCCGCGCTCGTCAAGGAGCTGCGGACAGCCGGTCACGAGGTGCTCCGACTGGTCCGGCGTGTCCCGACCGCGGCGGACGAACGTCGCTGGGACCCGCCGGCCGGCCGCATCGACGACGGTGCGCTGGCCGGCGCGGACGCCGTGGTGAACCTGTGCGGCGCGCCGGTGGCGAACCGCAGGTGGAGCCACGCGCGCCGGCAGGTGCTGGTGAACAGCCGGGTCGAGCCGACCGAGGTGCTGGCCGCGGCCGTCGCCGAGCAGGACATCCCGCTGCTCGTGAACGCGTCCGCGGCCGGCTACTACGGCGACAAGGGTGACCAGGTCGTCGAGGAGTCCGCGCCGAGGGGCACCGGTTTCCTCGCCGACCTGGTACATGGCTGGGAGGCGGCCACACAGCGGGCCTCGGAGGCAGGCGCCCGAGTGGTGCTGCTGCGGACCGGCCACGTGCTCGCGCGCCGCGGCGGGCTCATGGGCATGCTCAAGCCATTGTTCAAGGTCGCGCTCGGCGGTCGCCTCGGCAACGGTCGCCAGTACATGCCGTGGATCCACGTCGACGACCAGGTGGCGGCCATGCGGCACCTGATCGAGCAGGACACGGTGTCTGGCGCGGTGAACGTCTGCTCCCCCAACCCGGTCACCAACGCGGAGTTCACGGCGGCGCTCGGCCGCGCGGTCCACCGCCCGGCACCGTGGTTCGCCCCGGCGCCGGCGATCAAGCTGGCGATCGGCGACGGGGACGGCGAAACCCTTTACAGCCAGCGGATGATCCCGACCGTGCTGACGGCGAACGGCTTCACCTTCCGCCACCCCAACCTGGACGAAACGCTGTCGTCCCTGCTCACGTAGCCCATCTACTCTGTCGCTTGTGGACAGCGTAGGGTCAGGTGGGTGAGTTCCTGTCGCGCGTCTGGCGCTCCCGTGCATGTCCGCGAGCTCGGCACGATCGACTACCTCGACGCGTGGAATCTCCAACGTGAGTTGGCGACCGCGCGCGCCGAGGACACCGGGCCCGACACGCTGCTGCTGCTGGAACACCCGTCCGTGTACACGGCTGGCAAGCGCACGGAGGCCGACGAACGCCCCGACGACGGCACCCCGGTCGTGGACGTCGACCGCGGCGGCAAGATCACCTGGCACGGCCCCGGACAGCTGGTCGGCTACCCCATCGTGAAGCTCGCCGACCCGATCGACGTGGTGCACTACGTCCGACGCGTGGAACAGGCTTTGATCACGGTGTGCGACGAGCTGGGCGTGCGCACGGGCCGCGTCGAGGGCCGCAGCGGCGTCTGGCTACCGGCCGACGACCACCGCCAGGAACGCAAGATCGCGGCCATCGGCATCCGCGTCCAACGCGGCGTGACCATGCACGGCTTCGAAATCAACTGCGACGCCGACCTGACCGCGTTCGAGCGCATCGTCCCGTGCGGCATCCGCGACGCTGGCGTGACGTCCCTGTCCGCCGAACTGGGCCGCCCGGTGACCGTCGCCGAGGTGTCACCACTCGCGGAGAAGTACGTACTCGCGGCCCTGGAAGGCGAACTGCCGGTAGAGGACCGCTGGCTCCCCCGCTGGACCCCCACGAGCCCAGGCGTGAACTTCGAGCTCGCGCAGTATTAGACGGCCGCCTACGCCTTCGGCGGCGGCCTCGGGTCGGTTTGCTTAGGTGGTTGCGGGCTGGTGTAAGTGGTCGTCTGCCGTAGGTGGTCGCGTGACGATGCCCGCGGCCAGGGGCTCGTTCCTCACCCCTGCCCTTGGCATCGTGCGGCGGCAGCCCTCGCCAAAGACTGGCGACCTCAGCACACTTCCGAAACTCGCTTCAGCCGTCCGGGTCGCTAGGCCGAGGGCACTAGCCGGCGCAGCAGGCGTTCCACCGGGTTGCTGCGGCACCGGTTGGGCGCGGACTTCTGCAGCGCCACGAAGGCGGCGCCGATCGACGCCTCCTCCGCCGCCGAGTCGTCCGCCTCGGTGAGCCCAGCGGCCCGTGCGAGCAGGCGGTACTCCGCCTCCACCAGTGGCCACACAGCGGGGTCGTCCGCGTACTGGTCCAGCAGTGCCCGCAGGTCGGCGTTGTCCGTGGCGGTGCGGCGCCATGCCTCGCCGACCGCGTCCACCGGGTCGCCGGCCGACAGCTCGGCCAGCTCGACGCGTGCGGTCAGCCGCTGGAGCCACCGGTGCCGCAGCGCCAGCAGCAGCTCACGCTCGTCCGGGAAGGCGTCGCTCGCCCGTAGTTCCCCCTGCTCGACCGCGGCGTTCAGCGCGTCCCTGCGGCGGTAGAAGTCTTGCCACCCCATGGTCTTCTCCCCTGCCATGATCGCGGTCATACCGTTGGTCTTCGACATACCATCGGTATGGTCGAACAACGTCAACGTACCACCGGTATGTGTTTGGTATGTGTCGTACGGTTGTGAGCGTGGTGACAATGCGGTCGAGACGCGTCGACTACACGGAGTCCACCCGGCAGGCGCTGGTCGACTCGGCGCTGGATCTGTTCACGAAACGGGGTTATGCGGCCACTTCGCTCGATGCGATCGTGAAGCGGGCCCGGGTCACAAAAGGTGCGCTGTACCACCATTTCAGCGGCAAACAGGCGCTTTTCGAGGCCGCTTTCGACGCCATTGAGACGGCTGCCATCGCACGGCTCGCGGTCGCGATGGAGGGCGACGGCTCCGCGTGGGATCGGGCCATGGCCGGCATCAACGCCTACGTCAGCGTCTGCCTCGACCCGTCCTACCAGCGGATCGTCATCCACGAGGCGCCCGTCGTGATGGGGTGGGAGCGCTGGCGGGAGGCCGAGGAGCACTTCAGCTACGGCCTGGTGCGCGGGACCGTCGAGTCGCTGGTCGAGGCTGGTGAGATCGAACCGCTGCCGGTCGAGGTCACGGCACGGATCCTGTTCGGCGCGCTGTCCGCCGGCGCCGAGACCATTGCCAGCTCCGCCGAGCCGAAGAAGACCGCCGCCGACGTGACGAAGACCATCACCACGGTCATGACGGGCATGCGCCGTTCGACAATGCCGGCGTGATCGATCTTCACTGGCCTACCGAAGCACCCGACGACCTGCGCGAAGCCGTACACCGCGTCCTGCATGACGTGGTCGCGGACGGCGGCGCGGTTGGCTACGTGGCCCCGCCGTCCCGCGCCGAGGTGGACGGGTGGCTGGACGACGTGCTCACCGACGTCCGGGCCGGCGACGGCGCGCTCGTGCTCGCCAGGGTGGACGGCGTGGTCCAGGCGATGGGCACCTGGCTGCGCGAGAAACCGCCGGTGTTCCGGCACTCCGCCACGATCGGCAAGGTGATGGCGCACCCGTCCGCCCGCGGCCTCGGGCTGGGCCGCCGGGTGGTCGCCGCGCTGGTCGAGCACGCGCGGCGGACCGATCTCGAACTGCTGACGCTGGGCGTGCGGGGCAACAACCACGGCACGATCCAGCTGTACGAGGAACTGGGCTTCCGCGAGTGGGGCCGGCTGCCGAACCGCATCGTGGTTGGCGACGACCGCTTCGACGACGTGCAGATGATGCTGCGCCTCGGCCACCCGGCCCACGTCCGGCTCCGTGGCGCCGAGCCCGGCGGCCCAGGCTCGACGCCACCCCGCCGCTACCGGGTCGCGCCCCAGTAGATCGCCGCCGCCACCTGGGCGAACAGGCCCTTCGGGTGGGCACGGAACATCGGCTCGGTGCCGAACATCAGCACCCTGGCGCCCTTCGCCGACGTGCCGGACACCACGGCTGCCTGGCCCGCGGCCGAGGTCGGCCCACCCGAGCCGTCACCGACCGGCAGCCAGTGCCCGGCGACCAGCGGATTCCCGCCGCTGAACCGCTGCTCGACCCGTACTCCCGCGCCGAGGTTCACGAACCACTGCGGCGAGAACACGAACGAGGTCGGGGTCGACCCGGCCAGCACGTCGGCGCCCGCGTTGTCGACCGTGACGACCCCGTTGGCGTCGCCCCGCCCGGGCACCGCGGTCGCCGGCAGCAAGCCGGCGTCGGCGTTGAACCGGGACCCGGTCGCTCCGCGAGTCACCACCCCGCCCCGCGCGAACAACGCGTCGACCTGGGCCTTCGCGGCCGGCCGCAGCTGGTCGTACCGCAGCCCGGACGACACCACGAGCACGTCGACGCCTGACAGGTCGTAGCCGGCGTTGAGCGTCGCGGTCGACACCGGGCGGACGTCGAAGCCCATGCTCCGCAAGGAGAACAGCTCGTCGGCGGCCACCGCGGCCGCCACCGTGACCCGGTCGAGCGGACTTCCCGACGGACCCGCCGACGCCTGGGTGAACCGAACGCCGTACCGGTTCGCGACCTCCCTCGCGGCCTGTCGAGCGGCTGCCGGCACGACGATCGTGCCGTCCGCCCGCCGCCGCAGCTCGAGGCCACGGCCGAGCAGATCGTTGACCGCGCTCGCGTCCTTGCCGTCGATCACCCGGATGGCCAGGTCACGGCCGGGTGCGGCGTCCACCCCACCGGTCGGCGCCGCGGCGACCACGTCCATGCTCGGCACCCGCAGCTGACCGCGCTGCACGATGTCGACCGAGGCGCCCCACAGCAGACGGTGGCTCCAGCCCGCGATGTCGTACATCTGCGGCGCGTCGGCGGACAGGTCCTTGCCGGCCTCCAGCATGGCGTTGGCGAGCCCACGCTTCGGCTGGTGCATGTCCACCACGTACGACCCCGCCGGGTAGGACTTGCCGCCCAGGGTGAAGGGCCGTGTGGCCTGCCGAACCCGCACGTCGTGGGTCACGAGCTGGTCCACCAGCCGCGCCGCGGCGGTCGCGGAGCGTTGCGCCGACCCGGCCGGGATGACGTACGCGCGCGGGAAGTTCGTGGTGAACCGGTCCTCCGGCCCGAAGCCGGGCACGAAGCCGTCCGGAATGAACCGCTGAGCCTCGCCCGCCGCACCCCGCCGGAAGATCTCGATCTGGTTGTCGACCAGCTCGACCCGGTGTGTGTCCACGTAGGACAACGTGGTCCTCATGGTGGCCTCGGACACGGCCGTGTTGATGGCCGACCGGCGCCGCAGCTCCTCGACCGGCAGCGCGTCGTATGCGCTGTTGTTGACCGCCAAGGGAATCTCGATGGTGTAGGACACGGCGCCGTGGTACATGGCGTACTGCGCGGTGAAGATCGGCGGCCAGCCGTCCCACTCGCCCGGCGGCAGGTCGCGGAACGGCACGATGACGTCCTGCGCCTCCGGGTAGCCAAGGGCCTTGACCGCCTGCTCCATCTCCAGGCCGTTGGCGTAGCCGTGCTTGATGTACAGGTCGAAGTCGTAGTTCTGGCCGTGCGGTGGCCCGGTCGGCTCGATCAGCGTGCCGTCGACGTAGCCGTGCTCGTCGAGCGACAGCACCGGCTGGGTGTCGATGATCATGTCGCGCATCGCCAGGTCCTCCGGCTGGGAGTTGGTGACGAAGTCGCGGTTGAGGTCGAAACCGTTGGCGTTCACCCGGGTGCCGGCGACGCGACCGTCCGGGTTCGCGGTGACGTTGAAGTACACGCGGCTGTGCCGGAGCAGCTTCTTCGCGGCCGGGTCGGACGTGGTGGCGAGGTATTCGATATGGCGGAGCGCCGCGTCGGTGCCCTCCCACTCGTTGCCGTGGATGTTGTTGTTGATCCAGACCGGTGCCTTGTAGTCACGCTCGAGCCGCCGGTCGCGAGCGGCCCTGGCCGGGTCGTTCTCGATCAGCTCGCGCCAGGCGTCCTGCTGGCGGGTCTCCCACGGCCTCTCCGGCGCGGTGAGCGTGACCAGGTACAGGTCGCGGCCGAGCCCGGACTCGCCGACGACCTCGACGGAGATCCGGTCGCTGCGCGACTGCAGGTCGTTGAGCTTCGGCGCGATCGCGTGGTAGGGCGTCAGGCCCAGCTTGATGGACTTGTCCGTCGGGTCCTCGGGGTACACCCGCAGATCGGTCTGGCGCGGGTAGCCCTGCCGGTCGCCGATCTTGTTCTCACCGACCGGCCCGGCGCGGCGGGCGGACAGGACGTCGGTGGCGGCGACCTCGTTGCGGTCCGGACCGTTGCCGAAGTCGCGCGAGCTGTCCGGCGCCGCGACGGCCGGCGTCGAGGTGATCGACGTCACGGCCAGCCCGGCGGCCGCGAGCGCGACCAGAATTCTTCGCTTGACGTGCACGAACTTCCTCCCAGTGTGTGCAGGGTCGGCCGTGTCTAACGGGCGGGATTCGGCCCGGTCAAGGGGCGTAACCTGAATGGCGTGACGATCGCTCCGGAGGGGCGAAAGCTGCTGCGTCTCGAGGTACGCAACAGCCAGACGCCGATCGAGAAGAAACCGTCGTGGATCAAGACCCGCGCGAAGATGGGACCCGAGTACACCGAGCTCAAGGGCCTGGTGCGACGCGAGGGCCTGCACACCGTGTGCGAGGAGGCCGGCTGTCCCAACATCTACGAGTGCTGGGAGGACCGCGAGGCCACGTTCCTGATCGGCGGCGAGCAGTGCACCCGACGGTGTGACTTCTGCCAGATCGACACGGGTCGTCCGGCCGAGCTGGACCGGTCGGAGCCGCGCAAGGTCGCCGAGTCGGTCCAGGCCATGGGCCTGCGCTACGCCACGGTCACCGGCGTGGCCCGCGACGACCTGCCGGACGGCGGTGCATGGCTGTACGCGGAGACCGTGCGGCAGATCCACGACATGAACCCCGGCACGGGTGTCGAGCTGCTGATCCCGGACTTCAACGCCGATCCCGACCAGCTGGCCGAGGTCTTCGGCGCCCGCCCCGAGGTGCTGGCGCACAACCTGGAGACCGTGCCGCGGATCTTCAAACGCATCCGCCCCGCCTTCCGGTACGAACGCTCGCTGGCGGTGATCACCCGCGCACGCGAGTTCGGCCTGGTCACGAAGTCGAACCTGATCCTGGGCATGGGCGAGACGCCGGAGGAGGTCACCGCCGCGCTGCGGGACCTGCACGAGGCGGGCTGCGACATCATCACGATCACCCAGTACCTGCGCCCGTCGCTGCGCCACCACCCGGTGGACCGGTGGGTGAAGCCGGAGGAGTTCCTGGCGCACAAGGAGACCGCGGAGCAGCTCGGTTTCGCCGGCGTCATGGCGGGCCCACTGGTCCGATCGTCCTACCGGGCCGGTCGCCTGTACGCGCAGGCCATGACCCATCGCGGCGAGGAACTACCAGCGGCGATGGCTCATCTGGCCACGGAAGGCCCGGCACACCAGGAGATCACCTCCGTCCTCAGTCGCACCCCCTGATTCAGACCTGAGTTTGACGCCAGGGGGAACCCCGATGTGTTTTCCTCGGTCGTAATGCCAAACTTGCCGCGGATTTCATCTGAGGGGAGCAGATCGTGGCGATCTTGACTGATGTGTTGGAGTGGTTGCAGGCCCTGCCGCAGCCTGCGCTGGTGGGGGCCACGGGGGCGCTGGTCTTCGCGGAGTGCACGATCGGCCTCGGCTTCATCGCGCCGGGCGAAGGCGGCCTGCTGATCGCCGCGACCACGGTCGACTCGGTCTCGCGCTTCCTGATCCTGTGGGCGGTGGTCACGGTGTGCGCCGGCCTTGGTGACTCCATCGGGTACGCGATAGGCCGCCGCTTCGGCCCGTCGCTACGCGAGACGAAGCTGATCCAGAAGTACGGCACGGAAGGCTGGGACAAGGCGACGGGCATCCTGCGCAAACGCGGGGCCTGGGCGGTGTTCTTCGCCAGGTTCCTGCCGGTGGTCCGCACCCTGACCCCGGCGGCGGCGGGCACGTCTGGCCTGCCGTACCGCAAGTTCCTGCCGGCGGTCGTCGCCGGCGCGGCCTGCTGGTCAGCCATGCACATCGCCATCGGCGCCGCACTTGGCGAGGCCGCGAAGCGCATCGAAGGCATGATCACCACTGGCGGCGGCATCCTGGTGGGCGTCCTGATTCTGGGTCTGGTCGTGACCGTCCTCGTGCGCAAGCGCCGCAAGAAGGCCAAGGCAAGGGCAGCCGCACACGTGGTCCCGGTGGAAAACATCCCCTCCGTGGTCAACCGCGACGACCCGGACGCGGAGCTGGAGCCGGCCAACTAACGGGATTGTGCTGCCAGGTGCTCGACCATCGCCTCGGCGGTGCGTTCGGCAACCGGGCACGGATCGATGTCGAGGAACGTGGTGTCGACGCTGACCGCCAGCTCGTCGGTCAGCCCGACCGTCAGCAGGCAGCCACCGGAGTCCCGCTCGTCCAGCGCACTCGCGAACACCGCCGGGTAACCGCCAATCGTGGTCTCCTCGAAGTAATCGTGCTGGACGGTGACCGTGCTCAGAATGGTGCCCTTGACCGTCCAGTCACATCCGTCGTCGGCGCCAAAGTTGTTTGTCTCACCCGGTCCCATGAGGCCGAGCTCGCTCAGCTGATCCGTCGCTAGCGCGTCGGACGGGTCGTCGAGAATCCCTTCCACGTCCAGGGGTTCCGCCACCCTCGGTGCGGCGTTCTGATGCTCGGTCGATGACGTCGTCGACGTGGTGACTCCTCCCAACCTGACGCCGGCACCACCGTCATTCCCGGAA
The DNA here is from genome assembly GCF_036378875.1 of Actinophytocola sp. Classification (GTDB taxonomy): domain Bacteria; phylum Actinomycetota; class Actinomycetes; order Mycobacteriales; family Pseudonocardiaceae; genus Actinophytocola. Next base: position 29,539 of record NZ_DASUVO010000093.1, read on the forward strand.
CAGCCCGCCAGCAGCATCATCGCCACCACGCCCAGCCAGATCACCGCGTTCCCCTTTCGTAGTCGACGCGCGGTAGTCAATCAGACACTATGCGTGCACGCCCGCTGTTCGCTCCAGCATCACCCGCTCGATATGTAGCTGTGCTATATGTAGAGAGTCTACTTATAGGAGGATTCTCGATGGGGACACGACAGGGAGTTCGACGCGCCCTCGCCGGCGTGCTCGTGGCCATGGCCGGGCTGATCACGTCCACGGCGGCTGTCGCCGCGACACCGGAGCCGGCGAGCGATCAAGCAGCCTTCGACCGGTTACGCGGCCAGCAGGAGGACGCGTGGCAACGCGGCGACGCAGCAGCGTGGGCCGCGACGTTCACGCGCGACGGGGACATGGTCACGTTCAACGGCGACCACCTGAGCGGCCGCCAGCACATCACCACGCGCATGCAGCACTACTTCGACACCTACCTGAGCGGCACCCGGCTGCTCATGCTGACCGAGCAGGTCCGGTACACCGAACCGGACACCGCCATCATCGTGCGCACCGGTTGCGTGCTGTGGAACCAGGAGACCACCTGCACCGACGAGGCGTTGTCGGTGAACACGAACGTGCTGATCAAACGGCACGGCCAGTGGGCGCAGACATCGTTCCAGAACACCAGGATCCGGCCGATCCCCTAACCTGGGAGCCGTGATCGAGGCGTACCTTGCCGAACTGGACGCCGCTCTGCGCGGGCCTCGGCGAGCCAAGACCGACCTGCTCGCCGAGGCCCGCGACCACCTAGTGGAGGCCACCGAGTCCTACGAGCACAGCGGCTTTTCCCGCCAGGAAGCCGAAACCGCCGCGACGAGGGATTTCGGCGCACTGGAAGACATCGTGCCCGGCTACCAGGCAGAGCTGGGCTGGACGCAGGGCCGCCGCACCGCGCTGATGGTCCTGTTCGTGTTCGCCGTGCAGCCGTTCATCTGGGGCATCGCCTACCCGCGGGTCGCCGTCACAACGATCGATTCCCCCGCCGACGAAGTGGTGGAGAACCTGGGCGGTCTCACGATTCTGCTCGCACTGCTCATGGTGCTCGCCTACCGGATCGGCATGCGACACCCGGCTGTGCGGCAACGGATCACCCGCATCACAGGCCTGGCCACGATCGTCGTATGCGTCCTGTTCATCGCATTCGGCGCGCTGTTGACGGCCCTGTCACCCGATGGCCTGGTTCTACTGTGGATGATCACGTTCATCCTGGCGCCGATGAGCTGGACCGCGCTGTCCGCCTGGCGCTGCCTCGCCACCGCCGTCAGGTAGCGGGCCCCAGCACCCCGTCGACAAGCGCGGCGAACGCGCGCCATTCGGTCCGCTCGTCGGCCAACATGCGTTTACCGGCAGCGGTGAGCTCGTAGGTACGCCGCTTCCGACCGCCGACCGTGCTCCAGTCACTGTGCAGATAACCAGCGCGCTCCAGACGGCGAAGCGCGGGGTAGAGCGTCCCGGTAGGCAGATCCAACGCACCACCGCTGCGCTGCTGCAGGGCCTCCATAACCGCATACCCGTGCAACGGCTCACCCTCAAGGACAGACAAGATCATCCCGTCAAGATGCCCACGCAACACGTCCGACTTCACGTAGCGAGTCTACATATGCAAGGTCAGCGCCGTGACAATTGACGACGCTCTCCGACCAGGGCATTGGGACCAACTGACCGGCGCAACCCTCGCCGTTCGAAGCCCTTCCACAGGTGTTCGCCGGGGCGAGAACCCCGGCTTTTAGGGAAATTCCCGAATAGCGGCGGTCCCAAATGCCTCGTCGCGACCGAATTCGAGACAGAATACACTCGAATGTCCTATAGCTGTCGTCCTCACGCGACCTATCCTGAAGCTAGCTGCCCAGGTGAGCCGCTCCACCTCGTATTGGCAGCGCAGGGGGAGGCGAGACAGATGCTCGACAGCTTCATCGCCTGGCTTGACTCCTACATCGCCCGCGAGCAACCGTCAGCCATTGTGCGGGCAACGATCGGCCTGATGACATTTGCCGGCTTGCTGGGGACAATATCGGGAGACCAAGCAATTCGCGTGGGGGCATTTGTCGTTGGCATCCTCTGCGCGGTGTCAACGATGTTGATCCTGCTCGCGGACCGGCGACGCCTGTCCCGCGAGAACGACTCGAACCGAGTCCTACTCTCCCGCTACTGCGACACGATCGCCGCCAACAGCGCCGAGCCGCTCGTCCGGGTCGAGAACTGGCGGCAGCGGGTGGATGTGGCGCTGAACGGCGACGTCACGGAGACGTTGACTCTCAGAGCGGTCGCACTCAGAGAGCAGGTGCCCTTTATCCGGCTGACGGCCGGGTGCAGATGGGACCAGCCAGACAGGTTTCGGAGGCGTGTCAAGGTCATCGCGAGAAGCGTGACGATCAACGGAGTGCCAGGCACGAGATGGCACGTCACGAGTTCGTGGAAGACCATTCAGAAGCTGACGTCCGTCCTGCACCTGCACGTGCCCATCAAGCGAGGCGAGGTGATCACGTTCGAGGTGACCAGAACGTGGCCGGCGAAATGTCGCCCTTTGATGCGCAACGATCAGGCGGAGGACTTCACCCTCCAAACCACTTCACTGCTCGAGATTCAGCACGTCGAGTACACCATTGTGCTACCGCTTGGCTGCGATGCCGTGTATGAGGAAATCGGTACCGAGGAGCCGGATGTTCAACTGACCACCGATACCGAAAGTGGCAGAATATTTACCTGGCGAGCAGACAAAATGCCCATTTTGACCGAGATCGGAATCAGGCTAGAGCTGAAGTAGCCGGCTCCCCCGCAACATACGGCTACGTGTCGCCGTCTTCTCCGCCACCGATCATGAGAACGCTCCTAAAATCATGCAACTGGATGGTGGCGCGCCACTACGCATTGCCGGATCACGTCAATGACAAACGCCAGAGCGACGGTAGCTGCTCCGGCCGATGTGGACGGTATCACGCGGAGCCTCACCCTTTGCAGGTGGTTCTGGCCTGCGCAGAAATTCTGGTGGGCGCGACAGGATTCGAACCTGCGACCGCTCGGGTGTAAGCCGAGTGCTCTTCCGCTGAGCTACACGCCCTTGGGCCGGCGCCGAGGCGCCGGACGAAAACTCACAGGCTGGAGATCGCCTTCTTCCATGCCTCCTGGTCGCGCGCCTCGCCGGGTTGGTTGACCTCGGCGAAGCGCACCACACCGTCCTTGTCGATGAGGAAGGTGCCCCGGTTCGCCATGCCGGCCTTCTCGTTGAAGACACCGTAGGCCTTGGCGACCTCACCATGCGGCCAGAAGTCGGACAGCAGCGGGAACTGGTATCCCTCCTGCTCTGCCCAGACCTTAAGGCTGAACGGGGTGTCCACGGACACGCCCAGGACCTGCACGCCCTCGAACGACGAGAGGTCGTCGCGGAGTTGGCACAGTTCGCCCGTGCATATCCCGCTGAACGCGAACGGGTAGAACACGAGCAGCACCGGTTTCGTGCCCAAAAGGGACGAAAGCGACACCTTCTCCTTGTTGTAGTCCTTGAGCGTGAACTCCGGCGCCTTCGACCCGACGTCGACCACCGAGCAGCCTCCTCCGACGGCAGACAACCACCCTGTCGGGTGACAGCCTAACGAAGGTCAGCGCTTGGTTTTCGCCGACTTGGGAGACACGAGTCTCGTCGCCGACCAGTCGTTGCCGACGCTGACGTTCGACGTCTGCGCCAACCCCGCCGTCGGGACCGCCTCGGCGATCTCACTCGGCTCCACGTGCCCGTCCCGACCAGTCTTCGGGGTCAGCACCCAGATGACGCCGTTGTCCGCGAGGGGGCCCATAGCGTCCATCAGGGCGTCCACCAGGTCACCGTCCTCCTCGCGCCACCACATCAGCACGACGTCGACGACCTCGTCGGCATCCTCGTCCAGCAGATCACTGCCGATCTGTTCCTCGATGGCGGCCCGGACGCCGTCGTCGACGTCCTCGTCCCAGCCGAGTTCCTGGACGACCATCCCCGGCTCGATCCCGAGCCTCTCGGCGACACCGGCCTTGCCGGCGTCTCCCGCGGCGACCACGGCTTTCACTCCTCCTCATCGCCATCGTGGCAACCACCACGAATCGGTATTGGGACAGCGAACACTGACCTTGCCCCGGCGCGCAACCACCCACGCCGGGTTTGCCCTGGACGGACCATCACAAACCGGGCTCGGAAGTGGACTGTCAACGGCGGAGCGTAACGGTCAACACAGCGCTACTCACCGGTAAGGATGACCTGAGCGCCGGATGAGACGACGATGGCAGAGTAAGCGTCATGAGCGCAGGCACTGGAGACCCCTTGGCTACGCAGAACAGCGAAAACAGCAAGAACCAACCCGAGCGGGTCCGGGTCATCCGCGACGGTCTCGCAGCACACCTGCCGGACATCGATCCGGACGAGACCGCGGAGTGGCTCGAGTCGTTCGACTCGATGCTCTCCGCCGGCGGCCAGCAGCGTGCGCGTTACCTGATGCTCCGGCTCCTCGAGCGGGCACGGGAGAAGCGGGTCGGCGTTCCGTCGCTGACCAGCACCGACTACGTGAACACCATCCCCACCGAGCTGGAGCCGTGGTTCCCCGGTGACGAGGAGGTGGAACGCCGCTACCGGGCATGGATCCGGTGGAACGCCGCGATGACCGTGCACCGCGCTCAGCGGCCCGGCGTCGGCGTCGGCGGTCACATCTCGACCTACGCGTCCTCGGCGACGCTCTACGAGGTCGGCTTCAACTGGTTCTTCCGCGGCAAGGACCACGCCGGCGGCGGTGACCAGGTCTTCTTCCAGGGCCACGCCTCCCCAGGCATGTACGCGCGCGCGTTCCTCGAGGGCCGCCTGTCCACCGACCAGCTCGACGGCTTCCGGCAGGAGTACTCGCACGGCGGCCCCGGCCAGGGCCTGCCGTCGTACCCGCACCCCCGGCTGATGCCGGACTTCTGGGAGTACCCGACGGTCTCCATGGGCATCGGCCCGATGAACGCGATCTACCAGGCGCGGTTCAACCGCTACCTGCACGCACGCGGCATCAAGGACACCTCTGACCAGCGAGTATGGGCGTTCCTCGGCGACGGCGAGATGGACGAGCCCGAGTCCCGCGGCCTGGTGCAGGTCGCCGCGAACGAGGGCCTCGACAACCTCACGTTCGTCGTCAACTGCAACCTGCAGCGCCTCGACGGTCCGGTCCGCGGCAACGGCAAGATCATCCAGGAGCTGGAGGCGTTCTTCCGCGGCGCGGGCTGGAACGTCATCAAGGTCATCTGGGGCCGCGAGTGGGACACGCTGCTGCACGCCGACCGCGACGGCGCGCTCGTCAACCTGATGAACACCACGCCCGACGGCGACTCCCAGACGTACAAGGCCAACGACGGCGCGTTCGTCCGTGAGCACTTCTTCGGCAGGGACCCCCGCACGAAGGACCTGGTCCAGCCGATGACGGACCAGGAGATCTGGAACCTCAAGCGCGGTGGCCACGACTACCGCAAGGTCTACGCCGCCTACCAGGCCGCCGTGGAGCACCACGGCCAGCCGACCGTGATCCTCGCCAAGACGATCAAGGGCTACAACCTGGGTCCGCACTTCGAGGGTCGCAACGCGACCCACCAGATGAAGAAGATGACCCTGGACGACCTCAAGCTGTTCCGGGACACGCTGCGCATCCCGCTGTCGGACGCGGAGCTGGAGAAGGACCCGTACCTGCCGCCGTACTTCCACCCGGGCCAGGACTCGCCGGAGATCCAGTACCTGCTGGAGCGGCGCCGCCAGCTGGGCGGGTTCGTGCCGGAGCGGCGCGCCAAGTCCAAGGCCCTGGTGCTGCCCGGCGACAAGGTCTACGACGTGATCCGGCGCGGGTCTGGCAAGCAGGAGGTCGCCACCACGATGGCGTTCGTCCGGCTCGTCCGCGACCTCGCCAAGGACCCGGAGATCGGGCCGCGGCTGGTGCCGATCATCCCGGACGAGGCCCGCACGTTCGGCATGGACTCGATGTTCCCGACGCAGAAGATCTACAACCCGCACGGGCAGCTGTACACGTCCGTGGACGCCTCGCTGATGCTGTCCTACAAGGAGAGCGAGCAGGGCCAGATCCTGCACGAGGGCATCAACGAGGCCGGGTCGACCGCGTCGTTCACCGCCGCGGGGACCTCGTACGCCACGCACGGCGAGCCGATGATCCCGATCTACATCTTCTACTCGATGTTCGGCTTCCAGCGCACCGGCGACAGTCTGTGGGCGGCGGCCGACCAGATGACGCGCGGGTTCGTGCTGGGCGCCACGGCCGGCCGGACCACGCTGACCGGTGAGGGCCTGCAGCACGCCGACGGGCACTCCCTGCTGCTGGCGGCGACGAACCCGGCGGTGATCGCGTACGACGCGGCGTGGTCGTTCGAGATCGCGCACATCGTGCGGGACGGCCTACGGCGGATGTACGGCGAGCACGCGGAGGACATCTACTACTACCTGACCGTCTACAACGAGCCGTACGTGCAGGCGCCGGAGCCGGAAGGGCTCGACGTCGAGGGGCTCCTGCGTGGCCTCTACCGGTACAAGCGCGCGGAGGAGGGCGACGGGCCACGGGCGAACGTCCTGGTGTCCGGCGTGGCGATGCCGTGGGCGCTGGCCGCGCAGCAGAAGCTCGACGACGAGTGGGGCGTGCTGGTCGACGTCTGGTCCGCCACGTCGTGGTCCGAGCTGCGTCGTGAGGCCGTCGAGATCGACCGGCACAACTTCCTGCACCCGGAGGCCGAGCCACGCAAGCCGTACGTGACCTCCGTGCTGGAGGACGCACCCGGCCCGGTCGTGGCCGTCTCGGACTGGATGCGTGCTGTGCCCGACCTAATCCGTCCGTGGGTCCCCGGCGAGATGCTCACCCTCGGCACCGACGGGTTCGGCTTCTCCGACACCCGCCCGGCGGCCCGGCGCCACTTCCTGGTGGACACGGAGTCGATCGTGGTGGGCGTCCTCGCCGCGCTGGCCAGGACCGGAGAGATCGACCAGTCGAAGGTCGTCGAGGCGGCCCGCCGCTACCGGATCGACGACATCAGCGCGGCCGGCCCGCAAACCTCCGACCCCGGCGTGGCCTGACTCTGGGTAGCGCCTCTGACGTGCGCTGATGAATCCCTGACACGATAGGGGTACAGCACTGGCACCCCCTCCCCGCACCCTCCATAGTGGAATTACCGGTGGGGACCGGGGAGAGCCCCCGCCCGGCTCGGTCGAGCTGGGCGGGGGCGTTCGGCGTCCTGGCGGCCGCCTTCCCTCTTGGCTCTCCCTCAGTGCTGGCCGGGGGGTCGAACCCCCCGAAACCCCCCACGTTCCGTTCTGTTCCTGACCTAGCGTGGTCGCCTTGCTTGCAACGCCCGCTTCGCGGGCGTGCAAACCTCGCGAGTCGCGCTTTCGGCCCCTGCGAGTTGCGTTTTCGTGTACGCCGGGCCCGGGGCTCCTCGCGTGTCCAACGCCAGAGACCCGCGTGTCCAACATTCGGGACCGGTGAGTTCAACACCAGCGACCCCTGAGTTCAACAATCGTTGCCTCGGGGTCGGCCACGAAAACGCAACTCGTGGGGGCTGAATGCGTAACTCGCCGGGGCCGAACGCGCGACTCGCGGGGGCCCAACGCGCGACTCGCGCGTTTGCGGGTGTTAACGGTGGGGGTGTGGGCTGGGGGCTATACAGTCGAGGCATGGTTGAGGTGTCGCGGGAGACTCTTGCGGCGCTCGAGCGTGCGTCCGGGAAGCTTGCTTCCGCCGCGCTCGCCTCCATGGATGAGCAGTTTGCCTGGTTTGGGCGGATGCCGGCTGACCAGCGAGCGTCCGTTCAGCTCATCGCTCAGACCGGGGCGGCCGGGTTCACCGCCTACCTGCAGGACCAGCGGGAAGCCATCCGGCTCACCACCGACGCGTTTCGACAGGCGCCCCGGGACCTCTCGCGGTGGATCTCGTTACGGCAGACCGTCGAACTGGTGCGGGTCGCCGTTCACGTGATCGAACGGGAGGTGCCGCGGCTCGCCGCGGACGAGGCAGAGCGGCGGGTACTCACCGAGGCCGTGCTCCGGTACGGGCGAGAGGTCGCCTTCACCTCCGCCATGTCCTACGCGTCCGCCGCCGAGACCCGCGGTGCGTGGGACGCTCGGCTCGAGGCCTCCGTCGTGGACGCCATCGTCCGGGGCGACGCCGAGGAGTCCCTGCTCAGCCGGGCCGCGGCCCTTGGCTGGGATCTCGACGAGCCAGCCACCGTGCTCGTCGGCAACTCGCCGTCCGACGACCCGCCCACCGTTCTCTACGAGGTCCGCAGCCGGGCCGCGCGGGCCAACCGACCCGTACTGCTCGGGGTGCAGGGGTCCCGCCTCATCGTCGTACTCGCCGGGGAGACCGACGACGAGACCGTGCTCACCAAGTTATCCGCCTCCTTCGGTGAAGGGCCTGTGGTCGCCGGGCCGACGGTCGCCAGCATCGCCGACGCCCACCGCAGCTCCGCCGAGGCGCTGTCCGGGCTGCGAGCCGTGGTCGCCTGGCCCGCCGCGCCCCGTCCGGTGCGGTCCACCGACCTGCTGCCCGAGCGGGCGCTCGCCGGGGACCCCGAGGCGGAGTGGCAGCTCATCGACCAGATCGCGCGCCCCCTCGAGAAGGCCGGTGGGGCGCTCCTCGAAACCGTCGAGACCTACCTGGAGGCCGGCGGAGTGCTCGAGACCTGCGCACGGCTGCTTTTCGTACACCCCAACACCGTGCGCTACCGCCTCCGCAAGGCCACCGAGATCACCGGACAAAACGCCAACCTGCCAAGGGACGCGCTCGTGCTCCGCATCGCGCTCGCAGTGGGACGTTTGTCACGTTCCCGTGGCCTCTGGTAGCCAGGGAACCACAGAAACCCGCCTTTCTCGTTCATTCAGCGGTAACCTTTGTAGGGTTTCTACAACCCAGCCAGCCCGACTTGGTGAGTGGCGCTATCACCGCAATCGCCGAACACCGTGTTCCCTTGATGATGTGCTCGCGCTACTAGCCCCCGGTCAGGGCTCCCAGACTCCCGGCATGCTCACCCCTTGGCTCGAGCTCGAGGGCACCCGTGAGCGGCTGACGGCCTGGTCCGAGCTCGCCGGCCTGGATCTGGTCGAGCTCGGCACCGTGGCGGACGCGGACGCCATCAAGGACACCGCCGTCACGCAGCCGCTGGTGGTGGCCACCTCCCTGCTGGCCTACGAGGTGCTCGCCCAGCGGTACGAGCTGCCGGACGACCTGGTCGTCGCGGGGCACTCCGTCGGCGAGCTCGCCGCGGCCGCCGTCGCCGGGGTGCTCTCCTCGGACGACGCCGTCGCGCTCGCCGCCGTTCGTGGGCGTGAGATGGCCGCCGCCTGCGACGTCGTGTCCACCGGCATGGCCGCCGTGATGGGGGGAGAGCCGAACGACGTCGTCGCCTGGCTCGCCGACCACGACCTGACCGCGGCCAACATGAACGGCGCGGGCCAGATCGTCGCCGCGGGACCGGTCGACGCCATCGACAAGATCGTCGACGAGAAGCCCGACTTCGTGAAGAAGATCATCAAGCTCAAGGTCGCCGGCGCGTTCCACACCGACTACATGGTTCCTGCGCAGGAGAAGCTGCGGGAGAAGGCCAAGGACGTCCAGGTCAGCGACCCGACCCGCACGCTGCTGTCCAACGCCGACGGGCGGCGGGTGGATAGCGGCGCCGAGATGCTCGAGCGGCTGGTCGACCAGGTCACGCTGTCCGTGCGCTGGGACCTGTGCATGAACACCATGAAGGACCTCGGCGTGCACGTCACCGCCGAGTTGCCGCCCGCCGGCGCGCTGACCGGCCTGGCAAGGCGCGAGCTCACCGGCGCCACGACCGCGGCCCTCAAGACACCCGACAACTTCGCGAAGGTCACGGAGGCACTCGCATGACCACCCTGCGACGGGCCGCCAGTGTCCCCGGGACCCGCATACTCGGTCTCGGCAGCGCACAGCCGGAGCAGGTCGTCACCAACGACGACCTGTCCAAGACCATGGACACCAACGACACGTGGATCCGCGAGCGGGTCGGCATCGTCGAGCGGCGCTTCGCCGGCGAGAAGGACACCGTGGTCAGCATGGCCGTCGAGGCGGGCGCCAAGGCCATCGCGGACGCCGGGCTCTCGCCGTCCGACCTTGACACCGTGATCGTCGCGAACTGCACCACCAAGTCGCCGATACCGAACGCCGCCGCGCAGGTGGCGGAGCTCCTCGGGATCAAGGCGGCCGGCGGGTTCGACCTCAACGCGGCGTGCGCGGGCTTCTGCTACGGCCTCGGCGTCGCCTCCGACCTGGTGCTGTCCGGCTCCTCGAAGCGGACGCTGGTGATCGGTTCGGAGAAGCTCACCGACATCGTGGACCCGACCGACCGTTCCACGGCGATCATCTTCGCCGACGCGGCGGGCGCCGCGGTCGTCGGACCGTCGGACGAGCCGCGCATCGGGCCGGTGGCGTGGGGCACCGCGGGCGACCTCGTCGAGATGATCGGCATGACCGAGCGCCAGCACATCTACCAGGAGGGCCAGTCGGTGTTCCGCTGGGCCACCACGAAGATCGCGCCGATCGCGCTCAAGGCGTTGGACCTGGCCGGGCTGACGCCGGCGGACGTGGACGTGCTCGTGCCGCACCAGGCCAACCTGCGGATCGTCGAGGCGATCGCGAAGAAGCTGCGGAAAGAAGGCGCGCGGGAGGACATGGTCGTCGCCGACGACATCGTGTACTCCGGCAACACCTCCTCCGCCTCCATCCCGATGGCGATGGACCACCTGCGGGCCGCCGGCAAGATCCACTCCGGCGACGTCGCCCTGCTCGTCGGGTTCGGCGCCGGCCTTTCCTACGCCGGTCAGGTCGTGGTCTGCCCGTGACACGCTTCCGGACCGTCCGGTCCGGGTTGACAAAGGAGAAACGAACGCCAATGGCAGAGAAGTTCAGCGACGCGGACATCCTGGCCGGCCTCGCCGAGATCGTCGAAGAGGTCGCCGGCGTCGAGGCCAACGAGGTCACCGCCGAGAAGTCGTTCGTGGACGACCTCGACATCGACTCGCTGTCGATGGTGGAAATCGCCGTCCAGGCCGAGGACCGGTTCGAGGTCAAGATCCCGGACGCGGAGCTCGCCAACCTCAAGACGGTCGGCGACGCGGTGGCCTACGTCTCCAAGAACGTCTGACAAACCACCCGACGAAGGACCACGGAGGGGGCCATGAGTACGACGGAAGTCGTCGTCACCGGAATGGGCGCGACCACACCGCTCGGCGGCGACGTCGCGTCCACATGGGACGGTCTGATCGCCGGTCGCAACGGCGTGAAGATCAACGATGCGGACTGGGCCGAGCGGTTCGACCTGCCGGCGCGACTGCACGCCCCGCTGGCCGTGGAGCCTTCCGAGGTCCTGCCACGGGTGCAGTTGCGCAGGCTCGACCGCTGTGAGCAGGTCGCGCTCATCGCGGCGCGGCAGGCATGGGCGGACGCCGGCTTCGAGCTGCCGTCCGACGAGCACGAGCCGGTGGATCCGGACCGGCTCGGTGTCAGCATCGGCACCGGGATCGGCGGTCCGGCCACGCTCCTCGCGCAGGACGACCTGCTCGAGGAGCACGGTCTGCGCAAGGTGTCGCCGCTGACCGTGCCCATGCTCATGCCGAACGGTCCGGCGGCGCACGTCAGCATCGAGTTGCGGGCACGGGCCGGGGTGCACTCCCCGGCGTCGGCCTGTGCCTCGGGCGCCGAGGGTCTGGCCCAGGCGTACCAGATGATCCAGTCCGGTCGCGCGGACGTCGTGGTCGCTGGTGGCGCCGAGGCGTGCATCATGCCGATCACGGTGGCGGGCTTCGCCCAGTCCCGGACGTTGTCGCTGCGCAACGACGAACCGGACCGCGCTTCGCGGCCGTTCGACGTCGACCGCGACGGGTTCGTGCTCGGTGAGGGCGCCGGTGTGCTGATCCTCGAGTCAGCCGAGCACGCGCGGGCCCGCGGCGCGCGGGTATACGGCAAGCTCGCCGGCACCGGCATCACGTCCGACGCCTACCACATCACGGGCAACCACCCGGAGGGCATCGGCCAGATGGGCGCGATGACGCAGGCGATCCGGCAAGCCGGTCTCACGCCGGCCGACATCGCCCACGTCAACGCGCACGCCACCTCCACGGTGGTCGGCGACATCGGCGAGGCGGCCGCGATCCGCAAGGCCGTGGGAGATCACGTGGTGCTCACCGCGCCGAAGAGCGCGTTCGGTCATCTGGTCGGCGGCGCTGGCGCGGTCGAGAGCATCGTGACGATCCTGTCGATCTACCACGGGATCATCCCGGCCACGCGAAACCTGGAGAACCAGGACCCGAAGATCGAGCTGGACGTCGTGGCCGGCGAGCCACGCAAGCTGGAGCTGACCGCCGCGATGAACGACTCGTTCGGCTTCGGCGGCCACAACGTAGCCCTGGTCTTCACTGCCTAACCCGCGTGTCCAACACCCAGGACCCGCGTGTCCAACACACTCGACCCCCGAGTTCAACAAACCGGTTGAGCGCTAGCCCAACGATTTGTCGAACTCGGGGGTCTGTGTTGTTGAACTCAGCGGTCTCGAGTGTTGGACACGCGGGTCTCGAGTGTTGGACACGCGCGGGTCAGGTGCCGGGGCAGCGTTCGGTTTGGGGGTTTTTGCTCGTTGGGCCCCCTGCGAGTTTCCACTCGTTTCGGTCCTTGGCGAGGAGCCACACCACGTTCCAGTTGATGCACGGGGCTCGGAGCTCCGGTGGGGCGTCGTCCTCGTGCTGGATGCTCGTGAACCGCAGGAGGACACGGGCGGTGTCGTCGCCGGTCGCCTCGATGCGGTAGATGACGATGCTGCCGTCCCGGGTCGAGCGGTAGTCGATGCGCCACTGCTTTTCCGGCGTGGTCCGCAGGCGCTCGTTGGTGACCGTCGTGGACCAGCCGTCGTAGTCCTTCTCGTTGATCGCGTCGAAGTAGCGCTGCAGCAACGACTGAAGCGTGTTGAACAGCGGGTGGGTCGTGGCGTCGACCGTGCCCTGCACCTCCGCCGAACCCGGTTGCTCGCTCAGCGGCACCACAGACGGGGACGGCTCGACGGCGGCGGGCGGCGAAGGCGGTGGTTCCTTGTACAGGCTGCGCGCGACCAGGGCGCCGAGCGCGGTCGCGATCACCGTGATCAGCAGCACCGGCAGCAACCACAGCTGCCGAGAAGAACCCGTGGACACGGACTACAGGATGGCAGGCTCACCCCACCCGGTGCAGCCAGGTCACCGGCGCGCCGTCGCCGGCCCGGCGGTACGGCTCCAGAGCGGCGTCCCACGAGGCGCCGAGCAGCTCGTCGACCTTGTGCGCGAAGGCCTCCCCCGCCCGCGCGGACATCGCCATGGCTCTCAGCTGGTCCTCGCCGACCACGATGTCGCCGTTGGCGCTCGTGCGGGCACGCCACAGGCCGAGGGTGGGCGCGAAGCAGAACCGCTCGCCATCCACACCATGGCTCGGCTCCTCGGTGACCTCGAAACGCAGCATCGGCCAGGCTTTGAGGGCAGCAACAAGTTTCGCGCCCGTGCCAGGCTCGCCGGTCCAGGCGCACTCGGCGCGCAGCTGGCCGGCGGCTTCGGGCTGTGCGGTCCACTGGAGGCTCGCACGTACCCCAAGGGTGCCCGAAATAGCCCACTCGACGTGCGGACATACCGCAGACGGCGACGAGTGGACGTACACAACGCCACGAGTGCTCACTGCTGACCTCCGCTGCTCGACGAGGATTCGTCTTCCCCTACGTCCTCGTCATCGGCATCGGCTGCAGAGACACACGCTGGTCCATTGTGCCCTGTGCACGGGTAGTTACGCCACACTATCGGGCTTTGGCTACCGTTGTCCCGTCGGGCCCGCTGGGTCCGCCTTGCGTTTCAGAGGGGGTGCGCGGTGCGGGTCGTGCGGGTCGGGGGCGAACCTTCCACAGTCGGAGCCGACGTTCGGGCCGCGCTCACATCGTGGGGACGCGGCGAGTCGGTCGTCGGCGGCGTCGCACTGGTGGGTGTCCGCCCGAAGGGCTGGGACCAGCCGGTCGACGCGGTGGTGGTGTTACCCCGCGGGGTCCTGGTGGTCGTCGGCGTCGACCTCCCCGACCCCGCGGTCCGGCTCGACGCGCCGTTATCGGGACAGTGGAAGACCGACGGGTGGCCGCTCGTGCGCCCGGACGGCGCGGTGAACCCGGCCGCGGACGCGGAGGCGACGGTGACCGCGGTCCGCCGCACGCTCGAGCAGGCGAAGGTCGAACCGCTGCCCGTCGGCACGGTCGTCGCGGTCGGGCCGTACGTCTCGCAGGTACACCAGCCGACCTCCGACCTGATACGCGGCGTGCGGATCCTGCACCCTGAGCCGAAGACGCTGCTGACCGCGGCCCGCGAACTGGCCGTGTACCCGCGTCCCTGCACGGTCGGCCAGGCCCGCGCGATCCTCGCGGCCCTCACCGCCGACCACGGCCGCATCGACCTGACCGGCGAAGGCTTCACCGACTCCACCGTCCCCGAGATGGGTGCGGCGAGCACGACGCTCATCCCCCGCATCGAACCGACCCACCGTCCCCCGGTCCCGGCACAACCCACTGGGAAGTCGCGCGGCCCGATCCGCTGGCTGCCGGCGGGCGCCGCCATGCTCGTGGCGTTGTTGCTGCTCACCGGGATCGTGTACGCGGTCGCGTCGTCCGGGCCGTCCGACGACAGGCGGGGCTCGACCGCCACGACCCGCACGGAGTCAAGCGGGGTCACCATCGACGGCGTCACGTTCGAGCCGGTGGGAGCAATCTCCGACACCGACTGCGCGGCACACGCCTACGGCGACGTCCAGGTGTGGCTGGAGCGAAACCGCTGCTCGGAACTGGTGCGCGCCAGGTACGAGTCCACAACGGACGGCAAGCGGGCGGCGATACTGGTCGCCGTGCTGCGGTTCCCGGAAAGCGTGCTCGCCGGTGAGCTGGACACGATCGCGGAACGGCCGGGCAGCGGCGCGATCGCCGACGCGTCGACCGAGGGCACGGCGTGGCCTGGCGACTCGAAGCCGTTCTTCGAGTCCGCCGCGTTCGCGAGTGGGCGCGAGGGCAACAGCCTCAAGCTGGTGCAGGCGGTGTGGATCGGCGCTCCGTCCACACCGGACGACCAGACGCTGCAGACCCTGGCCAAGAGCGCGCTGGAAATCCCCTCACCCGCCTAACGGCCGGCCTCAACGACGAAGTCGGGGGCGTAGCCGTAGACGGCCGGCACCCCACCGGTGTGCACGAACACGACCGTCTCACCTGGACGGACGCCGGTCACCAGCGCGGCCGCCGCCTTGCCCGTGTACACCGGGTCGAGCACGATGCCCTCCGTGCGGGCGAAAAGCCGCAGCGCCGACCACACCTCGTCGGTAGGCAGGCCGTAGCCGTCGCCGAGAGCGCTGTCGTCGACGTCCACGTGGTGGAGCTTCGGCTCGTCGATGCCCAGTTCCTCGGCGGCGAGCCCGGCCGCCGCCTCGATCTTCCCGAGCGTGCCCTCGGCGTCGCGGGACACGCTGACCGCGGTGATGGGGATGTCGGCGCCGATCGCCAGCCCGGCGACCGTGCCGCCGGAGCCGGAGCCGCACACGATGCGGTCGATGCGCCGCCCGTCGAGCTGCTCCCGTAACTCCTGTGCCGCGGCGACATAGCCGAGCACGCCGAGCCCGCTGGAGCCACCGACCGGGAGGGTGACGGAGCTCGCGGTGGCGAGCGCGCCCGCGGTGTAGGCGGCTTCCTCGTCGGTGTCGCAGACGTGGACGCGGGCGCCGAACAACCGGTCGAGGGCGACGTTGCCGGACCGGTCGTACGCGAAGCCCGTGAGCGGGACGTCGCGGGTGAGGACGAGTTCGCAGCGCAGGCCGAGCCGCGCGCAGGCGGCGGCGGTGAGGCGGCCGTGGTTGGTCTGCACGCCACCGAAAGTGATGATCGTGTCGGCGCCGGCGGCGAGCGCGGCGGCGAGGGTGAACTCGAGCTTGCGGAGCTTGTTGCCACCGAGGCCGAGACCGTTGACGTCGTCCCTCTTCACCAGCACGGTGGCGCCGAGCGTCGCACTGAGGCGGGGACAGTCGTCGAGCGGCGAGGGCCATGTGCCGAGGGGGATGCGGGGAAACGTCGACAGGTCCACACGGCGAGTCTGCCGCCGCGCGGGGCGGGCCGCCACCCACGCTATCCTCATCACTGTTCGGATCAATCCAATTCGGAGGACCTTGTGGCGCAGCGGACGATTCTCGAACTGGTCGACGACCTGGACGGCGGCAAGGCCGACGAGACCGTGAGCTTCGCCCTTGACGGGGTCGAGTTCGAGATCGACCTGTCAGCCGACAACGCGGCCCGGCTGCGTGACACGTTCGCCGAGTTCGTCGGCCACGGACGCCGGATCGGCGGCCGGAAGAAGACCGGCGCGAGCACGCCGAAGGTCGTCACCCCGGCCAGCAACGGCAAGCCGGACACGCAGGCCGTGCGCGAGTGGGCCCGCAGTCAGGGTGAGGTCGTCGCCGAGCGTGGCCGCGTGCCGCAGGCACTGGTGATGCGTTTCCAGGAAGCCCACTCGAACTGAGCAATGGCCGGCTTGGCCTCCGGCCCCCGATTTCCAGCCTACGGCAAGGCACCGACAATGCCGGGGTGTTCGGCTGTGGATTGTGGACAACCGGGCGGGTTGTGGACAACTGACCACCAAACGATCTTCGGCTCGCGAAACTGTCCGCCCCACGTGGGACAATGGATATCGGGGGCCGGAGGCCACGGCCGTCCGGGCCCAGAGTGCCGGCCGCTGCCGAGTCGCGCGCCGAAGGCCACCGGTCGCTGACCGAAGACCAGCTGCCCAAAAGCGCGCCGGAGGCCGCCGCTGAATCCGGGCGGCCGTTATCTCAGGACACCGAACCCAGCGGGCAGGTCTGGCCTCTGGCCAAATCGCCAGGACGTCATTCCGCGCCGAGTCAGGCTGCTGCCGGTAGCTTTCGGGCCGAGGGCATTGCCCATTTGCCCAGGCGGTGGGTCGCGAGTACCGGGTGCGGCACGAGCGGTCCGAGGCGTGGCTCGCGGACCACGGTTCGCACGGTTTTCTGCACCGCTCGCAAGGTTTCCGCCAGTGTGCGCATCGCCGCCGTGCTGACCGTGGGTGGGTAGGCGCGGCGGCCGTACAGCTCCACCGCCCACGCGGGCAGCAGCGAATAGGCCAGATGTCCGACCATCGGCTCGTACAGTTTCAGGCCCAGTGCCAGCCGGCCGCCGACCGGAGGCCTGTGCAGGAAGGCGTAGATGAGGTCCGTGTCGTCGGTTCGGCGCAGGCGTGGCCGCATGGCGCACAGGTATGACCGCATCTCCGCCACCGAGCCCGGGACCTCCGCCGGGTCGAGGCCGACCAGTGCCGCGGACGCGCGTTGCTCGTCCAGGTACTGGTCGGCGTGTGCCGCGGTCAGCGGGAAGCCGGCCCGTCGCACCACTGTCAGGAACGACGACACCTCGGCGCAGTGCACCCACAGCAGCAGTTCCGGCTCGTCGATGCGGAACGTCCTGCCCTCGTAGGTGGCGCGCAGCGAGCGGTGCACCGTGCGGACCTTGGCGGCCTGCCGGTCGACCTCGTCGCGTGGGCAGTACGTCGCCGCGCCGACGAAGTTCGCCGTGCGGATCAGGCGGCCCAGCGGGTCGGAGCGGAAGTCGGAGTTCTGCACGATTCCCGCGACCGCGCGGGGGTGCAGTGCCTGCAGGTACAGGCTCCTGATCCCCGCCAGCCACATGGCCGGCTCGGCGTGCAGCTGCCAGCTCACCGAGGACGGGCCGAACAACCCGACGTCGTTAGGCTTGTCCGCCATGGACCCATTGAACCTCGAACTGCCGCGCACGGCACTGGTTCTCGTTGATCTCATGCCACGGATCATCGCGCTGCCGACCGCGCCGCACAGCGGGGAGCAGGTCTTCGAACGCTGCGTCCGCCTCGCCGACGAGTTCCGGGCGCGGGGTGCGCTCGTGGTGTGGGTCCGTGTCGAGCGGCCCGGTGCCCAGCCGGAAGGCAGCGAGCTGGCGGTCGAGCCGCACGGGCAGGACGTGGTGGTGGTCAAGAAGACCTGGGGCGCGTTCGGCTCCAGCACCATCGACGAAGAACTCCGCAAGCACGACATCAGCACGCTCGTGCTCGCCGGGATCGCCACGAACTTCGGCGTCGAGTCCACCGGCCGGGGCGCCGACGACCACGGCTACGACACGGTCTTCGTCACCGACGCCATGACCGGGCTCGAACAGCACGCGCACGAGTTCACGGTCGCGTACGTCTTCCCGAAGCTCGGCCGGGTGGTCACCACAGAACAACTGCTCACACAGCTCTGATAACGTCGTCCGCAACGTGGACAATGTTGAGGAGAGCGGTGTGACCGTCAAGTACATCGGCGCTGTCGGTATTGCGGACGCTTTGGGGGTCAGCCGCCACGCCGTGCACAAGTGGCGTTCGCGCTATCCCGCGAACTCGAGCCATCCCTTCCCTCACCCCGATGTCGAGATCGACGGGAACCCCGGCTGGCGCCCTACCCGGATCGACGAGGTGACGCGGTGGCGCGACGGCCTGCCCGGTCGCGGCGCGGGTGGCGGGCGGCCCACCGCGGCACGGCAGGAGTTCCTCGCAGACGCGTTGGCGCGTGGCTTCACGCGAGACGAGGCATTGCGGGCGATCGCGAGCTTCGCCGAGGAGTTCCCCGAGATGACCGAGCCGGAGCTGTACGCGTGGCTCATGGAGAAGTGGAGCTAGAGCGCCTTCAGCTCCTCGGCGATCTCCGTGACCGACGACTTCGCGTCGCCGAACAGCATGGCCGTCTTCGGGTTGTAGTACAGCTCGTTGTCCACGCCCGCGAAGCCCGGCCGCATCGAGCGCTTCAGCACGATGATCGACTTGCTCTCGTCGACGTCGAGGATCGGCATGCCGTAGATGGGTGACGCCTGGTCGGTACGCGCGGCCGGGTTCGTCACGTCGTTGGCGCCGATCACCAGTGCCACGTCGGTGCGGGTGAACTCGCCGTTGATCTGGTCCATCTCGCGAAGCCGGTCGTACGGCACGTCCGCCTCCGCCAGCAGCACGTTCATGTGCCCTGGCATGCGGCCGGCCACTGGGTGGATGGCGTAGTACACCGACACGCCCTTCTCCTCCAACAGGCTCGACAGCTGCCGAACGGCGTGCTGCGCCTGGGCGACCGCGAGCCCGTAGCCCGGCACGATGATCACCTGACGGGCGAACGCCATCTGGATCGCCGCGTCCCCCGCCGAGGTCTGCCGGACCGCACGGTCACCCGCCTCGACCGCACCGGCGACCGCACCGCCGCCGAAACCACCGGCCACGATCGCCGGGATGGAACGGTTCATGGCCTTGGCCATCAACCGGGTGAGGATCGAGCCGGACGCGCCGACGATCATGCCGGCCACGATCAGCGCGGTGTTGGCCAGCGCCAGCCCCATGGCCGCAGCCGACAACCCCGTCGCCGCGTTCAGCAGGGAGATCACCACCGGCATGTCGGCGCCGCCGATGGGCAGCACCACCAGCAGCCCCAGGACCGACGACGTCACCAGCAGGCCGACCATCAGCCACTCCGACGTGCCACCGACCACAATGGACACACCGCACGCCACGGCGGCCAGTAGCACCAACAGGTTCAGCGGCTGCTGCAACCTGCCGACGGAGATGGGCCGGCCGGGCAGAATCTCCTGGAGCTTCCCGAACGCGATGTTGGAGCCCCAGAACGACGCGCTCCCCACGATCGCCGCGAACAGCGACGCCACCGCGACATAGGCGGCCTCGTGGGCGAACCCCGCACTGCTGCGGAACTCCACCCACGCGATCAACGCGATCGCCCCGCCGCCGACGCCGTTGAACAGCGCGACCATCTGCGGCATCGCGGTCATCTTCACCCGCCGCGCCGCCGGGACGCCCACGGCCGTGCCGATGGCGACACCCAGCAGGATCAGCCACCAGTTGCCGAGACCGGGCGTCATCAGGGTCGCGATCACCGCGACCCCCATGCCGGCGGCCGCGATCATATTGCCGCGCACCGCAGTCCTCGGCCCGGTCAGGCCCATCAAGCCGTAGATGAACAAAGCGAACGCGACGATGTACAGGCTCTGGATGACCGTCGTGTTCACTTGCGGTCCTTGTCCTTGAACATGCCGAGCATCCGGTCGGTCACCAGGAACCCGCCGACCACGTTGATGGTGCCGAACGCGATGGCCACCACCAGCAGGATCTTGTTCAGCACGCCCTCGGCGCCGAGCCCCAGCACGATGAACCCGCCCAGCACGACGATCCCGTGGATCGCGTTGGTGCCGGACATCAACGGCGTGTGCAGGGTGTTCGGCACCTTGGAGATCACGGCGAAGCCGACGAAACCGGCAAGCACCAGGATCGCCAGGTTCTGCACCAGCATTCCTACCCCCTTGTAGGACAACGAGATTGATCGCTCCGCGAGCTCCGCTCAGAAAGATCAGAGCAGCGGCGGCACCATGGCCTCGATCAGGTGCGGCCCCGGTTCGGCGAGGGCCTTCGCGAACTGGTCGGCCAGCTCCTCGGCCGTGGTGGCCCGCGACGCCGGCACGCCCATGCCCCGTGACATCGACACGAAGTCCAGGTCCGGCCCGGCCAGGTCGAGCAACTGCTGCGCCTTCGGGCCTGCCTCCGACGCGCCGACCCGCGACAGCTCCATCCTCAGGATCGCGTACGCGCGGTTGTTCAGCAGCACGGTCGTCACGTCGAGCCCTTCGCGGGCCATCGACCACAGCGCGGACGCCGTGTACATGGCGCTGCCGTCCGCCTGCAGACAGACCACGGGCCGGTCGGGGCACGCGACCGCGGCACCCACCGCCACGGGCAGGCCCTGCCCGATCGCGCCGCCGGTCAGCGTCAGCACGTCGTGGCGGGGCGCGCCGGCCGTCGTCATGGGGATCATGAGCCCCGACGTGTTGGCCTCGTCGGACACGATCGCGCCCTCGGGCAGCAGTGCGCCGATGACCTCGGTCCAGTTCTGCGGCGTCAGCGCACCGGACGGCACCGCCGGGCGGGAGGCCGGCTGCAACACCGGCTCCGTGTCCGAGGCGACCATGTCCGCGAGGTTCTCGAGCGCGCCGGTGCCGTCCTCGCCCAGGACGGAGAGCACGTGCACGGTGCAGCCGTCCGGCACCAGCTCCGAGGCCTTGCCGGGGTAGGCGAAGAAAGACACGGGCGACTTGGCGCCCACGAGGACCAGGTGCTTGACGTCGGTGAGCTGCCACTGCACCTGCTCGGCCAGGTACCCGAGCCGCTCGACGTTCGGCAGGCCGGCGCCACGCTCGATGCGGGCGGGGAACGTCTCGGCGAACAGCTTCACGCCGGTCGCGGCGGCGATCCGGCTGGCGGCACGCAGGCCACGTTCGCGTGTCGTGCCGTGGCCGAGCAGCAGCACGACCGGCTCACCGCCCCGCACCACGTTGGCGATCTCCGCCACCCGGTCGTCCTCGACGGGCTGTGCGGCGACCGGCTCGACCTGGTCACCGACCACACCGCCGTCGGACCACGACACGTCGGCGGGCAGCACGAGGTTGGCGATCTGGCCCGGCGGCTGCATGGCGGCGGCGACCGCGGCGGCCGCGTCCGCGCCCACCTCCTTGGCCAGGTGCGAGGTCCTGGACCAGCCGCCGAGCCAACCGGTGAGCGCGTCGATGTCGGACTCGAGGGGCGCGTCGAAACCCTTGTGGTAGCGGGCGTGGTCGCCGATCACGTTGACGATCGGGGTGTGCGCGCGGCGTGCGTTGTGCAGGTTCGCGAGGCCGTTGGCCATCCCGGGGCCCAGGTGCAGCAGCGTGGCGGCGGGCCGGTCGGCCATCCGGCCGTAGCCGTCGGCCGCGCCGGTGACCACCCCCTCGAACAGGGACAGCACGGCCCGCATCTCCGGCACGGCGTCGAGCGCGGCGACGAAGTGCATCTCGGAGGTGCCGGGGTTCGCGAAGCAGACGTCGACGCCGCCGTCGACGAGTGTCCGCAGGAGCGCCTTGGCGCCGTTCATGTCGTTTGTCTCCTCTGTTGAATTGCCTCGCTGCCGCTCGGCGTTCGCGGGCTCAGTCAAAGAGGACGCCGGGATTGAGGATGCCCTGCGGGTCGAACGCGTGCTTGACCCGACGCATCAGCTCGATCTTGTCGGGGTCCTCCAGCTCGAGGAAGTGCCGCTTCTTCTCGCGGCCGATGCCGTGCTCGCCGGAGATCGCGCCGCCCAGCGCCATGCCGGCGGCGAACAGCTCGTGCAGGACGCGGTGGCGCACCTCGGGGTCCTTCTGGAACACGGCGAGGTGCACGTTGCCGTCGCCGGCGTGCCCGCAGCCGACCACCAGCGTCTGGTTGCTCTGTGCGACCTGGAGGACCTTCGTGAAGAACTCCGGCAGGGACGACCTCGGCAGCACGGTGTCGATGATGTCGTCGGCGTCGGCGCCCTTGGCCGTGAAGAACGCCTTCTCGCGGGCCTCGATGAGCTTGCGGGCGGCGCCGCCCGGCAGCGCGTACATGTCCAGCGCGCCCAGCTCGGTGACCAGCTCGCCGGCCGCCTCCAGGTCCTCCGCCAGCCGCGCGGCGGAGTTGTTCTCCAGCATGACCACGAGGAAGGCCTGCGCCTTCTCCTTGATCTCGTCCGGGATGCCGAGCTGCAGGTCGTGCGTGTAGGTGATGGCGCCCATGGTGAGCGCGTCGATGTACTCGAGGATCAGCGGGCCGAGCCCGGAGCCCACGACCTTCGGCACGGCGCCCATGACGGTGGCGAGGTCGGGGAACGGCGCGAGCAGCGTGGCCTGCTCGGCCATCCGGGGCTGGAGCTTCAGCACGGCCTCGGTGACCAGGGCGAGCGTGCCCTCGGAGCCGACGATGAGCTGGGTGAGGTCGTAGCCGGTGGACGCCTTGACGAACTTGCCGCCGGTGCGGATGACCTCGCCGGTGGGCAGCGCGGCCTGCAGGCCCAGCACGTGGTTGCGGGTGACGCCGTACTTGACCGCGCGCATGCCGCCGGCGTTCGTGTTGACGTTGCCGCCGAGGCTCGCGGACAGCTCACCGGGGTAGACCGGGTAGACGAGGCCAACCGCAGCGGTCGCCTCCTCCAGCTCGGTGAGCGTGACGCCCGGCTGGACGACGGCCACGTGGTTGACCGTGTCGATCTCCAGGATCTGGTTCATCCGTTCGAAGGACACGAGGATGCCGTCCGAGCGCGGAATGGCGGAGCCGCACAGACCGCTGCCGCTGCCGCGGGCGGTCACCGGCGTCGAGGTCTCCGCGGCGAGCACGAGGATCGCCGCCACCTCCTCCGCGCTGCCGGGCCGCACGACGTGCGCGGGTTTCGTCGGCGTCGCGCCGAGCGTCTCGTCGTGCGTGTAGTCGTCACCGATCGCCTCACCGGTGAGCACGTGCGCAGGCCCGACGATCTCCTCGAGCCGAGCCGCGATGTCCGACATTGGACTCCTCCTAGCTACGTCACGGCCACATTAGTCTGCTGATCAGCGTGGTGACATCCGTGGCGGCGCCGGTGTCCTGCCCAGTACGACGTCGGCACCCGTTCGGGCCAACGACGGTGCCATCTGGATGCCGTAACCGCCCTGTCCGGCGAAGAACACGAACCCGGGATGGTCGGGCCACGCACCGACGACAGGCTGCCGGTCGGCCACGAACGAGCGCAGCCCGGCCCACGCGGTGTGCACGGACCGCAGCCCGAGCGTGGTGGCGGCGTTGACCCGTTCGATGGCGATGGCCACGTCGAGGTCGTCGGGCCTGGCGTCGCCCGGCTCGGTGGGGGTCTCGTCCGCCGGGGAGATGAGCAGGTGGCCGCTCTCCGGGCGGAAGTAGAACCGGTCGGCGGCGTCGGCGACCAGCGGCCAGCCGGGGTCGACGTCCGCGCGGGCGAGGGCGATCGTACGACGCAGGGGCTGGAGCCCGATGGTCGGCACGCCAGCCAGTTCGGCGATCCGGTCGGCCCAGGCGCCGGCCGCGTCGACCACCGCGTCGACCCTGAGCCCGTTCACCACCCAGCCGTCGCCGGCCCTGCGCACCTCGGTCACCGGTTCGCCGGTGCGGATCTCGCCGCCGCGCTGCTTCACGCCGCGGACGTACCGGGCATGCAGGGCCATGACGTCGATGTCCATGGCCGTCCGGTCGATGGCGGCGGCCAGTGGCGTGCGCAGGATCGGGCACAGCTCGACGGCCTGTGCCGGGGTGAGGGGTTCGGCGTCGAGCGCACGGAGGTGGTCGACACCCTCGTCGTCGACCGCGATCCACAGGCTGGGGTGCGGGGTGAGGATGCCGTCGCCGAACAGTGGTCCACTGGCCACCGTGTGTTCGCGGACGGCGCCGTCGCCGTAGCTGGGTGCGTAGATGGCGGCCGAGCGGCCGGTGGTGTGCCGTGCCAGCTCGGGTTCGGCCTCGAAGAGGACGACCTTGACGTGCTCGGCCAGCTCGTACGCGATGGAGACGCCGGCGATCCCGCCACCGATGACCACGATCATGCTCACGAGCTTAATTCGTTTGCCGGTGTGATTACCGTGTCCGGTATGAGCGCGTTCTTAAGGCTGCGCCGTCGCTGACAGCGGCGGTCTGATCCTTCTTCCGGCGTTTCCGCCGCTGTCTCCAAGCAGCCTCTGCTCGGTTCTTCCTGGCTTGGAGTCAGTCCTCCCATGCGTTCTCACTCGCGGCGTCCCGCCGCGACCTCTTCCGGTGTGCACCTGCTTTCCGACCACCGCGTGATCGACGGCCTGGTCCGCGCGGCCGATCTCGGCGACGACGACCTCGTGATCGACTTCGGCGCGGGTCCCGGCACGATCAC
Organism: Actinophytocola sp.; assembly: GCF_036378875.1. Taxonomy (GTDB): domain Bacteria; phylum Actinomycetota; class Actinomycetes; order Mycobacteriales; family Pseudonocardiaceae; genus Actinophytocola. The sequence goes on from NZ_DASUVO010000093.1 coordinate 54,360, forward strand.
CGCCCCGCTGGCCCACACGGGCGCCCGAGTGCTGGCGGTCGAACGCGACGCGCGGTTCGTCGACGCACTGCGCCGCCGGTTCGCGACCCGCCCCTCGGTCCGCGTCGTGCACGAGGACCTGCGCACCGTCCGCCTGCCGAGACGGTCTTTTTCCGTCGTGGCAAGCATTCCGTTCGCGGTTTCCACGCCGTTGCTACGCCGGCTGCTGACCCCGGTCGGCGGTGGCTTCTCACGCGCGGAGCTGGTGGTGGAGTGGGGCCTGGCGAAACGGCTCACGGCCGCGTACGCCCGCGATCTCGAGTCGGCGTGGTGGTCGTCCCGGTTCACGCTGACCGTCCGGCGCCGCGTGCCGGCCCGCTGTTTCTCACCCGCACCTCGCGTGGACGCGGCACACCTCGCCGTCCGCCCTCGGTCCGATGTGGACCGTCGGACCGCCGCGGTGCTGTGGGCACTGCTGTCGGCGGCCTACGACCGGCCGCGGGACCGCGCCCGCACGGCACTGAACGGCCTGGCCCCGCGACGACTCACCCACCGCCTGCTGGGAGAGAAACCCGCACCGGAGATCCACATCGGACAGTGGCTGACGATGGCCCGCATCCTGTCAGCCGACCGAAGCGTCGTCCCCCCACCGCTCCCCGCGGACGTGGTCAGAGGCGCCACGCTTCCATGACGTCGAACGGTTTCGCCGTCTTGGCCGGGGATCGTTCCACCATGTCGCCGTAGACCGGGTCGGTCAGGGCCTCGTCGATGGCCTTCAGCACGTCGTCGTCGAGGCCGACGGGCGTGTCGGAAATGTTGTCCGCCAACTGCTCCGGGCGCGATATGCCGATGATCGCACTCGATACCGCCGGATTGTGCAGTACCCACGCCAACGCCAGGCGCGGCAGCGTGGTGCCGAGGTCGGCCGCGATGGGCACCAATCGTTGTACCGCCTCGAGCACGGGCTTTCCCATGTACCGGCTGACAAACCGCGCACCGCGTTCCCGCACCGCGCGACTGCCCGGCGGCAGTGGCGCACCGGGTAGGTACTTGCCGGCCAGCACGCCCTGCGCCAACGGCGACCACACGAGCTGCCCCATCCCGAGCGACACGCACGCCGGCACGACCTCCGCCTCGATCACCCGCCACAGCAACGAATACTGCGACTGGTTCGAGATCAGGGGCACGTGCAGGTCCTTCGCGATGGCCGCCGCGGCATGGATCTGCGCCGCGGTCCACTCGGAAACCCCGACGTACAACACCTTTCCGGCACGCACGAGGTCCGCGAAGACGAGCATCGTCTCCTCGAGCGGCGTCTCGTCGTCGAACCGGTGGGCCTGGTACAGGTCCAGGTGGTCGGTGCGCAATCGGCGCAGCGACGCGGCGCAGCTCTCCATGACGTGCTTGCGGGACAGGCCGCGGTCGTTCGGCCCAGGACCGGACGACAGGCACCTTCGTCATGATCTGCACCGACTCACGCCGCACCCCCGCGAGGGCGTCGCCGAGGATCTCCTCGGCGACGCCGTACCGTGGCGCGCCACAGATGTCGGCGGTGTCGAAGGTCGTGGTGCGAAACACGGCGCGGGACAAACCTTCCCTTGTCAGACATACCGCATAGTTGGGCGGAAACCGGACCGCCAGTTGAACTCACCGTTCCAAATGGACACAATGCGCTCTAGTCCGCGGAATAGTGGCCCTTCTCGATGTCGGCGATGAGGCCGGGCTGGACCGGCTGCCAGCCGAACCGCTGCCGGGTCAGGGCCGTCGAGCACCAGACGTCTATCGCGAGGAAGCGGCCGAGCCAGCCGAAGTGGTCGTCCACCTGCTCACGGGGGACGGAGACCACCGGTAGCGCGAGGTACCGGCCGATGGCTTCGGCGATGTCGCGGATCGGCACCGCTTCCTCGGCGATCGCGTGCAGGCGGGTTGCCGCGGGCGCCTGCTCCAGAGCCAGGCGGAACAGGTGTGCTGCGTCGAGCCGGTGGGTTGCGGCCCAGCGGTTCGTGCCGTCGCCGGGGTATGCCGAGACACCCTTGGCGCGGGCGGTTTCGACGAGGGTGTGGACGAAGCCGCGGTCGCCCTCGCCGTGCACTGACGGTGGGAGTCGCATGATCGACACCCGGACACCGCGCTCGGCGAACGACAGCGCGGCCTCGTCGGAGACGGAACGGGGCCACGCGGGATCGGTCGGGTCGTCCTCCGTCGCCGGGCGCCCCGGTGCGAGAGCGGCGGCTCCCGAGGAGACGACCAGTGGCCGGTCGGATCCGGCGAGCACCTCACCCATCGCCTCGATCGCCTGCCGGTCCGTCTCGATGGCGCCAAGGTAGTTGGCGAAGTCGTGGTTGAACGCGGTGTGGATCACGCCTTCCGCGTCGGCCGCGCCGCGGCGCAGGCTGTCCGGGTCGTCGAGGGCGCCGCGGAGCACCTCGGCGCCGGCCGCCGCGACCGCCGCGACACCCGTGTCCGAGCGAGCGAGCCCGACGACCCGATGTCCCGCGTCCAGCAGCTCGCGGACGACGGCGGAGCCGACGAACCCGGTCGCGCCGGTGACGAACACACGCATGTGATGCACTCCTTGTTGGTTCGGGTCTGTGCGTCCAGCCTCTTACCGGAGAAGGTCTCCGGTCCAGGACCTGTTCCGCACCACGCAATACGTTTCAGGCATCACCGCAGCTAGAGTGGGCACGGTGACAGACCTCGACCTCCGGCTGGTCCGGTACTTCACCGTCGTCGCGGAACACAGACACTTCGGCCGGGCCGCCGCCGAGCTGCACGTCGCCCAGCCGTCGCTGAGCCGGCAGATCCGCCGTCTCGAACAGCAGCTGGGCGCCAACCTGCTGGACCGCACGCCGCAGGGCACCCGGCTCACCGAGGCCGGCGAGGTGTTCCTCCCGCTCGCGAAGGAACTGCTGCACTCGGCCACCAAGGCCGCGGCGAGCACCCAGGCCGCCGCCCAGCCCAGCCGGATCACCATCGGCTACATGACGGGCATCATCGTCACGCCGGCCGTGCGCGAGCTGCGCCGCCTACACCCGGAAGCCGACGTGCGGACCCTGCACCTGGACTGGAACGAACCAAGCACCGCACTGCTCGAACACCGGGTGGACGTGGCGGTGGCCCGGCTCCCGTTCCCCACTGACCAACTGCGGGTGACGGTCCTCTACGACGAGCCAAGGGCCGTGCTCGTGCCACTGGACCACCGGCTGGCCGGCAAGGAGTCCGTCACCCTCGACGACATCGCCGACGAGCCCCTGCCCCGGGTGCCGGGCCACCCGCTTTGGGAGGCCTTCTGGCGCATCGACCCACGCCCAGACGGCCGGCCAGCACCAGACGGTCCCCTCGTCGAGGCGCTCGAGGACAAGATCGAGCTCATCGCCGCCGGGCAGGCCGTGGCCATCGTCGCGATCGGCCACGGCGCCCCCTCCTTCCGGCGCGACGTCACCACGGTCCTCCTCGACGGCGTCGAGCCGAGCCACGTCGTGCTGGCCACCCGTGCCGGCGACCGCAACCGCCTGCTGGCGGCGTTCCGCAAGTGCGCGGAGGCCCACCTCACCGGTCCGGACCTGGCTCCAGGAACGGCGTGAGCAACCCAGGGACCGCCGCGTCCGCGAACCGCAGGCCCTCGTCGATGTCCGCGTCGTACACCGGGTAGGCGCCCTTGTTGGCCGCGGTCGTCGCGTGCAGCGTGACCAGGCCGGCGCGGCGTTGCAACGGCGAGCTGGTGATGGTCCACCCGATCACGCCCGTGCGCGTCAACGCCGCGGTGCGCCGTGCTCCCACGCCGTAGCGCGTGACCAGATGGTCGCGGGCCAGGCCGTGCCCGAGGTTGCGGTAGGACTCCCTCGCGAGGAACACGGCCACCGGTACGCCCACCACCAGGGAGATCCACGCCAGGTGCAGCAGCACGTCGGTGAGCAGCCAGCCCAGCAACGCCAGCACCGCGGCCAGCGTCAGCACGCAGTACAGACCCCACCGCACCCGCCGCCACAGCGCGGCCCTCGGGTGCCCGACGACGGCCGTCGCGGTGGCGGCGTCCGAGCCCAGCACCTCGGCCGCGACCCGGCGGGCGGTCTCGTACGGCGCCGCCGGCAGGATCGTCTTCGGGTCGGTCTTGTCGTCGTCGGTCTTCTGCCGCATGCCGGTCGCGATGACGTCGATACGGGCCGCCCCCGCCAGCCGGGCGCCGAGCGGCTCGATCAGCTCAACCCCACGCAGCCGCCGGCGCTCCAGCGACAGCGAGCGGGTGGTCAGCAGCCCTCTGGTCATGACGAAGTTGCCGTGCTCGCGGGACAGCCGGTAGCGGAACCACATCTCGACGAACAACCCGAGCGAGCCGATCACCCCGACCAGTACCCCGGCCCCGACCAGGACCGCGATCAGCCCGGCGACGTGCAGGTCCCCGAGCAGGTCGCGGACCGCGCGGAACACGACGCCCTGCGCGTTGAACCACTCGGACACCTGCATCACGCCACCGAACGCGGCCGCGCCGAGGATCGGCGTGGTCACCGAGACGGGGGCGTAGCGGATCCAGCGCCAGTCCAGCGTGGCGAGCTCCGGACCGGTGGGGCCCTCGACAACCGCGTCCGCGCGGCGCAGCAGCAGCCTGCGCAGCTCCTCAGCGACGGCCTTGCCGACGGGGTCGAGCGTGAGGTGGCTGTCGTCGCCGGCCTGCTGCCCGGTGCCGATCTTGACCTTGACGAGCCCGAAGAACCGCTGCAGCGGGTTGGCGGTGACGTCCACGGACCGCACCCGGTCACGTGGCACGGACCGCAGCTTGTGCAGCACCCACGCGTACCGCAGCTCCACCCGTTCGTCGGTCACCCGGTACGAGGTGTGCCGCCAGCGCATGAGGTCGGCGAGTGCCGCGCACAGGGACAGCACCGCGATCCCGGCGCACGCCACGAGCACCGCGAGCCACACCGGCACGTCGTCGGCGATGCCCAGGATGATCGGCACGGCGATGCCGGCCAGGATGCCGGCAACCGTCAGCGCGGTCACCCATACGGTGCGCCGGTCCAGCTGCCGCCAGCCGGCCGCGAGCCGTGCCCCGTCAGTCACCACGGACTCGGAGGTCACGTCGCGTCGCCCCGGTTTGCCTGCGTGACCTCGGTGAGCCGTTCGGCGAGGTCAGCGGCCACCTCGTGGTCCAGTCCCTTGATCTTGAGCGGCCCTGCGGCCGACGCCGTCGTCACGGTCACGCTCGACAATCGGAACGCCTGCTCGAGCGGCCCGCGCTGGGTGTCGACGGTCTGGATGCGGGACATCGGCGCGATCCGCCACTCCTGCCACAGCCAGCCGCTGCGGGTGTAGACGGCGTCGTCGGTCACCTCCCAGCGGTGCACCCGGTATCGCCACAGCGGCATGACCACCATGTACGGCACGCCGATCAGCAGGCAGATCCCCAACGCCAGCAACAGCCACGGGCGCGCCGGCTCGATGAGCAGCGCGAGGACGCCCAGCACCACCGTGACGACCCCGTTCGAGATCGCCTCCCCTGTCATCCAGTACCGCACCGCTCGCCGGTCGACCCTGTTCCGTGGCGGCCGAAGCCGCAGCTGCCCCTCCATGACGGCCACCGTAGTGAACCCGGATCTCAGCGCACGTCCGTCCCGCGGTCGTATCCGACGTCATTCCTTCGGTGGACATTTCGGGCTATGTTGCCGGCTCATGAAGCGTGCGCTGATGATCTCCCTGCTGGTACTGGCAACGCTCCTCACTACAACCCTCACCGCGCCGCTCGGCGCGACCGCCACGTCGGGACCCACCTGGCAACCCACCCCGACCGGCACCGACGCGCGGCTGCGCGGGCTGTCCGCCGTGAGCCGTCAGGTCGCGTGGGCCAGTGGTGCCCGCGGCACCGTGCTCAGAACGGTCGACGGCGGCAGCACGTGGCAACAGGTCGGCCCGCCCGACACCGCGACGCTGGACTTCCGCGACATCGAGGCGTTCGACGCGAAGACGGCCGTGGCGCTGTCGATCGGCGAGGGCGAGGCGTCGCGGATCTACCGCACCACCGACGGCGGTCGCACGTGGACGGAGACCTTCCGCAACCCGGAACCGGCCGCGTTCTACAACTGCGTCGCGTTCTTCGACGCCCGCAACGGCCTGGTGGTCGGCGACCCGGTGGCCGGCGAGTTCCGCTTACTGTCCACTTCGGACGGCGGGCGGACGTGGACGCGACTGCCGGGACCGGCGGCACTCGAAGGCGAGTACCAGTTCTCGGCGAGTGGGCAGTGCGTGACCGTGGCGGGCCGCAAGGACGCGTGGCTCGCGACCGGTGGTTCCTCCGTGGCACGGGTCCTGCACTCCGCGGACCGCGGCCGGACGTGGACCGCGTCGGAGACACCCCTGGCCAGCAGCGAGAGCGCGGGCGTGTTCGCCGCGGCGTTCCGCGACCGCCGCACGGGCATCGCGATCGGCGGCGACTTCGCGAACCCGACGAACGGCGCCGACGCGCTGGCACTCACCAGGGACGGCGGCCGCACGTGGCGCGAACCCGTCACCGCGCCGGCCGGCTACCGCTCCGGCGTCGCCTACCACGGGTTCCTTCCGCACGTGCTGATCGCGGTCGGCCCAACCGGCAGCGACGTGTCCTTCGACGGCGGCACCCACTGGCACCAGTTCCACGACGGCAGCCTGGACACCGTGGACTGCACCCGTGACGGCGGCTGCTGGGCCTCTGGCGCGGCGGGCGCGGTGGCCCGCCTGGGCTGAAACCCACAAGAAGCGATGAAGGACGCCTTCCTCACGCACACGGTGAGGAAGGCGTCCTTCATCGCATCGCCACAGCTCAGCCTCGGTCGGCGGCCGGCTCCGGCTCCGGGGTCGGCTCGGCGGCCTCCTCGGCCGGGGCGGCCGGGGTGCCCTTGCCGCGGGGCAGGAGCAGCGCCGGCAGGAACGCCACAGCCAGCAGGATCAGCGCCCACACGAACGTGGACGAGTACGCGTCCGCGAGCAGCGAGGCCACCTGTGTGCGGACGGGCTCCGGCAGCTCGCTGATCGAGCCGGCCGCCGGCGGCGGGGTGCCCTGGGCGGCCGCCGCCTCCATCAGAGGCGCCATCTTGTCCTTGGTGGCGTTGAACAACAGCACCGACAGCAGCGCGGTGCCGATCGACGCCGCCACCTGCTGGATGATGTTCAGGCTCGTCGACGCGCGAGCCACGTCCTCCTGCTTCAGCGTCTTCAGCGCCGCGGACATGATCGGCATCATCGTGCACCCCATGCCGAGGCCCATCACGAACAGGTCGGCCCCGATCAGCAGGTACGAGGTGTCCGCCTCGAGCTGGGTGAACAGCACCATGCAGGCGACGATCACGACGATGCCGGCCTGCGCGATGCGCGCCGAGCCGTACTTGTCCACGATCAGGCCCGAGAGCGGCATCATCAGCATCGCGCCGATGCCCTGCGGTGCGAGCAGCAGGCCGGCGGCCAGTGCGCCCTCACCGCGTACCTGCTGGAAGTACAGCGGGAAGAGCAGCATCGCGCCGAAGAACGCGACCACGAACAGCACCATGGACACCGACGCCACGGTGAAACCCCGGTCGCGGAACAGCTTCAGGTCGATCAGCGCGTTCCGGGTACGGGAGGCGTGCCAGATGAACGCCGCCACCAGCACGGCGCCGACACCCGCCGGCAGGTACACCTCCGGGCTGTCGACGCCGCCGTTCGCCGGCACCTTCGCGAGGCCGTAGATCAGCGCGGCGAGCCCCGGCGACAGCAGGAGCAGGCCGACCACGTCGAGCCTCTCCGCCGGCCTCGGCTCGTCCTTCTCCAGGATCCGCGAGCCGAGGAACAGCGTCACGATGCCCACCGGCACGTTCAGGAAGAAGATCCAGCGCCACGACACGTCGTCGACGAGCCAGCCACCCAGGATCGGGCCCACGATCGGGCCGAGCAGCATCGGCACGCCGATCACGGACATGACCCGGCCGACCCGCTCGGGTCCGGCTGCCTTGGTCAGGATCGTCATGCCGATCGGCATCAGCATGCCGCCGCCGAGGCCCTGCAGGACCCGGAAGAAGATCAGCGACTCGACCGACCATGCCGACCCCGCGGCCGCCGAGCCGAGCATGAACAGGAACACCGCGAGCAGGTAGATCCGTTTGGTGCCGAACCGGTCCGCGGCCCATCCGGACAGCGGGATGACGGTGGCGAGTGCCAGCGTGTAGCCGGTGGCCACCCACTGGATCGTGTCCAGCGTGGTGTTGAACTCACCGATCAGGTGGTCGATGGCGACGTTCACGACGGTGATGTCGAGCATCGCCATGATCGCGCCCAGGACGACCACCGAGCCGATGGCCAGCACTCTGCGGTCGAGCTTCTCCGAGCCCGAACCGCTCGCCGAGGTGATCGGCGGAAGCGCTTCAGTCACAAGTATCCCCTCGTTAACAGCCAGTTGTTGTTGCGGGCGGCATGTCCCCGCGAGCGAGAATCGGCAGCAGTGCCTGTGAAAGTCGGTCCCGCTCGTCGTCGCTCAGCGACTCGAGACATTCGCGTACCGCGTCGCGGTGTGCCTGTAGAAGCCCGTTGACGAAGCCCCGACCGTGCTCGGACAGGCGAACTCGTTTGACCCTGCGATCGTGCGTGTCCTCCCGGCGCGTGACCATGTCCGTCCTGACCAACCCCTGGACGGCTCGTCCGGCGGTCGCCATCGACAGCCCGAGCCGCGTGGCCAACTCGTGGACAGCCAGTTCGTCGTGGCAGTCGTAGAGCACAAACAGGGCCCGCATCTGGGAGAATGACAGGTCGAGTCCTCGCGCGACACCCAATATGTGCGCCTCTCCGCTCTTCTTCAGCCGAGAGAGGAAGTCCATCACCTGATCGGTGACGCTCTCGACCGACGTGACCGGCGTTAGTTGCACGGTACAATCATCGCACCGACGCAACTAACTGCAAGTGACTGTGTTCGGCGTCTCATTACTCTATCGGCGTAATCCGGCCACCGTTGCGGTGACTTAACGCAACGAGCCAAGTTGGTTGCTCCCGGAAACACCTGCCAGGCCGTTCGGGTGTCAGGGGCGCCGGGCAGAATGCTCACCCGTGACAGCCACGGCCACTCCCCCGTCCGTCTTCCTGCGCATCGCCGAGGAACTCGGCGTCGCCGAGCGGCAGGTCCGCTCCGCTGTGGAGCTGCTCGACGGCGGCTCGACCGTCCCCTTCATCGCCCGGTACCGCAAGGAGGTCACCGGGGCGCTGGACGACGCCCAGCTCCGCACCCTGGAAGAACGCCTCCGGTACCTGCGCGAGCTGGAGGAGCGGCGCGGCGCGATCCTCGAGTCGATCAACAGCCAGGGCAAGCTGACCGACGAGCTCACCAAGCAGATCATGGCCGCCGACTCCAAGGCGCGCCTGGAGGACATCTACCTCCCCTACAAGCCGAAGCGGCGCACCAAGGCCCAGATCGCCCGCGAGGCCGGTCTCGAGCCACTCGCCGACGGGCTGCTGGCCAACCCCGACACCGACCCGCAGGCCGCCGCCGCGGTGTTCGTCGACGCCGACAAGGGCGTCGCGGACGTGCAGGCCGCGCTGACGGGCGCACGCGACATCCTCGTCGAGCGGTTCAGCGAGGACGCCGACCTGATCGGCGGGCTGCGTGAGCGGATGTGGGACCAGGGTCGCCTGGTCGCCAAGGTCCGCTCCGGCAAGGAGGAGGCCGGCGCGAAGTTCACCGACTACTTCGACTTCTCCGAACCGTTCACCAAGCTCCCCTCGCACCGCATCCTCGCCATGTTCCGCGGCGAGAAGGAGGAGATGCTGGAGCTGACGCTCGACCCACACCCGGACGACGAGCAGCCACCCGGCCCGTCCGAGTACGAGGTGCGGATCGCCGCGCGGTTCGGCATCGACGACCAGGGCAGGCCGGCCGACAAGTGGCTCGGCGACACCGTGCGGTGGGCGTGGCGTACCCGCGTCATCGTGCACCTCGGCGTCGACCTGCGCGCCCGGCTGCGGCAGGCGGCCGAGGACGAGGCGGTGCGCGTGTTCGCCACCAACCTGCGTGACCTCCTGCTCGCCGCGCCCGCCGGCACCCGTTCCACCATGGGGCTCGACCCCGGCCTGCGCACAGGTGTGAAGGTCGCGATCGTGGACGCCACCGGCAAGGTCGTCGCCACCGACACCATCTACCCGCACGCGCCGGCCAAGCGCTGGGACGAGTCGCTGGTCAAGCTGCACGCTTTGGCCAAGGCGCACGACGTCGAGCTGATCGCCATCGGCAACGGCACGGCGTCCCGCGAGACCGACAAGCTGGCCGCCGAGCTGCTCGCGAAGAGCCCGGAGCTCAAGCTCACCAAGGTGATGGTGTCCGAGGCGGGCGCGTCGGTGTACTCGGCGTCGGCGTACGCGTCACAGGAGCTGCCGAACCTGGACGTCTCGCTGCGTGGCGCGGTGTCGATCGCGCGACGCCTCCAGGACCCGCTAGCCGAGCTGGTGAAGATCGACCCGAAGTCCATCGGCGTCGGGCAGTACCAGCACGACATCTCGGAGACCAAGCTGTCCCGCTCGCTGGACGCGGTGGTCGAGGACTGTGTGAACGGCGTCGGCGTCGACCTCAACACGGCGTCCGTGCCGCTGCTGACGCGGGTGTCCGGCATCGGATCCTCGCTGGCGGCCAGCATCGTGTCGCACCGCGACGCCAACGGGCCGTTCCGGTCACGCACGGCGCTGAGGAACGTCCCGAAGCTGGGCCCGAAGGCGTTCGAGCAGTGCGCGGGCTTCCTGCGCATCCCCAACGGCGACGACCCGCTCGACTCGTCCAGCGTGCACCCGGAGGCCTACCCGGTCGTGCGGCGGATCGTGACGTCGACGGGGCTGGAGCTGGCCGAGCTGATCGGCAACACGAAGACGCTGAAGTCGTTGAAGCCGGCGGAGTTCGTCGACGAGACGTTCGGTCTGCCGACGGTCACCGACATCCTGGCCGAGCTGGACAAGCCGGGCCGCGACCCCCGGCCGGCGTTCAAGACCGCGTCCTTCAACGACGCCGTGCACACCCTGAACGACCTGAAGGTCGGCATGGTGCTGGAGGGCGTGGTCACCAACGTGGCCGCGTTCGGCGCGTTCATCGACATCGGTGTGCACTGCGACGGGCTCGCGCACGTCTCGCAGCTGTCGCGGAACTTCGTCAAGGACCCCCGCGAGGTGGTCAAGTCCGGGGACATCGTGCGCGCGAAGGTGCTCGAGGTCGACATCCCCCGCAAGCGGATCTCGCTGACGCTGCGGCTGGACGAGGAGACCCGCGACCGCGGCCAGCAGCAACGCGGCGGAGGCGGCGGAGGCGGCGGCCAGCGTGGCGGCGGCGGTCAACGCGGCAACGGCGGCGGCGGTCAGCGTGGCGGTCAGCAGCAGCGTCGCGGTGGGCAGCGCCAGGACTCCGGTGGCGGCGGCGCGATGGCGGAGGCACTGCGGCGGGCGGGGTACAAGCCCAACTGACGTGGCCGTCCTCACCTTTGACCTGGAGCGCGCACCAGGTTCTAGCGTCGGTGACATGACGAAGGAGCAACAACACAAGATCGGTTCCGGGTTCGGTTTCGACAGCACGGCGGACGAGGTGCTGGCCGATGTCGACCTGTCCGGCAAGCTCGCGATCGTCACGGGGGGCTACTCCGGCATCGGGTTGCCGACGGCACGCGCGCTGGCGAAGGCCGGCGCGCACGTCGTGGTGCCGGCCCGCCGGCCGGAGTTGGCCCGTCAGGCCGTCGACGCCGAGGTGGACCAGCTCGACCTCGCCGACCAGGCCAGCGTGCGGGCGTTCGCACAGCGGTTCCTCGACTCGGGTCGCCGCATCGACATCATGATCAACAGCGCGGGGATCATGGCGGCGCCCGAGACGCGGGTCGGGCCTGGCTGGGAAATGCAGTTCGCCACCAACCATCTCGGCCACTTCACGCTCGTGAACCTGCTGCGGCCCGCCTTCACCGACGACGCGCGTGTCGTGTCGGTCTCCTCGTCCGGGCACCAGGCCGCCGACATCCGCTGGGACGACCTCCACTTCACCCGCGGCTACGACAGGTGGCAGGCATACGGCCAGTCCAAGACCGCCAACGTCCTGTTCGCGGTGCACCTCGACGCGCTGGGAGTGCGGTCGTTCGCCGTCCATCCCGGCCGCATCCTCACCGAGCTGGCGCGGCACGTCGAGCACGGGGAGCGCGTGGCTGCCGGCTGGATCGACGAGCACGGCAACGTCGTCGACCCGCTGTTCAAGTCGCCGGAGCAGGGCGCGGCGACACAGGTGTGGGCCGCGACCTCACCCCAGCTGGCCGACCTGGGCGGCCTGTACCTGGAGGACTGCGACGTCGCCGAGCTGACCGACTCCGACACGATGGAGGCGGGCGTGCGGGACTACGCCGTCGATCCGGCTGCCGCCGCTCGTCTGTGGGCGCTGTCCGAGGAGCTGACCAGGTAGGTTCGCCTGTATGGGAAAGGTTTACGAGGGGCTCACGCCGCGGCTGCGGGCGTTCGTCGAGGAGCAGAAGGTGTTCTTCGTGGCGTCCGCACCGCTGGCCGGTGACGGGCACGTCAACCTGTCACCGAAGGGGCGGGAGGGCACGCTCGTCGTGCTCGACGAGCACACGCTGGCATACCTGGACTTCGGCGGCAGTCACGCCGAGACCATCGCGCACCTGCGGGAGAACGGCCGCATCACGCTGATGTGGTGCGCGTTCGCCGGCCCGCCGAAGGTGCTGCGGATACACGGTCACGGCACCCCGATCTTCCGCGACGACCCGCGCTGGCCGGAGCTGATCGGTCACTTCGTGTCCGCCGACGGCCCGGGTGCGCGGGCCATCATCCTCATCGAGGCGGTCATGGTCAGCGACAGCTGTGGGTTCGCCGTGCCGTTCATGGACTATCGCGAGGAACGCACCCAGCACGCGCAGTACTTCGAACGCAAGTCGGACAAGGAGTTCGCGGCGTACTGCGACGGCAAGCCGACCAACCACGCCAGCATCGACGGCCTACCGGCCCTGCCGTTGCCCCTTCCCGAGCGGACGGCGTGACATGGCGGTCGCACGCCTCGCGCTGGCCGGTCTCGACTGCGCGGACCCGATACCGCTCGCCGAGTTCTGGGCGGCGTTGCTGGGCGGCACCGTCGTCATGCGCACCGAGCAGGTGTGCGTCGTCCAGACCGACACGATCATGGTCGGGACGGTCCGGGTGCCGGACTACACGCCGCCGACCTGGCCGGACGGCTCGACACCGAAGCAACTCCACCTCGACCTGGCCGTGCGCGACCTGGAGGAGGCGGAGGCCGAGGCGCTGCGGCTCGGTGCCCGCAAGGCAGAAGAGCAACCGCGACCGGACCAGTGGCGTGTCTATTTCGATCCGGCCGGGCACCCTTTCTGCCTAACGGCCAACATCCCGTTCTAACCGCAGCGTGTGGTACTGGACGGTCATCTCCGGCTTGACCAGTTCCCGGCTGGCGACGATCGTCCGGCTGAGCCCGTTCTCGTCGATCAGCCGGTACAGGTAGTCGAGGTCGCCCGAGGTGCCGAAGAACATCAGGATTCGGCCCCCTGGTGCGAGAAAGTCGCCGGCCGACCGGACGAACCGGGTCATCGCGCCGTAGTTCTCGTCGGCGATGCTCGCCTCCAGCAGGTCGCGGGGAGCGAACCAGCGGAACGGCGGGTCGAAGACCATCAGGTCGAACCGCCCGGACACCGCGTCGAAGACGTCGCTCTCCAGGACGGTGACCCGGTCCGCGACCCCGTTCCTGGCGGCGTTCGCGGTGGCGGCGGCCACCGCGGTGGGGTTGAGGTCGACGGCGAGCACGTCGGTGGACCGCGACGCGGCGAGGATCGCGTTGACGCCCGACCCCGTGCCCATGTCGAGCACCCGGTCGGTGTCACGCACCTCGGCCAGCACCGCGTTGCCGAGCAGGTCGGCGACGGCGGTCGGCGGGAAGACGCCGGGCGGCACCACGATCGAGAGCCCGAGGTAGTCGACCGTCTCCTCTGGCGCCGACCTCATCGACGCGTAGGCGGCGTCGTGCCATCCCCTGATCCGCGCGGCGTCCTCTTCGGACAACGACGGTCGGTAGTCGCTCATGATCGGCACGGTAACGACCGCCCTTGTGCCGGCGCCGGCGAATTTGGCACCGTGCGAGCCATGGGGAGACGCGCGCTGCCGAACTACCTGTGGGGGGTCCTCGCGATCCTGTTCGTGCAGATCATCCTGAACGTGTTCGGCGGCACGGTGCTGCTGTACGCGATCAGCGGTCGGCAGGGCACCGGGCTGCTGCACTTCGTGGTCTGGTTCTCGCTGCTGGCGTCGGCCGTGCTGGCGGTGAGCGCGTTGTTCCTGGTGCTGCGCAACCCGTGGGCCCGCTACCCGGTCCTGGGCGTCGAGGTCCTCGCGATGGTCAGCGGGTTGGTGTCGCTGGTGACCACCGGCACGCCGGCCGGCATCACGAACATCGCACTCGGCTACGCGGTGATCACCATGCTGTCCCGGCCGGAGGTCCGCGACTGGCTCACCAACGTGCCGGCCCCGGCGGGTCACTGGTCCTACGAGTGACGACGGCAGCTTCCGGTCAGGACGCGAAGTAGTCACGCAGCCCGCACCAGGTCGGGTTCCGCCCGCGACGGTTGGGAGCGTCATGGTTTAGGTTGAGCCGCATGGATGTCTGGGTCGGTAGCTACACGTCCGCCACCGGCGGTAACGGTGTCGGGATCAGCACGTTCCGCCGCGGCGCTTCCGGTGAGCTGACGCCGGACCGCTCGCTCGCCATGACGTCCCCGTCGTGGCTCACCGCGCATCCGACCGCACCGGTCGTGTACGCGACGAACGAGTCCGCCGACGGCGCGATCACGGCGGTGTCGACGGACCTCGAGATCCTCGGCACGATCTCCTCGGACGGCGCGGACCCGTGCCACCTGTCCGTCAGCGTGGACGGCCGGCACCTGTTGTGCAGCAACTACTCCAGCGGCAACCTGTCGGTGTTCGCGCTCGCCCCGGACGGCCGGATCACGGGCCAGACCGACCTCGTGCGGCACGAGGGCAGCGGCCCGGTCACCGACCGCCAGGAAGCCGCCCACGTCCACATGTCGGTCGTCCGCGACGAGCTCGTGCACGTTGTCGACCTGGGCACGGACGAGATCAGCGCGTACACGTTGTCGGACAAGGGAAAGTTGTCGCCGTTGTCCGTGTCGGCGATGCCGCCAGCCACCGGTCCGCGCCAGCTGGTTCGCCGCCCCGGCACCGATCTCGCCTATGTGGCGGGCGAACTGGGCGGCACGGTGGTGGTCGTCCGCGAGAGTGCGGACGGCCGGCTCACCCCGCTGACGACGGTCCCCGCGACCAAGGTGCCCTACACCGAGAAGCCGAACTGGGTGGCACACCTGGAAATCCGCGGCGACCGCCTGTACGTGTCGAACCGCAACCCGGACTGCGTCACGGAGTTCGACATCTCTGGCGAGGAGCCGGTGGCCCTGGCCGACCACCCGTGCGGCGCGTTTCCCCGCCACTTCACGATCGCCGACGACACCGTGTACGTGGCCGCCCAGAAGGACGACGCCATCGTGGCGTTCCCGACCGGCGGCGGCGAAGCGGTGCGCTTCCCGACCGGCACCCCGACCTACGTACTCGTCCGCTGACGGACTCAGAGGCGCCACAGGGCATCGACCGGTAGGGCACGGATCTTTTCGCCGAACGGCAACGTCTGCTGGCCTGTGTAGTGGACCGGCGACGAAACGGTCGCCGAGGAGGTTGGCCAGGTTCCGCAGGCCGCTCAGGTCGGCGGTGCGTACCGTCGCGCCCGCCTTCACCTCCACACCGACCACCCGGCCGTCCGGGGTTTCCAGCACGGCGTCGACCTCGACCTTGTCCTTGTCCTTGTCCTTCGTGCGGTAGTGGTAGAGCCGGGCGCGCGTGTCGGACCACGTCAGCTGCCTGGCCAGTTCCATGACGACGAAGTTCTCCATCATGGGACCGGCCGCGCCGCCCGGTTCGCCCAGCCGCACGGCGTCCTGGCCGATCAGGTGGCTCGCGATGCCCGTGTCGACGAAGGCCAGCTTGGGCGTGCCGACCGCGCGCCGCGTCTGCCCGGACGACCACGCCGGGACCCGCTTGATGAGGAACACCGACGACAGCAGTTCCAGATACCGCACCAGGGTGCTTCTCGACAGACCGGTCTGGCCGGCCAGCGCGGCCGGGACCAGCAGGCCGCTGGTGCGACCGGCCAGCATGCCGAGCAACGTGAGCAGGTCACCGCGGCGCTCGATGTTCGACACCTGCAGAACGTCCCGCTCGATCAGGGTCGACAGGTAGGAGTCGAAGAACGCGGTGCGGCGCCGTGGCACGCGACGAAGCGCCTCGGGAAAGCCGCCGACCACGATCCGGTCCAGGTAGTCACGGCGCCGCAGCTCGGACGAATGCTCGATTGCCGGACCGTGCCGGAAGGCGGCGTCCACGAACCGGTCGGGCTCGCCGTTGATCTCGCCCTGCGAGAGGGGCCACAGCTCGATGACCTCCATGCGGCCCGGTAGCGCGTCGGGCAGCGTCCGCAGTGCCAGCACGCGGGACGAACCGGTCAGGAGGAACCGGCCGGGGGTCGGGTCCAGGTCGACCGTGACCTTGATCGGCCTCAACAGCTCCGGGACGAGTTGTATCTCGTCGATGACCATGAGCCCGCCGTGGTCGACGAACCCTGTCGGGTCGTCCTCGGCGCCCATTCTGTCCGAGAAGCAAGATCAATGGTCAGTTGGACGCACGGGTCGTGGTCAGATGGCCGGAGAGTTGGTGGTGATCTGGCCGCTCGTTGGTCAGCGGCTCTCCACCGGGTTGGTCAGCGTGCCGATGCCCTCGACGGTGATCGACACCTGCTGTCCCGCGGTCATCGGCCCGACGCCGGCCGGGGTGCCGGTCAGGATGACGTCGCCGGGCAGCAGGGTCATCACCCGCGAGACCCATTCCACCAGCGTGGGCACGTCGTGCAGCAGCAGCGACGTCCGTGAGTCCTGTTTGGTCTCGCCGTCCAGGCTCGTGCTGATCGCCAGGTCCGCCGGGTCGACCGCGGTGTCGATCCAGGGGCCGAGTGGGCAGAACGTGTCGTGGCCCTTGCCCCGGGTCCACTGGCCGTCGGCCTTCTGGTGGTCCCTGGCGGTGACGTCGTTGGCGATGGTGTAGCCCAGGATCACGCTCGATGCCTGCGCCGCCGTCACGTCGCGGCACGGGCGGCCGATCACGGCGACCAGCTCACCCTCGAAGTCCACCCGGGACGAGTCCTTCGGCAGCTTGATCGCCGCGTGCGGGCCGATCACCGACGTGGACGGCTTGAGGAACATCACCGGGTCGGCCGGCGGCTCGCCGCCCATCTCACGGGCGTGGTCGGCGTAGTTCTTGCCGATGCAGACGACCTTGGACGGCAGGATCGGCGCCAGCAGGCGCACATCGGCCATCGGCCAGGACTTGCCGGTGAAGGTGGGGTTGCCGAACGGGTGGTCGGCGACCTCGCGGGCCGTGAGGTCGTCACCCTCCCCCTCGACGGTGACGAACGCGACTCCACCTGGATGAGCAATTCGAGCTATACGCACGACCGGCAGCCTACTGAGCCCGCTTTCGGCCGATTGCCAGCCATGCACCGACCTGGTTGTGTCGGTAGTCACCCTGCTACGCACCGGAGCCGACCATGCGTGTGATCGCGGCTGTCCTCCTACTCCTCCTGCTCGGCACGACTCCCGCCGCCGCGGCGGCCGCCCCGATCGGTGGCGGCAGCGTCCTGCACACCGCGAGCTTCCGCTGCACCACGGCCTTCGCGGCCACACGGGACGCGACGGGCTATCTCATCGCCGGGCCGCGGTGCGCCACGATCGGCACGCAGATGTTCAGCGGCAACAACGTTCCCGTCGGCCCGGTGATCTCGAGCTCCGCGAGCGGCGGCGCCACGGTCGTGCGGCTCACCAACACCGCCGCGTGGACGCTCGTGCCCTGGATCTCGCTCGGCAGCACGCAGTACATCGTCCGCGGCGCCACCGAGGCCCCGGTCGGCGGCATGGTGTGCCTGCTCGACCGCTCGTTCGGCCAGCGGTGCGGCGTCATCACCGCCAAGAACCAGACCGTCACGTTCCCCGAGGGCACGATCAACGGCCTGACCAGGACGAACATCTGCATGCAGCCCGGCACGGCCATCGCCTTCGTCAGCGGCGACCAGGCACAGGGCATCCCCCTCGGCGGCACCACGTGCACGACGAACGGGGTCAGCTACTTCCTGCCGATCCGGCCGATCCTCACCGCGTACGGACTCACCGTGTTCACCGGCTGAAGGGAGTTCATCATGCGAAGACTCATGGCCGTCGTGGCCGTTCTGCTCGGTTGCGTGCTCGGCGTGCCGGGCGCCGCGCAGGCCGCGCCGCTCCCGTTGGGCAGCGGCGCGGTGCTGTTCGACCCGCTGGGCGGCACCAGCCAACAGTGCACGGCGGCGTTCGCCGCGACCAACGGCGTCGACGACTACCTGATCGCCGGCCCGACCTGCACCGGCGGCGACATGCACACCGAGGTCAACGGGGACTGGCCCTACGTCGGACCCGTCGTCGCCGTGCCGTTCCCGTACAACGGCTACGTCATCGTTCAGGTGACCAGGAGTTGGGAGCTGGTGCCGTGGGTGCCGGCGGGGAATTCGAAGATCGTCCTCAAGGGGTGGAAGGAAACCCCGGTCGGCGGGCCGGTGTGCCACGCCGACCCCAGGGTGGGGCTCACGTGCGGCACCGTCACCGCCGTCGGCCAGACCTACGCGTTCCCGTGGGGCCCGGCGACCAACCTGACCGAGAACGACATCTGCATCGGCACCAACCTCGGCGCGGCCTTCATCACCGGCGACCAGGCACAGGGCGTCCCACTGGGCGGCGGCAACATCTGCACCTTCGGCTCCAGCTACTACCTGCCGATCACCCCGATCCTGAACAGGTACGGGCTGAAACTGATCGTGGCCTGACCGTGCCAATGCCTCGATGGTGCCCTTCAGGGGCGGTCAACCCAGATCCACCGATGGTCTTGGTGGCTCGGAGTGCGGCCCGGTGGACTCGCTGCGCGGTTTCTGGGCGCGAAGCGCCCGAAACCGCCTGGCGTCACGGGCGGTGGCGTCTTCGGACGGCGGCCATGCGAGGAAGGCGTCCTCCATCACCGCCAGCGTGAGGAAGGCTCCTTCACCACACAGCTCACGTCGCGCTGGCCGCGCACGAATGGCGCGTTCACACTGCGGGCAACGTCTCGAAAGACGCGCTCATGTCGTTGAACGTCCCCATCGCGTCTTTCATGACACCAGCCATGTCCCCAACGCGTCCTTCGCGACGCGGCACCCGACACGATCATCGGTGGATCGAGGCTCAACGTCCCAAGGGGCACCTTCAGGACACCGCCTCCTAACCCACCACGCTCACTCTTGTCCGCATCGCCTTGTGGACGAGTGCGTCGCACAGGGCTAGCCAGCTCGCCTCGACGATGTTGCCGTGCACGCCGACCGTGGTCCATTCGCGTTCGCCGTCGCTGGATTCGACCAGGACGCGGGTGACCGCGTCGGTGCCGGGGTGGTCGACGAGGATGCGGACCTTGTAGTCGGTGAGCTGGACGGCGGCCAGCCACGGCAGGTGCGGCAGTAATGCCTTGCGTAGTGCGGCATCCAGCGCGTGGACCGGGCCGTTGCCTTCCGCGGTCGCGAGTACGCGCTGACCGTCGACGTGGAGCTTGACCGTCGCTTCCGAGACCACGGTGCCCTCGACGCTGTGGTCGAGGATCACGCGGTAGGACTCCAGGACGAACGGTGGCTCGTCGTTCTCGGACAGTTCGTGGCGCAGCAGCAGTTCCAGCGAGGCGTCCGCGGCCTCGAACGACCAGCCGCGCGACTCCAGCTCCTTCACCTTGCGCACGGCCGAGTTCAGCGCCTCCGGCTGGCCGGCCAGGTCGACCCCGAGCTCGCGTCCCTTGAGCTCGAGGCTGGCCCGGCCGGCCATCTCGGTCACCAGCACCCGCATGTCGTTGCCGACGAGAGATGGATCGATGTGGTTGTACAACAACGGATCCACCTTGATCGCGCTCGCGTGCAGACCCGCCTTGTGAGCGAATGCTGACGACCCGACGTAAGCCTGGTGGGTGTCGGGTGCGATGTTCGCGATCTCGGCAAGGGCATGCGAGACCCGAGACAGTTCAGGCACTGCCTCGGCGGGGACGACCGGCATGCCGAGCTTGGTGACGAGGTTGCCGACGACCGCGAACAGGTCCGCGTTGCCGGCGCGCTCGCCGTAGCCGTTGGCCGTGCACTGGACGTGGGTGGCACCTGCCTGCACGGCGGCCACCGTGTTCGCGACCGCGCACCCCGTGTCGTCCTGGCAGTGGATGCCCACCCGGAAGCCCGTGCGGGCGATCACCTCACCGACCGTGTCGGCGAGTTGGAGGGGCAGTTGTCCCCCGTTGGTGTCACAGAGCACGGCGACGTCCGCACCGGACTCGACCGCGGCCGTGATGACCCGCAGCGCGGTGTCCGGGTCGTGGGTGTAGCCGTCGAAGAAGTGCTCCGCGTCGAGGAACACGCGCCGGCCCTCGTTTCGCAGGAACGCCACCGTGTCCCGGACCATCGCGCACGCCTCGTCGACGTCGGTGCGCAGGGCACGCTCGATGTGCCGGCGGTCGGACTTGGCGACCAGCGTGATCACCGGCGCCTGTGAGTCGAGCAGCGCACGGACCTGCGGGTCCTGGTCGGCGGTCGTGCCCGCCCGCCGGGTCGACCCGAACGCGACGAGCACCGCGTGCTTGAGATCGAGCTCACGGGCCTTCGCGAAGAACTCGGTGTCCTTGGGCAGCGCCCCCGGCCAGCCACCCTCGATGAAGCCGACGCCGACCTCGTCGAGCAGCCGCGCGACGGCGAGCTTGTCGGCCACGGAGTACGTGACGCCCTCACGCTGAGCACCGTCCCGAAGGGTCGTGTCGAACACGTGGAACGAATCGCCGAGCGGGGTGCCGGCCGGGGTCGTGCGGCTCACGACGGTGCCTTCCTCTGAGCGGAGCTTTTCGTTATGCGGCAACAAAAAAACCTCCCGCAGGGTGCGAGAGGTCGGCGCGTCGGGTGTGTAGCAGAGCTACCCGACGCGCTTGTCGATAATGATCACAGCAGTGGTGGTCACGGTGGCATGCTGCCACAGCGATCCGCCGAGTACCAATTCGCGGGCCATTGCTCCCACATGCCGGGAACACGCCGAAGGGCCCCTCCGAACTCGAAGGGGCCCTTCGGGACTGGCTACAGCTCGACGTTGGTCGTCGGGTTGTTCGACGAGACCAGCGCCGCAAGGCGGTCACCGATCGCGTAGGTGTTGCCTGGGGACGGGTGGTCCCTGGTGGCCAGGTCGAAGGCCACCGACGCCTCGATGCGGCGGGCCGCCTCGTGCTCGCCGAGGTGGTCCAGCAACAGGGCCACCGACAGGACGGCCGCCGTCGGGTCGGCGACGCCCTGGCCCGCGATGTCCGGTGCGCTGCCGTGCACCGGCTCGAACATCGACGGGTTGCGGCGGGTGATGTCGATGTTGCCGCTGGCCGCCAGCCCGATGCCGCCGGTCACCGCGGCGACCAGGTCGGTCAGGATGTCGCCGAACAGGTTGTCCGTGACGATCACGTCGAACCGGCTCGGGTCGGTCACCATGTGGATGGTGGCCGCGTCGATGTGCTGGTAGGACACCGTCACGTCCGGGTGCTGGAGCGAGACCTCCTCCACCACCCGCGACCACAGCGACCCGGCGTGCGTGAGCACGTTGGTCTTGTGCACCAACGTCAGATGTTTGCGCGGACGGGCGACCGCACGTGCGAACGCGTCCCGCACGACACGCTCGACACCGTAGGCCGTGTTGACGCTGACCTCGGTGGCGATCTCGTGCGGGGTGTCCTTGCGCAGGAGGCCACCGTTGCCGGCGTACAGACCCTCCGTGCCCTCCCGGACCACGACCATGTCGATCTCGCCCGGGTTGGCGAGCGGGCTCTGCACACCCGGGTAGAGCCGCGCTGGCCGCAGGTTCACGTGGTGGTCGAGCTCGAACCTCAGGCGCAGCAACAGTCCGCGCTCGAGGATGCCGCTCGGCACCGAGGGGTCGCCGACGGCGCCGAGAAGAATGGCGTCGTGCTGCCTGAGCTCGCCGAGCACCGACTCCGGCAGCAGCTCGCCCGTCGAGTGCCACCGCGTCGCGCCAAGGTCGTACTTCGTGACCTCGACATCCGGCACCACCTCGTTCAGCACCTTGAGTGCCTCGGCGATCACTTCCGGCCCGATCCCGTCACCTGGGATCACCGCGAGCCGCATGCACACCTCCCGGAGTTTCGGGCTGTCTCTTGGTAGTTCGTGAAGGTTACCGGGAGGACATCGGATCTCCCGTGCTGGCCACCCGACTAGGTGGTGTCGCGTGGGGCGACGAGCTCCGCTCAGGAGAAGTCCACCGTGCGGATGATCGTCGCGCGCACCGACGCGCCAATGGATTCCAGCACCGCGGGGTCGACCGCGCGATCGACGCGAAGGATCATCACCGCGTCCTCGCTGTCACTCATCTGGCTGATCTGCGCGGCCTCGATGTTGATGCCGATCTTGCCGAGCAGCGTGCCGACGACACCCATGACGCCCGGCCGGTCCTCGTACTCCAGCAACAGGTTCACGCCCTCGGCGCGCAGGTCGAACGACCGGCCGTGCACCTCGACGACCTTCTCCACGCCCGCGATGCCGCTGACGGTGCCGCCGACGGTCAGGGCGTCGCCGTCCGGGTAGACCGCGCGCAACGTGACCAGGCTGCGGTGGTTGGGGCTCTCCGCCTCCTTGCTCAGCGTGACGGAGACACCGAACTCCTCGGCGATCCGGGTCGCGTTGACGAACGTCACCGGGTCCTCGACCAGGCCGGAGAACACCCCGCGCAGCGCCGCGAGCGGAAGCACGGACACGTCCTCGTTGGACAGCTCGCCACGCACCTCCACCGCCACCGACGTCGGTGGGTTGGACGAGAACGCCGACAGCACGCGGCCGAGCTTCTGGGTCAGCGGCAGGTAGGGCCGCACCTCCTCGCCGACCACACCGCCGGAGGCCACGTTCACCGCGTCTGGCACGAAGTCGCCACGCAGAGCCAGGAGCACCGAGCGAGCCACGTCGGTGCCGGCGCGGTCCTGCGCCTCGCTGGTCGAGGCGCCGAGGTGCGGCGTGACGACCACGTTGGGCAGACCGAACAGCGGGCTCTCTGTGGTGGGCTCGGTGCTGAACACGTCGACGCCCGCGCCGCCGATGCGGCCCTCGCGGGCGGCGTCGGCCAGTGCCTGCTCGTCGATCAGACCACCGCGGGCGGCGTTGACGATGATCACGCCCGGCTTGACCTTCGCCAGCTGGTCGGCGCCGATCAGGCCCTTGGTCTCGGGGGTCTTGGGCAGGTGGACCGAGATGATGTCGGCGCGGGCGAGCAGCTCGTCGAGCGTGACGAGCTCGATGCCGAGCTGCGCGGCGCGGGCCGACGACACGTACGGGTCGTAGGCGATGAGCTCGGCGCCGAACGCGGCGAGGCGCAGCGCGAACAGCTGGCCGATCTTGCCGAGGCCGACGACGCCGACGGTCTTGCCGTTGATCTCCACGCCGGAGAACTTGCTGCGCTTCCACTCGTGGTTCTGGAGCGTCTCGTGCGCGGCCGGGATCTGGCGCGCGGCGGCGAGCAGCAGCGCGACGGCGTGCTCGGCGGCCGAGACGATGTTGGAGGTCGGCGCGTTGACGACGAGCACACCGCGCGACGTGGCGGCCGGCACCTCGACGTTGTCGAGCCCGACGCCCGCACGGGCGACGACCTTCAGCCTGGTCGTGGCGGCCAGCACCTCGGCGTCGACCTTGGTGGCGGACCGGACCAGGAGCGCGTCGGCCCGCGCGACGGCGGACAGGAGAGCGGGGCGGTCGGTGCCGTCGACGTGTCGGACCTCGACCTCGTCTCCGAACACGTCGAGTACCGAGGGCGCCAGCTTCTCGGCGATGAGGACTACGGGACGAGGCTGCTGGGTCACGACGCGGGCTCCCGGATTGCGCGGATTGTTGGTGACGCGGTTACAGCGCTGTAACCAACCGAGGGCAGTCTAGGAGGTTCCCTGAATCGTTTCCTCACCTGGTGAGCGAGGCGACAGCTGAGTTCGACCACTCTCCACCCGAATACGAGGCCTGCTGTCCGGTTCATGGGCCTGTATCCATTTCACGAGCCGTTCGCGGACCAGACAGCGGAGGTCCCACAGCAGGGGCGCGTCCTTGGCGCTGACGAGTGCGCGCACGCGGACGACCGAGTTGGTCGCGTCGACGACCTGCAGGACGTTCGTGCGGCCGTCCCACAGCTCGGTGCCGCGCAGGATGTCGTCCAGCTCGGCACGCATCCCGTCGGTGTCGACGGTCCAGTCGAGATCCAGCTCGACGGTGCCGAGCAGCCAGGACCCCGTGCGGGTCCAGTTCTCGAACGGCTTGGACATGAAGTACGAGGTCGGCATGACCAGGCGGCGGTCGTCCCACAGGTGGACCACCACGTAGGTGAGGGTGATCTCCTCGATGCGGCCCCACTCACCCTCCACGATCACCACGTCGTCGATGCGAATCGCGTCGCTGAAGGCCATCTGGAGACCCGCGAAGACGTTGCCCAGCAAGGACTGCGCGGCCAACGCGGCGATGGCGCCGATGATGCCGGCCGAGGCGAGCAGGCTGGTGCCGGCCGCCCGCGCCGCGGGGAACGTCATGAGCATCGCGCCTAGCGCGAGGACGGCCACGATGGCGACGGTGAAGCGCCGGACGACGGCGAGCTGGGTCTGGGCACGCCGGGCGCGGAGGTTGTCGGGCTCGCCGATGCGCAGCCGGCTCATCGCGGTGCGCTCGACCGCGGTCAGGACGCCGGTGAGCAGCCAGGCGCCGGTCGCGATGAGGACCAGCGTGATGAGGTGCTGCCAGCCGCTGCTGAGCGCCCGGCCGATGGTCGCCTGGACGATGGCCGTCGCACCGAACCACCGGAACGGGTGATGTGTGTGGTCGGCCATGACGACGGTGTGCCGGCCGAGCTTCCGGAACATGCGGCGAAGCAGGTGCGCGACAACGAAGAAGACGCTTAACGCGCCGGCGGTGACAGCGAGGAGCGGCCACTGGACGGACACGAGACCTCCTTTCGAGCGAACACAAAAGCTCGGCGGGGGGTACCCAGAATGACCACGGGTAGTCAGTCGGATAGTTCGTCCAGCGCCTCGGCGAGACCGGAGAGGCGCTCGGTCGCCTCGACCAGCTCGTCCTCGGCCAGGCTCGGGGTGCTGGCGAGGAGCACCCGACCAACCGCGCCGATCAGCTCGCGATAGCCGTCTATGCCCTGGTCAAGGCGCTTTCGTAAGCCGCCGGCCCCGACCTCGAACTCCGTCCGCCGCGACTCCGGCGCCTGCTCGACGACGAGCTCGATCGCTTCGAGGCGTGCGGCGACAGCACGCAGCGAGGTCGCCGTGTCGGTGGCGACGCGCCACGTGTCCTCGACCACATCCGAGGGCACCGGGGGTCCGTCCGACGAGTCGCCCAGTCGCCGCAACAACTCGGCCAGTGCGGTCTCCGCCTCGGTGAGCCGGCGCATGGGTTCCCGTGCGGCGGAACCGCGGCGGGGCAACCGCCGGCTCCTCTCGACCTGGACCCGTGGTGGTGGCGCGGACCGGACAGGCAGGGTGACGTGCTCGCGGCTGTTCCGCGCCATGATGACGCCGGATGCCGTCAGGCCGCCGGTCAGGACCGCGATGATGACACCGCCCCCGGCTGCCTCGTAGTCCCGGGCGGGGTCCCAGCCGGTCCACTGGGACACGGCCATGGCCAGGAACACGAAGGTCCAGAAGGCCCACCAGACCGCCCAGACGACCGCGAACCAGTACCGTGCCGTCCTGCGTGCGGGAGATCCTTCATGGCGGGCCACACATCCATTGTCAGGTCACGGAATGCGAACCCACCACGAAATCTTTCTCGCACCTACCAGGACTCGTCCGTGGCCTGGACCGGAGTGCTGCCCGGCGGCGGCCGTGTCGGTGGCGACGTGCCATGTGTGCTCGATCACCTGCTCCGCCGGCCCGTCCGGCAGCTCACTCAACCGCGTCAGCGACTCCGCCAACGCGTTCTCGACCTCGCCGAACTGCCGCACGGGTTGCCGCGTGGCCGCTTCCACCACGAAATCCTTCTCGCACCTACAGGAACTCGGCCCCCGGCCTTGGCGCAGTGGTCAGTCGGCGAGTTCGTCCAGTGCCTCGGCGAGGGCGGCGAGGCGCTCGGTCGCCTCGACGAGCTCGTCCGTGATCGGGGTCGGCGCGTCGGCGAGCAGTACATGGCCGGCGGCCGCGATCAGGCCGCGGTAGGCGTCGAGTCCCTGGTCTAGGTGCTCACGCAGTTCGGCCGCCCCTTGCTCGAGCGCGGTCTCCTCGGCCGGCGAGGCGTGTGTCGCGGCGACTTCGACCGACTCGAGTCGTGCCGCGATCACGCGGAGCCGATCGGCCGTGTCGGTGGCGACACGCCATGTGTCCTCGGCCACGTGTCCCGCCAGCACCGAGTCGCTCAGCTGCCGCAACAGCGCCGCCAGTGCGTATTCCGCCTCGTTGAGCTGTCGCATGGGCTGGCGCACCGACGAGCCGGGGCGGGGCAGCCGGTGCTGCTTCTTCGCCACCCAGATTCCGGGCGGCGTGGCCGGTTTCCGGGTCAGGTCCATGGCCGGTACCTGGCCGGGGAGCGGCTCTGGTTTCTGCCACGGACGGATCGCGAGCCAACCCGACCCTGCTGTCGCGGCTCCGAGGATGGTCATGTAGAGCGCGCTCTCACGGTCGGGTCCGAAGATCAGCTCCGGCACGGCCGTGGCCGATATCGGGATGGCCAGCCATGTCGAGACGATCATCCAAACGTAGGCGAGCCCTGGCCAGTGTGCTGCCAGCTTGGCGCGGAACCGATCTCCGCGTCGTGCCGGGGACCGCTCGTCGGGGGCCATGACCCATTGTCAGGCCACGGAATGCGGTCCCACCACGAAATTTTCTCGTACTTACCAGGGCTCGTCGAACTCGCCGGCCTTGGCGCCGGCCACGAAGGCGTCCCACTCCGACTCGGTGAACACCAGGACCGTGTCGTTCGGACCCGTGAACTTCGAGTTGCGCATCGCGATGTAGGTCTTGCCGTCCGTGTGCGGGACGAACGCGATCTCCACGTACTCGCCGTCCGGGTCCGCGTCCGGCTCCGCCGCGCGCTGCCACTCCGCCTGCTTGAGGTCGAGCTTGCCCCGGACGTGCTTCTTGTCGTCGAAGATCGGGGCCGACTCTCGCGTGGTCGGTTCGTCACTCATAGCAGTCAACGTAACCGATGACCCGGCTGCCTCCCCAATGGGTGACAACCGGGTCATCGACGTCACTCGATCAGGCGGTTTCGGTGATCGGCCGGTCCACCCAGGACATCAGTCCGCGCAGCTTCTTGCCGACCTCCTCGATCGGGTGCTGCTCGCCCTGCTCCACCAGCTTCTGGAAGTTCGGGCGGCCCGCGTCGTCCTCGCCCACCCACTCCTTGGCGAAGCTGCCGTCCTGGATCTCGGTGAGGATCTTGCGCATCTCCTCACGCGTCGAGTCGGTGATCACGCGCGGGCCGCGGGTCACGTCGCCGTACTCGGCGGTGTCGGAGATCGAGTACCGCATCCGCGCGATGCCGCCCTCGTACATGAGGTCGACGATCAGCTTCAGCTCGTGCAGGCACTCGAAGTACGCCACCTCCGGCGCGTACCCGGCGTTCACCAGCGTCTCGAAACCGGCCTGCACCAGTGCGGTCGTGCCACCGCACAGCACCACCTGCTCACCGAACAGGTCGGTCTCGGTCTCCTCCTTGAAGGTGGTCTTGATGACGCCGGCGCGCGAACCGCCGATGCCCTTCGCGTAGGCGAGGGCGAGCGCCTGCGCCGAGCCGGACGCGTCCTGCTCGACCGCGATGAGACACGGCACACCCTTGCCGTCGACGAACTGGCGGCGCACCAGGTGTCCCGGGCCCTTCGGCGCGACCATCGCCACATCCACATTGGACGGCGGGGTGATCAGTCCGTAGCGGATGTTGAAGCCGTGCCCGAAGAACAGCGCGTCACCGTCGGCGAGGTTCGGGGCGATCGACTCCGCGTAGATGCTGCGCTGCTTGGTGTCCGGCGCCAGGATCATGATCACGTTGGCCCATTCGGCGACCTCGGCGACCGTCCCGACGGTCAGGCCCTCCTCCTCGGCCTTGGCCCGCGACTTCGAGCCCTCCGGCAGCCCGATCCGGACCTCCACGCCGGAGTCGCGCAGGGACAGCGCGTGCGCGTGCCCCTGGCTGCCGTACCCGACGACCGCTACCCGCCGGTTCTGGATGATCGAGAGGTCCGCGTCGTCGTCGTAGAAGATCTCGACTGCCATGCTGCTGTGTACTTCCTTCCTGGGAAAACTCTCGAAAACGCTAACGGACGCCGGTCGCGGTGATGGAGCGTGGTCCCCGGCCGATGGCGACCATGCCCGACTGCACCATCTCGCGCACGCCGTACGGCTCGAGCATCCGCAGCAGCGCTTCCAGCTTGTCCACAGTGCCGGTCGCCTCGACGGTGAGCGCCTCGGGGGAAACGTCGACCACCTTGGCGCGGAACAACTGCACGGTTTCCAGCACCTGCGTGCGCACGGTCGCGTCGGCCCGCACCTTCACGAGCAACAGCTCACGCTGCACCGAGACCTGGGGGTCCAGTTCGACGATCTTGATGACGTTGACGAGCTTGTTGAGCTGTTTCGTCACCTGTTCGAGTGGCAGCTCGTCCACCGCGACGACGATCGTCATGCGGGAGATGTCGGCGTGCTCGGTCGGGCCCACCGCGAGCGACTCGATGTTGAAGCCACGCCGGGAGAACAGTCCGGCGACGCGAGCGAGGACACCTGGCTTGTTCTCGACCAGAACCGAGAGAGTGTGTGTGCTCATCTTTCTGCCTCAGTCCTCGTCGAACAGCGGGCGGATGCCGCGGGCCGCCATGATCTGGTCGTTGCCGGTGCCGGCCGCGACCATCGGCCACACCTGCGCGTCCTTGCCGACCACGAAGTCGATCACCACGGGCCGGTCGTTGATCTCCATGGCCCGCTGGATGACCCGGTCCACGTCCTCTTTGGACTCACAGCGTAGCCCGGCGCACCCGAGGGCCTCCGCGAGCAGGGTGAAGTCCGGGATGCGGTGCTTGTGCGTGCCGAGGTCGGTCTGCGAGTACCGCTCCGAGTAGAAGAGGTTCTGCCACTGCCGCACCATGCCGAGGTTGCCGTTGTTGATCACGGCGACCTTGATCGGCGCGCCCTCGATCGCGCAGGTCGCGAGCTCCTGGTTGGTCATCTGGAAACAGCCGTCGCCGTCGATGGCCCAGACCACCTTGTCCGGCTGGCCGAACTTGGCGCCCATGGCCGCCGGCACCGCGTAACCCATCGTGCCGAGCCCACCCGAGTTGAGCCACGTCGCCGGGTTCTCGTACTTGATGAACTGCGCCGCCCACATCTGGTGCTGTCCGACGCCCGCGGTGTAGATGGCCTCGGGCCCGGCGATCTGGCCGATGCGCTCGATGACGTACTGCGGGGACAGCGACCCGTCGGTCGGCCAGTCGTAGCCGAGCGGGAACTTCTCCCGCCACTCATCGAGCTGCTGCCACCACTTGGTGATGTCGGCCTGCTTGCCGTCCGCGAGCTCAGCGCGCACCGCGGTGATCAGCTCCGCGATGATCTCCTTGCAGTCGCCCACGATCGGCACGTCGGCGCGGCGGTTCTTGGAGATCTCCGCCGGGTCGATGTCCGCGTGGACGATCTGGGCGTCTGGCGCGAACGTCGACAGCTGTCCGGTCACCCGGTCGTCGAACCTCGCCCCGAGCGCGATGAGCAGATCTGCCCGCTGCATGGCGGCCACCGCGGCGACCGAGCCGTGCATGCCGGGCATGCCGAGGTGCTGGCGGTGCGAGTCGGGGAACGCGCCCTTGGCCATCAGCGTGGTGACCACCGGGATGCCGGTGAGCTCGGCCAGCTCGGCCAGCTCGGCCGACGCCTCCGCCTTGATGACACCGCCGCCGACATAGAACAGCGGGCGCTTGGCGTGTGCGATCAGCTTCGCCGCCTCGCGCACCTGCTTGCCGTGCGGCCGGGTCGTCGGCTTGTAGCCGGGCAGCCGCATGTCGGGCGGCCAGGAGAACGAGGTGGTCTCCTGCAGCACGTCCTTCGGGATGTCCACGAGCACGGGGCCGGGTCGGCCGGTGCTCGCGATGTGGAACGCCTCAGCGATGGCCCTCGGGATCTCCGCGGGGTCCTTGATGA
Source organism: Actinophytocola sp. (assembly GCF_036378875.1). Lineage (GTDB taxonomy): Bacteria > Actinomycetota > Actinomycetes > Mycobacteriales > Pseudonocardiaceae > Actinophytocola. The sequence continues at coordinate 84,624 of NZ_DASUVO010000093.1, forward strand.
GGAAGTTGTGCTTGGTGACGGGCAGCGTGATGCCGCAGATGTCGGCTTCCTGGAACGCGTCGGTGCCGATCAGCGCCCTGGTCTGCTGGCCGGTGATGGCCACGACCGGGACCGAGTCCATGTTGGCGTCGGCGAGCGGGGTGACGAGGTTCGTCGCGCCCGGTCCCGAGGTCGCCATGCAGACGCCGACCTTGCCGGTGGCCTGGGCGTACCCGGTGGCGGCGTGGCCAGCGCCCTGCTCGTGGCGGACGAGGATGTGCCGGACCTTCGTGGAGTCCAGCAGCGGGTCGTAGGCGGGCAGGATCGTGCCGCCCGGGATGCCGAACACCACCTCGACGCCTACCGCCTCTAGGGACCGGACGAGCGACTGCGCGCCGGTCACCCGGACCGGCGTGCCGGTCGGCGGAGCTGGTTTGGGTCGAGGGGCCGCAGGACGCGGCCCGGGCGTTGCGGCGGCCGGGGTCGGCCGCTGTGTCGCACTGGTCATCGGCTTCAGCCTCTTGTCGTGGTTCCTTACCAGGCTCTCAGACTCCCTCGAACACGAAAAAACCCCCGCCGACCGGTGTGGTCGTACGAGGGTCGCGCGTTCGACGCAGCTGACTTCCTCAGCGTCGAACGCGCTGGGGAAGTACGAGACCGGTCTGCTGGGGCACGTTGGCAGACGTTAGTGCGTTCGGTGCACGGGCGTCAACTCTGCGGGATCGCGCTCTCGCATGCTGAGAGCGCCGAGGGGTCGATCCGCACGCCGCGCTCCGTGGCACGATGTATTCGTGAGTGTCCCGCAGGTGCCGTCCCGCCTGGTCTTCCGTGTCCCGTCGACCGCTGTGCTGGGGGCGCTCCTGTTCGCGATCACCGCGACACCGTTCGCGTGGGCCGCGCCCGGTCTGCTGGTCATCTACGTGGTGCCGGTCGTCGCCATCGCCTGGATCATCCGGGTGCGGACCACCGCCGACCGCGAGAAGCTGGTGACCAGGACCCTGTTCTCCCGGCACGTCCTGCCGTGGTCGGACGTGCGCGCGTTCCGGGTGTCCGAACGGTCCTGGGTACGCGCCGTGGTCGAGGACGGGAAGGAACTCCCCCTGCCGACCGTGCGCACCCGTCACCTCCCGGCGCTTTCGCTCATCAGCGGCGGCCGGCTGGACGACCCGACCGAGGCCCCTGCGGAGCAGCCTCGGGAAGAAGACGCTGAATAGAAGTTGGAGGAGCCGTGCCTGAGCTCCGTTCCCGTGTCACCACCCATGGTCGCAACGCGGCAGGCGCCCGTGCGCTGTGGCGTGCCACCGGCATGACCGACAGTGACTTCGGCAAGCCGATCGTGGCCATCGCGAACTCCTACACCCAGTTCGTGCCTGGCCACGTGCACCTGCGCGACCTCGGTGACATCGTGGCCGGCGCGATCCGCGAGGCAGGCGGGACCGCACGGGAGTTCCACACGATCGCGGTCGACGACGGGATCGCCATGGGGCACGGCGGGATGCTGTACTCGCTGCCGTCGCGGGAGATCATCGCCGACAGCGTCGAGTACATGGTCAACGCGCACGCCGCCGACGCGCTCGTGTGCATCTCCAACTGCGACAAGATCACGCCCGGCATGCTCAACGCGGCCATGCGGCTCAACATCCCCACCGTGTTCGTGTCCGGTGGGCCGATGGAGGCCGGCAAGGCGGTCGTGGTCGACGGCGTCGCGCACCCGTCCTCCGACCTGATCACCGCCATCGCGGCGTCGGCGAACGACAAGGTCGACGACCTCGGGCTGTCCGCGGTCGAACGGTCCGCGTGCCCGACCTGCGGATCGTGCTCCGGCATGTTCACGGCCAACTCGATGAACTGCCTCACCGAGGCGCTCGGGCTCGCGCTGCCGGGCAACGGCTCGACGCTGGCCACCCACGCCGCGCGCCGCGCGCTGTTCGAACGTGCCGGGACGACCGTGATGGCGCTGGCCAAGCGCTACTACGGGTCGGACGACGAGTCGGTGCTGCCGAGGTCGATCGCCACGCGGGACGCGTTCGTCAACGCGATGGCGCTGGACATGGCCATGGGCGGGTCCACCAACACCGTGCTGCACATCCTCGCGGCTGCCCGGGAGGGTGAGGTGGACTTCACACTCGCCGACATCGACGAGATCAGCAGGCGCGTGCCGTGCCTGTCGAAGGTGTCGCCGAACTCGGACTACCACATGGAGGACGTGCACCGGGCCGGCGGCATCCCCGCGATCCTCGGCGAGCTGTGGCGGGGCGGCAAACTGACCGAGACCGTCCACACGATCCACTCGCCGTCCCTGGCGGCGTGGCTGTCCGAATGGGACATCCGAGCAGAGTCGCCGTCCGAAGAGGCCGTCGAACTGTTCCACGCCGCACCGGGCGGAGTGCGGACGACACAGGCGTTCTCCACGTCGAACCGCTGGTCCACACTGGACACGGACGCGGCGGGCGGCTGCATCCACGACGTCGAGCACGCCTACACCGCCGACGGCGGCCTGGCTGTTCTGCACGGCAACCTGGCCGAGAACGGCGCGGTGATCAAGGCGGCGGGCATCGACGAGGAGCTGTTCCACTTCGAGGGCCCGGCCCGCGTCGTCGAGAGCCAGGAGCAGGCCGTCTCGGTGATCCTGAACAAGGAGATTCGGCCAGGCGAGGTCCTGGTCGTGCGCTACGAGGGTCCCGCCGGTGGTCCCGGCATGCAGGAGATGCTGCACCCGACGGCGTTCCTGAAGGGCGCCGGCCTCGGCAAGAAATGCGCGTTGATCACCGACGGTCGCTTCTCCGGCGGCTCGTCCGGCCTCTCGGTCGGCCACATCTCCCCGGAGGCCGCGGGCGCCGGCACGATCGGCCTCGTCGAGAACGGCGACCGCATCCTCATCGACGTGCACGAACGACGCCTGGAACTGCTCGTCCCGGACGAGATCCTCGCCGACCGACGGGCGAAAATGGAGTCGAGCGAACACCCGTGGCAGCCGAAGGACCGTCAGCGTCCGGTCACGGCCGCCCTACGCGCCTACGCCCGCCTGACCACGGACGCCTCCCAGGGCGCCGTCCGCGACGTCACCCGCTGAAGCCCGCCACGCCGCGGGCGGTGTCGTGAAAGACGCGTTCATGTCGTTGAACCCAGATCCACCGATGGTCTTGGTGGCTCGGGACGCGGCCTGGTGGACTCGCTGCGCGGTTTCGGGGCGCGAAGCGCCCGAAACCGCCTGAGGTCAACAGGGTGCGAGGTGGCCGAGCACACCGGCATGTCGCGAGCGAAGGCCGGGCACCTGAAAACCGGCTTCCAGCAACAGGCTCCGGACGACATCGCCACCCTGCTCAGGCTCTGCCATGATCGTGCCGGGCCAGTTGCAGACCGCCGACTACGCCACCGCGATCACCGCCGAGACCCCACGTGTGCGGCCCGACCACGGCGAGCGGCGCCACCCTCTCCGGCGGGCGCGTCGCGATCCGGGACAGCAAGAAACCCGGCTGGCGGCCACCTCGTCGTCGGCAAGGCTGTCCTGCTCGCGGCCGCCATCCGGAGCACGTTGAGCTGATCAGGCGGTGCGCCGGACACGGGCCAGCGCCAGCCCGCCGAGCACGACGGCGACCAGCCCCACCAGCAGGGCCACGTAGGCCCCGCCTCGTCCGTTGCCCGTGCCGATGCCGCTGTCGGACGTGGCGACGACCACCCCGCCGACGGCCATCCCGACCAACCCCAACGCCACGGCAAGAACTGCCCTGCCACGACGGGTGGAGCGGATCGCCAGCCAACCGACGACCACGCCGGCCAGTCCCAAAAGACCGCCCACGATGGACCCGATTCGCCCCGCGCTCATGGTGTAGACACTGGCGGCCGCAAGCTCGTACATCGAAGACCCCTTCCTTTCACCGATTACTGGCCGCAGCGTATGAACGGGACTGGTCACGGGTCGTCGTGCCGGAGTTGCCGATCGACGTACCACTCTGGTTGTACGGAGGCGGGACGGGATACCACCGCGGTTGCTCCCCATGGCACCCGTGGAAAGTTAGGCTCCTTCGCATGGCTAGGTGGCGGGCGGACTCGGCCCTGGCGATCGCCGTCGGTCTGGTCGCCCTCGGTGGGCTCGTGGTGCAGTCGCGCGGTATCGACACCGCAGCTGACTGGACCGCGCTGCTGGCCGTGCTGGCCTCGTCCGGTGCGCTGTTCGCCCGGCGCCGTCATCCGGTGGCGGTGGGTGTGGTGGCGCTGGTGGCCGCCGGCGGGTACGGGGTGTTGCTGCACCAGCCAGGGCCGATCATGTTGGTGTTCGTCGTGGCGCTCTACACCGTCGTCGACGAGGGGCACCTCGCGGTGGCGATCGGGCTCGGGGTCGCCTCCGTGGTCGCCTTCGCCGTCGCGGACAGTGACAACCAGCCGGGGAACGGGGCGACGCTGCTGCACGCCGGCTGGCTCGTCGCCGTCATCGTCGGGGTGACCCGTAACCGCCGGGCCTACCTCGCCGAGGCACAGGCCAGGACGGTCGCCGCCGAGCAGCGGATGGCGGAGGAGGCCCGGCGACGGGCCACCGAGGAGCGGTTGCGCATCGCCCGCGAGCTGCACGACGTGCTCGGCCACCACCTCTCGCTGATCAACGTGCAGGCCAGCGCCGCACTGCACCGCCCGGACCCCACCCGGTCCGAGCAGGCGCTCACCGCGATCAAGCAGACCAGCAAGGAGACGCTGCGTGAGTTGCGCACGGCGCTGAACACGCTGCGGCACGACGGCGACGCGCCGAGCCTGAACCGCCTCGACGAGCTGGTCACCACGGCCGGGCGGTCCGGGTTGGCGATTCGCACCGAACTCGCCGAGACCGGGCCGCTGCCGCCGGAGGTCGATCTGGCGGCGTACCGGATCGTCCAGGAGGCACTCACCAACGTGACCCGGCACGCGGACGCGACCACCGCGGTGGTCCGGGTCCGGCCCGACCGCGAGGACGTGCTGGTGGAGGTCGAAGACGACGGGACAGGCGGCACCGGCACACCGGGCAACGGGATCCTCGGCATGGGTGAGCGGGCCAGGGCGCTGGGCGGTTCGCTGACCGCGGGCCCGAGGGCGGACGGCGGCTTCCGGGTGTGCGCTCGCCTGCCGCTGCGGCCCGGCCACCAGGTGCCGGCATGATCCGGCTGCTGCTCGCCGACGACCAGACCCTGGTGCGCGCCGGCTTCCGGTCCATCCTGGACGGTGAGGACGGCATCGAGGTGGTCGGCGAGGCCGCCGACGGTGCCGAGGCGGTGCGGCTCGCGCGTCGGCTGCGGCCGGACGTCGTTCTCATGGACATCCGGATGCCCGGGCTGGACGGGCTCGCGGCCACCCGGGAGATCACGGCGAGCTCCGACGTCCGCGTGATCATCCTGACCACGTTCGACCTGGACGAATACGTCTACGGCGCGCTGCGGGCCGGCGCCAGCGGCTTCCTGGTCAAGGACACCGAGCCGGCGGAGCTGATCCACGGGGTGCGGGTGGTGGCCCGCGGCGACGCCCTGATCGCGCCGGCGATCACCCGCCGGTTGATCGCCGAGTTCGCCGCCAGGACCACCCACCCGGACCCGGGGCCGAGGCTGAACGCGCTCACCGATCGGGAACGTGAGGTGATGACGCTGGTCGCCGCCGGCCTGTCCAACGACGAGATCGCCGCGCGGCTGGTGCTGAGCCCGGCCACCGCGAAGACACACGTCAGCCGGATCATGACCAAGGTCGCCGTTCGGGACCGGGCGCAGTTGGTGGTCCTCGCGTACGAGTCCGGCCTGACCGTCCCCGGCTGGGTCGTTGACCAGCGATGATCTATGACCAGCGTCACCGCGTCTCACGATGCGGATGGCATTGGACCACACCGTGGGCGCATGGCACGCTGGAAAACGTGTTGAGTGCGATCGAGATCCTGCTGGTGGCCCGCCGCCACGTGGATTTCGTTCGTGTCTCCAGCGCGATGTGCCGTCGGGTCACGTAACCCGTCGTCGCCGTATTGATCAGGTCGGCGCCCGGGTGCGTCGGCTCAACCCCGAAGTTCCCGAGGGTTTTCCGGCGCGCGCGAGTGCCCTGAACGTCCCGGAGGACTGACGGGTGTCAACTCCCACCACGCCCAAGCGAGCGCACCGCCGCCGCGGTGAGGGCCAGTGGGCGCTCGGGTACCGCGAGCCGCTCAACCCGAACGAGCGCAGCAAGAAGGACGACAACCCGCTCAACGTCCGCGACCGTATCGAGAACATCTACGCGCACACCGGGTTCGACGGTATCGACCCGGGTGACCTGCGCGGACGGTTCCGCTGGTACGGCCTCTACACCCAGCGCAAGCCCGGCATCGACGGCGGCCGCACGGCCACGTTGGAGCCGGAGGAGCTGGACGACAGCTACTTCATGCTGCGCGTGCGCATCGACGGCGGCGCGGTCACGACCGACCAGCTGCGCGTCATCGGCGAACTGTCCGAACAGTACGCACGGGACACCGCGGACATCACGGACCGGCAGAACATCCAGTACCACTGGATCCGGATCGAGGACATGCCCACGATCTGGGAGAAGCTGGAGTCGGCCGGTCTCACCACCATGGAGGCGTGCGGCGACAGCCCCCGTGTGATCCTCGGCTCACCCGTCGCGGGCATCGCGGAGGACGAGATCATCGACGGCACGCCCGCCATCGACGAGATCAAGCGGCGCTACATCGGCGAGAAGGAGTTCTCGAACCTTCCTCGCAAGTTCAAGTCGGCGATCTCCGGCCTGCCGGACGTGGCGCACGAGGTCCACGACATCGCGTTCGTCGGCGTCGAGCACCCCGAGCACGGCCCCGGTTTCGACCTGTGGGTCGGCGGCGGCCTGTCCACCAACCCCATGATCGGCCAGCGGCTCGGCACATGGGTGCCGCTCGACGAGGTGCCCGACGTGTGGGCCGGCGTGATCAGCATCTTCCGCGACTACGGCTACCGCCGCCTGCGTCACCGCGCCCGCATCAAGTTCCTCGTCAAGGACTGGGGCGCCGAGAAGTTCCGCGAGGTCCTGGAGACCGAGTACCTCAAGCGCAAGCTCGTCGACGGGCCGGCGCCGAGCGTGCCGGAGCAGCCGCGTGACCACGTCGGTGTGTACCAGCAGAAGGACGGCAACTTCTACGTCGGCGCCGCGCCCATCGCGGGCCGGGTGTCGGGCACCACGCTGGTCGCGGTCGCGGACGCCGCCGAGAAGGTCGGTTCGCGCCGGGTCCGGTTCACCCCGCAGCAGAAGCTGATCGTGCTGGACGTGCCGCCCTCCGAAGTGGACAAGCTACGCACGGCGCTTGCCGGGCTGGGTCTGCAGACCGACCCGTCGCCGTGGCGGCGCGGCGTGATGGCCTGCACCGGCATCGAGTTCTGCAAGCTCGCGATCGTCGAGACCAAGGCCCGCGCGGCGAACCTGGTGGCGACGCTGGAAGACCGGCTCAAGGACATCACCAATGACGTGACCGCGCCGATCAGCGTGCACATCAACGGCTGCCCCAACTCCTGTGCCCGTATCCAGACCGCGGACATCGGGCTGAAGGGCCAGATCGTCACCGACAACGACGGCAACCAGGTCGAGGGCTTCCAGGTCCACCTCGGCGGCGGGCTCGGCCTCGACGCCGGGTTCGGCCGAAAGCTCCGTGGCCACAAGGTGACCGCGGACGAGCTGCCGGACTACGTGGAGCGGGTCGTGCGCAAGTACGTGGCCGACCGCGAGCCGGACGAGCGGTTCGCGCAGTGGGTGGCCCGCGCGAGTGAGGACGACCTCAAGTGAGCGAGCGCGCTACCCCCTTCTACTGCCCTTACTGCGGCGACGAGGACCTTCGCCCGCAGGAGGAACCGCACGCCGCATGGCTGTGTACCGGGTGCCGCCGGGTGTTCAGCGTCAAGTTCGTGGGTCTGAACCTTGCGAAGGAAGAGGTGACCAAGTGACCACCGCGACCAAGGACGATCTCAGGCGTCTCGCGGAGGAAGCAGCGACGGAACTGGCCGACGCGACCGCGGCGGAAGTCCTGGAGTGGACGGCCAAGACGTTCGGCGACAACTTCATCGTCGCCTCCAACATGCAGGACGCGGTGCTGATCGACCTGGCGGTCAAGGCGAAGCCGGACGTCGACGTGCTGTTCCTGGAGACCGGCTACCACTTCGCCGAGACCATCGGCACGCGGGACGCGGTCGAGGTCACCTACCCGGGGATCCGGATCGTCAACGCACAGGCCGAGCAGTCGGTGGCCGACCAGGAGGCGGAGTTCGGGCTGCTGAACAAGACCGACCCGACGAAGTGTTGCTTCCTGCGCAAAGTGGTGCCGTTGCAGAAGACCTTGGCGAACTACGCTGCCTGGGTCACCGGTGTCCGCCGAGTCGACGCGCCGACCCGCGCGAACACCCCGATCGTCCAGTGGGACGAGCGCAACGGCCTCGTGAAGGTCAACCCGATCGCGCCGTGGACGGACGAGGAGTTCCGCGACTACATCGACCGCAACGGGATCCTGGAGAACCCGTTGGTGAGTGAGGGATATCTGTCGATCGGATGCGCCCCGTGCACCGCGAAGCCGTTGCCGGGCCAGGACGCCCGCAGCGGTCGCTGGGCGGGGCTCGCCAAGACCGAATGTGGGCTGCACGGATGACCGCGACAGTTGCGACAACACCCACCCTGGACTCGTTGGGGCGCCTGGAGTCCGAGGCGATCCACATCATGCGGGAGGTGGCAGGCGAGTTCGACCGGCCGGTGATCCTGTTCTCCGGCGGGAAGGACTCCACGGTCCTGCTGCACCTCGCGGTCAAGGCGTTCTGGCCGGCGCCGGTGCCGTTCCCGTTGCTGCACGTGGACACCGGGCACAACTTCGACGAGGTGATCGAGTTCCGGGACCGGGTCGTCGAGCGGTACGGGCTGCGGCTCGTGGTCGCGAAGGTCCAGGACTGGATCGACGACGGCCGGCTCGCCGAGCGTCCGGACGGCACCCGCAACCCGCTGCAGACCGTGCCGCTGCTGGACAGCATCACCGAGAACAAGTTCGACGCGGTGTTCGGCGGTGGCCGCCGGGACGAGGAGCGGGCCAGGGCGAAGGAGCGGATCTTCAGCCTGCGCAACGCGTTCGGGCAGTGGGAGCCGCGCAGGCAACGGCCCGAGCTGTGGAACCTGTACAACGGCAAGCACCGGCCTGGTGAGCACGTGCGTGTGTTCCCGCTGTCGAACTGGACCGAGCTGGACGTCTGGCGTTACATCGCCCGCGAGGCGATCGAGCTGCCGCAGATCTACTACGCGCACGAGCGCGAGGTCTACCTGCGGGACGGCATGTGGCTCGCCGAGGGCCCGTGGGGCGGCCCGCGTGACGGGGAGGCGTTGGTACGCAAGACGATCCGGTACCGCACGGTCGGTGACGGCTCCTGTACCGGCGCCGTCGAGTCCACCGCAACGACGCTCGACGAGGTGATCGCCGAGGTCGCCGCGAGCCGGCTCACGGAGCGCGGCGCGACCCGCGCGGACGACCGTCTGTCCGAGGCGGCCATGGAGGATCGCAAGCGGGAAGGGTACTTCTGATGAGCGATCTTCTTCGTCTCGCCACCGCGGGGAGCGTCGACGACGGGAAGTCCACGCTCGTGGGCAGGCTCCTGTACGACACGAAGTCCGTGCTGGCCGACCAGCTCGACGCGGTGCACCGCGCCAGCGTCGACAAGGGACTGTCCACTCCAGACCTGTCGTTGCTCGTCGACGGCCTGCGCTCCGAACGGGAGCAGGGCATCACGATCGACGTCGCCTACCGGTACTTCGCCACGCCCAAGCGGAAGTTCATCATCGCCGACACCCCGGGTCACGTGCAGTACACGCGCAACATGGTCACCGGCGCGTCGACCGCCGACCTCGCGCTGGTGCTCGTCGACGCCCGCAACGGCATCGTCGAGCAGTCACGTCGCCACGCGTTCCTCGCGTCGTTGCTCCGGGTCCCGCACATCGTCGTGTGCATCAACAAGATGGACCTCGTCGACTACGACCAGGCCGTCTTCGAGCGCATCAAGGAGGAGTTCAAGCAGTTCGCCACCAAGCTCGACATCAGCGACCTCACGTTCATCCCGATGTCGGCGCTGCACGGCGACAACGTCGTCGATCGCTCCGCCAACATGTCCTGGTACGACGGCACTTCCCTCCTGCA
>NZ_DASUVO010000094.1:0-41033 GCF_036378875.1 Actinophytocola sp.
CGGTGACGGGGAAAGGGTTTCCGACTTCAGCGGGGACGGTTTCTCCGACGTGCTCGGCGTCAACGCGGCCGGGGACCTCATGTACTACCCCAACAACAATCTCGCCATCCCCTCCGCGAGCCAGATCGGGACGGGCTGGGACGGGTTCAGCCAGGTCATGTCCGCCGACTTCAGCGGTGACGGTGCCGCGGACATCCTCGGCGTGAACGCCGCCGGCAACCTCATGTACTACCCGAACAACGGTTTCGCGATCGCCGACTCGACCGCACGCCAACTGCACACCGGCTGGGGTGCCTACCCGCACGTCACGGCCGGGGACTTCAGCGGTGACGGTGCCGCGGACATCATCGCCGTCGAGCCCGACGGGGACCTCATGTACTACCCGAACAACGGGTTCGCGATCGCCGACTCGACAGCACGACGGATCGGGCAGGGCTGGGCCAACTACCGCCACGTCATGGCCGCCGACTTCAGCGGTGACGGCCACGCGGACATCCTCGGGGTCACCTCCGACGGCCGGTTCCTGTACTACCCCAACAACAATCTCGCCATCCCCTCCGCGAGCCAGATCGGGACGGGCTGGACGCCGTTCACCCACGTGTTCGCCTCCGACTTCAGCGGCGACCACCACGCCGACGTCCTCGCGGTCAACGCCGCCGGGGACCTCATGTACTACCCCAACAACGGACTGGCCATCGCGGACTCGACCGCACGGCGACTCGACCAGGACTGGGGAACCTTCCACCACGCGATGTGAATCCCCTTACCGGACAAGGAGGAACTGTGAAGATCTCGACCGCGCTACTCACCCTCGCAACCACCGCGGCGACTGTCATCGGCCTGGCCACCCCGGCCACGGCCGCGCCGATACCCCTGCCCGGCCACTGCGCCGGCGCCACCGTCCGCACCTACGTGCAGACCGGCAGCACCCAGCGGACCACCAACGCGTGGAGCAACATCGCCCTCGACCTCAACGCGAACACCGGCGTGTCCGACTGCAACGGCGTCTGGCCAGGCGGCCAACTGTTCGTGGCAGCGGCGAAATGCAACGGCGGCGGCCGGTTCTCCTCGTGGCGCCAGTACACCGGCCCCGGCCGCATCGACATCGCGACCGACGTGCTGCCGAACACCTGCTTCGTGCTGACCTGGTACGGCACGGGCGGCAACGACGGGAACTACTTCCAGGGCCGGGTGATCTGGCCCCAGTGACGCGGCTCTGACTCGGGCCCGGATGGCCGTGTGCCGTCCGGGCCTGCCATCGCCGTCTTGCGACACCCAATCGTTGTCCGTGGTGGTTGAGATGTCCTGGCCTTGTTATGGCGCGTCCAACATTGTCATGCGATTGTCCTGCTCACCACCGGTTGGAGAGGGGCGGTCGCCGTGGTGGGTCGATTGCTCAACAAGTTGTTCAGTTGGGCCACGCGGGACCTGGCCGGCGCGGAGGACATGGTCCGTATTTATCGCAGGCGGGCCAAGCGGTCCGCGGCGCGCGAGCTCGGGCTCACCATGGCCCTGAACCAGCTCGCGCTGCGGCAGGCGGAGGCGGGGATGCGGGAGGAGGCGCTGGACACCCTCGAGGAGGCGGTCGCCATCTGCCGGCGCCGGGCGGTGGGTGAGCCGTCCCGGTTCGAGCCCTACCTGGCCATGGCGCTGCACAACCAAGGCTCCTTCCTGATGGACGGTGGGCAGTTCGAAGAAGCGTTACCCGCCGCGGAAGAGGCCGTCGCGGTCTATCGCCGGCTGGCCGCACGCCGTCCTCGACCGTACGAGCAGGAAGTCGAGCTCTCCGTGGAGAACCGCGACATCGCGCTGTCCCAGCTGACCCGGCAGGTGGCCGACCAGGCCGAGTCAGGGCACGTCATCGGGCCGTACCCGTTGTGTGACGAGTGCAAGAAGGTGAACGGCGGGCTGGTGGCCGTGCGCCACCGCCAGGTGCATATCAGTGCGAACGGTCGGCAGTCCTGCGTCGACGAAGGGCTCGCCGACGTCGTGACGGCACTGTGGCAGGCGGACTGTGACACGACGAGCGCTTGCCAGGACGAGTACGGCAACGGCCGGGCCTATGTGTACGTCGTCTGTGACGATGTCGTCGCGGCCCAACGGTGTTTGACCGGCTTGGGGCTCACGGTCGAGAAGGAGGCGTGCGCGCTGTACTTCCACCTACCGGTCACAGGAAGATGAACGCATCCGCGGCGACCGGCTCAGTCCTGCCCCATGGCCCTGAGCGCGGCCGCGATGTGACTGAATCCCGGGATGCCCGCACCGGTGGCCTTTTCGTACCTGACCGCGTCCGCGAGTCCCAACTTCGCACCGGTGGGCAAGGTTCGGTTACCCGTCCACAGCATGGCCCGCAGTTGCTCGTTCCGCACCGACAGGATCTCCTCGCTGGACTCCAGCGGCGGACGGTTGTCCGCACACCAGGCGGCGACCGCGGCCCAGAATTCGGCCAACGTCTTCCAGCCCACCGCGCTGCGCGGACCGAGAAGCCGCTCGACATCCTCCGGGCCGAGGAAGAGTTCCAGCCGGTGTGAGACCAGGTTCTGGACCTGCTCGAGGAAGGTCATCACGAACTCGTAGGCTGCCTCGTCGGCAAGCATCTCCTCCACGGCCAACAGGGTGGATGGGACCGCGGTCGCCCCTGGTCGCATGACGACAAACGCCACATCGCGAGAAGCATCGGAATCGCTCGTCCGCCCGGCCGATCCACTGACGAAGCCGGCCGCGGTGAGCAGGCGAGCGGCTGGCGTATCCCGTCGACGCCGTCGAAACCCCATCCATGCCCCCTGCCCAGGCCCCGCTCCCGGGGCGCGATCCGTTCGGGGAAACATACTCTTCCGCGATGTCGGTGCGGGGAGCACGCGCAACCAGGCCGAACTCGACGTGGGCGAGTCCGGCCGGCAACCGCCACTCAGCCTCTGCTGATCGAGTTCCCCTGACCGTTGTCCTCGGTCTTCGGGTCGCCCTCGGACCAGGTGATCCTGTTGACCGAGCCGTTGACCACGATCTCGCCGGTGTCGGCGATCCTGACCTCGTTACTCGACCCGGCGACCGTGACCGACGCGCAGGTTCCGGTGAAGGTCAGTTCGTTGGCCGAGCCGTTGACCACGACATCCTGGCCGGCGCAGTCAACTGTCCTGGTCACGCCGGACTCGTCGATGGTCACCGTGCCGCCACCGCCGCCCTGCTCGGGTGTCTCGGACACCTCGGTGGTCTGGGAGCCCTCACCGACGGCGCGCAGGACGAGCACAACGGACTCCGAACCGATCTCCAGAGTGCCGGGGCCGCAGGTAAGCGTGGCCTGCCCGCCTGGCATGAGCGCCGGCCCCACCTCGTCCATGGACCACGCGGACACCCCGGCGACCTCCCGGTCGAGGGTGACCCGCCCGGAGGCCCGCTGCTGGCGGAAGGTGTAGGTCTCACCCGTACCGACGTAGTCGCCCTCAGCCGTGCCGTCGACCGTCGCGTCCACCGACAGGCCGCCGCCCTCCAGCGTCACTCTGGCGTTGTCGCCGGCCAGAGTCCAGGTGTTGTCCGCGGTCAGGGTCAGGGTGAACCCGCTCCCGCTCTTGGCGACGACCGGCACGCCACCCACTGTCGCACCGGACTTGCCGGTGATCGCGGTGACCGTCCACTCACCGACCGGGCACTGACCCTCGCTCACCGGCTGGCTCGACGAAGTCTGCTCGGTGGTCGTGCCAGCCGGCAGGTCAGCGGACGAGTTGGCTGCTTCGTTATCGCTGTCACAGGCGCTGACCAGCGATAACAGCCCGATTGTTGCGATAGTGGTGATTATGATTCGCATGGGACCTCCTGGGTTTCCGAAATAACGGTCGGAAAGCCTAGGAGATAACCGCGACACGGTCGCCACCGGGTAGTCGGATTCGACCATCCAATCAATTCGATCAGACGGTGACGAGCGATGATCTTTTGATTAACTCGCCGGAGAGGAGCTTCGGCGTCGGTGACACCGGCCGCCGTGTTCGCGTGCAACGCTTCGCGACGGGTACGACGTCCTTCTCTTACCAGGAATTCGGCAGACGTGGCGTCCGCTGGATGAGAGGATGACGGCCAGGATTTCGGTGTGAATTCGCAGCGCCATTACAAGGCGGCGCCAACACCGACCCAACAGGTGGTTCGGGGAGCTGGGAGAGTGAACGATGTCTGTCCAGTTCCGGCTGCTTGGTCCGGTCGAGATGGAACTCGATGGCAGACAGGTCGAGCTCGGGCCCGCCCGGCAGCGCTCCGTGCTGGCCGTGTTGCTGGTCGACGCCGACCGGGTCGTGCCGGTCGACGTCGTGGTCGACCGGGTGTGGGCCGACCGTTTGCCGCGCAACGCACGTGTCACGTTGTCCGGCTATGTGTCCCGGCTGCGGCGGTTGCTGGCCGCGGTGCCCGACGTCGACCTGGCTCGCCAGGCCGACGGTTATCGGCTCGCCGTGGATCCGATGGCGGTGGACCTGCACCGCTTCCGTGCTCTCGTCGCCCAGGCGGGGGCCGCCTCCGTCCGGGACGATGGTGCGGCGCTGCTCACCGAGGCCCTGGGGTTGTGGCGGGGGCAGGCCTTCGCGACGCTGGACATCCCCTGGTTCAACGACGTCCGGGAAAAGCTGGAGGCAGAACGGTTCCTCGTCGAACTCGACCGCAACGACTTCGCCCTCGACCATGGCCAGCACGCGACTCTGCTCGGCGAGCTGTCGGCCAGTGCGACGGCTCATCCGTGGGATGAGCGCCTGGCCGGGCAACTCATGCTGGCGCTCTACCGGTGCGGCCGCCAGGCCGATGCCCTGGACCGTTACGAGCGGCTGCGGTCGCGGCTGGCCAGAGAGTTCGGTGCCGACCCGAGCCCAGCACTCCAGCGACTGCATCAGCGGATGCTCTCCGCTGACCACGCGCTCGCCGTTTCGCCAGCCACCGGGACCCCGGTGCCGCGTCAACTACCGGCGCCGCCGGCGTCGTTCACCGGCCGAACTCGCGAACTCGCCGACCTGGACGCGCTCATGGGCAGCGCCGCGTCCACAGTGGTCATTTCAGCGATCTCCGGCACCGCGGGAGTGGGAAAGACGGCCCTGGCGCTGCACTGGGCACATCAGACAGCCGACAAGTTCCCCGATGGGCAGCTCTATGTCAACCTGCGTGGGTTCGATCCAGTAGGCACACAACAGCGCCCGGGTGACGCCGTACGCGGATTCCTGGACGCACTCGGCGTGTCGCCGCACCGGATCCCGGACGGTGTGGATACGCAGGCCGCCCTCTATCGAAGCCTGCTCGCCGGCAGGCAGGTCCTGATCGTGCTGGACAACGCCCGTGGTGTCGACCAGGTTCTGCCGCTGCTGCCCGGGGCGCCCGGCTGCGTTGTCGTGGTAACCAGCCGCAACCAGCTCACGGCCCTCATCTCGGGCCAGGGCGCCCACCCTCTCACCCTTGATCTGCTCAGCACCGAGGAGGCACGAGAACTGCTCGGCCACCGCATCGGCTTCGACCGCGTCGCCGCCGAGCCGGACGCGGTCGACGAGATCATCGCCCAGTGCGCCCGACTGCCGCTCGCTCTGACCATCGCCGCCGCCAGGGCCGCCGCCCACCCGCGTTTCCCGCTGCACACGCTGGCCGCTGAGCTCCGGGACAACCAGGGACGTCTCGGCGTGCTGGTCGACACCGATCCGCGCACCGACGTGCACGCGGTGTTCTCCTGCTCCTACGACATCTTGAGCCCGGACGCCGCGAGGCTCTTCCGGCTGCTCGGGCTCCATCCCGGCCCGGACATCGCCGCGCCGGCCGCGGCCAGCCTCGCCGGTCTTCCCCTTGTGCGGATTCGTCCGCTGCTGGCCCAACTCGCCGCTGCGCACCTGCTCACCGAGCAAGTGTCCGGCCGGTACAACTTCCACGACCTGCTCCGCGCCTACGCCTTGGCCCAGGCCCACCATCAAGACACCGCCGCCGAACGTCGTGCGGCGACGCACCGGATGCTCGACCACTACCTGCACACCGCCCACACCGCGACCCGCCTGCTCGATCCGTACCAGGGCGACTCGTTCCGACTGTCTCCCGCCAAGGCCGGGGTCGTCCGGGAGGACTTCGCCGACCAGGAGGGAGCGACAGCGTGGTTCACCGACCAGTACCCGGCGCTGCTGGCCGCGATCGAGTACGCGGCACACCACGACTTCGAGGCCCACAGTTGGGCGTTGGCCTGGGCACTGGGTGAGTACAGCTACCGACGCGGGCACTGGCTCGCGTTGGCCGCCGCGTTCCACACCGCGCTGGGCGCGGCGGAGCGGCGGGCCGACCGGCAAGGTCAGGCACACGCCCACCGCGGTCTCGGTATCACCCACCAGATGCAAGGCCAGTACGACCAGGCCGACACCCATCTCCAGCGCGCCTTCGAGCTGTTCGGCCAACTCGGCGACCGCACGACGCAGGCCGCCGTGCTCTGCAACCTGGCCATGGTGACCGAGCAGCTGGTAGGCCCGCGCGAAGCGCTCGCCCACGCACAGCACGCACTCGACCTGCAGCAAGGGACGGGCGATCAGATCGGACAAGCCAGAGCGCTCAACTCCGTGGGCTGGTACCACGTCGCGCTCGGCGACCATCACCGCGCGGTCGCCTGCCTCGAACAAGCCCTCACCCTCCTTCGGGAGACCAGCGACCGACTCGGGCAGGCGGCCGTCTGGGACAGCCTCGGCTACGCCCACCACCACCTCGGCCAGCACGCCCAGGCCATCGAGTGCTATCACCACGCCGTCCGCCTGAACCGTCAACTCGGCGAGCGTTACTTCGAGGCGAGCACCCTCGACCGCCTCGGGGACACCCACCACGCCATGGGAAACCTCGAACCGGCCCACGACGCATGGCGCCAAGCCGTGGCCGTCCTCGACGACCTCAGCCACCCGGACGCCGCCGCGGTCCGCGCCAAACATTCTCGTCCCGGCCAGCTGCCCTGAAACAGCGGCAGGCGGCCGTCCACAACAGAGTGTTCGCATGTGGACGGAAAACCCTGGTTGGGCGACCGGCTGTTCGCTATCCTCGACGCGGGTCGGGGGATCCAGCTCATCTGGGGGGCTCCTGTGCGTCGTGTACTTCCTGTTGCTCTGAGTGCGTTACTGGCCGGCGGGCTGCTGCTCGCCGGCCAGCCCGTGTCGGCGGCACCTCCGCCGACCGCCAAAGCCGGCGAGACCGGTTCGACCTTCACCTCGCTGTCCCCGGTCCGGGTACTGGACACGAGGAACACCGGCGGCCCGGTCGGCGCGGGCAGGACCGTCACCGTCGACCTCGCCGCCCGTGTGCCGGCCAGCACGACCTCCGTGGTCCTCAATGTCACCGGGGTGACCCCGACGGCGAACACCGTCGTGACGGTGTTCCCCAGCGGCGGCACCCGGCCTCTCGCGTCGAGCCTGAACCTGACGCCTGGGGACATCCGACCCAACCAGGTCACCGTCACGCTCAGCGCCGACCGGAAGGTCGACCTCTACAACAACAGCGGGAGCGTCGACCTCGTTGTCGACCTCGCCGGCTACTACAGCACCGGTACCGGAGCCAGGTTCACGGCGCTGTCGGCCAACCGTGTACTGGACACCCGGCAGGACAACACACCGGTGGGCCCCGGCAGCACCCGTGCGGTCGACCTGTCCGCCTGGATCCCCGCGTCGGCCACGGCGGTCACGTTCAACCTGACCGCCACCAACCCGACCGCCAGCACGTTCGTCACCGCGTGGCCCGCCGGGACGCCCCTGCCCACCGCGTCGAACCTGAACGTGCCTGCCGGCGACACCCGCCCCAACCTCGTCACCGTCGCCGTCGGCGCGAACCGCACGGTGAACCTGTACAACAACTGGGGCACCACCGACCTGATCGTCGATCTGACCGGCTTCTACACCCCCGACTACGGTGCCGTGTTCCTGCCGATGAGCCCGACACGGGTGCTCGACACCAGGGACGGCACCGGCGGCACGACCGGGGCGGTGGGCGCCCAGCAGGTCATCACCCTGGGCTTCGCGACCAGGGCCCCGATCACGTCCACGGCCGTGGTGCTCAACATCACCGGCGTCGACGCGACGGCCGCGACGTACGTGTCCGCCTACGGGATGGGGCAGTACACGAACGCCTCGAACCTCAACCTGTCCGCCGGGCAGATCGTGCCGAACGCCGCCGTGGTCGGGTTCGGCAGCACACGTGACATCCTGCTGTACAACCACAGCGGGAGCGTTCACCTCGTCGCCGACATGGCCGGCGCGTTCGCGGTGCTCGACGCCCCGGCCTGCACGACCGACTGTCTCCACGGGTGGGGCAGGAACGGCGCCGAGCGCGCGCTGGGCACCTCGGAAGCGGTGCCGTGGACATCCGTGCCGACGCGGGCAACGCTGACCGGGGTGCGCGCGATCACCGGCAGCATGTGGGGCACCCAGTACGCGTTGCGTGCCGACGGCACGGTGGTGGCGTGGGGAAAGAACGACACGGGGCAGCTCGGCAACGGGTGGGTGGCCGGCAACGGCGGTGGGTCAGCGTTGCCGGTTCGCGTGCTCGGGCTGACCGGGGTCACCGCCATCGCCAGTGGTCAGCTCACCGGCTACGCGCTGCGCGAGGACGGCACGGTGTGGGCCTGGGGCTGGAACGGCGCGGGCCAGCTCGGCAACGGCGGTTCCGACAACTCTTCCATAGCGGCACCGATCCCCGGTCTCACCGACATCGTCGCGATCGGCAGTTCCTGGGGCACCGGCTACGCGGTGCGCGAAGACGGCACCGTCTGGGCGTGGGGTGTCAACGGCTACGGCGAGCTCGGCAACGGTTCGATCGGGGGCCCCTCGTTGGTGCCCGTCCAGGTGTCCGGGCTGACCGGGGTCACCTCGGTGTCGGGCGACAGCGGCGGCGACGGTGTCTACGCGCTGCGCGGCGACGGCACGGTCTGGGCCTGGGGCGCCAACTACTACGGCCAGCTCGGCAACGGTCAGCCGTGCGACCCGTTCGGCGGTGAGCCCTGCTCCT
Source organism: Actinophytocola sp. (assembly GCF_036378875.1). Taxonomy (GTDB): domain Bacteria; phylum Actinomycetota; class Actinomycetes; order Mycobacteriales; family Pseudonocardiaceae; genus Actinophytocola. The sequence goes on from NZ_DASUVO010000094.1 coordinate 8,974, forward strand.
CCCGGGTCCCGGTGCAGGTGTCCGGGCTGACCGGGGTGACGGGGATCGACGCTGGCCGCTACAACGGTTACGCGCTGCGCGGCGACGGCACCGTGTGGGCCTGGGGCTCCAGCTATCGAGGTGTTCTCGGCAACGGGGTCGAGTGCGAGGACTCCTCGCTCGCGTGCGTGTCCACGGTCCCGGTCCAGGTGTCGAACCTCTCGGACGCGACGCAGATCGCCAGCTTCAGCTACGGCGCCTTCGCGCTCCGCGCCAACGGCACCGTCGCGGGCTGGGGTCAGGACATCTACGAAACGCTCGCCAACAACCAGACGTACACGCACTCGGCGGTGCCGGTGCCGGTGCAAGGGCTGTCCGGAGCGACCGCCATCGCCGCCGACTACTACACCGGATGGGCGTTGGCGTCGAACCCGTGAGCACGGGGTGTCCGGCGGACCACGTGATCCGCCGGACACACCAGCCAGTCCTCTACTGCTGCTGGGTGGCTGTGTCGCCTCGTGCGATCTTGGTCAGAGCGAGGAAGGCGACCGTGACAACGGTGAAGATGTTGATCGTCATCATGGTCTCGTTGATCGCGCCGATGCTCCACTGGGCGCCGGCCATGTCGACGACGGTGCCCGGTTCGGCGGCGTAGAAGTACGGGATCGAGGTCAGGCCCAGTGCGGCGTAGATGAGCACCGGCTGGGTGAGTGACCCCGGCACGACGACACTGCCCGGCTGGGGGCCACGGGTCTGCGCTGCTGCCAGGATGATGGCGAAGATCTGGAAGAAGATGTAGGTGACCAGCCACCAGCCGAGGTAGTTGGTGTACGGGACGCCGAACACGCCGCCGCCGTCGTGCCAGATCCACGTCTTGATCACTGTGGACGCATGGGAGTCGCTCGCCACGTCGAACATGGTCATGACGGCGGCGGACAGGGCGGGCAGGGCGACGACGTTGACCTTGCCGGTGCGTTCGCGCCAGTTGAGGTGTTCGTCGGCGCGGTCGAGGACGGTGGAGGCGGTCAGCCAGCTGATGTAGCCCAGGCCGAAGTAGATCGGGCCGATGAAGATCGGCACGTGGAACAGTTTCGGGTCGTCGGTGTAGTGGTAGTCGCCGAACGGAAAACCGGTGACGATGCTGAGGTTCTCGAAGGCGTTGCTCACCACGAACGCCACGGTGAAGAAGGCCAGGAATCGACCCCAACCGTAGCGGCGGATGCCGTGGATGGCCGCGAAGGGGATCGTGAGCAGCAGTGCGGTGAACGTGGCTGTCGTGCCGGTCAGCGGCAGCAGTATCGCCGTGGTCACGGCGAGCCCGACGAAGATCCACTGGACGGTGTCCAGCACACGCCCGGTAGGGCGTCGGGTCGGCGCCGGGGCGGTGGTTGTCATGGCTTACACCTCGATGTCACGACGACTCCCATGACGTATCCCCTTCATCCGTGGACGGCGGACGGCACCACAACGAGGACAGGGCAGCGCGCGGATCCGTGACGCGGACGCGGTTGTTGACCCGCACACCTGTCGCTGTGATCCATGTCGCTAAATGACCAAATGACGAATCTGGTCAGTGTCTCTATTGTGGGTGTATGGACCTGGTGGTCGGGCTCGGCATACGGCGTACCTGTACTGGGGCACCAAGGAAGACCTGGTGTTCGCCCTGATCACCACAGACCGCAAGACGAAGTGAGTAACCATGGAGGCATGTGATGACACAGACGACCGAGACGACGATCGACCGCTACATCACGATCTTCGACCGTTCCGCCCATGATCCCGACGCCCTCGAGGAACTGCGGACGATCTTCGCGCCGGACGCCACCGTGCAGCTCGACGACGGCATGGAGCCGATCACCGGCTTCACGGTGATCATGGAGATCTACCAGGGCATCGCCAGGAACATGGCCGACAGCAAGCACTTCTGGACGACCACGGAACTTCCCGACGGCACGCTCGAATGCCACTGGGTCCAGGCGGCGCGGGCGGCCGACGGCCGCTTGGTGACCCAGAGCGGGATCGAGCACGCGACCCTCGACGCCGACGGGTTGATCACGAACCTGCACAACAAGATGGTGCCCGCGGGTAGCTGGGTCTGACGGGGAGGGCGCTCGACGACCGGCACCAGACCGCTCAGGCCTGTTGGGGAGGGAACGTGCCAGGAGCGGGCGGCGGTAGGTCGATCCGGACGGTCGCGCCGTGGCCGGTGGGTGGGTTCACGAAGCGCACGGTGCCGCCATGGGCGGCGACGGTGTCGGCGACGATGGCCAGTCCCAGTCCCGAGCCGGGGAGGGCGCGGGCCTCGGGGGCGCGCCAGAATCGTGCGAAGACGTGCTGCCGGTATGCCTCGGGCAGGCCGGGACCTTCGTCGGTGACGGTGAGCCAGCCCGGTTGGGAGCGCACGGTGATCGTGGTGCCTGCCGGGGAGAACTTGACCGCGTTGTCGAGCAGGTTGAGCACGGTGCGTTCGAGTGCGCCGGCATCGCCGGTCACCGACCAGGAATCGTGTCGGACATCGAAGGTGTGATCGCTGGCTCGGGTGGCGGCTCGGCGTGCCGCGCGGTCGATCACGACACCGAGGTCGACGGGTTCGCGCCGGAGTTCCCGTTCGTCGCGGGCCAGCACGACGAGTTCGTTGACGAGGTCGGTGAACTCGCGTGCCTGGGTCTGGAGTTGGTCGAGGACTTTCGTGTACTGGCCGGCGGGCAGGGAGCGACTGGTCTGGTCGCTGCGGACCAGCAGGTCGATGTTGGTGCACAGGCTGGTCAGCGGGGTACGCAGTTCGTGGGCGGCGTCGTTGACGAGGTCACGTTGTCGGCGTCGTGACTCCGACAACGCGGCGGTCATGGCGGTGAAGGCCCGGCCCAGCCTGCCGACCTCGTCCCGGCCGAAGACGGTGACGGGGATGCGCAGGTCCTCGGTTCTGGCGATCTCCTCGGCGGTCTCTGTCAGTCGTGCCATGGGCGCGAGCGATCTGCGGGTGAGGAACTGGCCGGCCGCGGCGACCAACACGGCGCCGAGGACGGACACGATGATCAGGACCGTGCCGAGGCCGTCGAGGATGTCCTGGATCTCGGTGAGATCGCGGTTGACGACCAGCACGTCGCCGTCGCTGAGAGGCTGGAGAAGCACGCGCACCTGTGTGCCTGACCGGGTTTGGCCGTCGCGCAGGGTCGTGGTGCGCACCAGGCGGTCCGATGACTCGATTGCGACCGGGTCGACGCCGTCCGGTACGCAGGTCGTGCCGTCGGCTCTGAGCAACTGGACGCCTTCGAGGAAACGTTGCAGGTTCGCGTCGGCGGAGCTGTTCGTGCACAGCAAGGTGAGATCGGGTACTGGTAGATCTGGGGGAAGCCGCGCGTCGGCTGGAGGCACCCTGCTGAGCAGCGTCTCGTCGAGTTGTGCGCGCAGGTTGTGCCTGGTGACGAGCCACGTGATGGTGCTGATCGCGGCGATCGCCACCGCGAGGATGCACACGGTGCTCAGGGTGACCCGGGTGCGAAGCAGCATCCGCTCAGTCATGATGATCGCTCCGCAAGCTCCGCTCAGTCATGATGATCGCTCCGCAAGCTCCGCTCAGTCATTGCGGAGCACGAACCCGATACCACGCACGGTGTGCAGCAGTCGGGGCTGTCCGTCCACTTCGGTCTTTCGGCGCAGGTATCCGATGTAGACATCGAGGCTCTTGGTGTCCGGGTCGTGCCCCCACACGGCGTGCCGCAGGTGGTTTCTGGTCAGCACCTTGCCTGGGGCGGTGAGGAATGCCGTGAGCAGCTCGAACTCGGTCGGGGTCAGGTCGATCGGGAAACCCGCCCTGCTGACCTCGCGCGTGGTCGGGTCCAGCCACAGGTCCGCGAACCGCAGGACCCGAGGCACCTGCTCGACGCGGTTCTGCTTGAGCAACGCGCGAACGCGGGCGAGTAGCTCCTCCAGTGCGAACGGCTTGACGAGGTAGTCGTCGGCACCGGCGTCCAGGCCGGTCACGCGATCGCCGAGGCCGTCACGCGCGGTGAGCATCAGCACGGGCATCCGGTCGCCTGCCGCGCGCAGCCGCCGGCAGGTCTCCAACCCGTCGACATTCGGCATCATCAGGTCCAGGATCGCCAGGTCTGGCCGGTGCGGCGCCACCACCAGTCGTAACGCCTCGGCTCCGTCGGCGGCGGTGTCGACCTCGTAGCCCTCGAACTCCAGGCTGCGTGCCAAGCTCTCCCGCACCCCCGAATCGTCGTCCACCACGAGCACCCGCATTGCTTCGCTCCCGTCAGTAACCGCTGGTCGCGAGGCTACCCACGTTCACCGCCGGTCGTTCTTACAGATCTCTCAGGGAAAGCCAAGGCCGCTCTTATAGCCGGCGCAGCACGCTGGGCGCATGACCGGTCACGACGTGCTGCGATCCGCCGCCGAGCATCATGAGATCGAAGCGGCCATGATCACGGTGGACATCATGATCCCCGTCTACAACGAGGAACGCGCCTTACCCGGCTGCGTCCAGGTGCTGCACGAGTTCCTCGGTGCGCAGTTCCCGTTCGACTGGACGATCGTCATCGTCGACAACGCCAGCACCGACGACACCGCCACTGTCGCGAATGGACTTGCCGAGCAGTTCGACCGGGTGCGGGTCCGGCGGCTGGAGCGCAAGGGCCGTGGGCTGGCGCTGCGGGAAACCTGGCGGGCCAGTACGGCCACCGTCGTGGTGTACATGGATGTCGACCTGTCCACCGGACTCGACGCGCTTCTCCCTCTGGTGGCGCCGCTGGTCAACGGGCACTCCGACATCGCCATCGGTTCTCGCCTGGCACCGGGTGCCCGCACCGTCCGGGGACCCAAGCGCGAGTTCGTCTCCCGCTGTTACAACGGGCTCATCCGACTCACCCACGGGGCCGGGTTCTCCGACGCCCAGTGCGGTTTCAAGGCCGCACGAACCGACACGATCCGCCCCCTGCTCGACCACGTCGCTGACGACGCCTGGTTCTTCGACACGGAACTGTTGCTGCTGGCCGAGTTCAACGGCCTTCGTGTGCACGAGGTACCCGTGGACTGGGTGGAGGACGTCGACAGCCGGGTCGACGTGGTCGGCACCGCCCGGGACGACATCCGCGGCCTGATCCGGGTGGCACGCGCCAAGTCCACAGGCGCCGCGCGCGTCGCCGGCCTGCCGAGACGGCCGGGGCCACGCGCCGCGCACCCCGACGTCGTACTGGGCCGCGCCGAAGGCGGGCTGTCCTGGCAACTGCTGTCGTTCGCGATCGTCGGCGTGATCTCCACACTGGCGAACCTGGCTCTCTACAGCGTGTTCCGGCTGTGGTGGCCAGTATTGCTTGCCAACCTCGTCGCCCTGGTCATCACCACGTTGTTCAACACCGAGGCCAACCGGCGGTTCACCTTCGCGGCACGCGACAAGACCCGGGGCAAGACGCATCTGCAGGGCTTCGTCGTGTTCGGGCTGTACTACGCGTTCACCTCCGCCGCACTGCTCGTGCTGCACCGGGTCGACCCCGACCCGACCCGCCTGCTGGAACTGGCGGTGTTGCTGATCTCCTCGGTGCTGGGCACCGCTGGACGTTTCGTACTGCTGCGGGGCTGGGTCTTCCGCACCGACAACCGGAAGGACGAGGAATGACAGTCGTCGCCACCACCGACGCGGACGCGGCTCCGGCACCCACGCGGACGGACCGTCCACAATGGGCGCGGTGGGCCCTCGCGGCGATCTGCGTTGTGGCAGCTGGCTTGTACGCGTGGCAGATCGGCTCGGGGCAACTGGGCAACACGTACTACTCCGCCGCCGCCAAGTCCATGACCGGAAGCTTCACGAACTTCCTGTTCGGGTCGTTCGACCCGTACGGCGTGGTCACCGTGGACAAACCACCGATGTCGTTGTGGCCACAGGCACTGTCGGTGACGATCTTCGGGTTCCACGGCTGGTCCGTGTTGCTGCCCCAGGTGATCGAGGGCGTCGCCGCGGTCTTCCTGCTGCACCGCACGGTCCGGCTGTGGGCGGGGGAGAACGCGGCGCTGCTCGCCGCGCTGATCCTCACGCTCACGCCCATCACCGTGGCCATCAACCGGACCAACAACACCGACACGCTGCTGATGCTCCTGCTGGTCGCCGCCGCGTACGCGTTCACCCGGTCGGTCAAGGCAGCCGAGAGCCGAGTGCGCACCCGGTGGCTGCTGCTGTGCGCGTTCCTCATCGGATGCGGGTTCCTCACCAAGATGATGCAGGCCTGGATCGTCGTGCCCGGCATCGCGGTGGCCTACTTCGTCGGCACGTCCGCTCCGGTCAAGCGCCGCGTCCTGGACCTGCTCGGCGCGGGCGGAGTCCTGTTCGTGTCCTCGTTCTGGTGGGTCGCGCTGCACGCGTGGTGGCCGGGTGACAAGCCCTACATCGGTGGCAGCACCGACGGCAGCGCGTGGGACCTGATCTTCGGCTACAACGGTTTCGGCCGGGTCTTCGGCGGCGACGGCAACCCCGCGATGGGCGGCGGCGGGCTGCCAGGAGGCATGCAGATGCCCGCGGGGATGAGCGGGATGGGTGGCGGCGCGTTCACCGGCGGCTCACCCGGCATCAGCAGGATGTTCGACACCTCTGTGGGCGGGCAGATCTCCTGGCTCATGCCCCTGGCGTTGCTCGTCCTGGCCGTGGTCGCCGTCGCGGGGACTGGACGGATGCGAGCCACACTGCCCGGAAACCCCGCCGAACGGGCGGGCTGGTTCCTGTGGGGCGGCTGGCTTCTGGTGACCACTCTCGTGTTCAGCTACGCCGAGGGCATCTGGCACCCCTACTACACCACCATGCTCGCCCCCGCGATCGCCGCGATCGCCGCAGCCGGCCTCGTCCGGTTCTGGCACTCCTACCGCGAGTCCACCATCGGATGGTGGTTGCTGCCGCTGGCGGTCGCCCTGACCGCGGCATGGGCGTTCGTCCTGGCCGCCCGCGACACGTCCTGGCACGGGTGGACCCGCTGGGCCGTGCTCACGGTGGCCGTCGTGGCAGTGGGCGGGCTGGTGGCGGGCCGTCTCACCTCGGGTCAGCTGGGTCGGCCGGCACTGGTCGTCGGGTTGGTCGCGGTACTGCTCGTGCCGGCGGTGTGGTCGACCGCCGCGGCCACGACGGACCAGAGCGGAACTATTCCCGCCGCTGGTCCCGCTGGTGGCATGCCGACCGGGAGTCTGCCCGGCGGCATGACCCTGCCCGGCATGCCGCCGGGGACGAACCCGTTCCCCGGCATGCCCGGTAATGCCCAGCCATCTCCTGGCGCCGGGCAGACACAGCCACCCGGCGGCATGATGAGCATGTTCGGCGGCACCGGACTCACCGCCGACCAGCGGAACATCCTGCGCTACGCCGAGCAGAACAGGGACGGCGCCGCGATCACCCTCGCCGTCAACGCCCCCGCGATGATGGCCGCGAGTTACATCATGGGCTCCGACACCACCGTGATCGGCATGGGCGGCTTCGGCGGCACGGACAACGCGCCCTCGGTCAACCAACTCGAGAACTGGACGGCCAACGGCACGCTGAGGTTCGTCCTCAGCAGCTCGGGCATGGGTTTCGTGGGTCGACTCACGGGCCAGGGCGGCGGTGACCACACGCGACAACGGCACGAGTGGGTCGAACAGCACTGCGAGAAAGTGGACCCCACGGCCTACGGCGGTTCTTCGGCCCCAACGGAACAAGGTGCCGGGTTCATGGGCATGGGCGCGCAGACGCTGTACGACTGCCGATCCTGACGGTCGCCGTCCGGTCACCTGCGGGCGAGGCTCACGGGGCTTCCGTGAGCCTCGCCCGCTTTCGTGGTGGTCGGATGACGTCGTTCAGTCGAGGGGCAGTGTCGACATGTGGCGTGAGCGGGGTGATGTGGGTGGTTCGTGTGTGGCGATGATGACGGTGGTGTCGGGCAGCTTCGTGAGGATGTCGAGTATGTGTTGGGCGGTCGGCTCGTCCAGGCCGGTGGTTGGTTCGTCGACGATCAGGACGTGGGGTCGGGTGGCCATGGCGCGGCCCAGGTAGACCCGGCGGAGTTCGCCGCCGGAGGGTTTTCTGTTGCCGGGGCCTACGGGGGTGTCGGCGGTCAGGCCGCTTCGGTCGAGCCAGAGTTCGGCCAGGTGTCGGTTGATGTCCGCGTCGGTGACGGTTGGGTCGGCGAGGCGCCAGTTCGAGCCGAGTGTGCCGGTGAACAGGTGCTCGTCGGCGGTGACCGCGGTGACGGTGGGCCGGTCACCGGTGGGGTCGAGCTGTCGGAGTGCGGCGGCGAGGGTGCGGAGCAGCGTCGTCTTGCCGCTGCCGGAGCGGCCGGTGATGACGAGGGTGCCGCCGCGCGGGATGTGGGCGCGGACGACTCGTGCTCGCCGCAGGACGGTCGGTGGGAGGGCGTATTCGTCGAAGCCGATGTCCTTTTCGGTGGCCCAGGCGTGTATCGCGGGAACGGTCTCGCGACTGTGGGGCGTGACGAGGCGGTGGTGTGCTTCCGCGGCCGCGGTTCGGGCTTGCGCGGCAGCGCTGAGCTGTTCTGTTTGCGCGACCACGCCGACCGCCGTCAGCGCGACGAACACGAACGTCGCCGGGTCGGTGCCGAGGCAGCACACGATGGTGGCGGCCACGGTGGCGACGCCGGTCAATCCGCTGAACAGGTCGGTGCTCCGCCGGTGCCGGTCGACCGTGTCGCGTGCGATGTCGAGCTGGCCGAAACTCGCGATGGTGCGTGCGGCGAGTTGCGGGGTGGCGCCGAGTGAGGCCATTTCCGGCCACGCGTCGGTGGCGGTGACCGACTCCGCGCGGAGCGTCGCACGCGTGCGTTGCTCGTCTGTGCGCGCCGTGCGGTGGGCGACCCATGCGGTGACCACGGCACCGGCCGCGAGCACGATCGCGGTGACAGGGGACGAGGCGAGTCCTACCGCGAGCGCACCGGTCGTAGCGGTGGCGGCAGCTACCACGGTCGGCGTGGTCGCGTTGATCAGCGCCATGCCGGTGGTGTCGGCGTCGGTCATGCCGCGGTCGAGGAACTCGCCGGACCAGGTGCCGTCCGACCGGCCCTCCGCGGCGCGGTGGAAGAGGTCGGTGCGGGCGACGAAAGCGCGCCGGAGAGCGGCCGCGTGCAGCACCAGGTTCTTGCTGTAGTTCCCGCCGACGCGGGCCAGGGCGAAGGCTCGCACTCCGCCGCTGGGCGCGAGATAGGAGAACGAGCTGAAGGTCGCCGCGCCGGCGACGGCGCACGCGCTGATGAACCAGCCCGACAGACCGAGCAGGCCGGTGGAGCACAGTTCGGCGCAGGCGGCGAGTAGGAGACCGCAGCAGGCCAGCGCACGGTCCCTGGTCATCGTGCGCTCACCAGGGTCGGAAGGTGGAGGCGGCCTTCGTCGATGACCAGCACCGTGTCGGCTTCACCTGCCAGTGCCAGGGAGTGGGTGGCGATGACGACCGTGCAGCCGTGGGTGGCGCGCCGCAGGGCCTCGACGACCGAGCGTTCACTGGTGGCGTCGAGGTGGGCGGTCGGCTCGTCGAGCAACCACAGACGGGCACCGCGCAGTAGAGCGCGGGCGATCGCGATTCGGCGGGCTTCTCCGGTCGACACGCCCCAGCCGTTCTCGCCGAGCTGGGTGTCGAGCCCGTCAGGGAGTCGCTCCAGCACGGGGCGCAGACCGGCGGCGTTGATGGCGTCCCGAACCTGTTGTTCGGTGGCGTCGGGGCGGCCGAGACGGAGGTTGTCGCGGATCGTCGCGTCGAGGAGCACCGTCCGCTGCCCGATCCACGCGGATGCGCCGAGCACCGGACGCTGCCGGTCCGAACTGGTCTTCCACCGAATCTGTCCCGCTGAGGGCTCGCGCAGGCCGGCGATCAGTGACAGCAGCGTGCTCTTGCCAGCACCGGACGGGCCGGTGATCACGGTCCAGGTACCCGGCGCGATGGCGAGGTCCGCGCTGATGGTGTCGTGGTCGGCGCCCGGGTAACGGAAACGGACCGCGTCCAGGGACACCCCGACCGGTTCACGTAGTCGAGAACGGGCCATGCTGGACGCGCCAGCGGGCGCGTCCAGGACCATGTCGCCGATCGCGCCTGCCGCGAGCATGGCACGTTCGCGCCGATGGAACGCGGCGGCCATGGCACGCATCGGGGCGAAGTACATCGGGCACACCAGGAGCACCAGCAGGCCGGTGAACAGGTTGAGTGCCGGGGCGTGCGGTACGTGGACGTAGCCGAGCAGGGACAGTCCGATGTAGGTGGCGTTCACCGCGATGGAGAACGTGATGACGACGTCCATGATCATGCTGGACAGGAACGCGCGGCGCAGCACACGCATCGTCGCCGTGTTCAGCTGACGGCCGGCCTCGGTCAGGGTTCGACCGTGCCGGCCGACGGCACCGAGTTCGCGGAGGGTGCGAAGGCCGCGGAAGCTGTCGAGGATGACGGCGCCCAGCCGCCGCGTCGCCGCGAACTGGCGGTCCGCGCCCTGTTGGGCGAACAAACCGGCCAACCGCATGTTGAGCGGGAGCAGCGCGCTGGTCGCACCGAGCACGATCGCCGATGGCCAGTGCAGGACCGCGGTGACGGCCAGGAGAACGACCACGGACAACGGAGCTGAGCGCCGCAGTGGCGCGGTCTCGGCGTGGTAGTCGGCGATATCGTCGACGAGATCGACCATCGCCATGGCGGCCTCCGCCGGGGCGATGTCGCGGTCGCGCCGGGTGGCGGGCAGCAGTGCCTCGGTGAGCCGCCGTCGCAGACCGTCGGCGACGGCACGGGCGCCACGCCGACGCAGCCCACCCGCGCCCCAGCGAGCCGCGAGCGCGACCGTGCTCGTCGCGACGAAGCCCGTCACCCCGTGAGCGGCTTGCGCTGTGCTGTTCGCGAGCACGCCCTGGGCGGTCCATGCCAGGGCACCCCAGCGGGCGATGGTGCACACGGTTTCGAGCGTCATCAGCGCGCCGGACAGGACGAACCAGCGTCGTCCGGGGGTGGCGGCCTCGGCCAGCAGCTGGGTGGTTTCATTCGTCGTCATGAGTGCGTCGCTCGTCGACGATCCAGGCGATGCCACCGGTGAGGGCGATGGCGATCATGCCGAGGGCGGTCAACAGTGCCGAGTGGACCTGTGGGTAGCCGCCGAACATCCCCTGGCAGACGAAGTAGGCGATCGTGCCGAGCACGGTCCAGCCGATCGCGGCGAGCACGCGCCGGGCGGTCATTGTCCCTCCACTGTGGATTGTTCGCGGTCGCCGGCGAACGCGCGATGGGCGAACACGTTGTAGGCCAACACGAGCGGCATGTTCAGCCCGATGCCGACGAGGATGAAGACCATCGTGTTGTGCGGGCCGGCCGTGTTGTCGACGGTGAGGCCCGGCATGAGGACCGGGTAGCGGGCCACGCCGATCGCGAGGACGACCGACACGACCGCGACGACGAGCCCGCCGAACGGCAGGATGTCCGTGGCGGTCTCCCGGCGGAACGTGACGAGCACGGTGGCAACGCCCGCGGCGGCGAACAACAGGAGGCCGTAGAAGGCGAACGCACGTCCGGGTCCGGCGAGATTCAACGGCGCCGCGAGAAGCACGGCCAGCGACAAACCCGTCGCGGCCAATGTCGTGACGGCGCCGCGCTTGGCCGCCGTCACGCGAAGACGACCGGAGGACCTCCGTTTGGTGTTGGCGTATCCGAGTGCGGTGTACGTGGCGGTGACGGTGATCCCGGTGAGCACACAGAACCAGCCGAACACGCCGGAGACCACGATCCCCACCGTGACGCCCTGTGCGAACGCGGCCACCACCGACGCGACGCCGAAAGCGGTGGTCCAGTGGCGGGCCGGCGGCGACTGGGAGGCCATCTCCACGCTGACACCACGCACGACGAGCGCGAACAGCATGACGATCACCGCAAGGTAGGCATGCGGGAGGATCGTGCCGAACGCCAGCGGGAACCCGGCCCACAGGCCGACCCCCAGCAGGATCAGCCAGGTCTCGTTGCCGTCCCAGGCGACCGCGACCGACTCCAGCAGGTGCTGTCGGTGAGTGGGGTCGCGTTCGAGGAGGGTGGCCACGCCGACGCCGAGGTCGTAGCCGTCCAGCACGACGTACATGAGCAGGCACAGCAACAAAGTCGCGAGCCACAGAGTCGTGATCATGTGGCCACCACCTGTTCCGGGCCGCGGCGCACGGTTTTGACGACGTAGGCGAGGTAGGCCACGAGCATGACGAGGTAGAGCACCGAGAACCCGAGCACGGAGAACAGGACCTCGCCGGGCGCCAGCTTCGACACGGCGTCGGAGGTGCGGAGCTGCCCGAACACGATCCACGGCTGCCGGCCGGCCTCGGCGGTGACCCAGCCGCCGAGGATGGCCAGGATGCCGGCCGGTGTGGTCCACAGGACGAACCGGTGGAAGCGTCGTGCGGTCCACAGGCGTTTGCGCATCCGCAGGACCGTGGCGGCGAACGCGGTGGCGAACATCAACACGGAGCCGAGGAACATGATGCGGAAGCCCCAGAAGGTCGCGGCCATGTCCGGCCGGTCCGCCGTCGCGGTGAGCGTCAGGCCGGGCATCGCGGTGTCACAGGTGAGGTCCTTGGCGATCGCGCTGCCGAGACAGGGGATGTCGAGTTCGGCGATGTTCCGCGCGGCCTGCTGGTCGGGGATGGCGAACAGGACGTAGCTGGTGTTCCCGTTGTCCCAGTTGCCTTCGATCGCCTCGAGCTTCGCGGCCTGGTAGGGCAGTTCGTGGCCGGCGACCTGGTCGCCGAGGTAGAGCTGGACGGGCATCAGCAGCGCGGCGACCCCGAGACCGATCGACATCGACCGGCGCGCGAGTCCCTTCGCGCGGCCCTTGACGAGGTACCACGCGGAGATCCCGGCGACGAAGAAGGCGGCCGAGACCAGCACGGCGACCACCATGTGCGGCCAGCGCCAGATGAACGACGGGTTGAAGATGACCCGCCGCCAGTCCGTCGGCTCGAACCGGCCGTCCACGATCGTGAACCCCGCGGGCGTCTGCATCCACGAGTTCGCAGCGATGATCCAAGTGGACGAGAGGATGGTGCCCAGCGACACCATGATCGTGGACAGGAACATGGTGCGTTCGCGGACGCGGCCGTCGCCGTAGAGCAGGACGCCGATGAAGCCGGCCTCGACGAAGAACGCGGTCACGACCTCCATGCCGACGATCGGCCCGATGATCGGGCCCGTCTTCGCGCCGTAGACGCCCCAGTTCAGGCCCATCTCGAACGTGATGACGGCGCCGGCGACCACACCGATCGCGAAGCCAACGGCGAAGATCCGCCGCCAGAACCGGAACATCCGCAGGTACACCGGCCGGCCGGTACGCCAGTACACGCCGTAGACGACCGCCAGGAAGATCGAGAGTCCGACGGTGATCGCCGGGAACGTCATGTGGAACAGCACCGTGACCGCGAACTGCCACCGGCTCAGAGCCAACAAGCTCATGACTCAGCCCTCGATCACCGATGCGTTGGCGGAGGCCCTGGTGAAGCGGGGGAGTGCCGCGGCGGTGGCGGCGAGGAGGGCGACAATGGCCATCTGGACGTACTCCACGTCGGCGAAGGCGTGCGCGACACCGTGTGGTTCCAGTGCGAGGTAAAGGGTGCCGAGGGTCGCGACACCGAGGGCGAGTCCGCTCTGCTGCAGAGTGATCAGCACCCCGCTGCCGACACCGCCGAGGTGGATGGGGACGTCGGCGAGCACGCTGCGGAACAGTCCGGTGAACAGTATCGACTGTCCGGCTCCCGCCACCGCCAGCGGCACGGCCATGGCCCAGAGGCTGACGTGTGGCCACTGGGCGACCAACACGATCACCAGTGAGGCCAGCCCGGCGAGTTGCACGACGGCGCCGACGGACAGTGCGGCGCGTCCGAACCGGCCGATCAACCGTGGCGCGGCAAGGGAACCGGCGAGGAACAGCAGCGCCATCGGCAGGATGGCCAGTCCACCGTGGAGGGCGTCCTCGTGGAGTCCGTTTTGGACGGTGAGGGCGAAGACGAACATGAACGCGCCGAACCCGATGCTGAAGGCGAACACCATCGCGAGTCCTCGGGACATAGAGGGCAGGCGCAGCAGGGACGGTGGCAGCAGGGGGATCTCACCGCGCTGCTCGGCGCGCTTCTCCACCGCGATGGTGGTGGCGCCGAGGACGACCGCGAGGGCGAGCAGGGTCCAGGTCCACCACGGCCACCCGAGCGAGTGCCCCTCGGTGAGCGGAACCAGCAGGGCGGTGAGGGTGGCGGCGAACAGCACGGTGCCTGGCAGGTCGACGCCGACGGGATGTGGTGATCGGGTTGCTGGCACGATCCGGGTGGCGACCAGCAGCACCACTATCCCGATGGGCACGTTGACGAGGAAGATCGGCCGCCAGGTGGTGCCGGCGATGTCGGCGGAGACCAGCAGGCCGCCGACGAGTTGCCCGACCACGGCCGCGATGCCGGAGGTGGCGCCGTACATGGCGACGGCCCGTGCCTTGCGTTCCCCTTCGAGGGTGTGGTGGAAGGTCGCCAGCACCTGGGGGATGAGCAGAGCGGCGGTGGCGCCCTGCACGATCCGGGCCGCGATGAGCACGCCGGTGGTCGGGGCGAGTCCGCAGGCAAGTGAGGCGAGCACGAAACCGACCAGTGCGCCGAAGAAGACCTGGTGCCGGCCGTAGCGGTCACCCAACCGGCCACCCATCACCAGCAGGGCAGCGTAGGCGACGCCGTACCCGGCGATCACCAGCTCCAGCTCCGCCGCCGACGCGTGCAGGGAGGCGTCGATGCTGGGCAGGGCGACGTTCGTGATGAAGAAATCCATGATCGGCAGGAACGCGCCAGCCAGCAGGATGAACACCCCGACCGGGTGCAACCCGCCGGCCCGCGCCACGGCACGCGGGGAGGTCCTCACGGCCCGAGCGGAAACGGTGGTAGCCATCACAACTCTCCAGTCATTATGAGCACATAACTATCAGGCCACTGTTACTATGAGCTCATAACTACTTCAGTGGCAACCGTACACGGGGAGATGTGATGCACGACCAAGCCCGGCGACGACGCGGCGCACGTGGCTCAGGCGTGGACGAGCGCTGGGCTGACCTCGCGGACCTGGCGCTGATCATCGCCAGGGAGATCCAGTTCCGCGGCTACACCGACGAGCGGGCCGTCTTGCTGTCACCGTCCGAGGGCATGGTGATGCGCCATCTTTTCGGTGACCCGGCAGCGCCACCCAGTCGGATTGCCGCCGCCACCGGCCTACAACGCACCAACCTGTCCACCACCCTGCGCGGACTCGAAGCCAAGGGGCTCATCGAGCGACGCACCTGCACGGACGACCGCCGCGGGGTGACCGTCCACGTGACCGAGCACGGCAGGGCGAACTACGACCTCGTTCGGCGGGAGTGGGCCACCGCCGTCGCGGCGGCCGCCGGCCACGACACCACCAACCTCGACGCCGCGCTCGCACTGCTCGGCGACGTCGAAGTCGGCCTCGTGACAGCCCGATCAGGAACTCCACCCGCCAAGCCCGCCAGGTCCACATGAGCGGTACTCGTCGCACCTCGCGTCGCGACAGGGGCAAAACGTCAACGTTCTTCTTCGGTCACTGAGACAAGCCACTAGGTATGGGAATGCCTTTCCCCTAGGTATAAACGGCACCACATCGGGAGTCGCCG
Organism: Actinophytocola sp.; assembly: GCF_036378875.1. Lineage (GTDB taxonomy): Bacteria > Actinomycetota > Actinomycetes > Mycobacteriales > Pseudonocardiaceae > Actinophytocola. The sequence continues at coordinate 24,585 of NZ_DASUVO010000094.1, forward strand.
CATACTGGGCAGGGTTTAGTTAGTTGCCGTAGCAGCTATCTCCTGAACGAGGTGATCTGGTGCGCGAACCATACCGATACTCCTTCGAGCAGCCGCATCGTCTGGAGCCAACTCCGCTGTATGCCAAACTCCGGGAGGACGAGCCGATCGCGCGAGTACAGGTGCCTTACGGTCGAGAGGCGTGGCTCGTCACCCGCCACGACACGGTGAAGAAGGTGTTCACCGACACGCGGCTCAGCAGGGCGCTCGCGGTCGGACCCGGCACGCCGCGACGCGGACGAGGTTGGGCCAGGGCCGAGGCGCTTGTCAGCCTCGACCCACCCGCTCACACCCGAGTACGCAGACTGCTGGCCACCGCGTTCTCCATGCCGAATATCAGACGGTTGCGCCCAGAAGCCGAGCGTATCGTGGCCGGGCTCGTCGACGAACTGGTGGAACACGGGTCACCGGTGGATCTCGTTCAGCTTTTCACCCGACGCGCCCCGGTCATGGTGATCTGCACCGTGCTCGGTATTCCCTATGACGATCGTGGCAGGTTCGGCCAGTTTCCACAGTTGATCATGTCAACTGATTCCGGTGCGGCCAGGGAAGGCATGTTGGCCTATCTGCGTGATCTGATAGTCGAGCGCAGGGAGCAGCCCACCGACGATCTGTTCAGCGCGCTCGTGCGGGAAGCCGACAGCGGCGGCCAGATCACCGAGGACGAACTCGTTGCCCTCGGCGAGAACCTGTTGGCGAACGGCTACGAGACGATGTCGAACGAGATCGCCAACTTCGTGTACGTCCTGCTCACCAACCCCGACCACCTGGCATGGCTACGCGAGGACCTGTCCCGCCTGCCCACGGCGATCGAGGAGCTGTTGCGCTACGTGCCGTTGGCGGCCGGTGCGCCGGGCGCCGGCGGACACGCGCGCATATCGACCGAGGAAATCGAGCTCGACGGCAAGACCTTCCCCGCCGGGGATGCGTTCCTGCCCTCGGTCAACTCGGCCAACCGGGACGATCACGTCTTCGCCGAACCGGAAAGGCTCGACCTGGCCCGCACGCCCAACCCGCATCTCACGTTCGGGCACGGACCGCACCACTGCCTGGGTGCCCAGCTGGCCCGGATGGAGTTCCTGGTCATCCTCACCGAACTGCTGACCAGGTTCCCCACGCTGCGACTGGCGGTGCCCCCGGACGAGGTGCCGTGGAAGAACAGCCACATCCAGCGTGGCCCAGCGCGGTTGCTGGTGGCGTGGTAGCCGTCCGAAGTAGACAGGTCCACTGATCGAAGGTTCGTGGTTGGGGGCGATCCGAGTGGGCGTCGACGCGACGCATCGCAAGCCGAAGGTTCCGGTCGTCGTCATTGTGGGGATGGGACCGAAGGGTCTTTACTGCTTCGAGTCACTCATCGCCGAGTTCCGGTCCCATCCGCTGCCCTCGGGCCTCGAGGTGGCGATTTTCAACAAAGGTGGGCAGTTCGGCGCTTCGCCGGTCTACGACACCGGCCAGCCGTCGTATCTGCTGTCCAACGTGAGGGTGAAAGAACTCGACCTCTGGGACGTGTCAGACCCGACCAAGCCGGACGGGCCGGGGTTCATCCGTTGGTACAACACACAGTACCTTCCGTCGGAACCTGTCGATCCCGAGACGTATCCACCGAGGGCCGTGGTGGGCCGGTACCTTGTTCACGGATTCCAGGGGATCATGTCCCGCCTGCCGCGGGGCGTACGGGTTTCGACGCTCAACGCGGAAGTCACCGATATCGTTCCGGCCGCCGGTGGGTATCACGTGAAATACCGTGATTCGGCCGGCGTGCGACACGCAATAGTCGCCGACAAGGTCATGCTCAGCACGGGCCACACGGCGACGCTTCCGGCGAGACGAGAGCGTTACTACCAGGATTTCGCTGATCGGCACCCCGGAACGGTCTTCGTGCCGCACGCCTATCCGGTGGAAGAGAGAATGAGCGTCATACCGGCCGGCGCATGTGTTGCGATGAAGGGTGTTGGGCTGACCTTCATCGACGCGGTACTGGCTCTCACCGAGGGCAGAGGTGGGTACTTCAAGCGCATGGCAAACGGCCGACTCGCCTACCGGATGAGTGGGCGGGAACCCAAGAGCATAATACCGTTCTGTCGCACGGGTCTGCCCATCGTGCCCAAGCCATGGGATTATCCGAGCACGTTTCGACCGCTGACCTATGTCACCGCGGCCAGGCTGAAGGCATTGCGGAAGCGGGCACGCGGAGGAAAGCTCGATCTCGTCGAAAACATCTGGCCGCTCGTCGAGCTCGACATGGAGCTGCGGTACTACCGGACGGCTATGCGAGATCCGGGCGACAGAAGAGCTCTTGAAGAATGCGGTGACAACGCACGGTCGATGAGGCAGGTCATCGGTGCGTTCCTGGCCGCACATCCCGAGGTCGAGCCGTTCGACTACCGTCGGATCCTGGATCCGACCAGTGGCCGCCGTTTCGAGACAGGCATGCAGTACCACCGTTTCATCGAGCGCTACCTGCGACGGGAGATCGAACACGCACGTCATGGGTTGGCATCCTCCCCGGCACGGGCAGCTGTCTCGATGTGGTTCGAGATCCGCGCGACGCTGAAACCATTCGTCGCCTATGGCGGACTCACATCCCGCTCCCATCGTTTGCTGATCGAACACCTGTTTCCGCTTTTCAAGCGGGTGGTGTTCGGTCCACCACTCGTCAACATCGAAAAAGTCCTTGCTCTCCACACGGCCGGCCTACTCGACTTCTCGGTCGCACGGAACCCGCAGGTGGCCACGGACCACGCCAGCGGCTGCTTCGAGCTGACGACCAGCTCGCCGGCGAGCGCGTCCGCGCATGCCGAGATCCTCGTGGACGCCAGATATCCGACCATCGAGATCAGTCGCGATGAATCACCTCTGTATCAGCGGCTACGCGACCGAGGAATGATAAGAGAATTCACGAACATTTCGACAAGTGCCACATACGCCACCGGAGCGATCGACATGAGTAGAGAACATCATCACGTCATCGACCAGAACGGAGAGGTGAACAGCGATATCGCCGTGTGCGGTGCGCCGACCGAGGGCAACCTGATCGGGAACTTCGTGATAAGCCGGGACGGCTATGCGGCCGTCTGGGCGAGGAACACCCTGGCACAGCTTCGAGAGGATGGCTGAACAGTTATGGTCAGCCATCCTCTCCGTGTTCTCGTTTGTGGCACCGGCGCGGCCTCGCACGTTCTGGCCACCCTCATCTCCTCGCGGCCCGATGTCGAGCTGTCCGTCTTCACCCGTAGCCCCGACAAGGCGCGAGAGTGGACGAACATCCTGCGTCACGAACGCCTGAAGGCCACGTTGGGCAGCGGGCGGGCCGAGATCGCCGCCGGCTCGTTCCTGGTGACGAGCGATCCAGCACAAGCGGCACGCGGATGTGATATCGCCATCCTGTCGCTCCCCGCGTTCGTGCACCACGGCTATCTCGCGGCGCTTGCTCCACATCTCGAAGAAGGCTGCGTCGTGGTAGGCCTGCCGGGTCAGTGTGGCTTCGGGTTCGAGGTGCGGAAGATGCTGGGCAGATGCACCGTCCTGGACTTCACCAGCCTCCCCTGGGTGTGTCGGCTGGAGCGTTTCGGTACCCGGGTGCATATTGCCGGAATCAAGGAGACCGTTGCCGGAGCCATACGCGAGACCACCGCGACAAGCCGGATCGTCGACCCGGTACAGACGGTGCAGTCCCTGCTGGGAGACCCGGCAAGGCTGGTGGTGTCCGGGCACCCGCTGGGGGTGACTCTGGGTTCGATCAACGCCACCGTGCATCCGCCGATCATGTACAGCAGGTGGAGCGACTGGGACGGTGCGCCACTGGACCACGAGCCGTTGTTCTACGAGTCGATCGACGAGCGCGCGGCCTGGCTGATCAGCGAGATCGGACAGGAGATCATCGCCATAGCGCGACGGATAATGTCGCAACACCCCGCGGTGGACCTGTCAGGGGTCATTGACAAGTACGACTGGTACCTGAAGTCCTACGGTCCGGGTATCGCGGACAAGAGCAGCCTGATGACCGCCATACGTACGAACGCGAGTTACGCGGGAATCGCGCATCCGATGATCGAGGTCACCCCGGGAAAGTTCATCCCTGACTTCAGTCATCGCTTTCTCGCCGAGGACGTTCCGTTCGGGCTGATCGTCTCTCGGGGAATCGGCGAGATCGTCGGTGTGCCGACACCGACGATCGACCTGGTCGTCCGGTGGGCCCAGGAGTTGTTGGGCCATGAGTACCTGACTCGGCACGGGCTGACCGGCCTCGACCTCGCCGGAACGCGATGCCCACAGCGGTACGGATTCGTCACCCTGCACGACATCCTCGACCTTGACGAACAGGCCGCGCTGACTCGTCGCTCCTGATCCCCTAGGTACCGTCCCCACGGAATGGCACTCACATGAAGCGTGAACTTGATCGCCGTCTGCCACTCGATCTTTACATCTCCTCGGGCGCCAGGGCGGCATCCATGCTGGGCCATTCGGTGGCCGTCACCGCGCTGACACTCGACCTGCACGCCGACGGACGCGCCACCTGGGTCATCGCCGCGCTGCTGTTCGCGGGGACGTTACCGCTCGTTCTGCTCTCGCCGCTCGCCGGACTCCTGGTCGACCGCCACGACAGCCGGCAGCTGCTCGTGGTGAGCGGCCTGTGGCAGGCCGCCGCGTACACGCTTCTCGTGTTCGTCGACCATCCGGTCGCCGTGCTGTTTCTGATGACCTTGGCATCGGTCGGCACGGCGGTGACCACGCCGCTGCTCATGTCGTTGACTCCGCTGATGGTCCTCGACCGTCAACTGGCCGCGGCGAACGGACTGCAGCAGGGCATGGTCGTCATCGCGCTGATGGCCGGTCCGACCATCAGCGGCATGATGTTCGGGCTCACCGGCGACGCGCGGATGCCCCTCCTGCTCAACGTCATGATCTACCTCGCGATCGTCGGCACGGGCCTGCTGATCAGCACCCGTCGCCGCCCACAGCTCGGGGAGAGCAGACCACGAGCCATGGACGGGGTCACCGTCCTGTTCGCCGATCGTGCTGTCGGCCCGGTCGTCACCGTCGCCGTCCTGCTCGTCCTTTCCCTTCACCTCACCTATGTGGCACAGGTGTTCCTGGTGCGGGACACGTTCGGGGCGAGCGCACTGACCTTTGGCCTGATGCAGGCGACGCACACCGCTGGGTTCCTGTTCGCGTCGGTGGCGGCCAGCCGGCTCAACACCACACGGCGCATACTGGTCGGCACCCCGGTGATGGCGGCCCTGCTGTCCGTCGCCATGCTCGTGATCAGCTTCGCGCGGTCGTTGACGATCACCTTCGCGATGCTCCTGATCGCGGGCTTCGCCGTGACCGTGGTATTGGTCGTCGTGGGCACGCTGCTCATGCAGCGAATCCCCAAAGACGTGCTCGGTCGCGCACTGGCGAGTTTCACCGGCGCGCATCGCGCCGCCGCTCTCGTCGCCTACAGCCTCGGCGGGTGGCTGGCCTCGCTGATCTCACCACTGACGATGTACGCGGTGTCCGGCATCGTGGCGCTGATCGCCCTGTTCGTCACCGCGCCGATGATGCACCGGGCTCTGGCGACGGTGTGACCGCCGCCGAGCCCTTCGGTCTCACCGGTTTCGGAAGAAGAACTCCCGACAGAAGGAGTTGATCGTCTCCCCGTCCTTGTACCGGCGGAACTGGTTGAGGACGACCAGGTTCTTCACGGAGATCACGCCGATCACCACCTCGAACGGCGCGAGGTCGAACGTCGCGAGGAGGTTCGACTCGCCGTGCTTGTCCTGGTGAGCGGTGAGTTCGACCTCACCCCAGTCGACCGGGTCACTCGCACCCCGGATCCTGATGGTTGCCCCGCCGGCATGCTCGGTGACCGTGAATGCGCTGACCCATTTGGTGGCCGGATTGGAATTAACCCATTCGCCGGTGACGACACCAGTGCTGATACCGGAGGTCGACACGAGTTCGGGTGCCGAGCGCCGATAATATGACTTCGCGAACTCGTTGGCCCGACCGCTGTCGTCGTGGTACGACGTGAACATCTGAACGAGGAGAACCCCCTGGTTCTCCACAGTCACGAACTCGACCAGCATGGCCCCGACTCGGCACTGCGCGTGGAAACCGGTCGCCGTTGTCGAACCGCTGTCGCAGTGGGGGGTCGCCTCGGCCTCTCCCCAGTCGGACCACTCGGAGTCCGTCGTGCCGTATGGATGGATCAGTAGCGCACCGTCCTGCTCCGTGAGCACTATCTTCGCGATACGATTCTCGTCCAGTTTGATGCCGAACCACTCGCCGACCAACCGTGAGACATCGATACGGGTGGCACTGGCCCGCTGGAGGTCCATCACTTCAGCCTAGTCAAGAGGGCTTCTGCCGAAATAGCCGATTTCCCCTAAGGGCAACCCGGGTGCCGGCCTGCTCGGGTGATCGCGGCGCTCGGAACACTGGATCGCCGGGATCGAATCGGCAAGACTGGAGCTTGTGAAAAATTTTGTGCTGGTGATCGTCGGCGTGGCGGCTGTGCTGCTCGGTGGCCTCTGGGCGTTGCAGGGGAGTGGCGTCATCGGCGGAAGTTTCATGACGGACTCGACGATGTGGTTGGTGACAGGCGTCGTGCTCGTGGTCGTCGGTGCGGTGTTGATCTTCTTCGGTGCGCGTAAGCGCGTCTGACACGGCGGTGTTCTCCCGCGTGCATGCCGCATAGTCGGGAACTGTGCGCACACATGTGCGCACAGTTCCCGGTGTTGTCAGAATTTCACGCGGGGACCATCCCGTGCGGGTCGATGACGTACTTGCGGGCCGCGCCGTGGTCGAACTCCTGGTAGCCCTCCGGCGCCTGGTCGAGCGGGATCCTCGTGGCGTTGACGGCCTTCGCGATCTGCGCCTTGTCCGAAAGGATCATGTTCATCAGCAACCGGTTGTACTTCTTCACCGGGCACTGACCGGTCGTGAACCGGTGCGACTTGGCCCACCCGAGTCCGATGCGGACACCCAGCTGGCCGATCTTGGCGTTCTCGTCGACGCCGCCCGGGTCGCCGGTGACATACAACCCCGGAATACCGAGCGAGGCGCCCGCCCGCGTGACCGTCATGATGTCGTTCAGCACGGTGGCGGGCTGCTCGTCGGCGGCCGCCCCGTGGCCGCGGGCCTCGAACCCGACCGCGTCGACCGCCGCGTCCACCTCGGGCTCGCCGAGAATCGCCTCGATCTTCTCTGGCAGCTCGCCAACGGTGGTGAGGTCGATGGTCTCGCAGCCGAAGCTGTGTGCCTGCTCCAGCCTCTCCTTGACCATGTCGCCGACGATCACGGCCGACGCACCGAGCAGCTGCGACGCGTGCGCGGCGGCCAGGCCGACCGGGCCTGCGCCCGCCACGTACACGGTCGACCCGGTGGTCACGCCCGCCGTGTAGGCGCCGTGGTAGCCGGTCGGGAAGATGTCCGACAGCATCGTCAGGTCCAGGATCTTCTCCAACGCCTGGTCGCGGTCGGGGAACTTCAGCAGGTTGAAGTCGGCGAACGGGACCATCACGTACTCGGCCTGCCCGCCGATCCAGCCACCCATGTCCACGTATCCGTACGCGGCGCCCGGCCGTGCCGGGTTCACGTTGAGGCACACGCCGGTCTTGCCCTCGTTGCACATCCGGCACCGCCCGCACGCGATGTTGAACGGCACCGAGCACAGGTCTCCGACCTGGTGGAACAACACGTCGCTGCCGGCCTCGACGATCTCGCCGGTGATCTCGTGGCCGAGTGTCTGTCCGACCGGCGCGGTGGTGCGGCCGCGGACCATGTGCTGGTCGCTGCCGCAGATGTTGGAGGTGGCGACCTTCAGTACGACCGCGTGTTGCGCGGCCTTCTTGAGCCCGAGCCCGTTGACCACGTCGGTGGGCAGTTCGAGCTTGGGGTAGTCGGTACTCTCGACGCTGACGTTCCCCGGCCCCTGGTAGACGACAACTCGATTCTCTGGCATCTCACTCACCCTTTTTCCCGTCCGTATCTGGAAACTACGAGCCAGGACAGGCGCACGTAACTGACCGGCCGGGCAGGGCGCACCTACCCGGATGGGCAGGTGCCTAGAGAATGCCGAGCTTGGTGGCGGTGTAGACGACCTCGGCGCGGTGGTGCACGGCGAGCTTGCGCATGATGCCACGCACGTGGAACTTGACCGTGCTGTCGCTGATCAGCGCCGCCTTGCCGATCTCGCGGTTGGTCAGGCCGCGGGCGAGCAGGCGCACGATCTCCAGCTCGCGGCGTGTGAGTCGGGGGCGTTCCTCGCCGGGCGCGGCGTGCACCATCAGCGAGCCGGCCCGGACCCCGCGGATGATCTTCAGCAGGTCGACGACGTCCACGTCCTTCAGCACGTATCCCTTGGCGCCACGGCGAAGCGCCTCCATGACGAGTGTCTGGTCGTGGAAGGTGGTCAGCACCACCACGCCGGTGGCCGGGTGCCGTTCGACCAAATCGCCGCACAGCGTCAGGCCGGTGACCGGGCCGTCCGCGTTGAGCTTCAGGTCCAGCAGCACCACGTCCGGGCGGGTCGCGGCGACCGTCGTCAGCGCCTCGGCGGCACTCGCCGCGTGGCCGACGACCGCGATGTCCGGCTCCAGTTCGAGGATGGAGCGCAGGCCTTCGCGGACGATCGTGTGGTCGTCGACGATCACGACGCGGATGTGGTCAACCATCGGTCGGCGCCGTGACCCGGATCCGCACACCCCCGCCGCGGCGAGGGTGTGCCCGCACCGAGCCGTGCAACTCCCGGGTGCGCTCGCGGATGTTGCCCAGCCCGGCGGGTGCGGCGGCGCCACGCAGCAGGCACGAGATCGCCGCCGGATCGCCGGTGCCGTCGTCGGACACACTGAGTGTCACAGCACCCGCGCGGTACGCGAGGTCGACCCAGATGCACCCCGCGGACGCGTGCCGCACCGCGTTGAACATCGCCTCCTGCGCGATGTGGAACAGGGCGTGCTGCGTCGCGAGCGGCAACACGACCGGTTCGCCGTGCACTCGGACCCGCACCCGCAACGGGGTGATCGCGCGGAACTCACGCGCCAGATCCATGAGCACGCCCCGCATTCCGGCGTCCCGCCCGTCCAGTTCGGACAGTTCGAAGATGGCCGCGCGGAGCTGGGTGAGCGCGGCACGGGTCAGTTCCTTGGTGACCGCCATCCTCTTGCCGACCGGCTGCGACGGTTCGTTCCTGGCACACCACTCCAGGTTCATGCCGATGCTGATCAGGTGCTGCGCCACGCTGTCGTGCAGTTCGCGGGCGATGCGGTGCCGTTCCTGGCTGATCAGCTGCCGCTGCCCGGCCTCGCCGAGCCTGCGGTGCGCGACTTCCAGCTGGTGGTTGCGCATCGCCAGCTCCCGGGCCTGCTGGCGAGCCTCCTGGTACAGCACGGCGTTCTGCAGCGCGACCGCGAGCTGGTTGGCGACGATCTGGAGGATCACGAGGTCCTCCTCGTCGATCTCGGCGGGCCGCGCGACCACCAGCGCCCAGACCGGCTCCCCGTCGACCACCACCGGCACGCCGTCCGGTGCCTGGTGCGGCGCCAACGACACGGTGCCATGGCCGAAGTGCCTGTTCAGCGCGTCGACAACGGCAGCGCACAGTGCGTCGGGGCCGCTCGTGGTGGTGCCCAGCGCCGCCGAGATGGCCCGCAACGCCTCGGTCGCTCGGTCCAGGCCATGGCGGGTGCGCCGCCACTCCGCGTAGAACGTCGGCTTCGACGACCGGGCGCCGGTGAGCCGCTCCAGCCACTCGTCAGAGCGCGGCGAGGCAGATCTGTTCGACATCCGCGCTGCTCACCGCCCTCGGGTTGGTCGTGATGTATGCGTCGTGCAGTGCGTGCTCGGCGAACCGCGGCAGGTGCTCGCGCACCACGCCCACCTTCGCGAGCCCGGACGGGACGCCGACCTTCTCCCGCAGTCGTTGCACGGTCGCGATGGCCGCTTCCGCCGCCTCGTGCGGGGTCAGCCGCTCCACCGCGACGCCCATCGCCGCGGCGACGTCGACGAACCGGTCGGGGTGGGTGGCGGCGTTGAACCGCATCACGTGCGGCAACAGGATCGCGTTGAGTAGCCCGTGCGGCACCTCCAGGTAACCGCCGATCTGGTGCGCGATGGCGTGCGTGGCGCCGAGCAGCGCGTTGGTGAACGCGATCCCCGCCTGTAGGCTCGCCCGCGCGATGCCCTCACGGGCACGCAGGTCGGCGGGGTCGTCCATGGTCGGCAGCAGGTGTTCCAGCACGCCGCGGATCGCCGCGAGCGCGTGCCCGTCGGACAGGAAGCTCGCCGCCTTCGACACGTACGCCTCGATGCCGTGGCTGAGCGCGTCGAGCGCGGTGTGCGCGGACAGTTCCGGCGGCATGGTGGTGAGCAGGCTGGGGTCCGTGACCGAGATGTCCGGCACCAGCGCCCGCCCCGCGATCGTGCACTTGATCCGCCGCGTCGTGTCGGTGATGACGCAGAACTGCGACACGTCGGCGCCGGAGCCACCGGTGCTCGGCACCATGACCATCGGCGGGATGGGCTTCGGCACGGTGTCGATGCCCTCGTAGTCGAGGATGCGCCCACCGTTGCCGGACAGCACGGACACGGCCTTCGCCGCGTCGATCGGGCTGCCGCCGCCGATGGCCACGACCACGTCGCAGCCCCGCTCTCGGTAGATGTCGAAACCGGCCTCGACCTCGTGGTCCTTCGGGTTCGGTGTGACACCGGACCACACCTCGTAGGCGAGCCCGGCGTCCCGCAGGTACGGGACGGCCCGCTCCACCCATCCGGCGGCCATCACCCCGGGATCGGTGACCAGCAGCGCGCGGGAGCCGCCCGCTCGCCGCGCCGCGGCACCGACCTCGGCGAGACTGCCGACCCCGAAGATCGTCTCGGGGATGAGGAACTTCTCGAGCTTGCCTCGGGTCATGAGACCTCCCGGCGTGCGTCGCTGCGGTGCCAGACGCCAAGCCTAAATCAGTTCAGGGGACCCAGCCGCGTCACATCGGGGTGTCGGTCAGCGTGCGGGTGATGTCGCGGGCCGCGTTGCGGAGGGGCTGGACCAGTCGCTGGGAGGACAGGGTGATGGTGTGACCGGTGACGCCGAGGATGCCGATCAGGTTGCTGTTCTGGTCGCGTAGACCGGTGGCCATACAGCTGAAACCGAGTGTGCATTCCTGATGTTCGGTGGCGATTCCGGTGTCGCGGACGGACTCGAGCGTGGCCGTCAGCCGGGTCCAGGATGTGGTGGTGTGTCGGGTGAGCGCCCGCACCGGCCGCGCACGTAGGCGTTCGAGGAGACCCGGTTCGTTGGCCAGCAACACCCGGCCGCCCGCGGTGGCCTGGAACGCCGGGCTGTACCTGTCCATGGGCCAGCCGCGGCGTCGGACGTCGGCCGCGCGGTTCGCACCGTAGGCACTGTCCACCAACGTGATCGCGCTGCCACTGAGCGCACCGAGCCACGCGATCTCACCGGTGCGCGAACAGGTCCTGGAGGTAGGGGGTCGCCGCCTGGCGCAGGTCCAACTGGGCCGCGGCGCGCATGCCCAACTCCAACACGCGCGGGCCGAGCAGATAACCGCCGTCGTCGGCACATCGTCGCAGCATTCGCCGGGCACACAGGTCCGCGGCGATACGTCGCACGGTGGGTTTCGGCACAGCGACAGCGCGGGTGAGTTCCGCCAGCGAAATGGGCCCGTCGTGGTCGGCGACCGCGTCCAGGACCGCGAGGATCCGGCCGGTCACCGTGTGATCGTCCACCTGCGCCCCTCACCCGACAAGGGGATTTCCCCCGGGTCGTGTCACTCAGTGACACGTCAGTCTGGCATGTCCCGCCTAATCTGAGCCACCGTGATCTCGCGCCGAAATCGACGTGAATGGAACTCGTGATGAAGCTGGTCGAGCGTGACTGTGATCTGGCCGAGATTCACGGGGTACTGGACGCGGTGGCCGGCGGGCGGGGGGCGACCGCACTGGTGGAGGGGCCGCCCGGGATCGGCAAGACGGCCGTGCTCGCGGCGGCCGGCGAGCACGCGCGGGGCTTCGGCATCGAGGTGCTCGGTTCGGTCGGCGGTGAGCTGGAGCAGGACCTGCCGTTCGCCATCGTGCGGCAGCTGTTCGAGCCGCCGTTGCGGGCCGCGTCGGCGGCGCGGAGCGCGGAGTTGCTCGCCGGTGCGGCGGGGCTCGCCGCACCGGTGTTCGGGCACCACGACGACCAGCGCGCACAGGGCGATGTCGTGTACGGGTTGTACTGGCTGTGCGCCAACCTGGCCGAGTCGCGACCGCTGCTGCTGGTGGTGGACGACGTGCACTGGGCAGACGGCGCCTCCCTTCGGTTCCTGTCGCACCTGTCCCGGCGCATCGCGGACCTGCCGGTGCTGCTGCTGTTGGCCGGCCGTCCCGGTCCGGTCCTCGACCGGCTCGTCGGCGGGGCGCTGGGCGGGGTCGCACCACACGTGATCCGCCTGCGGACGCTGAGCGACGAGGCGGTTGGCGTGCTGGTGCGCCGGGACCTGTCCGCCGACGCGGACGACGAGTTCTGCCGCGCCTGCGCCGCGGCCACCGGCGGCAACCCGTTCCTGCTCGCGGAGGCGCTGACCAACCTGCGGGAGAACGGCACCCGGCCGGTCGCGGCAGAGGCGCACCGGATCGGGCACATGCGTGCCGACGCCATCTCACGGGCCGTGCTCGCCAGAGTCGCGCGACTGGGTCCGGACGCTGTTCGGTTCGCCAGGGCGCTCGCGGTGCTGGAGACGGCCGCCGAGCCCAGGCACGTGGCCGCGCTGGCCGGGCTGTCGGTGACGGCGGCCGCCACCGCGGCGGATGGGCTGGCACGGGAGGCCGTCGTCACCGCGACACATCCGGTCTGCTTCGTGCACCCGCTCGTGCGGACCGCGGTGTACCTGGACTCGAGCAGCCTGCTGCGGGCGAGCGAGCACAAGCGCGCCGCGCGACTGCTCGCCGAGGACCGGGCCGACGCCGAGCAGTTCGCACCGCACCTGCTGGCCGCCGAGCCGGAGTCCGACCCGTGGGTGGTGGACTCGCTGCACGCGGCCGCGGTGTCCGCGCTCGGCCGCGGCGCACCCGAGTCCGCCGCGGACTACCTGCGGCGGGCCCGCGCCGAGCCGCCGCCACTGGACCGGCGCGGACCGCTGGCCGCGATGCACGGGCGGGTGCTGGGCATGGCGGCCCACACCGTCGACGCCGAGGAGGTGCTGCGTGAAGCGATCGCGCTCACCGAGCCGCTGATCGACCGGATCCAACTGGCGTTCGAGTTGGGTGGCCTGTTGCTCCAGGCCGGCCGCGCGGCCGAGGCGGCCAAGACCGCCGAGCTGGCCCGTGGTCTGATCGCCGGGCACGAGGACGACCTGCCGGTGGCGATGTACGCCGCGGCGGCCGGGCTCGACCTGCTCACCCTGAAGCCGCCGGCAGCGGTCCTCGACCGGCTGGAGGGGGTCGCGTCGCGGCTGACCGGCGCCAGCGACGCGGACCGGCTGCTGCTGTCCACACTGGCCTTCGGTGCGGTCGCGTCCGGTCTGCGCCCCGCGACCGAGGTGGCCGCGCTGGCCGAACGCGCCGCCGAGGGCCCGATCCCGACGCACGAAGGCTGGATTCTCGTCAACTACGCGAGTGCCGCGCTGGGGCTCACCGACCGGGACACCGAGGCACTGGCACTGCTCGATCGGGGTCTCGACGCCAGCAGCAAACTGGGCGACGTCTGGAACTTCCGCTACCTGTCGATGCTCCGGTCGCACACCGCCTGGTACGCGGGAAGGCTGGTCGAAGCCGAGGGCGACGCCCGCACCGCCCTCGACGAGGTCGCAGGGGAACCGAGCAGGCCGCACGCACCACTGGCCGCCGCCATGCTGGTCGACGCACTCGTCGAGCGCGGGCGGCTGGACGAGGCACAACAGGTGCTCGAGGACCACGGGATCAGCGACCGCAGGCCTACCGACACGATCATCATGCACTTCATCCCGGTGGCGAGGGGCAGGCTTCGGCTGCGGCAGAACAAGCCGGCCGAGGCCCTGGCCGACCTGCTCGAGGTCGGGCGGTTCCTGGTGAGCGCCGGCTACGTCAACCCGGGCTTCGCGGAATGGCGGACCGATGCGGTGCAGGCCCACCTCGCGCTCGGCCAGACGAGTGCGGCCGTCGAACTGGCACGCGAGAACCTGGAGCTGGCTCGCGCCTTCGGCGCCCGCCGGTGCATCGCGCGGGCACTGCGCGTCGTCGCCATGGTCGAGCCTCGCGAGCACAGGCTGGGCCGGCTGGCCGAGGCCATCGAGCTGCTGGCCGACTCGCCCGCCGAACTGGAGCGGGCCAACTGCCTGATCGCGTACGGCAGCGCGCTTCGCCGTTTCGGGCAACGGAACCAGGCCCTCGACCCGCTCCGTCACGGTCTCGACCTGGCCACCCGCTGCGGTGCCGACGCGCTGGCCGAGTCGGCCAGGCAGGAGCTCCGGCAGGCAGGCGCCCGTCCGCGCCGGGACGCGATCCACGGCCGCGAAGCTCTGACATCCAGCGAGCTCGCGGTGGCCCGCCTCGCCGCCGACGGCGCCACCAACCGCGCCATCGCCCAAAAGCTGTTCCTGTCCATGCGAACGGTCGAGACGCACCTCACCAACACCTACGGCAAGTTGATGATCAGTGGCCGGGCGCAGCTGCGCGCCGCGATCGCCTACCCCGAGAACAGCTGAACGAGGAAGTGCCACAACAGCGCGACACCGCGGACGACGGAGTCGCCGATGATCGCGGCGAGTATGAATCGGAGTGTCTTCCGAACGAACCGGTGCCTCCGGTCACCGCTCCGCCGCCGGCGCACCGACGTGGCTTTCCCTCTCACCCTGAGCAAAGCGGCCTTGATCCGGAGCCGCCTGTCCCCTTTCCTCATGTGCATCACTGTCGCGCGCGTACGCCCCCGCGCGATACCGCGAGGTTTGACCGGCTCACGGGTCGGTTCGGCGCGCAAACATCGCGGTACCGACCACGATGCCGGCTGACCCGGTTCGGGGGATGGTTCTCGGCATGACCGACACAGGCAGCGGAATGTTGCGGGTCGAGCTGGATCTCGTCCCGGACGCCGAGCCCATCCAGGGGCGTGCTCGCGGTGCCGACGGGGTCGGGCACGCCTTCGCCGGCTGGTTGGAGCTGGTCGAGTTTCTCGACAGAGCCCGTATCAACCGGCCGCCTCGTTCATCTACGGATCCGACAGCAACCCAAGGGGAGTCGCGATGACCACGCCAGGATCACGGCAGGCTCAGCAGACCTACCAGCAGCAGGTTCAGAACAACAGCGCCACCTTCCGGCGCAACGCCGCGCACGCGGACCATCTCCGCTACCGCCGCCGCGGTCGGGTCGGCGTGGTTCGCCGGCTGTTCGGCCTGATGTTCTCGCTCGTGTTCCTCGCGATCGTGGCCGCGATCTTCGTGGTGGTGCTCAGCGCCGCCCAGCCCGACTGGTTCGACAACGTCCAGGCGTGGTTCGACCAGATCTTCTGAGCGAGGGTTCCTCGTACTTCGGGTGCGGTAGAAAGGAGGCAGTACTCGAAACAGGGGGAGTCGCGATGAGTGCGGTGTACGACCGGATCGGAGCGTCCTACGAAGCGGTCAAGCTCACTCCCATCGTGAGGTACGGCGAGCAGCACACGGTGGGCTGCCTCCTCGCGGATGTGCGCGGGCGAAACGTGTTGGATGTCGCCTGCGGCACCGGGTTCTACGCACGCGAGTGCGTGCGGCTCGGCGCCGGACAGGTGGTCGGCGTGGACGTCTCCGCCGAAATGATCTCCGTGGCCCGCGGCATGGCGGAGCGGGACCGGTACGGGATCGAGTATCAGGTGCATGACGCCCTGCGGCTCCCGTCGTTGGGCAAGTTCGACGTGTCGCTGGCGATCTGGCTGTTCAACTACGCGTCGAACGAGTCCGACGT
Organism: Actinophytocola sp.; assembly: GCF_036378875.1. Classification (GTDB taxonomy): domain Bacteria; phylum Actinomycetota; class Actinomycetes; order Mycobacteriales; family Pseudonocardiaceae; genus Actinophytocola. Next base: position 40,515 of record NZ_DASUVO010000094.1, read on the forward strand.
GCGAACCATGTTCGAACGCATCACCGAGAACCTGACCGACGACGGATTCATCATCGGCCTCACGATGGACGACTCGTATCGCGACGGACTCGACTCGCGAAGGTACGGCTATTCGCTGACGTTCCTGGACGCGATCGAGGGCGGTGGGAGGTGGTCATGCACACTGCACCCGTCCGGCGGGGACATCACGTTCGACACCTTCATGCTCGACAAGAAATGCTACGAGCGTGCCGCCGCCGCTGCCGGGCTGTCCATCGAGTGGATTCCGCTCGAGATCAGTCAGGACGGGATCGACGCGTTCGCCCCGGGGTTCTGGCAGGACGCGATCGACAATCCCGCGATGACCGCGTTCCGCGCCACCAGGTCGTAGTACGACCCCTGGGCACCGGCTCTCGCTGGGTCTCCACCATGCCGCCACGATAACGCGGAGACCGGATCACCATGCGGTCCGCGGATTGGCCAGGCCGGTGCGTAGCAGTTCCTGGAAGCGCCCCGTCCACGCGGCGACCGTGGTGGTGT
>NZ_DASUVO010000095.1:0-51068 GCF_036378875.1 Actinophytocola sp.
GCCGAAAGCCCCGAGAACACCACACCGACCAACATCGCCATCTCAGACACAAACGATCATGACAGCCCACCAACCCGTCCCGGCCGGCGGCCCGCTACACCACCACCGAAAGTGCGCCAGAGCCGTTAATTTGACAGCCCCATTCCAGACAATGATCGGTTCTCAAGGCGGGCTGCGGAGTGAGCTGGCGTGGCAATCTGACTTCGGGTAGTGCGTGTGTTACGCCGCCTCAAATCATCTGCCTTGGTGGATACACTGGCAATTTGATCAGTTGTCGGTAGTGCTGCTTTCGAGCGCGTGTTGCGCCGTGTGCTCTTGGGACCCATAGCGGACGGCGTGGGTCATCGGGTTACGAGTGATCCGTGCCCATGCGGGATTCGTTACCGATGGATGCGGCGAGGTCGATGCTCACCTTCAGTTCCATGCGCAGGTCGCGGTCATCGTCTCCGGACGGGAGCGCACGATCCAGTGTGCGCAGTCCTGGCTGGTCCTTGACGGCGTCCCATTTCCCTTGCTGTCGGAGGGTACGAACGGCCACGAGGAGCTCACAGCCGAAGGTGATGCGCAGGGCGTCGACGGCGCGCTCCAGGTGGGTGACGCTTTGGGTTGCGAAGGGTGCGTCTTCCTCCATTCCGCGAGAGAGCACGACCGTTCCCAGGGAGGCGGGTGTTGCCGAGGTGCGGAGTTCGGCGCCCGCGGCTGCGGCGATGTACTCGACGATCAGGACGCCGGACGCCCCGGCGTGTGGCGATGACAAGAAGGGTTGGCGTCCCGTATAGGACGGTTCTGAGAGCATGCGGATGCGTGCTGTTGTCAGGGGCATGGTGTTTGCCAGGGCGAGGGTGAGCGCGTCGATCGATTGGGCGAGGTCAGCTTGAAAGAACGCGGCATGATGGACTGCCGATCCCTCGCCCTTGAAGAGGAACAGCGGGTTCTCCTGTGCCGTGTTCATCAGCGCCGTCACGAGATCCGCGACGCGCCGACGTGCGTCGTGGAACGTGCCGTGAACATGCGGGTAGGCTCTGATGCCGTACGGATCTTGAATCCTTGCGGCACACTCGGGGTTGGGCAGCGCCCGTCTGATGGCTGCCGTCACCGCCTCGGTGCCAGTGCTGCTGGTCGCTGCCGCGGCGGCAGGTGACCAGTGCTCCGGATTCGCGTTGATGGCACGTGCCGTCAAGGCGAAGATGTGAGCCGAAGAGCGCTCCAAGGCCTCGAGGTTGTGCAGGGCGAGCGCGGCGCGTGCGAGCGTGAGCGCGCTGCTGCTGATGAATGCGAGGGCGCTGTCAGCGCCGAATTGCGGAAGCGGGCGAACGGGACGGGACGCCTCCCGCTCACCCACCAGTGTGAGCGCTGTGCCGGCAAGCGCGGCGAGATCACCCGTGCCGACAGATCCGAACGTGCGGACCTCGGGCAATGCATCGTCATTGAGCATGGTGGCGAGGCCCGTAAGAACGTCGGGGCGGATACCTGATCCCGGAACGCACAATTGCCGCAGACGGACCGCTAGCATCCCGCGCACGGCGCGGGAGGGAACGGGTGCGCCCGCATCGGCCGCGTGGCTGCGCAGGATCCTCATCCCGTGGTCGGGGTCGTTCGCGTCCACATCGACGGTGCGGTTGGCGCCGACTCCGGTCGTCCGCCCGTACACCGCGATTCGCCGAGAGATCGTGGTCGCTGCTTCGTGCGCTTCGCGAATCTCGGACACCGTGCCGTCGTCCACATACACCAGCGCGCGGTCGATGGCGATGGCCGCAAGGAGCGGGATGGTGAGTTCCGTAGCGCCGTTGGCGAACCTGACAGCTCCGAGATTGTCGGGTAGGGGAGCGGGGACAGCTATGGAATCGGGTGGTAGAGAGAAACGATTGGTCATCGAGTTCGTACCTCGGCGGCGAGTGCCTCTCCCGGACGACCGATTCGTTCCGGCAAGGGGCCTAGGTGACTGGTGTCGAACGGGTGCTTGTAGCGCTTGATCTGCTCTGGTGAGGTGGCGGGCTGGTGATCAGTTTGGTCTTGGGTCGCGGATTGCCGCCCTGCTGGCACCTGTGGTTGTTGGGCTGTAGCCGGGTGAGCGCTGGAATCGGGTTCGCCCATGCCGCGGATGTCACCCAGCCGCCGGCGCGGTGGGCGATCCCGAGGGCGCCGAGCCGGGCCAGGTTCACTGCGGCGGCCGGTAGCGAGAAGTCGGCGGCGACTTTCGCCAGTCCTCGGACACGGGCTCGGCGACCGCCGTGGCGTCGGCGCATCAGGTGCCCGATCTTGCGTTCCACCTTCGGGCGGGTAGCCCGGTAGTCGGCTTTCCAGGTCGCGTCGGCCTGTCGGATACGAGCGGCGGCCAGGAACGTTTCGTGGTCGCTGATGGTGATGGTGCGTCCGGCGGTGGCGGTGGTGCACTGGCTGGCCAACGCGCAGGTGGCGCAAGCAGCCCCGAAGCGGGCTTGTCCGGCATGGCGTTCGCGGGCGCGGATGGGCACGGTGATTCCAGCGGGGCAGGTCACGGTCCGAGCCTCGAGGTCGATGCTGAAGCGGTCCTTGGGAAAGTGGCCCTTCACCGCCGCAGGCGGCTGAACTTTGATTCCGTTGTGGACACCGGCGGTGTCCAGTCGCGTCAGCAGTTCGCCAGCGTCGTAAGCGGAATCCCCATAGACCGCAGCCCGGTCTTCGGCTTCGGAGGGCAGGATGTCGGTGAGGAGGTTCTCGGCGACCTCGGCATCGCCGCTGTTGCCCGGCGTGGCCGCCGGTGGCGGTGATGATCTCGGAGTCAGGATCATTCGCGATATGGCCCTTGTAACCGTCGAAACCACGGGCCTGGCTCTTGTGTCCATGCCGGGCCTCGGTATCCACGGTGGAGATCACCCGGGCAGGCGCGACCGCTCGAGCGATCCGGAACACGCCCTCGTCCTTGACGATGTCTTGACCGACCACGCTGGCCAACAACTGTGCTGCCGGACCGATCCGCTCGTCGAGTTCGCGGCCCTCCAACAGGGTCAGCATCGCCATCGCATCACGGCTGCGGGAATCGATCAGGGCGTCATACAACGGAGTCGAGTCCAGCACCCGCCGACGCCCCACCACACCAGCCTGCCGAGCGACATCCACCGTGACCTGGAAGATCCGGTCCGGCCGATCCGAACGGGCCAACCTCGCCCGCATATCCACCAACACCGTGTGCACAAACCCCGGATAGTCGAAGTCCAACCCACCGGCGGCATACTTCCACCTCGCGTCGAACGCGAACCGGTCCACCGCGTCCCGGTCCGACAGGCCCTCGATCCGTTGCAGGGCCATCGGCACCGCCACGATCACCGGTGGCACCGACCGACGCCCCACATCGGTGAACAAATCAGCGAACAGCTCATCCGGGACCAAGTCGAAGCACTCCCGGTGCAACACCATCCTGCCTACACGATCACCCTGGCAACACCAACGACACACCAGAATGCTTAGCCATCCAAAACACCAGTCACCTAGCCAGGTCACCGCTGCCGCCGACACGGTGTCGACCGTGCCCGGATCGGTACCGGCCAGCCGCGCGAGGAACGGCCAGCCGTCAGCCGGTCGCCAGTCCGGGAACAGTCGGGCGGCACGCATGGCATCGGGCAGCGGCATGGCGGGGACCAGCCGCCACAGCCGCTCCCACTCGCCGGCGTCGGCGAGCCGCTGGGCGAGGTAGTCCGCTTCCGCGCTGGTGAGTGTCCTATCAGGATGGTCGGCGATCACCCGGGCCGCGTTCAGCTCACCGAGGATGATCATATTGTGCCGCAATGCTTCCCGCGTCGCATCGGACGCGCCGCGGTAGGCGGCGGCCAGGAGCGCGCTATCCGGGTCGAGTGCCCCGTACGGCTCGTGGTGGCCCGTCAGCACGAAAAACAGGGCACGGTCGACATCGTTGTCCGGGACCAGGTCGCGTCGGAGGCAGAACATCTCGATCGCGGCCCTGGACTCGGCGGACAGTCCGGGATCCACAGCCGTCGCCAGCACGTCCGCCGGTGTGCGCCAGCGACTCACGAACTCCCAGAGTTCCTCGGCCGGGTCACGCAGCCAGCCCAGCCAGCCGACCTCGATCGCGGCCTCGTCACCACGCTCCGCCGCGCCGGTCAGCGCCCGCCAGGCCCGCCACCCCCGGGTACCGTCCGGGCGGTACCCGTACGCCAGTCGCTCCACCGCCGGCACGGTCATCCACCGCTCAGCGCGATGTCATGTGCGCTCGCGACGATCCGGCCACCCGAGCTAAGCGCTGTGTCGGCGCCGAACCGGTGCGCGAGCCCGGCACGCAGCAGTTCCACCGCCTCGGCACGGCCCGGCTGATCGCGGCGGTGATGTCGGCGGCGCACCTCGTCGAGCACTTCGAGCGCGCGCTGCTCCTCGACCGTCACCAGCACTATCAACGCCACCCGCGCAAGCAGGTAGAGCCGGATCTCCTCCTGAATGCTCACCAGACGTCCCTCCTAGCGTCACCATCCCGGTCACCGTGACCACGCCCATCGGCTCCAATGATGACCTCCATCTCGGGGACCCGTCCCAGCCCGCCAAGAGAGCCCGGTGCGCTTAGCGGCGCACGCCGGGTTCGGGAGGCGGCTCGGAGAAACCCACCAGTGGCAACACCGGCAGGGCGCTCCGAGTCGACCTCACGCCAGTCAGCATGATCCACCAGACTGCGTGCTCGGACGCTATGCTCCCGACCTTCGAAGTGAGGGGGCTGCGGGTGCGTGCCGAAACCGTGGTGGCGGTCTGTGCTCTGATCATTGCCGTTGCCTCGCTTGTGGTGACTGTTCAGCAGGCTCGGGCGACCCGGCAGCATTACCGGCATTCGGTGCGGCCGATGCTCCAACTGCGCGCGGGTTTCCATCCAGGCGCAACCGCTGGGTTGCTGTTGGTCAACGCCGGTCTGGGGCCTGCCGTGCTCACCGGCACAGTGCTGACCTTCGATGGCATGCGCCTTGGCGCGTTCAACGAGACGAATGTGAACACGGTCAGGGAGACCTTCGCTGTCCGGCCCTCCGCCACGACGTTCGGTGGCCGGGAGTTCCTGGCCGGGGACTACGAACGGTATCTGCTCAGCGTCAGTTCCTATGACCCCGATCGGCACGCGGAGTTCGCCGCCCTTATCCGGGAGCGGATCAATATAGAGATCCACTACGAGTCCCTGTACGGCGGCGAGAGGCTCGTCGCCGTGTGGCCGCCGAACCGAGGCACCACATAGGCGCGCACTCATGTCGTGAAATCGGGACGGCGGTGCGTTCGTGAGAACGCCCGACCAGTGGCAGTCACCGTCGCAGGTGCTTGATGGTCTGCTCGATTCGGGCGACGCGGTCAGCCAGCGGACCTGCTGGCACCTCGAGGAGGTGGAACCGAACAATGGGAACCGTTTCGCGTTGGGGTGGTCGGCCCAGAACTCCAGGAGCGTCAGGCTCGGCAAAGGCCTCGCGCGTCAGGTGTTCCGGGCGAAGATCTTCACGAAGCACATCACGATCCTCCGTGGAAGGTGGCTGGAATAGTGGGTGCTACAGAGGAGTACGTCGATCGGGTGGTCGACATCGTTTCGAGCGCGGTGCCCAGGTTGCAGGTCTCCGTCCGTCCCGCGCTCGAGGTCGAGGATGTGTCCATGATCGAGTTCGAGCACCCCGAGATCCCCTCGCTGGAGCTCATGGTCGCCACCGACGCTGCTTTCGTCAAAGTGCTGGTCAGCAGGTACGTGTTCGACGCGGTGCCACTCGATGACCTCGCGAACTTCGCCGAACGTCTTTACACCGGCCGGATAGACCTGAGCAAAGGGCGTATCTTCGGTGGCTATCGCCTTCGGGTCGAGACGCCGAAGGAAACCTATGAGGCCGCTGGACCGGGTGACCCGTATCCCTTGGAGGAATGGGAGGTCAACGCCCTGGCAAGGCGAGGTGAGCGACGGGCTGGAGGAGGAGCCTGATCCAGGTCGTCGAGAATGCAGCGCCTGAACGACGTCGACAGCAGCTCTGACTCTCAGTGCGGTCGTAGCGCTTGTGGGTGTGTCGGTTCGCCGGTTGATCACCGAAGCCATCGCAATTCGGCACGCGTTGGCGCAGGGCTGGCCGGCGGTGCATCAAGCAAATTGACACAGTCGCTGCAGGTGCGGGACTGGCTGCTTGGCGAGGAATGACGAACGTGGCTTGGCTATTCGGCCGGAGTTGACGCGCGGTCGCTTGCCCGTGCATCAGTGGCGACGTGGTGCTAGAGGTCGCTTCGGCGGCCCTGTTTGCGGGGCGGAGTGTGGAGGAGACTCGAACTCCCTGCCCTTGCCTGACTGAACAGATTAGCTACGACCGAGCGCTGTTTCCGACTATTCTGGATCGCCAGACTTTCTGATGAGTCTGCATTGACAACGGTGCCCAGCGGTTGCTGGCTGTTGTCGTCTCTGATATCACCGAGTTCTTTGAGAGCCACTCACGAATGTGGTCTGTCGCGGAGCGCCTCGACCGTCAGCCCATCTCGGCTTCGCCGGCCTCGGCCGACGAACGACAAGATCAGGGCGACCAGCGCCACGACGGCCGCGGTGGCCAGCAGCCAGAAACCCAGCCGCAGGCTGTGGGTCAGGGTTCCCTGCGGAGGTGACGCGACGATCAGGAACCAGTGCAGGTCCGCGGCGACGAACACACCCATCCCGAACGAGCCCACCGCGATGTCAGCCCGGTGCTGCCCGGCCACGAACACCAGCAGCGCGGCGACCGCGACAGCGACCACGCCGACGATCACGGTCACGCCGAACAGCACGTCGATCGTGGGTGTGCCGTCCACGACCTCCTGCCGCCAGAACCCCTGAACCCATTCGAGGCCCTGGGAATGGGCGCGGAGGATGTCGAAGAACAAGGCGGCAACGGCCAGCGCGCCGGCGGCCAGCCAGGACAAGCCGGCGGCCAGGCGGTTGGGTTTCGGTGCGAGTGGGGGAGTTTCTGGGTGCATGAGCCCGATCCTTGCACTCAACCGAACTGCCGGACCAGCAAAGTCGCGGCGCCGGTCAGGGCGAGCCCCATCGCGGTGATCCGGGTGCGCCGCACGTCGAGGTGCTTGCCGAAGGGCCGGGCCAGCAGGAACCCCAGCGCGGCCGCCAGCGCGAGGAACAGGGCGTACCGCGGGCTGTGCAAGTCCACCGATCCGGCCAGCGCCGCCGCCGCGAAACTCATGACCGACCGGACGAGGAAGGACGCGCCCACCGCGCTGCGCAGACGCGGCCCCAACCGATCGAGGTGGTCGTGGCCACCAACCCGGATAGCGGCCCCCCGTAACCGTGACGGTGGTTCTCGTTGGTGGGGGGCCGAACCCAAGCAAGCTGGCGACGACCCCGAACACGAACGTGGCCGCCATGAGTAAGCGACAAGGCTTTCTCGGGCAGGGCCGCCAGAAGCATGGCCCAGCGATCGTCCCCGGGCACGCGACCTGCGAGCGCCCACCCGTGCAAGGAAATCGAGATGGGTGCCGACATAATTTGGACGTCCGGGGTACCGAGCGGGATGAGATGCTGCTCGACGCGCGTCGGAGGTCACGTCGTGGCCGGTGCGGGCGTCCAGTGTCACGGCCGTGATCGAGCCGATGACCATCGTGCCACTCAGGCCGAGCGTTGCCCGCGGAGACGCCGTCGCTGGCCGCGCCCGAAATTGCCGGGAAGTTGCGGGTCTGCCCGGACCGTCCCGGGAGACGATGATGCCGTCATCCCACAACTCTTTGGGGGCACAATGCGATTACATGGCGCATTCGTCTTGGCTGTCAGCCTGGCCGTATCGGTGATCGCGGTGACATCGGCACACAGCACACCCGGGTCGGCCACGGCCGTGGCCGACCCGGGCGCGTTCACCGCGGTGTCGCCGGTGCGGGTGATGGACACCCGCTCCGGCTTCGGGGCGACCGGCCCGGTGGGTCCGGCCGGGACGGTCACACTCGACCTGTCGACCAGGGTGCCGGCGTCGACCACGGCGGTGGTGCTGAACGTGACCGGCACCGCGCCGACGACCGACACGTTCGTCACCGTGTTCCCGTCCGGGGTATCGCGGCCGACCACGTCGAACCTGAACCTGGTGGCCGGCGAGACCCGCCCCAACCTGGTCACGGTCGCCATCGGCGCCGACCGGAAAGTGGTGCTGTACAACCACAACGGCTCTGTGCACCTGATCGCCGACCTGTCCGGCTACTACGCGACCGACCAGGCCGCCGCGACCGGCCGGTTCACCGCGTACTACGCCGTCCGGGTGATGGACACCCGGAAGGGCTTCGGCTTCCGGCCGCCGGGTCCGGTCGGCCCGGACGGGGTGGAGACCATCGACCTGTCCAACCAGGTGCCGGACTCGGCGACCGCGGTGACGCTCAACGTGACCGGCACCGAGGCCACCACGGGCACGTTCGTCACCGCGTGGCCGGCCGGCACACCGCGGCCCACCACGTCGAACCTGAACCTGACCGCCGGCGCCACCGTGCCCAACCAGGTCGTGGTCGCCCTCGGCGCGGACCGGAAGATCAGCCTGTACAACAAGAACGGCAACGCTCACCTGGTCGTCGACATCTCCGGCTTCTACACGCCTGACTACGGCGCCCTGTTCACCCCTGTGGTGCCGAAGCGCGTGCTGGACACCAGGAACGGCGGTGGCGCGGTCGGCCCCGGCGACTCGATCTACGTCGACCTGGCCACGAGCGTGCCGGCGAACACGGCCGGTGTGGTGATGAACCTGACCGGGACGCAAGGCACCGCGGGCACCCACATCACCGGTTGGGCGCCGTCCGAACCGCGGCCGCAGACGTCGAACCTGAACCTGGCGCCCGGCCAGACGGCTGCCAACCTGACCACGACCGGAATCGGCGACCACGCCCTGGTGGCGCTGAACAACTACGCGGGCTCCGTCCACCTGATCGCCGATCTGGCCGGTTACTTCTCGCTGCCACCCACCCAGTGCACCGCCGACTGCGTGTACGCCTGGGGCAACAACGAGTACGGCGCGCTCGGCACCGGCACCTACCAGGCGTTCACCGCCACACCGGGACACGTGTACGGGCTTTCCGACGTCGTCGCGACCTCGGCCAACGGGGACACCGGCTACGCCCTCCGGGCCGACGGCACGGTGTGGGCCTGGGGCGCCAACTGGACCGGCGAGCTCGGCAACGGGTGGACCGGCAGCAAGTCCGTGGTCCCGGTGCCGGTGGTGGGCCTCGACAACGTGGTCGCGATCGACGGCACCGTGGCGCTCACGAGCAGCGGCACGGTGTGGGCCTGGGGCCGGGTGCCGCACTATGGCAGTTGGGATGTGCCCGGGTATGTGCCGTTGACCGACGTGACGGCGATCGCCGCGGGAAACGGCGTCGCATATGCCCTGAAGAGCGACGGCACGGTGTGGTCGTGGGGCTCCAACGGATTCGGCTCGCTCGGCAACGGCGCCGCGCCCGACTTCCACACGAATCAGCCGGTCCAGGTCTCCGGGCTCACCGGGGTGCGGAAGATCGCCGCGGGCTTCTACGGCGCGCTCGCGCTCAAGGACGACGGCACCGTCTGGTCGTGGGGCGACAACCGGCAGGGGCAGCTCGGGCAGGGCACCGTCGGCGGCGACGGGTGCTACAACCTCCCGCCCACGGCGCCGAACTGCTTCGCCAACGTGCCGGGCCAGGTGCTCAACCTGACCGGCGTGACAGCGATCGGGGCCGACAGCGCGCACAGCTTCGCGGTGCTCGCCGACGGCACGGCCTGGGGATGGGGCAACCCCTACCTCGGCGGGCTCGGCAACGGCCAGGAATGCTACTGCCCGACCGGCACTCCGGTGCGGGTCACCGGGCTGACAGGTGCTCGGGAGATCGACGGCAACGAGCACGGCGGCTACGCGCTGGACGCCGACGGCCGGATATGGGCGTGGGGGAACAACATCCGCGCCGCCCTCGGTCCGGTCGACACACCCGAGGTGCCGAACTCGAACGTGCCGCTTCGGCTGCGTGAACCGATCGGCGTCACCGCGATCGCCGGCGGCCTGGGAGGGGGGTACGCCCTGGTGCCTTAGTGGTCGGAACCGGAGTCCGGCGCGGGCGGTGTGGCATGCCGCCCGCGCTCGGGCATGACGGTCGGGCGGGGCGGGTTCCCGGCGTGCTCCCCGAGTCCGAACAACACGATGGCGTCGTCGAACGCCTCGGCCAGTCGACGCAGGCGGTCGGGCGCGACGGGCGCGTGCCGCAGCCGGACCGGGCCGGCGAGCAGCGCCTCCTCGGTCAGCCGGTCAGCCGTGCTCCCGCTCCAGTGCCCGGTTGAACCCGGCAATCGCCTGGTCGTGCCGGGTCCACGCGCGAACGGCGGCCAGCGCGTAGCTGGAGCGCCAAACCAACGGCCAACGACACGCTGTTTCGCTCCTCAGGGGAAACCCTGGGTCCCGCTCCCATGTTGCCCGCGGTGGGCGCGTTGTTCAACGCTGCGTGTGGCTGGCGCGCGGTCTGTGGGTTCACTCCACTGTGACCAGGCCGCTTTCGTAGGCGGCGATCACCAGTTGGGCGCGGTCGCGGGCGTGCAGTTTGGCCAGTAACTGCCCGATGTGGGTTTTCACGGTGGCCATGCTGACGACGAGGTGGTCGGCGATCTCGTGGTTGGACAGCCCTCGGCCGATGAGTGCGAGCACTTCACGTTCCCGCTTTGTGATGCCGTTCAGTGAGCGGCCCGGCTGTGGCCGGCGTTGCGGTTGTCGGGCGAACTCCCCGATGAGGCGGCGGGTCACGGTGGGTGCGAGCAGCGCCTGGCCGGCCGCCACGACCCGGATGGCCGAGAGCAGGTCGCCGGCCGGGGTGTCCTTGAGCAGGAATCCGCTTGCGCCCGCGCGCAGTGCCGAGAAGACGTAGGCGTCCAGGTCGTAGGTGGTCAGGATCAGCACCTTCACGCCCTCGGTCGCCGGTGTCCCGCAGATCCGCCGGGTGGCTTCGATCCCGTCGAGCTCTGGCATCCGGATGTCCATCAACACGACGTCCGGTCGCAGTTCGGTGGCCTGCTTGACGGCTTGGAGCCCGTCACCGGCCTCGCCGACGACTTCCAGTCCAGCGGCGGCGCCGACCAGCACCGCGAAACTCGCCCTGAGCAACTGCTGGTCGTCGGCGATCAACACCCGGATGTCGGTCACGCGGACACCACCTCCAGCGGAAGGCTGGCGAAGACCCTGAACCCGCGGCCTGGCAGCGGTCCCGCGGCGAACTCACCCGCGTAGACGGCGACTCGTTCGCGCATGCCGACCAGCCCGTGGCCGGCATCGCCTCGCCTGTACCGCCTTCGGATGACCGGGAGGCGGCCCTGTCAGGCCTTGGCCTCGGTCCTCGGTGGGCTTCTTCAGCGCCAGGCGCGTCGGTAGTGCGCGACGCGGCGCGGGGCGGGTAGCGCGAAGCGGCGGATGACGTAGGTCAGCACGGCGGCGATGAGCAGCCACAGGAGGGCGGCGATGCCGTCGTTGAGCAGTGTGCGGACCTTCTCGTTGGCCGGCGTGAACAGGTCGCGCAGGCCGAGCGACACGGCGGAGGACCAGTCGTTGATGAAGCCGGTGAACCCGTTGGCCTGATTGGCCGAACCGATGACCAGGATGATGTGCAATGCCAGCACCACGGCGAACACGGCACAGATCACGTTGATCACCGTGCACACGATGGTGACGGCCCGGCGTCGCCGCTGGTCGGGATCCACGACTTCTTCTTCCTGCTCGACCACTGGCGGTTCGGCACCGACTGCCGGATCCTCGGCGGGTGTGGGGTCGAGATGTGTCCGGTCGGGATCGTACGGTTGGTTCATGGTGTGACCTCCCGTCCGGTTGAAACAACCAAGCACGGCCTACCCGCTCGCGGCTCCACAAAACACCGACCGTCTGGGGCGCGTCGGCACGCTTTGGGTTCTGTGGACGGAGTGCACGGGTTTTGCGAGGGACGTGAAGAACACGCAATTTTCTGACCACTGTAGACACTTGTGATCTGTTGACGCCTGCGGCCACGGAGAGTGTTCACGTATGTCCGCGGCGGCATTTTGTCGCGTTATGCGTGGTCAGCCGTTTGTCGAGCAAGGGTGGTGGTACACGACCTCGTTGTCCTACAGGAACAACACCCCATTCTGTCGGTGAGAACCGTGCTTGCGGCTTGCGGGTCATTGTGCTTCGAGAGCGACCAGAACGTGTCGACGCGACAAGAGGAGCACAACAATGAAAACCGGAGCACAGCTCGCGTTAGGTGTAGGGGTGGGCTATTTCGTCGCGAGCACGAGGAAAACGTGGAGGGTGTTGCTTGTCGGAGGGGCAGGTGCTCGATCGGGACGTGGTCTGCAACGCGGTGTGTTGCAGCTCGGTGCGATGCCTGGATTTGTCATGACCACGAGGCCAGCCGAGACGGACACCAACCAGTGGACGGGCACATCGCGGGCCGGGCGCAGGTGCGTGAGGAGGACGCCGCTTTGTCGCGGCGGCGCGGCACCCACAGACGAACCGGTGTCGAACACCCCGTGGCTTCCTCGAGGATGTGATCACGATGGCCACCAAACCAACGAACGCGCAGGGCTTCGGGGTCGCGGGCGAGTGTCTGCATGTAGTGCCTGACCGCGTAGTCGGGTAGGGTTTTCGCGGCCTTCGTGGCGAACTGCCAGCCGAAGTAGATGTGTTCTCTGCCGCGGACGAGTTTATTCGTTCAGCTTGTCGATCCGGTTGAAGGGGATGTGCCAGAGCCGGTTAAGGGCGCCGGGGCATGACTGGACAAGGCTGGCCGTCCGACCATGACCGCACAGCGGCTGCCGCATCCCCGGCGGGTTACTGACGCCCAGCGTGCCGAGGACCTCGCTCAGGTGTCACCAAACCGTTCTGGCGCTGAGACAGTGCGGCGGCGATCTCCGGATCGGTGAGCCCTTCCGCGGCGAGCCGGGCACGGGCCAACTCGAGGGCCACCGCAACCGATGAGCCTTCCGGCCGCACGGTCCGGCACCACGACCGGATCAGTCGAAAGGGTCTCCGTAGCGGGTGATTTCGTTCCATTCGGTGGAGCGCCGGTCGCCGCGCCGCCTCCGTTTTCGCGCACGCGCCTTCCGCCACCTGCGCAGTTTTTCCTTCATAGCCAGCCTCCTGCACCAAGAGCGCCTCAGCGCCACCATCCCAACTGTCACACCTCGGCTGGTTCGTTCGCACCAGGGTGTGTCCCTGGCGCGAAGGGTGAGCCTGCTACCGGATCGTGCGCGGGCCGACGATCTCGACGCCGCGTTCTCGGCCTTACGAACTCCGGATTCAGGACCTGGGCGAGCGCCGCATGGCCGTGTTCGCGAGCTTGGTCGTACTCACCGAGGCGGGCATGCCAGCCAACCGCGTTGAGCTATGCGGGCTTCCCAGACCTGGTCGGCGAGAGTCCGACACAGCTCCAGAGCTCTGACGGCCTGGTGGTGTTCGGCTATGGCGAGGGCTTGGTACAGACGCTCCTCGCCTCGTCCTGCCCCCAACTCGGCACAAGTCATCCGCCCGGATCCCGTACTGCTCATCGACGATCATCGGGTGCTCGTCGTGTTGACCAGTTTCGTTTCCGGGACCGGTCCCGGAGTGGTCCTGAGATTATCAGCGGCGATCCGTTCAGCACCGTTCTGATGTTGTTCTCTCGCCAGAACATATCTATCGGAGAATTCGTGATCATGAGGCGCCAAAATCATTACCGCTTCGGTTGTCGCGATTCTGCCCATGGTTGCGCTGGCCGGACGTCGTCCAACGGTCATCCAACGGTCATCCGGCGAGGCGACGCTGATCGACCGGACCTACACAGACTTGGAGGATTAGTTGGTGGAGAAAATCGAGTTTGCCGGCAGCATCGAGCGGAGTGACGCGCCGGCTCGGATGGCCAAGGGAACACACCTTCTGGTGGATCTGATCGGAGCGCACGGCACCGGCGATATCGACCTTGTCCGGCAGGCGCTGATCGATTGTACCGAGGCCGCGTCCGCCACCCTGATCGACATCCGACTGCACCATTTCGAGCCGGGTGGAGGAATAACGGGAATTGCGGTGCTCGCCGAGTCACACATCAGCATCCACAGCTGGCCGGAGCACCTGTTCGCCGCGATCGACCTGTTTATGTGCGGAAACGCCGACCCGAGGCGCGCCCTGCCCGTGCTGAACGGCTCTTTTCGCCCGGATAAGATGATCACTCGCGAGTGCCGGAGGGGGTTGGACTAGCGTGCCGGACCAGCACATCTTCACCGCGATCACCCCGGTCGAAATGCGCCGCCTCTATGAGGACGTGTGGCTGGGCGAGCTGTGGAACAACGGCGATTCCGCGGGCGGTCGGGTCCTGGCCGAGGACTTCGCCGACGACCGGCCGATCAACGGATTTCCCAATACCAAGGCCGGTCACATCGCCATGGCGATGGACTGGCACCAGGCGTTTCCAGACCTGGTATTCGCCGTGCAGGACGTGATCATCTCCAGGGACAAGCTGGTCGGCCGCTACTTGGCCGAGGGCACCCACCGCGGCACACTGCTGGGCATTCCAGGGACCGGGCGCCGGGTCAGCCTCACCGGGATCGACATCCTCCGCTTCCGCGGCCCGTTGATCACCTCCTGGTGGCACAATGAGGACTTTTACGGCCTGATGCGCCAGATCACCGAATGAGTACCCGGACAGCCGGCCCCGCCGAGCGGACCTCGCCCGGTATGAGCTGTCCTCGTCCCGGTGCCCGGCCGGCGCTGGTGATGGAAGAGTGCTGGCCGAATCGCATCCGCCGCTACCCCTTGTCACGTACTGAGGTTCGCTGAGTCGGCACGGGGCGCAGTGCCGGGTGATGTGGCGGAGGCAGGTGTGCTGCCATGGTTCGTGCGCAGACCGGTCACTCAGACCGACGTCAACCGGCTCACGCCGATGAACGGATGGTGGAGCAGCGCTCGGGGAGCGCGGTGCATATTACGTCTGCTTGATCCGGTTGGGGGTTGACTGGGGTTGTGTGGGTGCCGGGCGAGGACGGTGATCGGTGGGTGCGGGCCCTCAATGGCCTGTATCTGCTCACCGTCGCCATCGCTGGGGTCGCCACGCTTGTCACGTTTCCCATCGGTGTCAACTGGTTGGTCGCTGGTGGGCTGGTGTTGGTGGGAGCCGTCGTGCGGCGGAGTGTGGTCGCGTGTGCGGTCGTCGCCGGGGTGGGGGCGGCGTTGTTCCCGATGTTCTCGGCTGTCGCGTTCGGATTGATGCCGATCACGTTTGTGCGGTTGTCGCGGGTTGCCGCCGTTGGGGTCGGTGTGGTCGTGACCGGGTTGCCGTTGGTGGTGCAGCCGCTGTTGCGGGGCTGGTTCGCCGGGTGGCAGCCGGGGGCTGTCATCCGCTTCGGACCTGCCTACGTGGGCATCGTGGGGGTAGCGCTGCCGGTGCTCACTGGGTTGTGCACCGCTGGTGCGGTGCAGGCGCTGAGGCGGCAGAACCGGCGCCGACAGGATTTGCTCGACAAGCTCACCGCCACCCGCGCCGAGCTCGCGGAGGTGACGCGACGTGCGGAGCGGCAGAGGCTCGCACACGAGCTGCACGACACCCTGGTCCAGGGACTGGCCGGTGTACTCGTCCAGCTCCAGGCCGCTGAGCAGCACCTCGACGGGCCGGGTGCACTGCTCGTCGAGCGGGCGCGGCAGTCCGCGAAGTCGTGTCTGGTCGACACCCGCCGCGCGGTGGAGGCGTTGCGGCCCGAGCAACTCGACACGGGCACTCTCGCCGGGGCTATCAGGCAGGTGTGCGCGCGGTTCATCGAGGTCACCGGGGTGGCGGCACGGTCGTCCGTCCGTGGGGCGGGCCGTCCCGGCGTCGACGTGGTCGCCCTGCGGATTGTGCAGGAGGCTCTGGCCAACGCGGGCAAGCACGCTGGCGCCACCGAAGTGGTCGTGGACGTCGACCACCGAGCTGACGCCCTGTACGTGACGGTCCACGACGATGGCCAGGGATTCGACTCGAACGAACCCACGACCGGGTTCGGCCTGGCAACCATGCGTGAACGGGTCGGGGCCGTCGGCGGCGCCCTGTCGATCGCCAGCGAACGAGGTGCCGGCACCACCGTGACCGCCGTACTGCCCACTGGGGAAGGCCCATGACCGAACCGATCCGCGTCCTGGTGGTCGACGACCACGCCGTCATCCGGGACGGCGTGGCGGCCATGATCCAGCCGCACGACGACCTCCTCGTCGTCGGGACGGCCGCCGACGGCGCCGCCGCGGTCGAGTTAGCAACGAAGTTGCGGCCGGACGTCGTCCTCATGGATCTGCGCATGCCCGGTGTCGACGGGGTGGCCGCGACCGCCCGCATCACCGCGCTCCCGTCCCCGCCACGCGTCCTCGTGCTCACCACCTACGACTCGGATGCCGACATCACCAGGGCGGTCGCCGCCGGCGCGCTCGGCTACCTGCTCAAGGACACCGGCCGTGACGACCTGCTCAACGCCATTCGCGCCGTCGCGGACGGCGTGTCGGTACTGACGCCTTCTGTCGCAACGACACTCGTCCGCCAGCACCGTGCCACCACGCTTGAGCCGCTGTCGGCCCGTGAGCGGCAGGTGCTCACGCTCGTCGCCGGCGGTTCGACCAACCGGCACATCGCCATCGCGCTCACGGTCTCCGAGGCCACGGTCAAGACCTACCTCACCAGGATCTTCACCAAGCTCGAGGTTGGTGACCGCACAGCCGCCGTCACTACCGCCCTCGCACGACGCCTCATCACACTCCCGACCATCGACTGAGCCCGCCTCCCCTGCTCACCTGACAGGGGCTTGTCGCCCGATCAGATGACACGCCGTCAACCGATGAGTGCGGACCTGGCCGCGACGTTCGCCCGTCGCGGCCAGGTCCGCACCCAAGCGAGGCTTACCGCATGACCTCCCTACGACGTCGCACCCTTCTTGGCGGGGCGCTGGCCGCCGGAATCACCGACACCGTGAGCGCGGCACCGAACAGCCGGGCCGGGAAACCTCGACCCGGTGTCGACGGCCTGCTGAACCTGTTCGCGGCGACCTCGGTCGTCGCGCTCGGCGAGGGCGTGCACCACCTCCAAGACACCTGGGACTTCCTCGTCGTGCTCATGCAACACCCGAGGTTCCACGCTGTCGACGCGGTCGTGGTCGAGTTCGGCAACTCGCGGTACCAGAACGTGGCCGACGCCTATGTCTTCGGCGAAACTGTCCGCAGGTCCGACCTGCAGCTGGTCTGGCGTGACACGACCCAGAGCCCCAACTCGAACGGCGACTTCCCAGCCCTGGAACGGGTGTTCAGCCTGGCCAGAGCGATCAACCTCTACGGAGACAGGCCCCGGCCGCTGCGGGTGCTGCTGCCCGACCCGCCGATCGACTGGTCAAGCGTCACCGGCCCGAACGACCTGTTCCCGCTCCTCATGCAACGCAACCACACCTGGGCAGACGTGATCACCCGCGAGGTCCTCGACACGGGACGACGCTGTGTCACCGTTGGCGGCGCCGTGCACTTCTACCGCCAACTCCCCAAAGCATCGGACACTGTGACCAAGTTGATCGAGCAACACCACCCCGGCAGTGTCAGCGTCGTACACACCCATGCCGTGGTCGCCGCCGACCGGGCCGCGATCGTCGAGGCGACTGTCGCGGGGTGGCCACGATCCGCCATCGCAGCCGCCCGGCGTACCGCCTACGGCACCTTGCCGGCGACCGACATCTTCGGCCCCGGCATCTACCCACCCGGGTTCATCGCGGACCTCGCAGACAAGACCGTCGCCGACCTCTGCGATCACATCCTCCACCTGGGCAAACGAACCGAACTAACCTCCGCAGTCCTGGACTGGCAGGCCTACCACGAACCCACCTACTGGAACGAACTGAACCGACGTAAAACCCTCATCGGTCTCACCGGCGACCTCGAAAACCTCCGTGACGAAGGCGAACCCGTAATGTTCCCATCCTGATCACGAGAGAGCAGTGTTGTGAGTAGTCGACCTTTTGGACGTGCCCGGCATGTGGTTCCTAGCTGAGCGGTTCCTTTCGCGCTTCACTGAAGAGGCCGCATCCCATGGCTGGAAAATTGACCTGGTCGAGGAGGACGAGTACGCGAGCTTCTCGAGGCCGGGTGGCCAGGACATCCGGGCGGATTTGGGCCTTGACCTGGGGCGACGTGACTACGGATTGTCACTGAACCCCAGCTTGGGGGTGCGGCATGTACGCGTGTCCGAACTCACCTCGCGGTTCTTCGGCCTGCCGGGGACCCGTCTCAGGTAGGAACGTCCCTCGCGGACCTGGTTTATGCCGCAGGTCAGGGTGGCAGCGTGCGGTGGGTGGTCGAAACAGAGGCGGAAATCTCCCCAATGGTGCTTAACGTGCTGGCCGACCTCGGAACCTACGGCGGGCCATTCTTCGCACAGTACCCGTCTCTGCGTGAGATCAACGAGAAGTTGGAGAATACGGCGAAAATTAACTTCGACCTCGCGCACCTTGCTGTGGGTTACGCGTTGGCGGGAGAACGCTCGAATGCTCGGACGGCGCTGGTGCGCCTCCAGGGCTGGGCGGCACAGCAACCTTTCGCCGTCGCGCAACAAACGGAGCGATTCATTTCCGCCTTCCGTGCACACTTCGTCATAACTGGTCTCTAATCGGTCGTCAACTGCGGATATACGGTCCGCTCGTCGCGGTCTCGTGGTTGCTCAGTGTTCGGTCGCCAGTCAGGTACCGCGCTAGGGCCAGGAACTCGAGGCGTGCCACGGCGACTTCGTCGCGACCTAGGTCGGGTAGACGCTGCGCTCCACCAACTTGTTCGATTTCACCGCGTTGGGATCTGCCGAAACGCATACTGAGCACATGAGTATCTGGGGAGCAGCAGTAGTTGTACTCGTGGGCGTACTTCTCGTCGTGGCGCTGGTGGTGGGCCGGGGTGGGAAGGCTGGCCGGGCCGCGCGGCGGGAGTTGCGGTTATTGCGCAAGGAGGAGGGACGTATGCCGAACACGTCCGCGGCTGCGGACCACCGGCGCGGGATGATGATCGATCCCGTGCCGGGAAAGGACGTCACTCCCGGCGGCGCCTGATCGGGTCGTTATGGGGGCTCAGATGGCGCTGGCGGCGCTGTAGCGACGCGTGTGGGTGCGGACCCGGCCGGTTGTGTTGAGTGAGGTCACAGTTCTTCGCCGTGGCCACGGTATTCCTCAACGGCATTGTTCGGGTCACCACTCGCTGTGGTGTTGTGGTGGGCCGTAACCAGCGGCCTGACCGGGGCCGGTGCTGTGCTCTAAATGGCAGGGCAACGAAGAGGTACTCGTTTGCACTACCGTGCCGTGCGGAAACCCTCAACCTGCCTTGATCGCGCTTTCTGGTTGTTCGGTCCTTTCGTGTGCCGTGCGGGTGTCGACGATCATCAGGTTGGCGGCCAGACCGGAGAGGCCGCGGTGGGAGCGTGGGCGCCAGGCCAGTACGGCGCTCGCGATGAGCAGTGCGTACGCCAGTAGGCCCGCGCCGGGCAGAAAGTTGTCGAGGCTGGTCAGTAGGTAGTAGCCGAACGTGCCCGTCAGCAGCGCCGGCACGACGAGTAGGCCGGGGTGGCGGCCGTCTGGTCGGGTCCGGCGTAGGCGTACGGCGCGCTGGCCGAACGTCGCGCCCGCCGGGGCGAGTGAGGGGAGCGCGAGTAGCAGTACCGCTGGCAGCCAGGTCGACAGTACGGGTCCGCCGCTTCCTGGTTCGCGTTCGAGGGCGTACCAGGTGGTCAGGCTCACCGCCACGTTGATGGCCATGCCGAGCAGAGCGACGGAGACCAGGTCGACGAGCATGCCGAGCAGTCGTCGGCCGGTGGTGACCGGGCGGGGTGTGTCGGCGGACAGGGTCGGGGTGCCCTGCAGTCGGCGCAGCAGGGGCGCGCCCAGGACGCCGAGCGCGGTGCCGAGGGTGTTCGTGATGAGGTCGTCGACGTCGAACAGTCGGTACGGGCAGGGGAAGAGGAACCAGTTCCCGGTGCGCTGGGTGCATTCGATCAGCAGCGACACCAGGAAGCCGGTGAGGATGACGGTCGGCACGCCCCGGCGTCGGAAGTACAGCCGCAGGAACGCACCGAGCGGCAGGAAGAGCACGACGTTGAAGGCGCCCTGCTGAA
Source organism: Actinophytocola sp. (assembly GCF_036378875.1). Classification (GTDB taxonomy): domain Bacteria; phylum Actinomycetota; class Actinomycetes; order Mycobacteriales; family Pseudonocardiaceae; genus Actinophytocola. The sequence continues at coordinate 20,044 of NZ_DASUVO010000095.1, forward strand.
GGGCGGGGTTGCTGAGCACGCCGGCCTGCTGGCGGATGTCCGACACGATCGCCATCGGGTCGAGTTGTGCTTGGGTGAACCGGGTGTGGGCCGCACACCACGCGGCGTCGACGGATGGCAGCGGCAGGAGCGTGTACGCGACGAGCGCGAACCCGTAGACGAGGAACCCGAACGCGACCAGTCCGGCCCCGAAGCCCAACTCGCCACGACGGCGGTAGGTGCGGTAGATGAACGGCACCAACAGCAGCGCCGCGAGCACCACACCACCGACCACCGCGATCACCGCGGGGACAACCCTCGACTCCACCACTACTCCCGTCCGCTATAAGCGACTGTCGACACCCACATACTGCTTGCCGACCATTGTGGACATTTCAGTGGGCCAGCACCGCACACCGGACGAGGTCTGCGTGGAGTTGGCCGGCGTCCTGTGCGCGCTTCGCGAGCCATCTCACGTGCCGTGAGCGGCACCAGGAACAACCGAACGCCGCCCGAGTTCGATGTTCGGATTGTTCCGCTGGGCTGGCGGTGACAGCGGAATACTGTTGGTTCTGTGTCTGGCTCTGCACCGGTGGAGGTGCCGCGGTCCCTGCGTGCGGTGATCCGAGTGCGACGTGGTGGATGGCGGTTGCGCATTGCGCCTGCGGGTGGGCTTGGAGTGCTGGGACCCGTGGTCCGGGTGCTGGTGATGGTGATCGCCGTCGTCCTGGGGACCATGGGTGTGGTCGTCGTGGAGGCGGTGTGCGCGGCCGCGATATTTGGGGTGCTCGTCGCGTTCGTGGGGGAGAACGTGAACCCTTTCGCAGTCGTGGCGGTCTTGTTGATGTTGCCTCTTCTGCTTCTCGTGGGCTGTTGGCTGGTCATCGGTGCCCGTGCCATGGCTGTCGCCGCGAGGCGCGTCGGGTTCCATCGGGTCGACATCGGGCCTGGCGCCGCGCCGACCCGCGTTGTGGCCGCGGGCTGGGGTCGCCGGTCGGTGATCGAGGTCGCCGACCTCACCAGAGTGATCGTGCGGCACCGCGAGCCGAACCTGGAGTTGGTGCTACGCGCCGGCAAGACGACCCTGGTGTGCCCGGCAACGGTCGCCGGCCCGCTACGACGGGTCGATCCGCGGGTGCTGGCCGACTGGCTCGGCGAGGTCCTGGCCCCGTCGGAGGTTCCCGTGTTTCACTGCACCGCAGCCCTCCCATTCCCGGTCGGTGACGTCTGGCTGCCGGCGAACACGGTGGCCCAGATCTGGCGGGTGCCGGTGGCGGAGATCCCCACGCTCGTCGACCGCTGCGGAGTGCACTCGGACAGCGGGCCGCAGACACCTAGGTTCAACGCCTACGACGTCGAGGCATGCGTTGAACGGGCACAAGCGATCGCAGCCAACGGCCAACCGTAGCCACCTGACTGTTCGACGAGGCGAAGCAGCAGACCCATGACGTCAAGCTCGACTTCTGTACACGGTTTCGAGGCGTACCCGCTCGTTCGCCCATGCCACGTGATTGCCGTCGTCCTGGGCGAATGCCTGGGGCAGTTCGTGCCGGGAGTGGATGCCGAGCTTGGCGTAGCTGGCGGCGAGGTGCTTCTCCACGGTCTTGCGGGTCACGAGCAGGACATCGGCGATCTCCACGTTGCCGATGCCGGTCGCGGCCAGGGTGGCTACCCGGAACTCACTGGGGGTCAGTGCGGCGGGGCCGGTGAGCCGGGCACGCCGGGGGCGGACGCCGATCGTGGTCAGTTCCTGCCGGGCTCGGCGGGACAGCTCGCCCGCGCCGCACCGGTCGGCCAGGTCCAGCCCGGCCCGAAGGGGCTCACGGGCGGCGTCGCGGTAGTTCGCCCTGCGCAGCGCCGCGCCCCAGTCGACGAGCGCGTGGGCATGCTCGTAGCGTGCCGGGGAAGGTGCGAGTACCCGTACGGCTTCGGCCAGGAGCTCCAAGCCAATGGTCCCGCCGGTGACCAGGCCACGGGTGCGCAGTGCGCGGCCGAGGGCCCATGGCCGGCCGAACTGTTCGGCTCGCCGTTCCGCCTCCTCGGCGACGGCCCTCGCCTCGTCCGGTTCCCGGGTTCGCAGGGCCACGGCCAGGCTCATCCGCCACGGGTTCCACGCCGGATTGGCGCAGCCGTGGACTTCCAGCAACTGGCCTGCCAGGCGCAGGTCCGTCGCCGCCTCGTCGACGCGGCCCTGCGCCAACCTCAGGTCGCCGCGCACGGCGAGGGGATCGGGCAACACCACAGCATCCCGCCACTGCTCGCCGAGGCCGTTGTGTTCGGCGAGCTCGGCGGCCGCGGTGAGCTCGCCGCGGGCGGTCAACACCTGTGTCAGCGTGGCAAGAGGCCACCACCACGACGGGGTGTCCTGGCCGAGCTCGCTCATCAGCTGCCAGGCGGCCCGGGCGTCGGTCTCTGCGCGGGCCAGATCGCCGCACCGGTAGGCGTTGTCGGCCCGCAGTGTCCGCAGGAAAGCGTCGTGGGTTCCGTGCCAGCCGTGCTCGTCGAGCTCGGTGAGCCCGCTGTCGAACAGTGCGCCGGCCGGTTCCGGCTGGTCGCAGTACAGGAAAACCTGGCCGAGGAGACATAGGACCTCGAAGTCGAGCTCGCCACCGATCCAGCGCGGCGTTCCGCGGAGAATCTGCCCGGCCATGGCGAGGGTCTCGCCGGCGGGCGCGCCGCGGACCAGACGTTCCCAGGCGTGCAGGACGCGCAGCATACGGCCGGGCGTGCCGGTGCATTGAGACAGCAGCACGTCCAGTTCGGTGCGGCGCTCGTGCGGTTCGGCGTGACCAATCCACCAGCCGCTCCACATCAGCTGCTCGGCGCGCAGCCGCAGCCGCAGTGCGGGATCGGCGACCCTCGGCGCTGTCGCGGCGAGAGTCCGCACGGCGTCACCGACCTGGTCGGTGTGGGCGAGCGCCTTCGCCAGGCCGATCGCGGACACGCACCGGGTCGTGTCGTCCCCCGCCAACCGTTCGGCGCGGACGAACTGGGGGATGGCCGCCCGCGGGTCGAACAGGGCGCTCGCCTCTCCCCACTCACAGTGCACCCTGGCACGCAGCGTGGCCGTCGGTGGCTCCACACTGGCCCGGCGCAGGTAGCTGGCCGCGGCCTCGGGGGCGCCTGCCGCCAGCGCGCCACGCGCGGCCTGCCGAAGCACGTCGACCACCCAGGCGTCGCCCATCGGCGGTGTGGCAAGCAGTTGCGCCGCTACGCGGGTGTCCGGCGCGCCGGACTCGGCGAGCAGCCGTGCGGCCCGGCCATGCAGGATGCCCCTGGTCGCGACCGGGATCCCCTGCCGGACCGCGGCGGCCACCAGCGGGTGGATGAACGCCGACAGTTCGGTCGGGCTCAGGATGCCGCACCGGCGCAGCCGGTCACATTCGATCGCGGCGACCGCGGTGGGCACGCCGGCGAGCATGGCGAGCTGGTCGAGCCGGCCTCGCGAGCCGAGCACGGCGGCCGCCTCAGCCACGGCCATGGCCACCGGGCCGGTGCGCCGCAGCCGCCCCAGCACCGACTCCCGCACCGCGGGGCCGGCCAGCTCGGTGATCTCGTCGGCCTCCGGCCGGGTACTCAGCGCTGCGACCTGCCGGCCCAACTCCGTTACCAGGAAGGGGTTCCCGCCGGTGGCCGCCAGGCAGGCCGCGGCGAAGCGGTCATCGACCGGGCCGAGCAGGTCGGTCAGCATCCGGGTGACGGCCGGCAGGTGCAGCGGTTGGAGGCGCATCCGGTGGGCGGTGCGAAGCCCGGGCAGCGACGACAGCACGCCTGCCGCCCGCGACTCCTCCTCGGGCCGGGACAGCACCACGGTCAGCACCGGCAGGTCCCGCGAACGCCGGGCCAGGTAGTGCAGCCACCGTAATGACGGTGGGTCCGACCAGTGCGCGTCGTCCACGATCAGCGTCAGCGGCGCGCGGGCGGCCAGGTTGACGGTCAGCAGGAACAGCGCGTGGACAACGGACACCAGATCGACCGGTTCGTCATCGGTGCCGGCGGTGAACACCACCGCGGCCCGGCGGGCGGCCCCGACGAAGCGCGCCGCCCGGTCCGTCACGGCCGGGTCCAGCAACTGGCGCACCACCCCGAAGGGAAGGTCTTGTTCCAGTTCGTGACCCCGCGCGACGTACACGGCCGCCCCGCCGGCCACAGCGCGCTCCCTGATCTCGGCGGCGAGCCGGGTCTTCCCGATGCCCGCCTGCCCCTCCACCACCAACACGCCACCCGCGCCGTGCCTGACCCTGGTCAACAGGTGATCAACATCGCGTAGCCGCTCTTCCTGCTCGAGCAGACCCACCCCGGTTGCCACGCCACCACGCTGGCGCGGCGATGTTGTGGCCTGGTTGTGTCACCTCAGTAGGCACCGAACGACGAGGTTCGGTCGTTCCAGCCGAAAATTCTGAGATCGACCAGTGCGTAGGGGGCTGGAATCCAGAGCGCCGACCCGCCCCACCAGATGTGCTCCCACAGCATCTCTCCGCGAACGGTGTCGGCCGTGGCCGACGAGGCCTCGTCGTTCCAGTTGTTGCAGGGGATGCCCAGGAAGCAGGCCATCCTCCTCCTGGTCAGGTCCGCGTATCCCCAACCAACCGAGACTCCGAGGAAGTCGCCGCGCATGAAGACGTGCTCATCGATGTACGCCTTGCAGTAAATACAGGCCACCGACTGAGTGCCGCCGGCCTGTGGTCTCGACTCCCCGGTTTCCGGCATGGGCTGCGGCGGCCGGGTCAGCACGTTCGGCGGGCCGCCGCGTTCGGCGACGAACCGTTCGAACTCGGCGCCTCTCGTGAACACGACGAGGTGCCCGTCCGGGCTGCCACCTGGCTGCACCGCCATGTACAGCGGCCGGCCGTTGTACTGAGTGATGGTGTTGGGAGCGACCTGCACGCCGTCGATGAACAGCGGGACCGTCGGCACCTGGTGCACGATCGGCTGGTTGGCCGGAGCACCGGGAGGAGCCGCACTCGCGGGCCCGGTCGGCATGACACAGGCCGCGATGACAGCCGTGACCAGGCAGGAAGCACGGAGAATGAGCGTGCGCATATTGCGTTCCTTTCGAGGATGTGCCCTCGTGGGCCAGATTTCCTGGCATATCCCGCAAGATTGGTGCGCACCACATCGAAAGTTACCGGAGTGCGCGGACTCCAGCGGTAGGGCAGCCTCCCTACTGTTTACAGACGTTGAATACTCAGGGGCCTATTTGTCGCCGCGCGCAGGTTTGCGTGGGCGGGGACTGGGTCAGGCCTTGGTGCTCAGTGCCTGCAGGCCGGTGAGGTCGCCGCTGCCGATGAGGCGTTTGTAGGTGGTGCAGGCGAGGGTGCGGGGGCTCATGGTTTGGCGGGCTTGGGTGGTTTGGTCGACGTGGGAGAGGCCGGCGGTGTGGCCGCGTTCGTGGGTGACGACGGATTCGAGGTCGAAGCTGTCGGTGCAGCCGGCGGGCACGTTGCCGGTGAACCACTTTTTCGTGGAGTTGAGCATCATGTCGGAGGCGATGACGGTGCCGGTGGAGGTTTTGTAGTAGACGCAGGTGTAGCCGAGCGTGTTGGCGGGCAGGGCGCCCCAGGAGGTGACGGAGATGCCGTCGTTGCCGGTGCAGGCGGCAGTGGGTGAGATCTGGGCGGTTTTGGTGTTGGTGCCGCTGTAGGCCTGGGAGATGGCGAGGGTGGCGCGGGTGCCGCACCGGTTCTGTCCGCCGGTCAGGTTCGTGGTGGCGCGCTGGATGGTGGTCAGCGCCATGGGGGCGACCGTGGCCGGGGCGCCGGCGGGGTTGTAGGACCAGGTGTGGGTGCCTGAGAGTCGCCACTTCTCCAGCGCGTAGGCGGTGGAGGCGCAGTCGCTGGTGGTGTCGGCGACCGCGTTCGCGACGGCCACGGTCGTCGGGGTCGCCAGGATCGCCTCGCCGATCACCGTGATGTCCTCGGCGGGCGCGGGCGTGGGCTCGAAGACCGGCACGGCCGCGACGAACGCGGCGGCGATCAGCGAGGCCGTGGTCAGCGAGAGAGCGCCCTTACGCATATCCGAGTCCTTCCGAGCGGTGGTTGCTTGCTACCAACACTCGCTGTGAACAGGTGCACCTCAATGCGTGACGACGGTGCGTTTCAGTTGCGGCTGACCACCGCGGCGCCGTGCGGGCGGTTTGACCTCGGTGCGTTACGGCGCGTGCTAACGTTGGGTACAAGCCGTTACGCACTGGGGGTGTGTGATGCGTCGGGTTCTGTTCGTGATGACTGTCCTGGCCGGCCTGGTGACCGCGACGGTTCCGGCCGCCGCCGACCCGCTGGTGGTGCGCACCGATGCCGGTGCGGTACGGGGGTTCGCCGCCGGTCCGGTGATGCGTTTCGATGGCATCCCGTACGCCAAGCCACCGGTGGGCGACCTGCGGTGGACCTCGCCACGCCGGCCGGAGCACTGGTCGGGTGTGCGGGACGCGACCGCCCCGGGCCCGCGTTGCGCCCAGGCGAGGGTGCCGGGAATCGGTACCGCTCCGAGCTACGACGAGGATTGCCTGTACCTGAACGTCACCGCACCTCGTGCCGCGAAGCGCAAGCCCGTGCTGGTGTGGATCCACGGCGGCGGGCTCGTCAACGGGGACGGCGCCTTCTACGACACCACCCGCCTGGCCGCGCAGGGCGACGTGGTCGTGGTGACGATCAACTACCGGCTCGGCGTGTTCGGTCTCCTGGCGCATCCCGAGCTCGGCGTCGCCGGCGGCAACTTCGGGCTGGAGGACCAGACGGCCGCGCTGCGGTGGGTCCAGCACAACATCCGCGCGTTCGGCGGCGATCCCGGCAACGTGACGGTGGCCGGGGAGTCGGGCGGCGCGTTCAGCACGTGCGCGCTGCTCGCCTCACCGAGCACGGTCGGTCTGATCGACAAGGCCATCCTGGAAAGCGGCACCTGCTCGGTCTACTTTCCGAAGAACTCGGTCTTTCCGGGAGTGGGCGAGGCGCGCTTAGTGGCACCCCGAGCGGAGACCGAGCAGATCGGCGTCGCGACGGCGGCGCAGGTCGGATGCGCGACACTCGAGTGCCTGCGGAAGATCAAGGTCGAGCAGTGGGTGGACAGCTTGCTGGTCAACAACACCGCGCAGTTGAGCTACCACACCCGGTTCCTGCCGGTGGACCCCGTCGGGCACGCCCGGCCGGTGCCGATGATCGTCGGCAGCAACAGGGACGAGCTGCGGTTGTTCGCGGCGTTCGCCGTCCAGTTCGGGGTGCCGTTCGACGACGCGTCCGTCCGGCGCCTGTTCGACGACACCTACGGCGAGGACGCCGAGGCGGTTCGTGCCCGGTATCCGATCGGGGACGGACCGCACGCGGCGGCGGTCGCGTGGGCCCGGGCGACCACCGACCAGGGCTTCGCATGCCGCACGCTCGCGGACGCACGCACCTACCGGGGTCCGGTGTACGCCTACGAGTTCGCCGACCCCAACCCGCCGATGATCTCCGGTGGCCCGACGGTGCCGGACTTCCCGTTCGGCGCGTACCACGGCTCGGAGCTGCTCAGCCTGTTCTGGGAGCCGCCGGGCAACGCGGCGCAGCAGGAACTCGCCGGGCAGATGGTGCGGTACTGGACACGGTTCGCCCACACCGGCGACCCGAACGGTCCCGGTCTGCCAACCTGGCCGAGGTTCGACGGGAACACCGTGCAGTCACTCAAGCCCGGCGCGGTCGGCCCGATCGACGCCGACGAGCAACACCAGTGCGGCTTCTGGCTCTAGTACAGCCAGTCCGGATCCCGCTCACAGAGCAGGCGCCGCTGCTCCGGGCAGCGGCAGGGCACGGGCGAAGATCGACACCGCGACGGCTGCCGTGGCCACGCGCATCAGCATCAGCGCGGCGAGTGCCCTCGTCGCCCCGAACGGTCAGGCGATGCCGAGTTGTCTCGCGGCGACTACCGCCGCTCGTCGGTTGTTGACGCCAAGCTTCGCGTAGATCGCGCGTACGTGGGTCTTCACGGTGTTGACCGACACCGAGGTCCGATGCCATCTCGTCGATGGACCGCGGGGGAGGAGAGCAGGACGAGCACGGTGTGCTCGCGGTCCGTCAGTGCGTCGTCCTGCCGGCTGTCGACTGTGGACACCGCGTGGATGACCTTGGTGGCGAACTCGTTGGCGCGGCCGAAGCCGCCGGCCTGTTCCAGCAGTAGCTGGCGGACGGAGATGTCCGTCTGGTGGAAGGGTCTGATGAGGTCGGCGGGCGCGGCGAGCAGCAGTGCGGCGTCGAGTGAGCTCCGTGCCTTGGTCCGCTGGTCGTTGTGGATCTCCAAGGCGGTCTCGAGCAACCGGGCCTCGAGCTGGGTGGTGGGGCAGAGGGTGGGGCGGACACAGGCCAGTACGTCATGGAGCAGGGTCTCCGTGGTGTCCGGGTCGCCGTTCGCGAACGCGGTCCAGGCGTGCATGAGGCTCAGCTCGGCGACGTCGCCAGCGTTCGCTCGTGCCCAGTCGACGACGGCCCGCGTGTCCTGTCCGAGCTCGAGTGCGCCTCGGTGCATGGCGATCCGACGACTGACATGGCGAGGGACTGACCTCGAGCCGATGATGCAAGGCTAGCCAGTACCTCGTTCGGATGACCTCACCCGAAGCGGGCGATGAGCCAGCGTCTCGTGACGAGGACGGTGTGGTTTCAACTGCCCCGCCCACGTGGAGGTGTCCGGATGAACGCAACCGATGTCCTGCTGGGCCAGTCGCGGGGCCTCCGCATCGCCGTCGGCGTGGTGACCGCCGTGGCAGGCACGCTGATACTGGCGTGGCCGGGCGGGACGCTGCTGGCCGTGGCGGTCCTGCTCGGAATCCAACTCATCGTCGCGGGCATCGTCCGCGCCGTCACAGCGTTCACGTTCGACGCCGACAGCGTGGCCGGACGCATCCTGTTCCTGCTGCTTGGCGTGCTCCTGGTCATCGTCGGCATCCTGTGTCTACGCGAACCGTTGCAGACCATCGCGATCCTGGTGCTGTTGTTCGGCCTGTCCACATTCGTGAGCGGAGCGTTGGAGCTGTTCCACGGCGTCACCGGTGGCGGGGGCTGGGCGATCGCGTCCGGCATCATCAGCATCCTCGTCGGCGTCATCGTGTTGTCGTATCCGGTGTCCAGCGTCAGCACGATGATCTGGCTGTTTGGGCTCTCTCTGTTGGTGGTCGGTCTGACTGGGGTCTTCAGCGCCTTCACCCCCAGCCGAACCCGGGTCGGCTCCCACACCAGAGTGCCACCGGCCGCCCCCGCGACGCCCTGATCGACCGGCCCAGGAGGTTGGCATGTGTCGTTGGCTCGCGTACTCGGGTTCACCGATGCTTCTGGAGGACCTGCTCTACAAGCCTGTGAACTCACTGGTCGTGCAGAGCAAGCACTCGCGTCTCGGCGCCGAGACCACGAACGGGGACGGTTTCGGCGTCGGATGGTACGGAGACCGCGCGACGCCTGGGGTCTTCCACAGTGCCGAGCCTGCCTGGAACGACCGAAACCTGCGTGAGCTCTCGGCGCACGCCACGTCCGGACGGGTCTTCGCGCATATCCGCGCGTCCACCGGATCCGCGGTCCAGCAGACGAACTGCCACCCGTTTCGCCATGGTCGTTGGCTGTGGATGCACAACGGAGCGATCGCCGGCTTCCCGATCGTGAAGCGCGAGCTCACCTTCGCGGTCGACCCCGTGCTGTATCCCGAGATCCAGGGGTCGACCGACTCCGAGGTGCTGTTCTTCCTCGCTCTGACCTTCGGGCTGGAACAGGACCCACCCGCGGCGGTGGCTCGGGCGGTCGCAGTCGTCGAGGAGACCGGGCGGCGCCGCGGCGTCGAGCATCCGATCCAGATGACGGTCGCGACGACCAACGGCGAAGTCACGTGGGCGTTCCGTTACTCCAGCGAAGGTCGGTCCCGGTCCCTGTTCCACAGCACCGACGTTTCGACACTCCGCCACCAGTACCCGGACAACGCCGTGTTGCACGACCTTTCCGATGACACGCGGCTCGTGGTGTCCGAGCCGTTGGGGATCTGCAAGGAGCGTGGCGGGAAGTACCGGAGTCCACCTGTGTTGTCGTGCACGGGGGGGCTCGAGGAGATGCGTCCGTTCGCGCCCTTGCTTCCCCAGGCTGTCGGTTGACTCGAGGTGTCACGCCGGAACACTCCGCTTCCCCGAGAACCGCGTTCGTGCCAGGATTCGCCTTCGTGCGTAAGCGTTTTTGGGTGGCCGCCGGCGCGACGGCGCTCGCCGGGCTGATCACCGCCGGTGTACTGGTCTGGACCAGCGGGGGCCTGAGCCGTGAGGTCACCTTCGACCCGGGCGGCCAAGCCGACGAACCGCGTTCCGAGACGCTCGACGTGGTGTTCGACGACACCGCCGCCGGCGTCGCCTACCTCGGCTACGTGGCGCACTACCGGCACCGGCTCGTCGCCGTCCGGGCCGGCGACGACGAGCCACTGTGGAACGTCAGTATCGAGGAAGAACAGAACGGCGTTGAGCTCGCTATGGCCGATGGCGTGCTGCTGGTGCTGAACCGCTGCTCCACCACCTGCGCCGGGATCATCGCCATCGACCCGAGGACCGGAAAGCGACTGTGGGCCTCGCCGGTCTCGGCAGGCGATGTCCTCGGCACCACCGACGGCCACGTCGCGGTCCACACCAGCACGTCCGGCGAGTACACCGGAGCGGCAGGGCTCGACCTGCGTACCGGAACGCTGACGTGGCGGACAGGCACCGGGTACGACACCTTCTCGCTGGTACCCGGCACCACCCGGCTCGCGCACTACGCGGCGACCGGCACCCTGCGACTGCTGGACATCACCACCGGCCGAGCCGAAACAGAGATCGACGTCCCACCGGCACAGAGCCAACCGGTCGAACTGTCCACCACCACCGACACCGTCGTGCTCAACTTCGAGGACAGCCCAGCCGCCAAGGCCACGATCTACTCCAGCACCGACCTCACCGAACTCTGGAGCCGCGACGAGGTCGTCCACCCACTGGGCTCGGACCTGTTCTACGTGGGCAACGGCGTGATCACCGACCAACAGGGACGACGAGCCTGGCAGACCCCCGAGCGAGTCGACACCAGCGTCGAGGAGACAGCCTGGGGATACACCCAGACCGGCGAAGGCCCTGACGTCAACCGCACCCGGTACGTCGAACTGGCCACCGGCCGTCAACTGGCCGACGACGTCAACACGCCCGCCCACCTTGGTCGTGCGGGCGTACTGCAGGCGGACTCGTTCGGCCAGTACGGCACCGACATCGGCAGTGGGGAGAGCCTGCGGTTGTGGTACGTCGAACTGCCCTCCGGTGACCGCAGCGACCTCGGCACACTCGAGGTGGTCCGTGAGACCTGCGCGTTCAGCGACACCCATCTGGCATGCCTCGACACCGAACGCCAGTTCGGCATGTGGAGCTACACCTGACGGCATCGCGCGTCCGACGATAGAACTTAAGTACTACTCGGAATGCGTGATCGGCCGATGCACGCGCACGTCCGTCGGGGCGATGCTGGACACGTGATCATCAACGTACCGGCCACCACCCGAGGAGAAACAATGCTGAACGTCGCACTCAGTGAGGGATGGGGAACCACCGCCGCAGTCGTGACCGGTCTGGCCGTCGTGGCCTACCTGGTGTTCTTCATCGGCGCCCTGATCAGCATCCTCGGCAGCGCACAGAGCGGCGGGATGAAGCTGATCTGGATCATCTTCGCGTTCTGTGCGCCGTTCTTCGGCCCGCTGCTGTGGTTCCTGATCGGACGCAGGCACGTTGCGGTCTAGACGAGTCCGGCGTCGTGGACGAGGATCGCGACCTGGGTCCGGTTCGTCGCGTCCAGCTTGGCCATGATGCGTCCGATGTGGACTTTCACGGTGGACTCGCTCAGGTCCAGGGACCTGGCGATCTCGGCGTTGCTGAGGCCGCGGGCGATGGCCAGGGTGACGTCGTGCTCTCGGGGTGTGAGAGGGGTCAGACGGGCGCGGGCCGGCTCGCGGACGGGGTCAGCGGCGAACGTGGACAACAGCCTTTTGGTGATCCGGGGCGAGATCATGGCCTCGCCCCGGGCCACCACCCGCACCGCGTTGACCAGGTCCAGGGGCGGGGTGTCCTTGAGCAGGAAACCGGCGGCCCCGTGCCGAAGTGCGGTGTGGACGTACTCGTCGAGGTCGAACGTGGTCAGCACGACCACGGGGATGCGCCGGGCCAGGCGTTCGGTGACCGAGAGGCCGTCCACGTGCGGCATCTGGATGTCGGTCAGCACGACGTCCGGGTGGTGCGTCTCAGCCAGTTCGACAGCGCGCGACCCGTCCGCGGCCTCGGCGATCACCTCGATGTCCGAAGCGGACTCGAGAATCATCCGGATGCCGCTGCGGACCAGCTCCTCGTCCTCCAGCAGCAGCACGCGTATCGTCACGACGGGTCCCCGGCCTGGCCGAGCGGGAAGCCGGCGAACACCTCGAACCGGCCGTCGCGCTGACCTGCCCGGAACTGCCCACCGGCGAGTTCGACCCGTTCCCGCATGCCAACGAGACCGTAGCCGGACCCGGGCACGCCCGAATGATGCGTGGCAAGGCCGTTGGTGACCGTGACGGTGAGCGTGGACCCGGTCGCGGTGACAGCCGCGTCGATGGTGGTCTGCGGCGCGTGTTTCTGGGCGTTGGTCAGCGATTCCTGGACGATGCGGTACACGGCACGGCCGATGTCACCGGGCACGTCCGGCCACGGGTCGGGCAGGCTCAGGTTGACCGGGGCAGCACTTTCGCCGACCAGTTTGCGGATCGCGACCGGTATCCCCACCCCGGACAGCCGTGAGTCCTCGGAACTGCCGTCCCGCAGCACGCCCAGGATCCCGCGTAGTTCGTTCAAGGCGATCGCGCTGGAGGAACGGATGTTCTCGCCGATCTTGGCCGTGCGCTCGTCCGGCGGCTTCAGCGTCAGTGCCCCCGCCTGCAGGGTGATCGCCGTCACGTGATGCGCGACCACGTCATGCATCTCCCGCGCGATGCGCCGCCGCTCCGCCAGCACCGCCTGGTCCGCCAGCAAGGTCCGGTTGCGCTCAGCCTCCTCGGCGCGATCACGCAACGCCTCGAGCAATGCGAGACGCTGGTACATCCACAGGCCACCCAGGACCGGCGCCACGACCAGCACGCTGAACGCACCCACCAGTGACACCGCATCGAACGAACCCGAGAACTGGAGAAACAGGCCGTTCAGCGCGACGACGACAGCCGAGACACCCGTGGCAAGGCTCTGCCCACGCCGGGCAGCCACCGAGTACAGCGCCACCATCGACGGAACGAGCGTGGTCCCGGCGAGCAGGCACACACTGACCACGATCAACACCGTGAACGGGAACCGGCGTCTGGCCAGCAAAGCCAGCCCGGCCACGCATGCCGCGGCCACGTACAGCGGCTCCGGGACAGGGACCCGGCGAATTCCGCCCAAGTCAAACACGATCGCGGCAGCGGCCACGGCGACATCGAGCAACAGCAAGCCGACACGACCGTCCCACCACGGGAGTCGCCCAGCCCGACGTCCTTCTGACCGCATCGGCGCACGATAGCTGACCAGCTAGATCACACAGATCAGGGCTTGCCGCCGGTGCGCTACTCCCATACGAACCCGTCCGGGTCGGTGAAGGGCCCGGCATCGCCGCCGATCACGATCCGGTGCGATCCAGTGCCCTCCTCCGCGACACCGGTGTCCTTGGCGAGGGCGCGGCGCGGGTAGAGCGCGAGTGTGACGGTCGACGAGGGGGTGTCGAACTCGACGTACTTGCCGCCGAAGCTCTTCGCCACGGCCAGGCCGCGGTCCACATAGAACCGCTTGCTCGCCTTGACGTCGGCCACTCCCAGGAGAAGCGCGACCTGGTCGATCCGCGGTGCGGCGGGACCGGTGTCCTTCTTCTTCGAGGTCGCGACCTTGCAGATCGTCCCGTCCGGAGCGCGTACGACGCCGCCGTAACCCCAGAACCCCTTCGTGGCCGGCTTCAACGTCGTGGCACCGGCATCGAGGGCGGCGCCGACGATGGCGTCCACGTTGCCCGGCTGGGACACCACGAGCGACAGCGCGAACCCGCGGAAGCCGGTCGTCGATGTCTCCGACGCGCGCACGTTGACGTACGGGCCCACACCGAAGGCTTCGTAGAAGGCGCCCGCGGCCGTCGGGTCCGGAACCTCCAGGGTGACGGATTCGAAAGTGGTCATGTCCTGTCCTTTGGCGAGTTGGGTGGTGTCGCTGACAGGAGAGATCTGACCATCGGCGCGCCGTGGCCCGCGCCGTCCGTGGGACACCGTGGGACACGTGGACCCGGCTCTGGCAGCGCGAACGCACAGCTGACCCGTTTGCGTGGGCTGGGACGTTTACCCGTGTCGGCATCAACGTGTACGCCGGTCGGTGTGTTGAGCCGCGGATCCGTTGCTGTTCAACAGAAGCGACGCCCATCTCGTGGTGTGCCACCACGTCGGCCGACTATGATCTTCCGGTGGCGAGAAGCTCAGATCGTACGGAGACCCGGATCGGTCACGACGCTCGCGCGGCGGCCACCGGCACATTGGACGCCGCGTTGCGGGAGGGCCGGCTTGATCTCGCCGAGTATGAGCGGCGGTTGATGGTCATACAGGCCGCCAAGGTGGGCTCGGACCTGACGCCGGCGATCACCGATCTGCCCAGTCGCCACGGGCAGCGTGGCTCAGGACTGCGGATCTCCACCGTGGATCGGGAGGAGGCGCTGATCCGGTTGGCCGAGGCGCTGTCCGACGGCCGGATCGAGGCGGCCGAGTATGTCGGCGCCGAGGAGCTGGTGCGGCGAGCCGTCGTGTATGCGGACGTCGACGCGGTGGTCGGCGACCTGGATGCCAGGGCGAGTCTGGCCGAGCGTCAGCAGGCGATCGAACGTATCGAGGCCGCGGTTGCCGAGGGGTTGCTGGATCCCGCCGAGCAGCACGGCCGCGTCGAGGCGGTCCGGAACGCGACCAGCGACGCGCAGCTCGCGGCACTGGTCGCCGACCTGACGACGAGCTCGCGGTCGCCCACCGCGCCGGCGCGGGTGTCCAACGTGGAACGGGAGGCCGTCGCCGCTCGACTGTACGACGCCGTGGAGGCGGGGTTCCTCGATCTGACCGAGTTCGACGAGCGGGTGCGCGCGGTGTACGCGGCGCGGCTGAGCAGCGAGCTGGAGAGGTTGGTGGCGGACCTGCCGGAGCCCGCCCCTCCACCGGCGCCGCTGCCGGCGGAGCCGCCCGTTGCGAAGCCCCGGCGTGAGTGGCGGGCCATGGGCCTCATCGACGTCTGCGTGTACAGCTTGGTTGGTGTCATCATCGGCGGGATCTGTGCGACCGAACTGCCGGAGAAGGCTCGCGTCGTCGTTACCGTTTTGGTCGCCGTGGTGTGGCTGATCGGGTTGGTCGTGCTCGTGAAACGTTCACGTCGCCCCGTCGTGGCTGAGCTCCCAGCGGAGTCGGCTCCTCGTGAAGAGAACTCGCACGACGAGGAACTGCTCGAACAGGTCGCGCGACGAACGGAACAGCTCGAGCAACTGACGGAAAAGATCAACCGAATGACGGAGCGGGCCGAACAAGTAACGATACAGTGCGACCAACTACCGGAACTGCTCGAGCAGCTGCCACCGAAACTGGCCGGGCAAATAGCGCGAAAGTTCCGGAAACAGCGACTGTCGGAACGGTGGATAGGGCTAACGGAACAGTCCAAGCCACTATGGGCACAGATCAGGCAACTGCCGGACCAGGTCGAGCAGGTGCCGCCGGGAGTGGTCGAATATCTGACGGGACAGATTGAGCCGCTGTTGGAACAGTACGAGCAGTTGGCGGTACAGTTTGATCTGTTGACGGAACAGGCCACGCAATCGCGGTAGCTGCCCGTATCAAATGATCGCGGGTGCCCGCGCATGGCGATCCGCGACGGCACCCAGCACGGTCATGGCTGGTCCCAGTTCGCAGCCGCTGACCCGTGACCGCCGGAGCACTGAATCTCGTTCATGGTCGAAGAACGTCCATTGTGGTGCGGAACGTCCGAAACCTTTTGCGCGGCAAGGAGTCCAGCTCCTTCGCCCGCGGCGTGCCGGAAATTCGGGTGCGGTGGCGGGAAAAGCGCGGGATCATCGAGCACGGAAGGGGGCGTCACACGAAGGGATGTCCTGACGAAGCCAGGAGGTCCACGTGCATGCCCACGCGACGGTCACACCCGCGCAGTTACCAGAAGTGCTGCTGAACGTCGCCGTCGTGCGCCCTGTCTTCCTCTGGGGCGCACCGGGAATCGGGAAGTCCTCGCTCGTTCGCCAGTTCGCCGCGTCGCTGGGGCTGGACTGCGTCTCGCTCCTCGGTACCCAGCTGGCGCCGGAGGACCTCATGGGCGTGCCGCGGATCGTCGACGGGCGCAGCCAGTTCTGCCCGCCGGAGCAGATCGCGCGGGACACGCCCTACGTGCTGTTCCTCGACGAGCTGAACGCGGCCGCGCCGGACGTCCAGAAGGGGTTCTACTCACTCATCCTCGACCGGCGCATCGGGTCGTACGAGCTGCCCGATGGCTCGGTCGTGATCGGCGCCGGGAACCGGGCCACCGACCAGGCGCTCGCCCGGCCGATGGCCACCGCGCTGGTCAACCGGCTCGTGCACGTCCATCTGCGCGCGTCCGCGGCGGACTGGCTCACCTGGGCGGCGAACCACGGCATCCACCCGTGGATCGTGGAGTACCTCACCCAGCGCCCCGACCACCTGTGGTCGCCCGCGCCCAAGACCGAGGAGCCTTTCTCCACGCCCCGCGCCTGGCACATGCTCTCCGATGTCCTGCACTCCTACACCGAACCCGACGACGAGACGATCACGCTGCTCGCGTACGGGACGCTCACCCCGCGGCACGCGGGCGCGTTCCGCGCGTACCTGAAGGTCGCCCGGCACGCGTACGACCTGGACGCGATTGTCAAGGGCGACCGGCGCTGGCCGGACGCGCCGGCGGACCGAGACCTGCTCTACTTCCTCGCGGAGACGTTCCGGGCGCGGCTCGCCAAGGAGCTGCCGGCCGACCGGCGGCACGCGTCTCCCGCCGCGCGGCAGTTCGCGTTCCGCGCGAAGTCGCTCCTCGTGGAGTTGGCGGAGATCTCCCTGGAGATCGCGCAGCTGATCATCGCCGAGGACGAGCAGGGCAACCAGCTGCCCGCCTGGTTCCTGGTCGAGGCGGCCCGTGACCTGCCCCGGTTGGTGGCGGCCCGGTCATGAGCAAAGCCGAGGACAAGCGCAGCGAGCGCCGGAACGCGGCACGGGCGGCCGGCTGGGCGGCGGTGCGGGACAGCATCGTGCTCGGCCGGCTCGCCGAGACGGTCCACATCAATCCGGAAGGCGTGACCGGCGTGGACGCGTGGGCCGTGGTCGACGAGTGGGGCCGCGTCACGGCGAATCTCGAACGGGACGGCACGCCGGCCGAGTGGTCGTGGGTCTTCGCGCACCTGCTGCTGCACCTGGGCCTCGGCCACACCGACGCTGGCCGGCTGGCCGACGCCGGCGGGTTGACCCCCGCCGGCGACTACGAACGGGCCTACGCGAGCGCGTGCTGTGTGGCGGTCAACCGCTTCGCCGAGACCGTGCGCATCGGTGAACCACTGAGGTGGCTGCCGGAGCTGCCGGGTGGCGACGAACTGGCGCTCACGCGGATGTGGCGGACGACGGGCGTCCCGGCCGAGTTCGCCGGCATCGGCACGAGAGGCGACCGGCCGTGCCTGGTGTCGGCCCCGCGGCACGGTTGGGTGAACCAGCCGCCGGCCTGGGACCAGAAGTTCGCGCGGGGCCTCGCCGACGCGGCCACCGAGGCGATGACCCGGGCCGCCGAGTCCCACGGCCAGACCCGCCACCTGCGTGCGATGCGCGAGTGGGACCACGCGCTGTCGTGGTTCACCTCCTCGTACCCGCTGCTCGGCGCGGTCGCGGCCGGGTTCACGCTCGTGCCGGACGCGGACGTCGCGCGGGCGTGGGACATCCGGATCGCGGCGGTCAGCGCGGAGCACGGCGAGATCTACGTGAACCCGTACGCGAACCTCTCCGCGGAGGAGTGGCGGTTCGTGCTGGCACACGAGATGCTGCACGCCGCGCTCCGGCACGACCGCCGCGTCGCCGGCCGCGACCCTTACCTGTGGAACGTCGCCTGCGACTACGTGATCAACGGCTGGCTCGTCGCCATGGGGGTCGGGCACCTGCCGGAGGGCGCCCTCTACGACCAGCAGCTCACCGGCCTTTCCGCGGAGTCGGTGTACGACACGCTGGTCACAGACCTGCGCCGGGCCCGCAAACTGCTGACCCTCGGTGCTGCGGAGCAGGGCGACGTGCTGGGCGACTGGCTGTCCGAGCCAGCGGCCGCGCAGCGCCGAGGATCGCGGAAGCCGGGGGCCGCCGCGCCGTGGCAGCGGACCACGCACCGCGTCGACGCCACCGACCTCGACGACTTCTACCGCCGCGCACTGACACAGGGCCTCGAGTACCACCGAACCGCCGGCCGCGGCCTGGTGCCGTACGGACTGGAGGAGGAGATCCGGGCACTGGAGCACCCGCCGCCGCCGTGGGACGCGCGGCTCGCGCGCTGGTTCGACGAACACGTCAGGGCGCCGGAGCCCACACGGACCTACGCACGGGCCTCACGCCGCCAGTCCGCGACACCGGACATCCCGCGGCCCGGCAAGCTGCGGCCGGAGGAGCTGGCGCGGGAGCTGACGTTCGGCGTCGTGCTGGACACGTCCGGGTCGATGGATACGGAGCTGCTCGGCAAGGCCCTCGGCGCGATCGCCTCCTACGCGACGGCACGCGACGTCCCGGCCGCCCGAGTGGTGTTCTGCGACGCGGTGGCCTACGACGCCGGTTACCTGTCGCCGTCGGAAATCGCGGGCCGGGTGAAGGTCCGCGGCCGGGGTGGCACGGTGCTGCAGCCTGGCGTCGACCTGCTTGAGCGGGCGGTCGACTTCCCCGCCGACGGCCCGATCCTGGTGATCACCGACGCCCTGTGTGACCGGGTGCGGGTGCGGCGCGAGCACGCCTTCCTGGTGCCCGAGGGCGCCAGGTTGCCGTTCGTCGCGAAGGGGCCCGTCTTTCGCGTGTGCTGACTTGTCGATCGAAAGCATGTCGCCGGCGACGAGAACCTCACCCGATTAGGTTGAGGATTCCACGGTAATTGTTCACCCGATTGGGCGTTACCTGGTTTCGGTATAATCACTGCCCTTAGCTGGACCGCCGCTTCAGCGGGGAGACGAGGATCGGCCTTGCGTTTCGAGAGTACGACCCCTGCCCGGCGAAGTGTTGTCCTACTGCTCGTGGCGGTCGCGGCGGTCGTCGCGACAGGGGTGCTCGTCTGGTGGTTCACGGTCGAGTATGCCGACCCTATCGGGGCGTTGTTCGGTACGGGGGACCTGCTGTGGTGGCGCCTGCTGACGGCCGTCGCGGTGATTGTCCTGGCCGGATGGGTCGCCGGGTACGCCGCGGAGCGGATGGGCCAGCCGCGGGTCATCGGTGAGATTTTCGTGGGAATTCTGCTGGGTCCCACATTGTTCGGCCAGTTGGCGCCCGGACCGCAGCAGTTCATCTTCGCGCCGGGGTTGATGCCGTATCTGAGCGGCATCGCGTCGGTCGGCGTCGCCCTGTTCATGTTGATCATCGGTGCCGAGGTTTCGTTCGGCCAACTACGCGACGGGCAGCGCATGGTCGGCCTCGTCGCCGTCTCGATGTTCGCGGTTCCCGTCCTGTGCGGGGTGGCGGCAGCGTTGCTCCTCGCCGGGCACTACCGGCCGGACGACGTCAACCCGTTGGCGTTCGTGCTGTTCGTCGGGGTGGCCATGGGAGTGACAGCCTTTCCCGTGCTGGCAAGGATTCTGCGCGACCGGGGGCTGGTCGGGACTCGGCTTGGCGTGCTGGGTCTGGTCAGCGCGGGCGTGGGCGACCTGCTGGCGTGGTGCCTGCTCGCCGTGACCATCGCGGTGGCGCGCGGCGCCTCACCCCTCGGCGTGCTGGTGACGATCGGGGCGGCCGTCGCGTTCGTGACCGCGGCGTTGCTGCTGCGGCCCTGGCTCCGGGGCCTCTTCCAATGGATCGAGTCATGGCAGGGCCGGGGCAGGGGCGCGGTGGCCATCCTCCTCGTCGGTCTCCTCGGGCTGAGCTTCGCCTGGTTCACCGACTACATCGGGGTGCACGCGATCTTCGGTGCGTTCCTGGCCGGAGCCGTCCTCCCGCGCGGGATACCGGTCGTCGGCTCCGCGATTCGGTTCGCCACCGCCCTGGTGTTGGCCGCCATGCCGCTTTTCTTCGCCACCGTCGGGTTCCGCATCAACCTGGTGGTGTCGGTCAGCACGACCGACCTTCTGGTATGTGTGCTCGTTATCGTGGTGGCGGCCGTGAGCAAGATCGGGGCCACCACGGTCGCCGCCAGGGTCGGCCGGATCGCCTGGCGGGACTCGCTCGCGCTCGGGGTGATGATGAACTGCCGCGGGCTCACCGAACTGGTCGTGCTCAGCACCGGGCTCACGCTGGGGATCATCGGCGCCGATCTCTTCGCGATCTTCGTGGTCATGACGCTGGTGACCACGACAATGACCGCGCCGCTGCTCGGTGCGTTGCGGCTGAACGGGCCGGCCGTGCAGCGGGAGCCCGAGAACGGCGTCATGGCCGGTTGAACCGCCGGGCCACGCCGATGATCGCCAGGGCGGCCAGCGTCCAGCCGACCACGATGATCACGCTGCCGACCACATGCTGGACCCAGGTGGGGTTCCACAGGTCCCGCTGGCCGAAGCTGGCGATCGGGAGCAGCAGGTCGAGCGTGTACAGGAACGGGTTGGACCGCGCGGCCGTGTCGCCCGGGCCGCCCTTGGCCTCCGGCAGCGGCTCCAGCGGGTACAGCGTGTAGAACACGGTGCCGATCAGGGCCAGCGCGACGAAACCCACCCACGCGCGGGCGGGGTTGTAGCCGTAGTGGATCGTCACGTCCTGAAGCCGGCCCCACAGCCGGTGTATGCGTGATCCCTTGGCATGCAGACGACGTTCCTTCGCGAGCAGGACCGTCCGCGCATGGTCGTCGTAGCCGAGCCTGCGGTACGAACGGGCCATCTGCTCGTACGGCTGGGGGTCGAAGTGGTCCTCCCGCTCCTCGCCTCGGGCCAGCCACTCCAGCCGCCGCTGCGGGGTCAGCGGGGGGATCAGCGTCTCGTACGACAACCCGGTGACGTCGATGTGCTCGGGCATCACCTCGCACTTGTCGTCGAGCTCGTTGAGCTTGACGTTCCGCAGGATGATCTTGCCGGCTCGCACCTCCTTCGGCATGAGCATGCGCTCGGCCTGGAGGTCCTCCGCGTCCAGGGCCACGCCGGCGGGGCATCTCAGCTCGGCGTTGCGGAAGTCGAGGTTGTTGGCGATGTGCGCGCCGTGCAGGCTCACCTTCCCTTCGGCCACGAAGCCCTCGTTGCACGACATGTCCTCGCCCACCTCGATGCCCTTGGCATCCAGCGCGACGCCGCCGGGCACGCGGATGGACGCTCCCGTGAGGCTGAAATGGCCGCTGATGTGGGCGCCTTCGAGCAGGAGCGACCCGTGGGCCGTGAAACCTTCCCGGCAGTTGATGTCGACGCCGATTATCACCCAGGGCGCACGCAATGCCACCTTTCCCTCGACCGGAACGCCATCAGCGGTGTTCGCGCCGAGCGTCGCGGAGTTGAGGTTGAACTCCCCACCGATGTTGGCGTCGGTGAAATCCATCTCGCCGTTTGAGGTGAAGCCGTTCTCACACAGCAGATGGCTGCCGACGCACAGCTGCCTGGCGTGCAGTGCGACGCCATCGGCGCCGGTCAGCGTGGCACTGGAGAAGCTGAGCTGGCCGGCGATGTCCGCGCCGTTCAGCACGATCGCGCCGTCGACCTCGGTGCCGGAGCGGCAGAACAGGCTGTCGCGGACCACGAGCCGCTCCGCCAGCAACGCGGTCGCTCCCGGGTTGTGCAGCCGCGCGGCACTGAACCGAACCTCCCCACCGATCCGGGCGGCCTCGAGGCGGATCTCCCCTGCGGCCTCGAAGCCGTTGTGGCAGTACAGGTGCTCACCCACGACCAGGTGATCGGCGTTGAGCGCGACCTTTCCCGGGTTGTGCAGGGTCGAATTGTTGAAGTTGAGCTGCCCGCCGATGTGCGCGCCGAGCATGCTGACCTCGCCGGCGACCGTGAGCCCCGCCCGCCCGAAGAAGTCCTTCTCGACGGTGATCCGGTCACCGCGCAACGCCACGCCCTCGGGGTTGGTGAGCGACGCGGAGCTGAACCGCACCTCGCCGCCCACTCGGGCGGCCACCAGCGTGACCTCGCCGGTCACGTGGCAGCCGTCCTGGAAGTACAAGTGGTCGCCGACGACGATCCGGTCGCCGTCGAACGCGACCCCGCCCGGACAGTCGAGCGTTGTGTGGTTGAAGTTGAGCTGGTCGCCGATCTGCGCCTCGCGCAGGCTCACCGTCCCGCGGACCCGGAGGTCGTTGCGGCAGTACATCCCCAGTCCGACCGTGATCCGGTCCGCGTTCAGGGCGATCCCGCCCGGGTTGCTCAACTCGGCGCTGCTGAACCGTGCCTCACCCCCCACGTGGGCGGCGACCAGGCGGATCTCGCCGACCGCGGCGAAGCCCTCGTGGCAGTACAGGTTCTGGTCGACAACGAGCTGCTCGGCGGCCAGCGCCACCCCTTCCGGGTTCTCGATGCGGCCACTGGAGAAGCTGACCTGCCCGCCGATGTGTGCGCCGGCCAGGCTGATCCCGCCGACGACCCGCAGGTTCTGGCGGCAGTAAAGGTCCGCTCCAACGGTGAGCCGGTCGGCGAGCAGGGCGACACCGCCGGGATGCTCGAGCGTCGAGGAACTGAACCGCGCCTCGCCGTCGACGTGCGCGGCCACCAGCCGGATCTGCCCCTTCACCAGGAAGTTGTCGTGGCAGTAGAGGTTGCCGCCGACGACGATCTGGTCGGCGTTGAACGCGACCCCGCCCGGGTTCCGCACCGACGCGTGGTTGAAGTTGAGCTGCCCAGCGATGTGCGCGCCGAACAGGCGCACCTCGCCCCGTACGGTGAACTTCTCGCGGAAGTACGCGTCCTTGCCGACTGTGACGCGGTCGGCGAGCAAGGCAATTCCATCCTCATTGGACAGTAGCGAGTCGGTGAACCGCAGCTCGCCTCCGATGCGGGCCGCGAGAAGGCTGAACCGCCCCTCGACCTCGGCACCGTCGCGGCACAGGCAGTCGCCGTCGACGACCATCCCGTCCGCCAGCACGGCGTCGAGACCCGGGTTGCGCAGGCGCGACCGGCTCAGCACGAGCTGTTGGCCGATGTGCGCGCCGGAGAGGTCGACCTTGCCCGTGACGACACAGCCACGAATGTGGACGCTGCCCGAGCTGATCAACCACGAGGCGTGCACGCCGGGCATGTGGCACTCGGACAGCCGCAACGTCGCGCAGGTGGTCTCCTCCAACAGCAACGGCTCGTCGAACGAACAGCCGCGCAGCAGCACGTCCGGCCTGACAGTTCGGCCGCGCAGGTCCAGCACGCCCGAGATGCGCGCACCGGACAGCACCAGCGCGGGGGACTGCCAATCCTCCACCGGGCGGGCACCGGTGAGCAGTTTGACGATCGTGTCCGCGTCGATGGTCCGGTCAGGACCCCAGCCGGAGGCCCCGGCCGGGTCGTCCCGCCGCGGGTCTCCGGTACTCAGGTCGACGTGACCGCTGTTGGGGAACTCCATCCACATTCTCCGCTCGGGTTCAGAAAGCCCATCCTCATACATACCGCCTCCTGACCCTCAACGGAGGTGAGGGAACGATCCTTTTTGATGACAAAAACGTGTCATATCACGGCTGATTATCCATTGGTGCACTGTGGATATCAAACGCAGCCGGAGAAGGCGAGCGGTCGGATGAGTGAGAACGCCCAACAGTCGGTAGAACGGAATTGTTTAAGTTTTGACCGTGAGGGCCACGGCCGCTGAGTCGAGGAGGAGGTCGAGCACCGTCGCGGGGTCGTCGAGCAGGCGCTCGGCGACCAGAAGGTCGTGGTCGAGCAGCGCGGGGTCACCCAGCCCACGAATTCCGCCGTGTCAACGAGTCCGAGCCTATGCTTCAGCACATCACGATCCCGCGCGGCCGACCTTCACCTGCCCGTCGACATCGATGATCGTGCCCAGGTCGAATGGTGTGGCGGTAGGTGGACGCGGGCGTCGATGACGGCCTCGTGGCGTGGGTTGGCCATGATCATGGCCACTGACGATCGTCTGCTGCCCTACTCGATCTCGCGCTGGTGGCGGCCCGTCAGCAGCTTTCGCACGAACCGAATACGGGTCTGCGACCACGTCGATCCGGATGAGTACATGCCCTACGTTCAAGCCGTGACCCGGCGGGTCGCGGACATCTTCCAGAACCTGGGCTCTCAAGGGCCCAACATGGGGATGATCTCGTCCGGGGACCATACGTCGGCCGCACCGGGCAGGCTGGCGAGGTAGTCGGCGGTCTGCCGCAGGGTCCATCCGTGTGTGGAGAGGAGACCGTGGCCGAGCATTCGTAGGTAGGGTCCCGATGGTGCGACGAGTGGTTTGTCGCCGTAGGACCAGGGTGCGGTGAAGGTGAGCATGGGGTGGCTGTCGCGGTCGTCGAGGTGGATGAGTGTTTCGTAGCGACCGTTCCCGAGCGTGGCGCGGCCGTTCTTCAATACCTCGCTGAGGTCGAGGTCGATACCGGGTGGCCGGTACATCTCTTGGTTGCAGATGTCGGCGAACTGCTGCTCGGTGATCAGATAAGCGCGTGCGAACGTGGTGCCTGGCAGGTGCTGGTCGTAGAAGGCGCGACCGCCGCCCCATACGGGGGACTCGGTGGCGAAGTAGACCGTGCCGCCCACTGAACAGCCGCGGGTGGCTCGTGGCGCGCCGCGGTCACGGCAGCCGGGATAGGTTCGGTTGCCGCCGTCAGGGGCGCCGCCCGCGAGGTAGCAGGCGAAGCGCTCGGCGTGCATGTTCGATCCGTAGCTCACGTACCAGACCAGGCTCATCCCTTGGCTCCTTCCCTGTCCGCGCACTACTGCGCCGAGTCTCCAGGATTGTTGAACAATCGGGCAATCCCACAATTGAGTGATCTGGCGGCCTTGCCCGGTCTCGGCCATGGCGACGAAAGGTGCGAACCGCATCGAGATCCTCGGTATGCTTCAGGGGTTAAAGGACACGCGTTGTCCTGGGGGAGTGCATGGAGATCCGGGTTCTGGGCTCGGTCGAGGTCTGGTCCGGAGCCGCGCGGGTGCCCGTTGGCGGTAGCAAGCCGAGAGCGTTGTTGGCCGCTCTCGCGTTGGATCCGGGGCATGTGATCTCGGTGTCCCGCCTCGTCGACGTGGTGTGGGGTGATGACTCGCCAGCCACGGCCACCGATCTCGTGCAGTCGTACGTGTCGGCGCTGCGCCGGAAGCTGCCCGGCGGCAGTGAGGTGATCGAGACGCGGACGCCCGGCTACGTGTTGCGTGTCGAGCCGGGCGACGTCGACCATGTCCGGTTCGACCGACTTGTCGCCGAGGCGCGGGCCGAGGCGGTGCGCGGCGGCACCGAGCGCGCCGCGGAGCTGTTCGACGAGGCCCTGTCGTTGTGGCGGGGGCCGGCGCTGGATGAGCTGGGCCGGTCCACGCTCGCCGCCGAGGCGGCCAGGCTGGACGAGGCCAGGCTGGCGGTGCTGGAGGAGCGAGCCGCGGCCGGTCTCGCGCTGGGCACCTACGAGGCACTGGTCGGCGAGCTGACGGTCGCGGTGCGGCGGCACCCGGCGCGGGAGGCGTTGCGCCGTCACCTGATGGTCGCGCTGTACGCGCTCGACCGGCAGGCGGACGCGCTTGCCGTGTACCGGGAGGGCAGGCAGTTCCTGGTCCACGAGCACGGTGTCGAGCCAGGGCCGGTACTACGCGCCGCCCACGAGGCGATCCTGCGCTCCGACCCGGGCGCGCTCGGCATCGGGGACCGGCCTGCCATCGCGACGGCAGGCCGGCGAAGCGTGCCGGACTCCCCAACCGTTCCGCGTCCGGCGCAGCTTCCCGCGGTCCCCGCGGACTTCACCGGCCGCGGCCGGCAGCTCGCGGAGGTGACCGCCGAGCTCTCGTCCGAGGCCGCGGCGGGCACCGTGCCGGTCTGGGTCGTGTCCGGGCAGGGCGGGGTCGGCAAGTCGACGCTCGCACTGCGCGCGGCGCACGAGCTGGTCGATTCCTTCCCCGATGGTCAGCTGTTCGCCCAGCTGCACGGCACGACAGGCACGCCGGCGTCGACCGACGCGATCCTCGCGCGGTTTCTCAAGGCGCTCGGCGACAC
Organism: Actinophytocola sp.; assembly: GCF_036378875.1. GTDB lineage: Bacteria > Actinomycetota > Actinomycetes > Mycobacteriales > Pseudonocardiaceae > Actinophytocola. Next base: position 46,312 of record NZ_DASUVO010000095.1, read on the forward strand.
ACCGGACACCATTCCGTCCACAGTGGAGGAACAGGCCGAGCGGTACCGGTCGATGCTGGCCGGCCGCCGGGTACTGGTGGTGCTCGACGACGCGACCACGGAGGCACAGGTGCGTCCGCTGCTACCCGGGACGCCCGGGTGCGCCGTGCTGGTCACCTCCCGCAACCGGATGGCCGGACTGGTCGGTGCCCGGCTCACCGAGCTCGACGTGATGGCGGACGCCGAGGCACGCGAGCTGCTCATCCGCATCACGGGTGACGACCGGGTCGCGGCGGAACCGACGGCGCTGAGACGGCTGGTGGACCAGTCGGCCCGGCTGCCGCTCGCGGTGCGGATCATCGGCGTCCGCCTGGCCACCCGGCGGCACTGGCGGCTCGCGCAGCTGTCCGACCGGCTCGACGACGAGACGCGCAGGCTCGACGAGCTGTCCGCGGGTGACCAGCAGGTACGCGCCTCGTTCGGTATCAGCTACGACGCGCTCGGCGAGGACGCCAGGGCCACGTTCCGCCGGTTGGGTGCCCTCGGCCTGCCGACGATCCCGGTGTGGGTGGTCGGCGCGCTGCTGGACGTGACCGAGGACGTGGTCGACCGGTTGATCGAGGACCTGGTGGACGCGCACCTGCTCACCTTCGGCGGGGTGGACGGGTGCGGGCAGAGCCGGTACGAGATGCACGACCTGCTGCGGATCTTCGCGGCCGAGCGAGCCGCCGCCGAGGACCTGCCGGACGTGGTGACGGCGGCGGTGGCCAGGGTGGTGACGGGCTGGCTGCACGCGGTCGACACGATCCTGGCCAGCCGGCCGCCGGGCGGGTTGTCGCCGCGCGACCGGCGGGCGGTCGCCGACCGGGAGCCGTCGCGATGGCTGGCTCCGGCCGTCGACGTGGCGCTCGCCGATCCGCACCTGTGGTTCGCCACCGAGCACCACTCACTGGTGACCAGCGTCGAACGGGCCGCCGAGCTGGATCTCGGCAAGCTCGCCGCCGACCTGGCCTCGGCGCTGTCAGCGTCGTTCGCGGTGAGCAACCTGTTCGACGCGTGGACGCGGACCCACAACTCCGCGCTCGCCGCCGCGCGCCGCTGCGGGGACCGCTATGCCGAGGGCATGCTGCTCGCCGAGTTCGGGCAGCTGCGGTACAAGCAGGACCGGCTCGCGGAGGCCCGCACCTACCTGATGCAGGCCCTGCAGGTGTTCCGCGAGCTCGGGGACACCCGCGGCGAGGCCATGACCCTCGCCGCGCTCGCCACGGCGAACCACGAGCAGGGCTACCTGTCCGAGGCGCTGCACTTCTTCGAGCTTGCCGACGCCATGTTCCACCAGCTCGGCGACGAGTCGTCCCTCGCGTACTCGAGCCGGCTCGCCGGTCTGGTCCAGCTGGAGCTCGGCGACCTGACCGACGCGCACCGGCTCGTCACCCGATCGCTTTCGGCCTTCCGGCGGCTCGGTAGCCGCCGCGGCGAAGGGATGACGTTGCGCACGCTCAGCCTGGTGCACCGCGCCCGAGGTGAGTACCAGCGGGCCTACGAGCTCGGCGAGCAGGCACGCACGATCTTTCACGAGACCGGTGACGAGCTGCTCGAGGCCTACAGCGCGCGGTCGGTGGCCAAGGCGCTCATCCGGCTCGGCCGCGGCGCGGAGACGGACGCGTTGCTGGAGCAGGCCCTGCGCACCTCGCGTTCCTTCGGCGACCGCTGGGGCGAGGCGATGTCGTTGCGCACCATGGGGGAACGCCACCTCGCCGAGGGCAGGCTCGTGGACGCGGAGCGGCGGTTGCGTGCCGCGATTCGGCTGTGGCGGGCGATCGACCTGCCGCTGCACCAGGCACGCACCGAGCGGGACCTGGCCGACACGCTGGCGGCGTCGGGAGACGCGGCCGCCGCGGCGAAGTTGCGGGCCGAGATGGTCGAGGTGTTCCGGCTCTACGGAGTCCGTGAGCTGGCCGAGCACACCACCCCGGCCAACGGGCGCTGAACTTGCGGCGCTTTTGCGGCGTTCTTACAGCGCGGCCGGGCAGCGTGGAGGCGATGTCCTCCAACCAGTGTGACGAGCCGCTCCGTGATCTCGCGCTCGTCCACGCGCTGCGGACCGCGAGCTGGAGCGCCCGGGTCCGTCTCCGTTCTGGTGTGGTCGACCGGTTGACGGTCGCGCAGACGCTTGTCCCCAGGGCACTGCGGTTCCTGGTCGTGTCGGGACACCGCGGCCCGGCCGATACGGGGCCGTGCCCGGACACCGGCGGGCACGCGACCGGCGGTGCCGTGGACCTCGCCCTGTCCGTCTCCGGCTCGCCCGAGCCCGCCCTGTGGTCCGTGTCGCCGCCCCCGGAGTGGCCCGTGGCCGCTGCCGCCCTGACGGCCGTCGGCATGGTCGGCGGCGACACCTGGTGGCACTGGTCGTTCGGCGACGCCGCCTGGTGCGCCGGCACGGGCGCACCGGCGCCGATGTACGACCTCATCCCCTGACAGCGCGCCACCCGCGGATTTGCAGGGAACTTGCAGCCGGCGCGCCGATGCTGCTCTCGTCGCCAACTTTGGCTCCACTCCACAGAAAGCGTGAACGACATGAGATCGAAAGCCAGGCCAAGAGCCGTGGCCGTCGTCCTCGGCGCCGTGCTGGCCTTGTTGGGTGCCGTGGTCGCACCGCTGTTCACCACTCCCACCGCCGCGTCGGCGTCCACTGTGGGCGGTACGATCGCCCGCTCGGAAATCATGGCCAGGGCACAGAACTGGGTCGACCGGCGTCTCACCTACGACATGGGCGGCTCGTGGGCGACCGACCTCGAAGGCAGCCACACCTATCGCCGGGACTGCTCCGGGCTGGTGTCGATGGCCTGGCACCTGGGGAGCAGCCTGACCACCGACGTCTTCCTTTCCCGGGCGCGCAGCGGGAACGGGATGGAGGTCATCCCCCGGGACGCGTTGAGAGCCGGTGACGCGATGGTCTACGACAACGACGGTGGCGGCACCGGCGGCCACATGGAGCTGTTCTCGCACTGGGTGAACCCGGCCAACCACAACGAAGGCGCGTACGTCTACTCGTTCAACAGCACCGGCCAGACCGTGCAGAACCCCTACGCGACGAACAACGTCGGCAAGCTCGGCAGGAACGGCCCGGACGAGATGTCCCAGTTCACGTTCATCCGCTACAAGAAGGTCGACGGGGAGAGGGTTTCCGACTTCAGCGGGGACGGCTTCTCCGACGTGCTCGGCGTCAACGCCGCCGGGGACCTCATGTACTACCCCAACAACGGCATCGCGATCTCGGACTCGACGGCAGGCAGGCTGGCCACCGGCTGGGGGGCCTACTCCCACGTGATGGCGGCGGACTTCAGCGGTGACGGGGCCGCGGACATCCTGGGCGTGAACGCTGCCGGCAACCTCATGTACTTCCCCAACAACGGATTCGCCATCTCGGGGGCCACCCAGCTCAAGACGGGCTTCGGCACGTACCCCCACGTGGCAGCCGGCGACTTCAGCGGCGACGGCCACGCCGACATCCTCGCGGTCAACGCGGCCGGGGAACTCATGTACTACCCCAACAACGGCCTCGCCATCGCCGACTCGACCGCACGCCGCCTGGCCACCGGCTGGGGCACGATCGAGCACCTCATGGCCGCGGACTTCAGCGGTGACGGGGCCGCAGACATCCTCGCGGTCAACGCGGCCGGGGACCTCATGTACTACCCCAACAACGGATTCGCCATCTCCGGGGCCGCCCAGCTCAAGACGGGTTTCGGCACCTACGCCCACGTGTTCGCCTCCGACTTCAGCGGCGACGGCCACGCCGACATCCTCGGCGTCGACGCCTCGGGCAACGTCCAGTACTTCCCGAACAACGGCCTCGCCATCTCCGGCTCACAGCAGCTGGACACCGGCTGGGGTTCGTTCACCCACGCCGAGTAGGAGTCAGCCATGATCATCAGAAAGGTTCTGAGTGTCGTCGCCGGCTTCGCCATCGCGGCGGGGTTGATCGTCCTCAGTGGATCGACCGCCCAGGCGGCCCCGGCGTTCCAGCTGCCGTTCGAGTGCGGGCAGCAGTGGCGGCTGGACACCTGGGGGCACAACCCGGCGCTGGACATGGTGCGGGAACCCAACCAGGTCGGCACCGAGGGCGCGGCACTGCTGGCCCCGGCGGCCGGCACGGTCAACCAGTCCTTCGTCCACAACAACGCGGGCAACGTGATCCAGATCAACCACGGGAGCGGCCACTTCACCACCTACCTGCACCTGCAGTCTCGGCAGGTGTCGGTCGGGGCACAGGTGAAGCAGGGACAGCTGATCGGCCGGGTCGGCCGGACGGGTCCCACGTCGAACAACCACCCGCACCTGCACTACGAGCAGGGCTTCGACAGCGACGGCAGCGGAAGTGTCACCTGGGGCTTCGCCGGGGCGGAGCGCGTCCCCGCGACGTTCAACGGGGTGACCTACACCGGGTCGTCGACGACCTGGCGCAACGTGACCAGCCGCAACTGTGGCGGGTCCGGTGACGGGGAAAGGGTTTCCGACTTCAGCGGGGACGGTTTCTCCGACGTGCTCGGCGTCAACGCGGCCGGGGACCTCATGTACTACCCCAACAACGGCATCGCGGTCTCCGACTCGACGGCACGGCGGCTCGGGACGGGCTGGGACGGGTTCAGCCAGGTCATGTCCGCCGATTTCAGCGGTGACGGTGCCGCGGACATCATCGCCGTCGAGCCCGACGGGGACCTCATGTACTACCCGAACAACGGGTTCGCGATCGCCGACTCGACAGCACGACGGAT
>NZ_DASUVO010000096.1:0-19591 GCF_036378875.1 Actinophytocola sp.
TCACCCGTTGACCCTTATGGGGGGCAAGTTCACCCGGTTGTCGGACATGACGGCTACTACTTCTGCGTGCCAGGCTGATGTCCTGTCCACTGGAGTGAGCGGGGCGGGCAGACCCGAGCACCGCATACTTGCGCGAGATTCATCGGCTGGCCTGGGGGAGGCAGAGACGGTGCCGCACGGAACGCAGCCCGCGGCCGACTTGCCGGCGACGCTGGCCAGGATCGCCGAGGATCGCGACTGGAACGCGCTCGAAGCCTTGTGCGACCTGCATATCCTCGCTGTGGAGGGTGAGCTCGCTGGTCAGCTGCTTGCCGTGCTTGGCGAGGTGCCGGACGAGGAGCTGCGTGCTCGCCCGCGCCTGATGATCGCGTGGATCAGCGCCTACTACGCGGCCAACCAACCCAACGTCACCGAACTCCGGCCGCATCTGCGCCACTTCACGGAACTTGGTACCCGTCTGGCGGCGGCGATGGACATCGCGAACGAGACCTCGTTCGCGACGCTCGTCACGGTCGGCAGCGCGGCGATGATCGGGTTGCGTATGCAGGGAGCATGCCGCGAGGCCGAGGAGTTGGGGCAGCGCCTGACAGCTCGCGCCGCGCAGCTCAGCCCGCTGCCCGGCGTCGAGGGGGTACCGCGCCCCGCCTGGCTCACCATGCAGCGAGGTCTGACGCGTTCGTTGATGGACGACTTCCCGGCCGCGGTCGAGTTGTACCGCCAGGCGTACGAACATGCGCCGGTTGAGCCGATAACGGCGGCCACGACCCTCAACGCGGCCGCGAATCTCGCCATGATCTTCGGCTATCTCGGTCACGGTGCCCTTGCGCGGCAGTGGCTTGACCGGATGCGGAGCTTTGAGTCGCCATCCCAGCGGGTCCAGTTCCTGCTGACGGTGGGTGGGACGATCGGCGAGGGCTGGGACGCGCTGGACCGCTACGACGAGGTGCATCTCGAGAAGTGCCTGGAGATCACCGGGGACGGTACGAAGCAGCTGGAGGTCTGGCCCTTCGTCGCGGCACTGGTGCTCGCGCACGGGCTGTACCTCGGCGACCCGGACGCGTCGCTCGCCCACCTGGGAACACTCAGGCTCAGTCACGCGCCCGCGCTCGTCGAACAGGGCACCGCCGTCCGGGTGCTGCGACGCGCGCACGTCGAGCTGCTGATCGCCACCGGTCAGGCGACCCGCGCGCTCCGCGTGATCAAGGAGGCGGACCCCCAGACATCGTGGCTGACACTGCCCGCCGCCCGACTCCGACTGCTCAACGGCGAGTACGAGGCGGTCCGTGCGATGGCCTCGCGGACGTCATGGCACGAAACCACATCGCGCCGGGACGCCAGGCAGATACTGCTCCTCAGGGCGATCGCCGCGCTGCGTATGGGTGACAAGGACGAGGCCCGCCAGTCGGTCGAGCTGGTCGGGCGCGTGCGCACGCCCGATGACGTGCTCTCGCTTGCCTCGTTGTCGCCGGCTGACCGCGATGACCTGTTCCAGCTGGGGGACCTGCCCCTGACGGACGAGGCGGCACAGCGTCTGGCGCGGGCCCGTCCGGTGTTCCCGGAACGCGTCGAGCTGGTGGAGCTGACCACCCGCGAGCAGGTGGTCCTCAGCGAACTGGACGCGGGCCTGACCATCGCGGAGGCCGCGCGCAAGCTCGTCGTGTCCGTCAACACCGTGCGCACGCAGGTGAAAAGCGCCTACCGCAAGCTTGGCGCGTCCAGCCGCGAGGGCGCGCTGATGCGGGCCTACGAACTCGGCGTGCTCTAGGGGAAGAGCGTGGCACCCAACGGACGTTGTTGGTCGAACCCGGGGAGTATCAGGAAGTTCGCGCTGGCGGTGGTGGTGGTGAACCCCAGCAGCGCATCGGAGTTGTCCATGTGGGTGAGCGTGTTGGTGAATGTTCGGATGTCGTTCTGGAAGCTGATGAACAGCAGGCCGGGAGCGGGTTCGTCGATGTTGTAGGAGCGGCGCAGCATGAGGCCGACACCGACCACGTTGGGGTGCGCTCTGCGGATGTGGGCGTCCGCCGGGATGAGATAGCGCCCCTCCGGCGTCTTGGCACCGAGGTTCGGGTCGGCGGCGATGGCGCCGCCGGAGAGGGGTGTGCCGGTGTCTCGACGTCGACCGAAGACCGCCTCCTGGGTGGCGACGGGCAACGCGGCGAACCGCGACAGGTCGAGTTCCATGCGCCGGAGCACGGCGATGGTGCCGCGGGCGACCGGAGCCGGCCCGGCCAGCCACAGATCTCGTCGCTGTTCGACGGTCGTGTGTGGACCCACGATGCCGTCGATGAAACCGAGTACGTTTCGTGGCGCGGTCACGCCCTGTGCCACAGGAACGGTCGTACCGCGGCGTCCGGACTGCCGCCAGCGTTCGCGGATCCGGTCGCCGGCCTGGTGCAGGAGCGCGGCGGCGGCGATCGGTATGACGGTGGGGTCGCCGGCACAGATCTGTACCAGCAGATCACCGCCACGTGCCCGCGGATCGACCTGCTCGCGCGAGAACTCCGGGAGGTCCGCTGTGCCGGGTAGGGAAGGACCTGCCATGCGCACCAGTCGGGGACCCACCCCGATCGTCACGGTGAGATCGCCCGGCGGCAGGCCGAGAAGTCGTGCGTCGGTCCCCGCGGTGAGCGTGCGGACGGCCTCGCCCAGTTCGGCGAGCAACGGGCCAACAGCCACGCCGTCAGCGAGGTCGGCCACGACGGCCAGCAGGTTGGGCTGCGCTTCTCGCGGGAGCGTGATCCCGGCCTGATGAGGGCCCGTTGGCGACACCGGCGCAGGGGCACCGCGTCTGCTCGGCTGGGCGGAACCCGATTCGCACGCCGCGGTGAGGCCGACGGCCGCCGCGGTCGCGGTGGCACCGAGAAACGCGCGGCGTGACGGGTGATATTCGGCTCGGCCCACGATGTGGAGAGTGCCATATCCGCCCTACCGCGAGTCAATCCGGGCACCATGACAAACTGGGGAGCATGCCTCGTTTCGGTTGTCGCGTGATTGTGGCGGTGCTGGGCACAGTGACATTCGTACTGGCCGGCTGTGGTGCGGGTGGCGACGAATCGGGTCAGGGCAGAAGGCCGGCCGGTGCGCATGTGACAATCCGGGTGCCGGCCGACGCCCCGACGATTTCCGCCGGGGTGTCCCTCGCCAAGGCCGGTGACCTCGTATTGGTCGCGCCGGGCGTGTACCACGAGGCCGTGAAAATCACCACAGCGAAAATCACCCTTCGCGGCGAATCCCGGGAAAAGGTCGTCATCGACGGGCGGTTGCGGCAGCCGAACGGCATTGTCGTCACCGCGCCCGGGGTGGCCGTGGAGAACCTGACCGTGAAGAACAACACGCACAACGGAGTCCTGGTCACCGGTTCGGCGAAGGCGGCTGCCGGAACTCCGGGGGACGGCGGCTACGACACCGGCGACGAGCCGGTCACCTTCCTGAAGTCGTTCCTGGTCTCCCACGTGACCGCCACCCGCAACGGGCTGTACGGCATCTACGCGTTCTCCGCGCAGGACGGTGTCATCGAGCACTCGTACGCGTCCGGCTCGGCTGACTCGGGGATCTATGTCGGACAGTGCAAGCCCTGTCGCATCGTGGTGCGGGACAACATCGCCGAACTCAACGCGGTCGGCTACGAAGGCACCAACGCCAGCGGCGAGATGTACGTGGTCGGTAACCGTCTTGTCGGTAACCGGGTCGGGCTCACCACCAACTCCGACCACCAGGAAAAGCTGCTCCCGCAACAGGGAGCCATCGTCGCCGGCAACCTGATCGAGGCCAACCAGCAGGATTCGACCCCTGAACAGGCCGACGGCGGATGGGGCATCGGCATCGGCATCGACGGCGGCAGTGACAACCAGGTCGCCCGCAACCGGATCGCCGGCAATGTCAACGTCGGACTGGTGATCACCGCGACCGCCGACATACCGCCGAACGGCAACCAGATCGTGGAGAACACCTTCGCTGGCAACGGGGTCGACGTCGGCTGGACGTTCCCCACCGCAACACAGGGACGGGGTAACTGCTTGAGGGGCAACGATCTCGCGACGACGGTGCCCACCCAGCTCGCGACGACCGCGTCCTGTCCGGTTGCCGACGCCTCGGCCGCGCCGTCGGGCACGTGGACGTGGCCCGAGCCGCCTCGCGGTATCCCGTTCACCGACGTGGCCGCGCCCGCCCCGCAACCGCAGTTCCCGAATGCCACCACCGCGGGCGCCACCGCTGTTCCGGCCGTTCCGGCGCTACCGGACATCACGGGAATCCTTTTGCCGGCAACGTCTCTGCTGGCCGATGGCGCGCTGGTGCGGACGTCCTGACCGCTACCGCGTCGGGGTGAGGCCGGGTACCGGTTGAACCGGAACGTACTCCCGCGTGTCGAAGTCGATGACCACCGGCCGCGGCGCGGAAGCCACACTGGCCTGAACCCGGTACATGGTGCCCTCCGAGTCGATCCAGTAGCGAACGTTTCCGGCGCTACCGGGCTTGCCGCGAGCGCCCGGCCCGGTCATGACGTCCACCTGACGGCCGTCCACCTGGTCATGACCGACCCAGGCAGCGCCGTTCTGTGGCAGTAGTTCGGCGTTGTCCGGCCGGTCGCTACCAAGACTGAGCACGATGAGCAACGAACTGTCCAGTGAGCTCCCGGTCGTTTGCAGTGAACGGCGATGCCAGTTCGGCCCCGGCGGCGACGCGGGGGCCTCCGCCGGGGCGGCGTCCATCGGGTGGAAGAACACGGTGGCGTTGTTCCACTGAATCAGCCCGTCACTGGACGAATCCCGCCCGGTCCCGTGCACGACGCCGTAACCGATTTTGGCGCGGTAGTCGACCGACCCGGTGATGACCAGTTCACCAGCGGTGCTCGGCACGGTGATCGTCACCGCGCGGCCTTCCGTCTCGTAGTTGCGAAATCGCGTGATCGCCAACCGGTTCACCTCATCCGAGGTCAACGCACGCGGCCCGGTAGGCCCTGAATCGTTACCAACGATCAGGAATGTGGTCACGCCGATCGCCACGATACCCATGACAATTATCACGCCCCGCGGCCGCAGCCATCGGTGCCGCGGGAAACGCCACTGGAATCTCATGCTTCGCACGCCGCGCGACGCTAACAGGTCAGCTGATTCACCCCCTGATTCACCCACCTTCCGGCACATGGAAGGGACGTTGTTCTGGTTGTCTATGACGGTTCGTGACAACTTTCACAAGGGGATATAGATGAGCCGGAAAGCCCGGACACAGATGAGTTGGTTGGCGCGGGTGGGGTTGGCTGGTCTGTTGTTGGTGAGCAGCGCCATCACCGGAGCGACAGCGGGGACAGCAGCCGCGTCGCCGACCGACGGCACGCTGACGGTCCAGGTGTTAAGGGACTTCTTCGGCACCGGCGTGATCAACACGACCATGGACGTGCCGCAGCAGGGCATGCGAATCGACGTCTCCGACCGTGAAGGCCGTCACGTCACCGGCACCACCGATGCCACCGGAAGGGTCGTGGTGCCGCCGTCCACCGAACTGACCGGCGGCCACTACCGCGTCGATGTCACTGTCCCGGCGCCCTACAGCAACTATCTGCGGGCGGCGCCCGCCTCGACGGCGGCCAACCACTTCGACAGCTTCACCACCTTCGTGGACGTGTCGGGCGACAAGGACGACTCGGTGATCACCGGGGTCTGGAACCCCGCCGACTACGCCCTGCCGGACACCCGGTACTTCGTGCCGATCCAGACCGCTGCCAACGGGGAGGACACCCGGGCATTGGTGGCGTTCGGGGTGAACACCCGCGGTACGTGCCCTGACGACGTCGCGTGCCCAACCACGCTCGCCACCCAGGCCCAGGTGGGCACGACGTTCGGGCTGGCCTACGACAAGTACCGGCGCCAGCTGTTCCAGAGCTCGTTCGCCCGACGGCACGCCCTGTACGGGCCGGATGGTGGGGACGCGATCTACACCGTGCCGGTCGACGGTGGAAGTGCGCCGACCTTGTTCGCGAAGGTGCCGGGCGCCGTGGTGACACCCCACGACACCAGCAACATGATCAAGGACGCCGGGTTCGTCAGCGTGCCGGGCAAGGAAAGCATCGGCGGCCTGGCTCTGTCGGAGGACGGGACCACGCTGTACGCGGTGAACCTGCTGACCCGAACCCTGGTCAGCTTCGACGCCACCGGGGCCACCGCCTCAGCACCCAAAGCCACGGTGCCGATCCCGGACCCGGGCTGCGCGGTGCCCACCGACTGGCGGCCGTTCTCTGTCGCCACACACGACAACACCCTGTACGTCGGTGGCGTGTGCAGCGCGGAAAGCACGCAGGACAGCGAAGACCTGCAGGCTGTCGTCTACACCTACGACGGCACACAGTTCACCACGGTGCTGACCCAGCCGCTCGACTTCAAGCGCGGCGAGGTCCTCACCAACCAGTCCGTTCCCGGCCAGACCGACAGCTGGAACCCGTGGAACACGGACCTGTCGAGCTGGGACGACCACGACGTGAACGGCAACGGTGCGCTGATCAGTCCGCAGCCGCAACTGGCCAGCGTGGCCTTCACGCGTGACGGGTCGATGATCCTCGGCTTCCGCGACCGGTTCATGGACACAGTGGGCTGGGGTGGGCTGGACCCGCGTCCGGGCAGGAACACCCCGCAGAACGGCTTTTCCGGTGGTGACGTCAACATGGCCTGCGTGAATCCCAACGGTGGGTTCTCCTGGGAAGGCACCGGGAACTGCCCCGACCACGCGAACAACGACACCGTCGGCGGCCAGGACGGCGATGTGGTCGAGTACTTCCCTGGTGACTTCTTCCGGCAGCCCGCAGCACACCAGGAAGCCGCGCAGGGGGCGGTTGCCTACATTCCGCAGCAGCAATGGGTCGTCAGCACGCAGATGGACCCGACGGTCAACGTCGCCACCAACGGGACCGGCTACTACCACGTCGAGACCGGGGTTGGACCCGGTAACAACCCTTCCGCCAACGCATACGAGTTCGTCGGCCGGAACCCGAACAACGGGTTCGGCAAGGCAGGCGGGCTCGGAGCGATCGCCTACCAGGCGGCGAACGCGCCGATTCAGATCGGCAACCTGGTGTGGTTCGACGGCGACCGCAACGGCACCCAGGACCCGGCGGACGTGCGCCTACCGGGCGCGACGGTCAACCTGTTGGACTCCGCCGGTAAGCAGGTGGCCACGACCAGGACCGATGCCGCAGGCGAGTACTACTTCGGTGGTGTCGGCGCCGCCTACCAGCTCACTCCTGGTGCGGAGTACACCGTGCAGTTCAACGTGTGTACCGCGGACACCAGCAAGGTGCCGGGCCAGCCGCAGGCTACCGACCTTCGGTTCACGCTCCCGCTGGTCGACACCGACCGGGTGCACGACTCCAATGTGCCCCTGCCGACCACCGGCCAACTGTGCAACGGATTCGCGCCCGTCACTGCGCCGGCCACCCCAGGCGGCGTCGACCACACGATTGACGCTGGCGTTCACATCCCGGAGGCGCCACCGACGTCGACACCGCCGACGTCCGAACCGCCGACGACAACCTCGGCCCCGCCCGTGAAACACACGGGTTCGCTGGCCACCACCGGTGTGTCCGGCCTACCGTGGATGATCTTCCTCGGTGTCCTGCTCCTCGCCGCGGGCGCGACACTCGCGTTGATCACCCGAAAACGCCGCGCCAAGCAAGGCTGACGTATCCCGGTGGACGACTGGGAAGGCCCCTGACAGCTGTCGCGCTGTCAGGGGCCTTCCTGTGAGCGCTCACCACAGGCTCCCTCGCAGCCCACCACCGTGTCTACCGGTTGGGAACCATCTCTTGACGGTCGCAACTGTTAACGCTCACACTCCCCGGTGGTAAAGCTGGCCTTATCCCTACGGTGGTGGAACTCAGAGTGGAGCACCCCTCATGACGACAGCGCAGCGGTCGGTCGGAAGACCCGGCCGACGGTGGATCAGTGCCCTGGTGGCCGCGGCTCTGCCGGTCTCCATCGGGGTCACGCTCTCCGCGGCGACCGCCCCCAGCGCGGGGGCTGTCGAAGGAGAGACCTGGGCGGACGATTTCGCCTCGACGACACTCCGGCCGGAGTGGGAGATCGTCAACGAGGACCCGGGCGCCTGGTCCCTCCTCGACGGATCGCTGCGGGTCACCGGCCAGACCGGTGACACCTACCAGGCGGTCAACACGGCCAGGAACGTGTTCATGGTCGACATCCCGGCTGGCGACTTCACCGCCGAGGTGGCCGTGCGGGCCCCGGTCGCCAAGACCTACCAGGGCGCCGGGCTGATCGCCTGGCAGGACATGGACAACTACGTCCGCTCCGGCCTGACCTTCGTGGGCCCACTGGCCGCGTCCGGGATCGCGATCGAGAACGACATCGAGACCGCCGCCGCGTTCCGCGCGGAGCGGTTCGTCGACCGGCCTGCCTCGACCGGCGAGACGCTGCAGCTGCAGCGGGTCGGCGACACCATCACCACCCGGTACAAGGACGCCGCCGGAACGTGGGTGGACGCCTCGACGGTCACCGCCGGGTTCCAGACGACCCAGGTCGGCGTCTACGCCCTCGGCGCGCTCGACGGCACGACGCTCGACGCCGCGTTCGACGACTTCCGGGTCACCGCGGCCCCGGGCCGGGACATCCAGCCAAGCGGCACGTTCTCGATCAAGGACGCCGCGGGCGCCCACCTGGTCGAGACCGAGGCCGGACTGGCTCTCTCGCCAGAGCCGCCACTGTCCACACTGGTCTTCACCGCGGCCGCCCAGGCCGACGGCACGGTCCACCTGCGCACCGCCGAGGACGACCGTCCGGTCGTCGTCACCGACGGACGCCTCGCGCTCGGCCAGACCGGCGACGCGGCATCGCCCGTGCGGCTGACCGACGCCGCGGGCGGCGAGCTCTTCCTGCGTGACGCCGAGGGCACCGGCTACGCGGGCGGCACGGGCCCGCTGGTGTTCGGCGACAAGGCCTCCGCCGTCCACTTCAAGCTCGCCCAGGTCAGCACGTCCAACGCCGAGCTGGCCATCGACGGTGACGCGGCCGCCGCGCAGATCAGCGGCACGATGTTCGGCATCTTCTACGAGGACATCAACTACGCCGCCGACGGCGGCCTCTACGCCGAGCTGGTGCGCAACCGCTCGTTCGAGTTCAACTCCTCGGACAACTCGAGGTTCACCGGCATGACCGGCTGGGAGATCGTCAACGGTGGCGGCGCGGCCCCGCAAGCGCTTGTCGTCAACGACGACACCCGCCTCAACGCCATGAACCGCAACCACTTCCGGCTGATCGCCGACGGTGCGGGTGACGGTCTGCGCAACCTCGGCTACAACCGCGGCTTCGCGGTCAGGGATGGCGCGAGGTACGACGCCTCGGTGTGGGCGCGGACCACGACCGCCCAGGACCTGGCCATCCGCCTGGTCAGCGCGGACGGCACCGTCACCTACGCCGACGGCGGCGTGGCCGTCGACGGTTCGGACACCTGGAGGCAGTACCGGGTGACACTGACCGCCACCGCGACGACCGACGCGGCCCGGCTGGTCGTCACCGCTGGCGCGGCGTCCGTCGTCGGCCTCGACATGATCTCGCTCATGCCGCAGGACCGCTGGGTCGGCCCGGTGAACGGCACGTCGGTGCTGCGCAAGGATCTGGCCGAGAAGATCGCCGCGATGAAGCCGAGCTTCCTGCGCTTCCCCGGCGGCTGTGTCACCAACGTCGGCACGTTCCGCACCTACGAGGAGAGCGGCTACACCGACCGTCGCCGCACCTACCAGTGGAAGGAAACCATCGGCGCGGTCGAGGAGCGGCCGACCAACTGGAACTTCTGGGGCTACAACCAGTCCTACGGCATCGGCTACCTGGAGTACTTCAAGTTCGCCGAGGACCTCGGCGCCGAGCCGCTGCCCGTGTTGTCGGTGGGCGCCAACGGCTGCGGCAGCACCATCCCGGAGATGCACGACCCGGCGATGATCGCCCGCTGGGTCGACGACACCGTCGACCTCATCGAGTTCGCCAACGGCGACGTCACCACCGAGTGGGGCGCCAAGCGGGCCGCGCTCGGTCACCCGGAGCCGTTCGGGCTGAAGATGATCGGCCTGGGCAACGAGGAGAACACCACCACCTTCGAGGCGAACTTCCCGGCCTTCCGGGACGCCGTCAAGGCCCGGTACCCCGAGATCACCATCATCTCCAACTCCGGCCCGGACGACGCGGGCGCGCGGTTCGAGACCCTGTGGGACTACAACCGCGGCCAGAACGTCGACATGGTCGACGAGCACTACTACAACGACCCCGACTGGTTCCTGCTGCACAACCACCGCTATGACGGCTACGACCGCAACGGCCCCAAGGTGTTCCTGGGCGAGTACGCCTCGCGCGGCAACACGTTCTACAACGCCCTGGTCGAAGCGTCGTACATGACGGGCCTGCAGCGGAACGCCGACGTGGTCCGGCTGGCGTCCTACGCGCCGCTGCTGTCCAACGAGGCGAACGTGCAGTGGAACCCGGACGCCATCTGGTTCGACAACGACGAGTCATGGAACACCCCCAACTGGGAGGTGCAGAAGATGTTCGGCAACAACGTCGGCGACGAGGTCGTGCCGAGCACCTTCAACGGCTCGGTCAACCAGTCGGTCGTCGACGGCGGCGTCTTCCTGTCCACCTGGAACACCGCAGCCGCCTACGACAACGTCCGGGTCACCGCCAACGCGGGCGGTGAGACGCTGTTCTCCGACGACTTCGCGAACGGCGACCAGTGGAACCCGGTCGCCGGCAGCTGGGCCGTCTCAGGCGGCGAGTACGTCCAGTCGTCCGCCACGACCACCGACGCCCGCAGCATCATCGACGAGGCGTACACAAAGGACTGGACGAACTACACCCTCGAGCTCGACGCCAGGAAGATCTCCGGCGCCGAGGGCTTCCTCATCGGGTTCGGTGCCAAGGGCACCAACGACTTCTACTGGTGGAACCTCGGCGGCTGGAACAACACCCGGTCGGTGCTGCAGAAGGCCTCCGGCGGCAGCGCGGTCGAGGTCAAGTCCGTCGAGGGCCACAGCGTGGACACCGGCGCGACCTACCACGTGAAGATCGTCGTCGCGGGCAACACCATCTCGCTGTACCTCAACGACCAGCTGCAGATGACCTACGAGTCCGGCGCGGACGAGAAGCTGTTCCAGGTCGTCACGCGGGACAAGGCGAGCGGCGACATCGTGGCCAAGGTGGTCAACACCTCGGCCGAGACCGTCCGCACGCGGGTCACGGTCTCGGACGCGGGAGTGCTGCCCACCGGCGAGGTCACCCAGATGACCGGCGCGCCCGGCGACACCAACACCAAGGCCAACCCGACCAAATTGGTGCCTTCTACCCGGCAGGTCAGCGGGCTGTCGAACGACTTCAGCTACGACTTCCCCGCGCACTCGGTCACGTTCCTGCGGATGCACACGACAGACGGGGTCGCTCCGGTCGTCGATGACGTGACGCTGCAGGGCACGACGGTCAACGGCTGGTACGGCGACCCGGTCACCGTGTCGGCGACCGCCACCGACGACCGTCGACTCGACCGGATCGAGTTCCGCGTCGACAGCGGCGCGTGGGTGTCGAACGCCGACGCCAAGGTGGCTGTCAGCGGCGACGGCCAGCACACCGTGGAGGTCCGCGCCGTGGACGCGGCGGGCAACGTCGGTGTGATCCGTCCCGTCACGTTTGGCATCGACAGCGTCGCGCCGGTCTCCAACGCCACTGTGGACAGTGCCGCGCGCACCGTCGCGGTCCGTGCCGCGGACTCCGGCGTCGGGGTCGACCGGATCGAGACCCGGATCGGCACCGCCGACTGGCAGCGGTACACGGCTCCGGTCGTGGTCGGCGACGCCGAGACCGCTGTGCAGTTCCGCGCGGTCGACCGGCTCGGCAACGTCGAGGAGCCCGGAACCGTTGTGGTGCCGGCGAAGCAGGCGCAGCTGAAGTCGACCACGACGACGGTGTCGCCGTCGAGGCCGAGGGTCGAGCAGGGCACCGTCCTCCCGCTGACCGTGAAGGTAAGCACATCCGGCGGCACGACGCCGACCGGCGAGATTCGAATCCTGGAGTCGTCCGTGCCACTGGCATCAGCGACCTTGACCAACGGAACCGCCACGGTGTCGCTTGACACCAGCGGCCTGAGCATCGGTGACCACACCCTCGTCGTGCGCTACCTCGGCGACGGCGCGCACAAGCCCTCGCAAACCAGCCTGGTCCTGCGTGTCACCAAGCAGAGGAGAGGATGATCGGGATGCGGAAGCGGACCATCGTCGCGCTGCTGGGTGCCGCACTCGTGGCCGGCGGGCTCACCGCCGCGCCCGCCCACGCGGCCGAACCGGTCGAACCGGGCCTGGTGGCCTGGTACAAGCTGGACGAGACGGCGGGCACCGTGGCCGCCGACTCGTCGGGCAACGGCAAGGACGGCGCCGTGCAGGGCACGGCGGCCTGGCGCTCCGGTGACGGCTTCGGCTTCACCGGGGGCTCGGCCAGCACGGGCAACGCGATCAAGCTGCCGGACAACCTGCTGAGCGGGCTGGACGAGGTGACCGTCGACTTCGACGTGTCGGTCGCCGCGGACCTGCGCGGCTTCTGGTTCATGTTCAACCTGGGCAACCAGCAGAACTGGCCGAACGGCAACGGGTACCTGTTCGTGACCGGCTCGGACTCGAACGCCAAGCTGCGCGGCGCGATGGCCGAGAGCGGCTTCCACACCGAGCAGAGCGCGACGGCCCCGTCCGCGCTGCCGACCGACGTGTGGAAGCACGTCACCTACGCCGTCAAGGGCGGCAGCACGGCCACGCCCGGCAGGGCGAGGCTCTACGTCGACGGCACCCTCGTCGCCGAGAACCCGAACATCACCGCCACACCCGGTGCGATCGGCGAGCCGAACGGCACGTCGACGTACAACTGGCTGGGACGCTCGGCCTACGCCGCGGACAACTCGTTCAAGGGCTCCTTGCGCGACTTCCGCGTCTACGACCGGGCGCTGACCGACACCGAGGTGGCCGAGAGGGTCGCGGCGAAGGCACAGGCGGCGGTCGACGCCGTCACGCTGACCGACGCCGACGGTGTTCGGGGGAACCTCACCCTTCCCCGCACCGGCGCCTACGGCGCGACGCTGGCGTGGCAGTCGAGCAACGAGAGCGTCGTGACCAGCACCGGCGAGATCACCCGGCCCGCGCATGGCAGCGAGCCGGCGACGGTGAACCTGACCGTCACCGGCACGCTGGGCGGCGGCACGGCGACCCGCACGATCCCGGTCACCGTGCTCCCGATGCCCGCTTCGGCGACGCACGAGGCGTACTTCTTCCCGTACTTCGTCGGTGAGAGCACCGAGGACGGCGAGAAGATCTACTTCGCCGCGTCGAAGGGGAACGACCCGCTGTCCTGGGACGAGTTGAACAACGGCCGCCCCGTGCTCACCTCCACCATGGGCGAGCGGGGCCTTCGCGACCCGTTCATCGTCCGGTCGCACGAGGGCGACAAGTTCTACCTGCTGGCGACCGACCTGAAGATCTTCGGCGGCAACAACTTCAGCGAGGCGCAGGAGTCCGGCAGCAAGCACCTGATGGTGTGGGAGTCCACCGACCTGGTGCACTGGTCGGAGCAACGGACGATCAAGGTGTCGTCGGACTTCGCCGGCAACACCTGGGCGCCCGAGGCGTTCTACGACGAGGCGTCGGGCAACTACGTCGTCTACTGGGCGTCGAACCTCTACCCGACGACCGACGTGGCCTCCCGCGACTTCCGGACCTCCTACAACCGGATGATGTACGCGACCACGCGCGACTTCCGCACGTTCAGCGAGGCGAAGCCGTGGGTGGACGTCAAGCGGGGCACCGGTCTCGGCATGATCGACGCGACCGTGGTGCGTGACGGCGACACCTTCTACCGGTTCATCAAGGACGAGGCGTCCATGACGGTCCGGCAGGAGAAGTCGACCGACCTGATGGCCCCGGTCACCGGGACGCTGCCGACCACGACGTCCTCGCCGTGGTCCCTGGTTCGCGAGCGCATCGGCGTCGGCCAGCCCAACCCGTGGGGCGGGACGTTCACCGGCGGCGAGGGTCCGACGGTGTTCCGTGACAACGTGGTGCCCGGGCGCTGGCACATGTTGATCGACCAGCCGAGCTACCACGGCGGTCAGGGGTACCTGGCGTTCCAGACCGATGACATCGCCTCGGGTGTCTGGACGTCGGTTCCGGACGCGGCGCTGCCGCGCAGCCCCCGGCACGGCACGGTCATCCCGATCAGCCAGGCCGAGCTGGACACGCTCCGCGCGGCGTTGCAGCCGAACCTGCTGGCCGAGTCGGTCGGGTCGGTGTCGGTGCGGACCCGTGCGGGTGTTGCTCCGGTGCTGCCGTCCACTGTGGACGTGACCTACGCGGACGGCTCGACCCGCGCGACCGCGGTCGACTGGGCCGACGTCGACCCGTCGCGGTACGGGTCGTGGGGTTCGTTCCAGGTCGAGGGCACGATCGCGGGCCAGGTGGTCCGCGCGACGGTGACGGTGATCGTGACCGACAGCCTGGACCCGACGGTGTCGTTGAGCACGACGCCCGCGTCGCCGACCGGCGACTGGTTCACGGTTCCGGTCCAGGCGAAGGCCACGGCCACCGACGAGACCGGCGTGCAGTCCATCGAGATCGCCGTGGACGGCGGCTGGCGGACCACTGACGTGGTGACGCTGACCGACGGCAGGCACACGGTGGCCGCCAGGGCGACGGACATCACCGGGAACGTGTCGAGCGTGGTGACCCGCGAGCTCAACGTCGACACGCAGGCGCCGGTCAGCCGAGCTTCGTGGAACGGCACGGCCCGGTCCGTGTCCATCGCGGCCGCGGACGACACCTCCGGCGTCGCGCGGGTCGAGTACCAGGTGGGCACCTCGGCCTGGACGACATACACCTCGCCGCTGTCCTTCGGCGATGTCGCCACGACGGTGCGGTACCGGGCCGTCGACCGCGCGGGCCACGTCGAGCAGATCAACACGATCGCCGTGCCGCGCGAGACCCTCGACCCGAGCACGACGACCGCCACCCTCAACCGGGACACGGTCAAGCTGGGCGGCGACGCCTGCGCCATGGTCGTGGTGAAGGGCGGCCCGTTCACCACGACGGGAACCGTCCGGATCATCTCCGGCGGTGACCTCGAGGTGGGCCGCGCGACCCTGGTGAACGGACGCGCCACCGTCGCCATCGACACCGCCACCCTCGGCGTCGGCAGGTGGCAGCTGACTGTGGCCTACGACGGCGACGCCAACCACAGCCCGTCGTCGACGACGGTTGTCCTGAAGGTCAACAGGCGCTAGCACGGCAAGGCCCACGGCAGCGTTCGCGCTGTCGTGGGCCTTGCCGTGTGCGGGTCAGAACCAGTGTCAGACCACGCGTACCGACATCGCCTGCGGGCCCTTGCGGCCCTCGCCGACCTCGAATTCGACTCGCTGGTCCTCCGCGAGGCCGTGGGACTCGTAGTCCTGGATCTCCGAGTGGTGCACGAACAGTTCCGCGCCGCCGTCGGCGGGTGCGATGAAGCCGAACCCCTTGGTGCCGTTGAACCATTTGATGATTCCCTGAGCCATTCGTGTGCTCCTGCTCTGATGTGTGATTCGCCGGCAGCTGAACGGCCTAAGTGGACATCCGGGTTGTCGCGGACATCGGTGTTGGTGATGACGGGACACGAACGAAGACTCGTAACCGACGGGATGTCGGGTCCCAGGGCGAACCGGCCTTACCCACGGTATCCCACGAACGTCGACCGATGGCGAACGCCCTGGTCAGACCGTGTGCCGGCCATAATGCGGCCCGTCGTGGTACGGTCGGCGTGTCGATGGCATTCCGCGTGTTGGCGGTCGAGTCAACATCGTTGTCGGCCACCCCAGTCCGGTCCACTCTGGACCGGGGACGGGAGCATCGACATGTCGTCGGGACCGTGTGATCGTACCTACGCCTCCAAGGCCACTACGGCCGAGCAGTCGCTGCGCGTGAAGTTGAAGCCAACGGCGCCCACAACGAGGGACGCGGGCTATGTCGACGGGGCTTGGTGGCCCCGCTCGCGGGACCCGGCCGCCGAACTGCCGGCGCTGTCCGAGGCGCTGGCAGCTCGGTTGGGTGTGATCAACCGGCTGGCCTGCGATCGACCGGGAAAGCGCATCCCTGAACCGCGTACCAGCGCGGACAGCAGGATCACCGGCGGGTCCACTTGACCGCAGGCGTCCTGGAAGGTCCCGCCATGAGGCTCCATGTCGGTTGCACGTTCACCTACCGCGCCGAGATCGCGACACCGACGGTGTTCCAGATCCAACCACGCCCATGTCACGACCTGCGAGTGGCGGCCGAGGCATGGATGGCCGATCCGTCCAGCACGATGCACCACTACCAGGACCTGTATGGGAACCCGTGCATGCGGATGGTTCTGCCGGCTGGCCTCTCCACTCTGCGTTACGCCGCGTCGGTCGAGGTGTCCGGCGCACCCGAGGAGCACGACCTCGACGCTGTCGAGAACGCTCCGGAGGACCTGCCCGACCGGGTGCTGCTGTACACGTTGCCGAGCCGCTACTGCCTGCCCGACACGCTCGCCGACGAGGTTTGGGCCAGGTTCGGCGCGCATCCGAGGGGATATCGGCGAGTGCTGGCCATCTGCGCGTATGTGCACGAGCACCTGAGCTTCCGTTACGGCAGTACCAGCGCGCTGAGTACCGCGGCCGACGTCAACGCCGGCGGTTTCGGTGTGTGCCGGGACTTCGCGCACTTGGCGATCTCGTTCTGCCGTGCGCTCAACATCCCGGCGCGCTACGTGTTCGGCTACCTGCCCGCTGCCGACGGGCCACCCGCTGCGGTGCCGATGGACTTCGCCGCGTGGATGGAGGTCTGGCTCGGCGACCGCTGGTGGACCTTCGATCCGCGTAACAACGTGCGCCGGGCTGGACGGGTGGTCGTCGGTCGCGGTCGTGACGCGGCGGACGTCGCGATGGCCACCACCTTCGGCGGGCCCGTCCTCGAGGCGATGACCGTCCATGCCGACCGCGTCGTGTCCCTGTCCTCCTAGCTCGGTGGCCGGTCCACGACAGTACGAACAGGACGAACGGGAGCGGCATGGCAGTGAATGGCAGGCACCAGGACACCACCGAATCGCCGTCCGGCGGCCAACCGGCCGTCGCCTGCTCGGCATGCGGCCATCCGTGGGCTGAACACGATCAGATCGCGGCCCGCTACTGCGCCGCCACCACCGTGGGACGCCACGACCGGGGCTGCGTCTGCACGGTGCGCCTCAGCACCGAGACGTAAGAATCCCGGTTGGGCATAGTGCTGCCGAATTCACTGGAGATTGAGAGCATTCTCCGGTCGAGAGGCGTAACATATTGGACAGATGCCCGGGACCCCGGTTTGACTACAAACCGACCGGAGGACCCATGGCGCATACCGATCCAATTCTGGGCATCGCGCCGGTTGTGGGGATCGCGGAACCTCATCAGCGCACGGTCGATGGGCACGCGACGCATTGTCCTGAAGGGACAGTCTCGTCCGCATCCCGCGCCTGTTCCCGAACCGCCCCCGATCGAGCAGACGAGTCCATGACCGGCGCCCACCCGGCCGTGTCGTCGGACGGCCCGCCACGTGCCGCCAACGTTCTGCCGCGCCGACAGCCAGGAGTGGAGCTCATGACCGCCACCGCACAGTCGATCCCCTCCGGTGCCGTCGTGATCACGGTGCGTGGCGAGGTGGACTGTTGCACCGGCCCGCGGTTGCAGCACGCTCTCCTCGACCGGCTGCGGCCCGCCGGCCCGCCACTGGTCGTCGACCTCACCGACGTTGGTTTCTTCGGAGCGGCCGGTCTCACCGTCCTGGTCACCGTCAGGGCTGCCGCGGTGACGGCGGGAACCAGGCTGTGCGTGGTCGCGCACACCCGCGTCGTGCTGCTGCCATTGACGATCACCGGGCTGGACCGCGTGTTCGACATCTACCCCGACCTCGCCGACGTGTGAAATGCCGCTGAACGGCAAGTAGGCGTCAATGCTCACCCGCCAGCTCCCGCCTCAACTGAGATCGCTGCTCGGTCGCGAGTGCTACTCTCCGCGTGGCTGTCCCGTTCACCATCACGAATGTCGCGTGTGTCCGCACCGACATCCTGGTTTCGAGCGTTCGCCGAAGGATCGAACCGCCGGCCCCGTCGCGGGCTCGCACCGGTCCCAATCGTCCCCCCTCGTGCACACCACCCGAGTCGACCAGCGCACGGTCGGCCACGGGGTCCTGTCCGCGTATTCACGGTCCACTACGGAGGTACGGCGGTTGATATCGTTCATCTGGTCCCCTGGGAATCCCCTGCCGGCCGGCACCGGCGGTTCCGAGAACTACACAGTCGGCCAGGTCCGGGAACTGAGCCGGCGCGGCATACCGGCACAGGTGGTCACGGTCGGTCTCGGCGCCGACGATGGCAGGGACGAGTTCACCGACATCCCGTTCCGGTCCCTGTCCACGCTCGCTGAGGTCGTCGACCTCGACGGCACGGTCGTCTTCGTCAACGAACCGCATCCGGTGCCGACCAGAAACCCGGCGTTCCTGATCCTGCACAACCCACCCCCGATTCGGGAACGGGAGAGGACGTTCGCCGTCGAGGGAACCAGGGTTCTCGCCCTCATCGCCACCTCCAGGTACGCCGCCGTGCTGTGGGCGGACTACCTGGACGTCGACGTCGCGACCATCAACGTCGTGTATCCGTTCGCCGAGCCGTGCTTCGCCACGCAGTCCAGACCGGACGCACCGACCGAAAAGACACGGGTCCTGTTCGCCGGCCGGCTCAGCCCAGAGAAGGGCGTCTACACCCTGTTGGAAACACTCCACATCGACATCGTCGAACAGGACGTGGACCTCACGTTCACCGCGACGACCGCGGGTGCGGACAAGCCGCAGGGCAGGATCATCCAGCGGCTGCTCGGCGAACACCCCGGGATCTCCGTGGTGGCCGCCCGCAGGACGCCGGCTGCGATGGCGGCGTTGATGGCCGACCACGACATCGTGGTGATGCCGTCCAACAGCCAGTACTGGCACGAGACCTTCGGCATCGTCTCGATCGAGGCCCAGCACACGGGCTGCTGGGTGGTCGCCTCCGACGACGGCGGACTCCCCGAGACCGACTGCGGCGGGGTGGTCCTCGTCGAACCGGACAACGCCGAGGCACTCGCCTGGGGCATCCGCATGGCCATTGACAGCGGACCGTTCCCGCCGGCCGGCAGGCAGTACGCCGGGACGAGGTTCACGGTCCAGCAGTCGGTGGACACCCTCCTCGCGGTGTTCACCCAGCCGCAGGCGATTCCGCCGGCGACCATCGTTCGGCAACTCGAGCAACTGATCCTGACGCCGTCCGCAGAGGAACCACGCGCCACTAGCGTATGGTGAAAGTGACGCGCTGAACGAGCTTCACAGGTTTGACGCCACCCCAGACCCGGTGTCGTTACAACACGTCCAAGAAAGTGGTGGCACATGACTTCGCTCGACACCTCGGCGAAGGTCGGCAGCCGGGACTATGCCGAGCTGTCCCAGTTGATCCGTAAGGAAGGCTTGCTGCGCCGCCGGTACGGGTACTACGCGGTGAAGATCAGTCTGAAC
>NZ_DASUVO010000097.1:0-13175 GCF_036378875.1 Actinophytocola sp.
CTCGGTCGAACTCTCGTTGATCCACTCGATCGTGCCAGCACGCACCGGCGGCGGAGGCGGATCGTCAGGAGGCCCGGACAGCAGGCTCCCTCCGTAGACGGAGGACTCCCACTCACCGCTGGCGTCGCGCCAGGACGGCACGAGGTCGTGGGCCAATGCTCCGTTCCTCCACCGCCGAACGACCAGGACGACCCCGAAGCGGTCGCGCCGCCACGCGGCGACCGGAACCGCACCCGCGTCGCTGGTGCGCGGCAGCGCCACCGTCTCGGGCAGACCGTTCACCAACGTCGCGAAGGCCACTTCCCAGGTCTGGTCGACCATCTCAACCTCCGTAGCCAACTGCGGTCAGTCTCCCCCGATCAGGACTGGGCGGTTGGCCTGACGACGATCTCGCTGACGTCGACCTCGGCGGGTTGTTCGATCGCGAACGCGATGGCGCGGGCCACGGCGATCGGGGGGATCGCGATCTGGTCGCGGGTCTGTGTGATCTGTTTCCGGACCTGCTCGTTGGTCGACGCCTCGGCGAAGGCCGTGTCGACAGGACCGGGCGACACGGTGGTCACCCGTAGAGCGTGCCCCGCTTCTTGGCGCAGGCCCTCGCAGATGGCCCGGACGGCGAACTTCGTACCGGCGTAGACCGCCATGGTCGGCACGATCCGGAACGCGGCGGTCGAGGCAGTGGTGACGAAGTGTCCGGTGCCCTGTGCGCGGAACACCGGCAGTGCGGCGCCGATCCCGTGCAGAACGCCCTTGATGTTGACGTCGACCATCTCGTCCCACTCGTCGACGCGCAGGTCGTCCAGCGGTGAGATCGGGCCGGCCCCGGCGTTGTTGACCAGCACGTCGAGCCGGTCGAACCGATCGCGCGCCAGCGCGACCAGTGCGTGCATGTCCTCCCGACGAGTCACGTCCGTGCGGGTGTGCACGGCGGTGCCGCCGGCCTGTTCGATCCGGGCCACCAGGTCGGCGAGGCGGTCGGCCCGCCGCGCGCCCAGAACCAGCCGCGCGCCCCGTTCGGCGAGCAGAAGCGCGGTCTCCTCGCCGATGCCACTGCTGGCGCCCGTGATCGCCACGACCTTGCCCTTGATTCCCGACATGAACGTCCTCTCTCGCTGTGATCGGGTACCAGTCTGCGGCAGTGTTAGCCTGGTATCCAGAATGCATTTATTCTGGAACCAGAGGTGCCAGTGGAACAGGATCAGCGTCATGAGCTGGGGGTTTTCCTCCGCAGCCGTCGGGAACGGATCACGCCAGCCGACGTCGGCCTGCCCAGCACCGGCCGGCGCCGCACCCCGGGTCTGCGCCGGGAGGAACTCGCCTTGCTGGCCGGGATCAGCGCCACCTGGTACACGTACCTGGAGCAGGCCCGCGACATCCGGACCTCCGAGCAGGTCCTGAGTGCCCTCGCCACCGCGCTTCGGCTGGACCGGCACGAACGCGAGCACCTGTTCCGCCTCGCCGGCCACGCGTCGGCCGCCGAGACCGACGACGAGCCGCTCGCCGCCGAGGCGGCCGCCGTGCCGCTGCTGCTGCAACCGCACCCCGCGTACATCATCGGCGCCAGCTATGACGTGCTCAGCCACAACCAGGCGGCCGACGAACTGTTCCCGAACCTCACCGCGGTGAGGGGACGACGGCCGAACTTCGTCCGCTGGGTGTTCACCGAACCGGCCGCCCGGGATGTGTTGGTCGACTGGGCACCGGAGGCACGCGGCCTGCTCGCCCGGCTGCGCACGCTCGCCGGCAAGCACCCCGCCCACCCGCGGTTCACCCGACTGATCGACGAACTGCACGACGCCAGCCCGGAAGTGCGGGAATGGTGGCCGCGCTACGACGTCCAAACGCGACACGGCGGGCGGAAACGGCTCAGACCGCCGGGACGCGGGGTGACGGAGTTCGCTTACACCGCCTTCCACCTCGCCGAGCAACCCGACCAGACCCTGGTGATCTACGCCGAAGGGTGACCGTCAGGTCGGCCTCAGGATGATGTTGACTGTCGGCATGGTCGATCGCCCTGAACCGCCGCTGATCGCCGGGGAACGCGAGATGCTGCGCGGCTTCCTCGAGTTCCACCGCGCGACGCTGGCCATGAAGTGCGAGGGACTGTCCGACGAGGACCTGCGCACACAGTCGATGCCGCCGTCGACACTGTCCCTGCTGGGCCTGGTCCGGCACATGGCGGAGGTCGAACGGACCTGGTTCCGGCGGGTCATCAACGCCGAGGACATCCCGCTGGTGTGGTCGGACGACGGCGACTTCCAGGTCGCCTACGACGCGTCGGGTGCCACCCGCTCGGAGGCGTTCGCCGCGTGGGAGGCCGAGGTCGAGCACTCCCGCCGCGTCGAGCGCGAGGCCGAGTCACTCGACGTGACGGGATACAACCAGCGATGGGACGAGCACGTCTCGCTCCGGCTGGTGATGATGCACATGATGCACGAGTACGCGCGCCACAACGGCCACGCGGACTTCCTCCGTGAAGGCATCGACGGCGTCACCGGCGCCTGACCCGCCAGACCGCGCCGCACTCGCGACCACGAGCACGGTCGCGAGTGCGGCGGGGACCGAGTTGGCCGTCGGCGTGCACGTCCGTCCATGCCATGTTCGGGATCTGGCGGTCACACCTCGGTCTTTCGGCCGCGGTTACGCCAATCCATCGGTCGGGGACGTACCGCTGGCCGGCTCGCGCCCGTTCGCCCGGCCGCTGCCCACAATGGTGGCTTGTGACGCCGGCCCGTGCGCGGTGTGCTTGTCATATGCGCAAACTTGTTGGTGTGTTGGGGATTTCGACCGTCCTACTGCTCGGCGGCACCGGTGTGGCCACGGCCGAGGACTGGGCGCCGATCGGTCCGTACCCGACCTATGCGGACTGCGAGACTTCCGAACAGGGGTTCCAGGCCGCCGGCCACGTCACGACCGGCTGTGCCTACCGGCAGCTGGCCTACCCCTGGCAGAGCGGCTACTACTTCTACGCCTCGCGGGTCGACTGAGCTGACCTGACTGCCGGGAAGGAACCTCTACCGCTGGTACACGCGGACGTAGTCGACCTGGAAGTCGGCCGGCATGGCGGTGGTGGCGTCGGGGTCACCCAGCCAGCCGCCGACGTGGAAGGTCAACCGGAGGTGGTATCGCGCGTTGCCGTTGAACACGTCGTCGAACCAGGGTGTCGTCGCCGGGGTGCGCGGCGCCCACGAGATGAGCGTGCCGTCCACGTAGAAGCGCAGCACGTCGGGCTCCCATTCCATCGCGTACACGTGGAACCCGTCGCCGGGATACGTGGTGCCGGGGAACGGGTACCGGTAGTCCTGCTTCGTCGGCGTGTAGTCACGGAAGATGGCCGAGGTGGACGCCTTGTAGTACTGCGAGCCGCCGGGTAGCTCCATCACGTCGATCTCGCCGTTGCCGTCGTTGGGGTCACCGCCGGTGGACACGGCGGTGCGCCGCAGCCAGAACGCCGGCCAGAGTCCCTTGGAGTCGTTCGGCCCGTTCGGGGACTTGGCCCGGGTCTCGAACCGCCCGTAGGTGAAGTCCGCGTGGCCGATCGTGTCGAGGTAGGCCGTGGTGTACTGCCGTGTCCCGCCGCCGTTCCAGCAGGTCATCTGTTCCCGCTTGGCGCGGATCGTCAGGTTGCCGCCTGCGACGAACACGTTGTCCGGCCGGTCGGTGATGCACGCCTTGTCGAAGTCCAGATAGGTCAACGGCCGGGCGTTCCACTTGGTCCGGTCCAAAGTGGAGCCGTCGAACTCGTCCTGCCACACCAGGTGCCAGCCCGCCGCCGTCTCGTAGGTGACGGTGAGCCTCGGGCGCAGCGCCGCGTTGCTGTTCTCCTTCGACGCCCAGTAGACCCGCGTGTTGTGGGTCTCCTGCCGCAGAGCGAACGTCTTCTGCCCGTTGCCGGTCACCGCGTTCGTCACGTCGAAGGCGTTGTACCCCGCCGTCACCGACTCGTGGGTGGCCAGCGCGGCACCCACCGCCGGACGGCTCGCCCAGGTGCCCTCGCCGCTGGCCGCGCCGGCTGCCGGATAGGCGGTGACGCGCGCCGGGTACGGGTTCCACGAGTACAGCTCCAGCGTCGCCTGGGTGACGCTGGCGCCGGCGGGCAGTCCGGTGACATCGAACTCGACGTAGGCGTCCCGCTCGCCGGCGGTGTTGCCGTCGCAGAGCGAGGGGCAGGTCGCCAACGTCGTCTTGACGCTGTTGTCGCCGTCCTGGGTCACCTGCGTGAACGTCGTGTCCGCCACGAGCGCCGGCATGAGCGTGGCGGCGGCCGCCGCGGGCCCGGTCGCGGACAGCAGACCGGCGAGCACAGCGATCCCGGTGACCAGCGATCGTTTCCGTAGAGACATGAGGTTTCCTTCGTCCTGAGATGGACAGTCCGCGATCACCGTTCGCCGCTGTCCTTCAGGAACGCTGTAGCCCTCCTTACAGCAGGGTCAGCGCATACACCTCGACACGCTGGTCGTTCGGCAGGCTCACCGAGCGAACCTCCTTGGCGCCGTCCAGGGCCACGGAGCTGGCGAACAGACGTATTGGGGGCGTGTCGATGCCCGTGCCGGCCTTGATGCGGTGGGGCATCTCGAGAACGACCGTGCTGCCTTCCGGGGTCGCCCCGGCCCAGTCGCCGATGGTCACGGGCAGGGTGGCGCTGGAACCGTCGGCGTACTGGACGATCAGCGTGGTCGTCACCGGGCCGTTGTGGGACGAGGCGACCAACCGCAGCGTGCCGTGGGCGCCGGTGGGCAGCAGCAGTCCCTGGCCGCGTGCCTCGACGAAGTTCGCGGCGGTGCCGGTCGGGTCCGGGGCGAGGTAGGTGACACCGTCCCAGGTCACCGGGCCCGAGGGCGGCAGCAGGTCACCGTCGTAGCTCCACCCGCTGTCGAAGTCGCCCTGGTCGGTTTGGGCGACGGTGGCGGTGCCGTCGTGGTTGAGGGACGGTCCAAGGTCGACCGCGCACTGGCCGTTCGCGCTCACGGCGCAGGTGACCGGGTCGCGGACCTCGATCGTGGTGGTGCGGGTGACGGTGTTCGCCTGCTGCCCCGTGACCGTCACGGTCACCGGGTACGAGCCGACGGGTGTGCCGGCCGGCACGGTCACCGACAGGTCCACGGTCTGCTGCACCGGAAGCTGTCCGGACTGGAACGTCAGCGACGAGGGCACGCTGACCGACCAGCCGGCCGGTCCGGAGGCAGCCACCGTGGCGCTCAACCCGTTCGGCGCCTGGGCGAGGACGTCCAGCGGCAGCGTGACGTTCTGGTCGGTGGCGCCGGCCGGCACCAGCACCGACGTCTGGCGCAGCGAGGCGTCCACGTGGCGCCGCAGGTCGCCAACGGCCCGGTTGACCGACGGCGGTTCCGTGCTCGGCCGGGTCCCCCACGCCGACGGGGAGGTGCCAAGGGTGTACGCCAGCGTGCCGCCACGCGCGATCCGCTTCCAGTCCAACCAGGTCCTCGGCACGTCCCTGCCGCCCAGGGACACGCTCTGGACGTACCGGTTGGCGTCGCTGGCGCCGGGTGCGGTGATGGTCAGCGTGCCGCCCCGACGCCCGTACTGTCCGATGTGGACCGCGGTCGTCTCGAACTGCGGGCTGGACAACACCATGAAGTCGCCGCCGCTCATCGTGGGGTAGAGCCCCAGCGAGGACAGCACGTACCACGCCGACATGGTGCCGAGGTCGTCGTTCCCGGTCATGCCGTCCGGGCCGGTGGTGAACAACGTCATCGCCGCGCGCACCACGGTCGCGGTCTTCGCCGGTGCCCCCGCCCACGCGTACACGTACGGCGCGAGCAGGTCCGGCTCGTTGTTGGGGTTGTAGGTCGGCTTGCCGTAGTAGTCGTAGGGCTGGGTGATCCAGTCCGTGCGAGCCGTGCCCGCGGGATCGACGAGTAGCTTGGGGTAGACGAAGAACTCGTCGAGCCGTGCCTCGGTCGCGGCCCGCCCACCCATCAGGTCGACCAGTCCGGCCGGATCCTGGGGAGCCAGCCACTGGTACTGGTAGGCGCCGCCCTCGTGGAACTGACGATCCGCGCCGACCGGTTCGTAGGGCGCGAGCCAGGTTCCGTCGACGGTGCGTGGGCGGAACATGTCGATCGAGGAGTCCCACAGGTTGCGGTACCACTGACCGCGGTCGGCGAACATCCGCGCGTCGGCGTGCTTGCCGAGTCCCGTGGCCATCAACGCCAGTGCGGCGTCCGCGGCCGCGTACTCCTGCGTCGCCGACGCCGGGTGCACGCAGTCGTTGTCGCCGCCCTTGTGCCCGCAGTCGGTCTCGACGTCCAAACCGGACGGGATGTACCCGCGGTCGTTGTAGAACGCCACCCCGGCACGCCCGTTGTACGGCGAGTCGGCCGGCGGGAGGCTGGTCGCGTTGCCGCGCAACAGCGCGTACGCCTCCTCCTCGTACCCGGCGAGCAGGCCCTTCGACCACGCCTCGACCAGGAAGTGGGTCACCGGGTCACCGGTCATGATGTTGGTCTCGCTGTTGGCGAGGGCCCAGCGCGGCAACCAGCCGCCCTCGCGCCCACTGGCCACAATGGACACCGCGACATCCCTGGCCACCTGTGGCTCCAGGATCTCGAGCAGCTGGTTCTGCGGCCGGTAGGTGTCCCACAGCGAGAAGTTCTGGTACGGCGTGTATCCCTGCGCCGTGTGTACCTGCTTGTCGAACCCGGCGTAGCGCCCGTCGACGTCGCCGGCGACGTTCGGGTGGAGCAGCGAGTGGTAGAGCGCCGTGTAGAACACGCGCTGCCGTTCCTGCGTGCCGCCGCTGATCTCGACGGCGCGGAGCTTGTCGACCCAGACGTCGTGCAGTGCGGCCCTGGTGGCGTCGAAGTCGTAGGAGTCGCCGGTCTCGCTGGTCAGGTTCTTCCGCGCGCCGTCGACGCCGGTGTAGGACAGCCCGACCTTGACCACGACGTCACGGTCGGCCGTGGCGTCGAAACTCACCCAGCCGCCGTTGCTGCCCTCGCCCGCCGCGTCGCGGCTGCCCGGGGTGGTCGTGAGACCGCGCCACGTGCCGTAGGTGGTGAACGGACGGTCGAACGTCGCCGAGAAGTACACCGTGTGCCGGTCCTTGCCGGAGCAGAACTCGCCGGCCAGGATGCGGCCCTCGATGGTGCGGTCCCCGACGATGTGGATCTCGGAGTCGAACACCTTCTGGTTGGCCCGACCGGTGTTGAACAGCACGTTCGCCGCGCCGGTCGACGGGAACGTGTACCGCTGCCAGCCGGTCCGCTGGGTCGCGGTCAGCTCGGCGTTGATCCCGTAGGTGGACAGCCCGACCCGGTAGTAGCCGGGCGTGGCCTCCTCGTCCGCGTGCGAGAACGCCGACCGGTACTGGACCGGGTCGACGGTGCTGACCGCGCCGGTGGTCGGCATGATCGGCAGTTCGCCGGCGACCCCGCACCCGACGCCGGACAGGTGTGTCTGGCTGAACCCGCCGATCTTGTCCGCCCGGTACTCGTAGCCACCTCCGCCACCGGTGTCCGGGCTGACCTGGACCATGCCGAACGGCGCGCTGACGCCGGGAAAGGTGTTGCCCGCGTTCTGTGTGCCGACGAACGGGTTCACCAACGTGGTGGGGTCCGCCACCGGCTGCGCACTGGCGGGGGTGGCGGAGTTGAGCAGCCCGGCGAGCAGCAGAACCGCTGTTCCCGCCGCCGTTCCCACGCGCCTCACCGACTGTCCCATGCTGGCCCCCAACATCCGACTCCCAGGGTTGCCAACGCAGTGTGCCAGAAAACTACAGTCGTGATCATGAAGAACTGGAAATTTTCATTCCACTTGAAATTGTCAAACGCCAGCCGGTCGAACGCGACGCCGGAAGGACCGCAACTGTCCGAAGTGGAGGTTGGCGGTCGCCGTCGGTGGGTTCCATGACCACATCCGCCGACCGCCACCCGAAAGTTTCGGCGGCGACCTGGGAGTTCCTTCTGAAAGGTGTACTGACAGGACACCCCTCCCGCGAAACGCGGGGCTTACCGTGTTACGTGTGGACAATCGCAAAGAGATTCGCGAGTTCCTGCTCTCGCGGCGAGCGAAGATCACCCCTGCTCAGGCCGGGCTCCCTGCCGGGGACAACCGCCGAGTGCCGGGACTGCGTCGCAGCGAGGTCGCAGCGCTGGCCGACGTGAGCATCGAGTACTACTCGAAGCTGGAGCGCGGCGCACTCGCCGGGGTCTCCCCCAGCGTGCTGGACGCCATCGCACGAGCGCTACAACTCGACGACGCGGAACGGGCGCACCTGTTCGACCTGGCCAGAGCCGCGGACGGCACGAGCGCGATGGTCCGCCCCCGGCGCCGGTCGAAGGGCAGACCGTGGACGCCGCACCGAAGTCTGCAGTGGACCCTGGACGCCGTCACCGCAGGGCCCGCGTTCGTCCGCAACGGCCGGATGGACCTGCTGGCCGCGAACCGGCTCGCACGCGCCTTCTACTCGCCGGTCTACGAAAGCCCGCAGCAGCCCCCGAACATCGCCCGGTTCCAGTTCCTCGACCCAGCCTCCCACGAGTTCTACCCGGACTGGGAGTCCTTCGCCGACGTCTGCGTCGCCATCCTGCACACCGAGGCCGGCCGCAACCCGCACGACAAGGAACTTCACGACCTCGTCGGCGAACTGTCCACCCGCAGCGACGACTTCCGCACCCGGTGGGGCGCCCACGACGTCCGCCACCACAGCACCGGGTCGAAGACCTTCCACCACCCCGTCGTCGGTGACCTCACGATCGCCTACGAAGGGCTGGAGATGGCCGCCGAACCCGGCCTGACCCTCACCATCTACACCGCCGAGCCCGGCTCACCGTCCGAAGCGGGACTGCGCATGCTCGCCTCACTGACAACCTCGCAGAACACGAGGTCCACCACGCGGCAACAGTCTGGCTGACGCCGCGTCAGAGCAGGGCGTCGGCGGTGATGGGGAAGTCGCGGATCCGGCGGCCGGTCGCGTGGAAGACCGCGTTGGCGATGGCGGGCGCGATGCCGACCAGCACGATCTCGCCAAGGCCCTTGACACCGATGGGGTTGGCCTCGGGATCGTTGCCGTTGAGGTAGATGGCGCGCAGGTCCTTGATGTCGGCGTTGACCGGGACGAGGTAGTCGGCGAGGTTCGCGTTGACGATCCGGCCGTCACGGGGGTCAGTGACCGTGTGCTCCAGCAGGGCGGCGCCGATGCCGCCGACCATGCCGCCGATGGCCTGACTGTCGGCGAGCTTCGGGTTGACGATCCGGCCCGCGTCGTAGACGCCGAGCATGCGCCGAACGCGGACCAGGCCCAGCCGGGAGTCGACCGCCACTTCGGCGAACACCGCGCCGTAGGCGAACATCGAGAACCGGTCGTGCACCGCCCCGGCGTAGGTCCCGATCACCTCGAGATGCGGCCGCTGGTTGCGGGTCAACAGCTGCTGGTAGGTCTCCCCCCGGGTCGGGTCGTTCTTCACGTGCATCCGTCCCTTGCGGACGATCACGTCGTCCGGGTCGACGCCGTGCAGGGGTGACCGGGGGTCGTCGACCGCCAGCGTGATCGCCTGCCGACGCACCTTGTCACAGCCGTCCTGGATCGCGGTGCCGACACTGGCCATGGTCGTCGAGCCGCCGTGCGGCCCGGTCGGCGGCATGATCGAGTCACCCAACCGGAACGTCACCGTCCGCATCGTCAGGCCGAGCGCGTCGGCGGCGATTTGGGGCATGGAGGTGTAGGTGCCGGGGCCCATGTCGCTGGTCGCGGACTGCACCAGCGCGGTGCCGTCGGCGTGGAGCCGAACATGGGCCTGTGCGGGAAACCCGCCGGTGTCGTAGACCGCGGCCGCCATGCCGGTGCCGATCAGCCAGTCACCGTCCCGAGTGGACCCGGGCCTGGGGTTGCGCCGGCTCCAGCCGAACTCGCGGGCACCGACGCTGTAGCACTCCCGCAGCCGGCGCGTGGAGAAGGGCAACCCGCTCGACGGGTCCTCTCCGGGCTCGTTCCGCAGCCGCAGCTCGATCGGGTCGATGCGGAGCTCGTTCGCGAGCTCGTCCATCGCGGACTCGATGACGAACGCGGCGGTCGCGAAGCCGGGACCACGCATCCAGATCGGGGTGTTCACGTCCAGCGGCACCGTCGAGTAGGCCTGCCGCACGTTGGGCATGCTGTAGAGCATCTGCCCCGGCGCCATCACGGCCTCGAAGAACGCCTCGTAGCTCGACGTCTCCGCCCTGATGTCGTGGCTCATCGCCGAGAGCCGGCCGCGCCGGTCGCTGGCCAGCCGCACCCGATAGTCGTAGGCGGGACGGAAACCGGTCCCGAAGTACAGCTGCCGCCGGGACAGCACGAGCTTGACCGGACGACCGGTCTCGCGAGCCGCGAGTGCTGCGATGGTGGTGTGCGGCCAGGTCCGCAGCCCGTTGCCGAACGCGCCACCCACGAACGGCGAGATGACCCGCACCGACTGCTGGGGAATGCCGAACACGGCGGCGAGTTCGGTCTGGGTGCCGCCCACCACCCACTGGGTCTTGTCCCACACCGTCAGGTTTCCGCCATCCCATTGGGCGATGGTGGCGTGCGGTTCCATGGGGTTGTGGTGGTTGCGCGCGGGCCGGTAGGTCATCTCCAGCCGGACCTCGGCGTTGCCCAGCGCCGTTTCGGCGTCGCCGCGTGCGTAGGTCGTTGGCGGGTTGGCCGGTGCGGAGGTCACGTCGGTGATGGGTTGCTCGGCGGCGTAGGAGACCTCGACCAGCCGTGCCGCGTGCTGTGCGGCCTCCAGCGTGGTCGCGACCGCGACGGCGACCGGTTGTCCGAAGAACAGCACCCGGTCGTCCTGGAAGACCCGCAACCTGGTGCCCGGCGGGTTGTTCGACCCCGGGTTGTCCACATAGGGCAGTCGAGGCGCGTTGCGGTGGCTGATCACCGTCAGCACACCGGGCTGGGCGAGCGCGGCGCTCGTGTCGACGTCGGTGATGCGTCCCCGGCCGACGCTGCTGTCCACCACGGCGGCGTACACGACGCCGTCGACCGGATGATCCGCCGCGTACAACGCGCGGCCGGTCACCTTCAGTCGTCCGTCCACACGGGACTGCGGGGTGCCAACGGCGATCTCTGGCTGCGCGGTCACCGGGTGCCTCCCACGACGCGCAGCTGGCGTGCCACCGTGCGCTTGAGCAACTCGACCTTGAACCTGTTGTGTGTGAGCGGTGAGGCCCCATCCGCGGCGCGTTCCGCCGCCTCGGTCCACAGGGCTGCCGATGGTCGTTTGCCGATCAGATGCCGCTCAACGGCAGGCAGCTTCCACGGCACCGTGCCGACCCCACCGGCGGCCACCTTCGCCGCGCGGATCACCCCGCCCTGGAGGTGCAGCGCGACCGCGGCGGAGGTCAGGGCGAACTCGTAGCTCTGCCGGTCACGCACCTTGAGATAGCCCGAGCGCAACGGTCGTGGTTGAGCCGGGATCTCCACCGCGGTGATCAGCTCGCCGCGCTGGATCGCGTGTTCGCGGTCGGGAGTGGCACCGGGCTGGAGAAGGAAGTCGGCGAAGGGGACGGTGCGTTCGCCGTTCGGGCCGAGCAGGCGCACGGTCGCCTCCAGAGCGGCGAACGCCACGGCGACGTCGGAGGGATGGGTGGCGACGCACTGGTCAGACCCGCCGAGGATGGCGTGGGTGCGGTTGAACCCCTCCAGTGCCGCGCAGCCCGAGCCGGGCTGGCGCTTGTTGCAAGCCGCGGTCACGTCCCGGAAGTAGGTGCACCGGGTGCGCTGCATGATGTTGCCACCGATCGTGGCCATGTTCCGCAGCTGCGCCGACGCGCTCAGCTCGAGCGCCTCGCTGACCACCGGGTAGGTGGTGCGGACCGTCCGGTCGGCGGCGGCGTCGGCCATCCGCACCAGGGCCCCGATCCGCAGGCCACCATTCGCGGTGGTCGTGATGTCCCGTAGCGGAAGAGCGGCGATGTCGACCAGCGCCTCGGGACGTTCGACGGTCTCACGCATCAGGTCGACCAGGGTGGTGCCGCCCGCGACGTAACGCCCGCCGCGCTGCCCAGCCGCGACCGCCGCGCTCGTGTCGGAGACTTTAGTGTAGGAGAAGGGAAACATCGCCAGTCACTTCCCGCCCGCGGCCTGCTGGACCGCCCTGACGATCTTCACGTAACAGCCGCAGCGGCAGATGTTGCCGCTCATCCACTCCCGGATCTCCTCCGCCGACCCCGTGTGGCGCTCCCGGACGCACCCGATCCCGGACATGATCTGACCAGGCGTGCAGAAACCACACTGGAACGCGTCCTGGTCGATGAACGCCTGCTGCAACGGATGCAGGTTCTCACCCCGAGCCAGGCCCTCGATCGTGGTGACCTCCGCGCCCTCCAGTCGCACCGCCAACGTCAGACACCCGTTGACCCGCCGGCCGTCCACCAGCACCGTGCACGCACCACACGCGCCCGCGTCGCAGCCCTTCTTGGTCCCGACCAACCCGAAGTGCTCACGCAGCAGATCCAGCAGCGACGTGCGGTTGTCGACCGAGACGGTGTGCCGGGTCCCGTTCACCTTCAACGAGACGCGGCTGCTCAACGGCTCGGCGGCGGGCTGGGCGGCGGCAGCGGGTTGCGCGTCCAGCAGCGACGGTCCCGCGACGGCGGTCGCACCACCAACGGCCGAAGCGGCGATGAACGTACGCCGGGACAAGGCTGAATCCGTTGCGGGACTGTCGGGCGGATGGGGCAGATCGGACGACATGCGATCGACCACATCACGGGCGTCGGCACCGTGGGAGGCCCTGTCAAGGGATGTACCGACAGAACCTCCCAGCAGCGGGCGAACCGCCGTACGGTCGAGGGTTTGGATCGACGACCGGGTGGACGTCGTCGTGCGGCTGCTGCGGGCCGCCACGGCCGACGTGATCCCAGCAGGCACCCGGCCACCCGAGTCTCATCCCGACCGCGCTCACCTGGCAGGCGGCGACGACGCCGTGCAACCGCGCGCGAGGAGGGTATGGTTGAAACCAACACACTGAACGCGTTTCAGCTTCACCAACACGCCCTGACGCCACCCCAGACCCGGTGTCGTGTCCGACGCGCCCAGAAAGTGGTGGCACATGACTTCGCTCGACACCTCGGCGAAGGTCGGCAGCCGGGACTATGCCGAGCTGTCCCAGTTGATCCGTAAGGAAGGCTTGCTGCGCCGCCGGTACGGGTACTACGCGGTGAAGATCAGTCTGAAC